>DAIDIP010000004.1:18580-89183 GCA_027451745.1 Candidatus Melainabacteria bacterium
GCTGATTGGCCGGTCTATCTTTAGGCAAAGAAGTAGTAGGAACGGAGTCAGTAGGAGGGGCTGCTGCTAAGAGCTGATTGGCCGGTCTATCTTTAGGCAAAGAAGTAGTAGGAACGGAGTCAGTAGGAGGGGCTGCTGCTAAGAGCTGATCTACAGAGGAACCACGAGAATCCCAAACAGTTTTCGGCAAGTATTTTTCGTACTTCCCATTTTTAAGGTTCTCGAATACACCATTACAAGCATTGGCCATTTGCCCTGCTACTTTTGGACTCATACCCATGCATTGAAATATGGCTCGTTCAGTAAAAGCTATTGCCTCTCTGTTCGGAAGAGCAGGCTTATCTTGATCGCTGCCTTGTTGTATTTGAGTGGGAGGATCACCGCCCATAAGAGTTTCCTGCTTGCGAAATGAACGCGACAAAATACCCGAACCGCACAAGATGCAATTCAAAATTTCTGAGGCAGTCAGTGACTGATCAGCTAAATGCAAAAATCTTCAGTAGAGATATCCAGAAGTGGACTGGTTGCTAATATCTTTCCCGTCTTTATAAAAAAATCTAACATCTTTAAGATTAACTTGCTTTTTTAGAGAACTATTCTCTTTTCTTTTTAGTAAATATCTTCCGTCTTGAACTTCTGAAACCAGCTGATCGTCCACTCATGTTCACTGGACCGCTTGAATTGTCAAGCGAGACATGCATTTTATATATTACGCTAGCCGCGCTATATATTAACGCGTAAATTAATATCACTTTTTTGTTGAATTTAAGGACTCTTTTGAAAAAGGTACTTCAATAATCAGTCTCGCTAAATCAATCAGGACCAGGCAGTAGTGAATTATGGTATTCAAGAGAATTATTTATCTCGAAGTAAATTGGGGTTTACTTTGGCTTGTTTTGATCTATTGATTTCGTCTTAGATAAAAATGTTACTTGTATTCCCAAAACACACTGAACACTTATACTCCCAACCCATATTAGGCTTACCCTCCAGTTTTAACTAGCGTTAATCAACGTTAGAAGAAAGCTGGGGTAGCAATAGTTCGCTGTCGATCGCAGAGAATCACACCAAGGGTACGTCCGCCCCAGTTCAAGAGAGCACGATGCCATCTTCTTCCTTTACAGGAGAGTCTCATGTCCAAGCTCGCCCCCGTCCTCCGCCTCATCGCTCTCGCTGCGCTGATGCTCCTCATCAGCGCCCCCTACAACCTGAGCGCCGTCTTCGCTGGAGACGATGCTACGCCGAAGGTCCCCTCTGCCGATTCTTCGGAATGGACTCCTGAGAATGATCAAAAGTGTGTCCCGGTTCCATCCGAGGACGGCTGCCTCGTCGTTGTCAACGTCTTCTTCTCGCCCTTTAACGCAAAGGGCTCGGGCAAGAATGACACCCGTCGCGTTACCGCTGCAGAAGACCTGGCGGAAGAATGGAACCTGCCATTCACGCGCGTTCCCATCACAGGTGAGGGCTCGGAGAACTATCTCCTCGGCTTCCTCTACAACTGTGACGGCGCGTCCAACTTCCAGGACGCCTGCAAAGGAAGCCTCTTCGTCAAGATCCTCCGGAAAACGAAGACAGGACAATGGGACCACGAATGGAATCGAAATGCACCCTGGGTTCGGCTGCCGGCCGATATGAGTCCAGAAGTGAGCAAGGCACGGCAGGAGGCGTTTTTCAAGAAGGCTTTTCCGAACGCGCCAAAGGCGGTCGCCCTCGCGAAAGCGGAGCGACAGAAGAGCCTCGCGCGCGTCGCGAATGCTAATACCCAGACTGTCGCGGCCGACAAGGTCGATGTTTCGCCCAAGTGAGCATGAGGACAGCGATTCCGCATCCGTTGCTCTCCAGAAGATCGAGGAAAACCCAATCAGGACGATGGGGTTCCTCGATCTTAGAATTATTTTTGAAGCACGACGCCCAAAGCAAAACGTCCGTTGACCAACAACGACAACAAAATATCTCCTTTACGGGAGGTATGGAGCAATGCTTGCGCATGCGCAAGCATTGCTCCATTAATCAGAAGGCTATCAAGAGATTCACCCCTGAGTTGCCTGACTCTCAACTTCCGGAGAATTGCCATGTGCGCCACCTCAACCCTTCCTACCAACACAGGTGTCACCCAACCGGAAACCTCAAGAGGAGATGAGGACCGCTCTGGTGACCAGAAAATCCGTGGCTGTTGCCATTGTCTCGTGCCCTAAGACAGTCAAAGCTGTGATTGGCAATCCCCACCAATCTGGCACTTAACGATACACCTCTCGCAAGAGAGGTTCGGTGCGGTGCTTATGCGCGCGCAAGCACCGCTTGATTCGTCGCAACCCCAAAGGAGAATCTAAGCACGGAGCACAGTTAGTTGGGCGTCCATTCATAAGGATTGCCACCATGCAGTAACCACATATTTCCATATCACAGTTCAGTAAGATTTCACGAGGTACATCATCATGTTGCGCATCGATCGACGGTTCGTTCCTTCCTACGGTGGCGGTGGTGGTTCCGGGGCCTGTAGCTCGGGCGCGGGGGCTGCCGTGGGTAGTGCAGCGGCCGGTGGCGGGACCAGTGGGGGTGCCTGCGGTGGTTCTTCCGCCAGTGGTGCTGGCGGCGGCGGCCGTTAGTACCAGGCGTGAGTAGCAATACTCATCAAGCCTAGAGTAGTTGTCACAGTCCGATGGTCCAAAGTTAATACTTTGGACCATCGGACGATTTAGTTATCTTTTCTATTTTTGACTTTGTTTTTTGTTGATTAGTATTTTCACGGTTGCCAAAACGTACCTTTGGGCTTATCTTTAAACTAACCAGAGCATTAGGAGACATTTACTGTGGACTTTTGGTCAATCCTACTAGTAGTAGCCGGCTTTACGGGAATCATGGGGTGGTTCCTCACAATTCCGCTTACCAACTGTGTCTTAATGTATTGCAACTGGAGAGAAGGGCAAGATGTTGACTGGGCATCAGAAATCGGTTTTACAATTGCCACTCCATTTGCTTATTTTTTCGCTATTTTTGAAGTTATAGTGCTCTACATGAAATAGTTTCTTCTTACCTTGTAGGGTTCTGTTTTGAATTTTTTTGCTTTTGATAGTTTAGATATTTCCAGATCAAAAATCTTTATCATAGCAATAGCTTGTACCAAATAAAGCAAACCTTAACTGATACAATAAATCTTTTAGCAATCATGCGCCTTTGAGGCATATGTTTTTTGGAGGGTTTAATTGGTACAGAAGGCCGTTATTTATTGCCGCGTATCCACTACCGACCAATCATGTGAACGGCAAGAGCGTGATTTAAAAGCTTATGCGCGCAAAGCGGGCTGGAAGGTCGTTGGTATATGGAAAGAGACTGGTAGTGGTGCAAAGGAAAACCGCAAGGAACGTCAAGAAATCTTATCTCTTGCCCAAGCACGTAAGATAGACATTATTCTAGTTACAGAACTGACGCGCTGGGGCCGTAGCACGATCGACCTTATTCATACATTACAGCAACTTCAATCTTGGGGCGTGTCTCTTATTGCCCAATCTGGCCTGCAGTTCGATTTAGGCACCTCGCAGGGCAGGCTAATCGCTACAATAATAGCTTCGCTAGCTGAATTCGAACGGGATTTAATTAGGGAACGAGTCAAATCGGGAATAGCAGCAGCACAAGCTAGGGGCAAAAAGATAGGAAGACAATTAGGACAACGTGTAAAGGCAGATCGACTTGCTCCAAAAGTGATTAAACTTGTCGAAGACGGGCAGTCTTACCGACAAATAGCAGCCAAACTTAAAATTAGCAAAACCACTGTAACTGATATAATAAAGCGACATCGCTTAGCATAGCGTCCATTTTTGCATGTTACAACTTGAGGTTATTTGTGGGAATTGGCGACATCATTTTATTTCTCTGGCTTGGTGTGCTCATTATTTTTGACTGCTATTGGGTGCGTTTACCAAATATCGCAATGTCCCATAAACAAAGTGTTTTTAAATGGCTAATGATGGGATCTATTCTAGTGTTAGCAGTTGCATTTCTGTTATGGCATGGTCCTTTTATAAGATTTTTTGGGGTTGTGCTAATTTCTGGCGTTGCACTACTAAACACCTGGGAACGAACGAGGTTCTGTCCTAACTGCGAAGCTACCAATTACAACCTTAATAGCCCGTGGCAACTCTGGCTTAAAATTACCGGCTTAAAAAACCGGTTTTCCAGCAGCATGAATTGCAAACAATGTCGCGCATTAATACCTTTAGACGATGCCTCTTTGCGCCTAATGGCCTTGAAATAAGAGCTATTTACCAGCCAGAAATTTCGTCAGCAAATCCTCTATCAGTTCCGAAAAATCTCTTTTGTCTTCATTTTGCAAAAGCAGCATTTTAGCCTTNNNTGCGATCTTGTAGACATCAAATTTCAATTACTGCCAATACCATGTTCCACAAGACAAGAATACCGCTTCTAGCTTGGTTTTGGATGATCTTTTTAATTGCCCAAGATAAAGGTGGAATTTCAGCTTTGAGGCTCAGTAAACTGCTAGGAATGCACTACAGCACTGTTTGGCACGTATTACATAAAATCAGAATAGCGATGTCTCAGCAAGACAGTAAAGTAATAAAGTTAATCGGAACAATTGAATTGGATGAGGGCTTTTTCGGTAGAAAAAAGCACAAGAGCCAGGTACTGGTGATGATTGAATCAAAAAATGGCCACTCCGGCAAACTGGTAATGAAAAGAATATTTGGCACAATGGTAAACAAATCAGCAGTTAAAAATGTTGTGCAAGAGTGCGTTGATATGCGACATCGCTATAAATTTGTGACAGATCGTGCCGCAGCACATAATATCCTGGAGAAGATGGGTCACCGGTTAGAGGCTCACCTCTCAACTCCAATATCAGCTGCTGAGAAATTGCCATTTGTCCACTTAGCAATTTCATTAGCTAAACGATTTCTGCTGGGAACCTATCACGGGATCAAGAGAAAACATCTTCAAAACTATCTTGACGAGTTCTGCTATCGCTACAATCGCCGCTTTCAAGAAAGTGGACTTTATCAAAGTCTCATAAAAGCCTGTGTATACGCCATTCCAATCAGCTATCCTGCTCTAACGCGATAGGTATGTAAAATTACTGGCTTAAAAAACCAGTTTCCCAGCAGTATGAAATGCAAACAATGTCGCACATTAATACCTTTAGACGATGCCTCTTTGCGTCTAATGGCTGAAATAAGAGCTATTTGCCAGTCGGAAATTTCGTCAGCAAATCCTCTATCAGTTCCGAAAAATCTCTTTTGTCTTCATTTTGCAAAAGCAGCATTTTAGCCTGATTATTTGACTTTTTGCTGCTGACTTCGCACTACTAACGCATCCCATTATTAACTGAAATTTCAAAACCAGCAATGGAACAGCCAAGCGGAGCGAACAATC
This sequence comes from Candidatus Melainabacteria bacterium, assembly GCA_027451745.1. Classification (GTDB taxonomy): domain Bacteria; phylum Cyanobacteriota; class Vampirovibrionia; order Obscuribacterales; family Obscuribacteraceae; genus JABDBL01. The sequence continues at coordinate 23,966 of DAIDIP010000004.1, forward strand.
CAGCCCGGGAATCCGACTTTCGAGTCGCTCCTGGGCATTTTTCTAATTTTTATTTGTTTTTAAATGGGTAGACAATTCTTTTATTCCCTGTTCTGAGCCGGCTTCATAAAAGCGATCTTTTACTTCATAAGCAGCTAATTGTTTTTCTTTTATGAGTGAAACAAACACCTCTGCTAAATCAAAAATTTGATCAGCTTGAAATTTAGAAAAAGCTTGTGCTTTAAAAATTGATAGACCATAGTCAACATATTGCATATTAGGGCTAGGTCTGTTTTTATCATAATGAAGAACCATGCCTGAGTTGCAAGAAAGATTGGATGGTATCCATTCATTGTTGTTTTTAAATACAGTCAACAAGCCCATTTTGCTTGATTGCTGAAAAGCTTCATACACGGGAGTAAAAACTGTATCTAAATATGAATCTCCATAAAGAACAGCAAAAGGACTATTCAGACCAAGACCAGCTTTTAGAGCAGCACCACCAGTACCCAGTAATTTTTCACCATCGTATGAATATTGCACATTCAATCCAAAATTTTTGCCATCTTTTACATAATCTGCAACGATTTCGCCTAAATAACCTAAGCACAAAATTACCTCAGTAACTTTTTCTCTTGCTAACAATCTAAGTTGATGAGCAATAAAAGGCTCATCATTTATAGGTATCATTGCTTTGGGTAAATTGGCATAAGCAGCATTTACCCGAGTACCTAAGCCTCCCGCGAGTATTAAGACTGGTGGGAAATTAGCCATTTGTTTTATGATGTTCAAAAACTGAAAAATCTTGATTGAGCATTTCATCTATCGACTTAGCTATAGCTTGTGAAGATGAATACTGACAGCGCCATCCCGATCTTTTTATTTTTTCAGTGTTGAGTCGCACAACAGGTATATCCCCTTTCCAGCCCCTGCTGCCTCCAGCATAATCGAGTTTTACTTTATTAGAATCACCTACAACCTTATCAATGGCAATTTTGGCTATTTCTGTCACGGTTATGTAATCATCTGTAGCTACATTGAAAGCAGCAAAAGATTCTTGCACTTTTTCATTTGCCCACAAAACAGCATTAATTACATCACTTACATAAATATATGATTTGCTTTGCCTACCATCACCTAATATTGTTAATTCATTTGGATTAGATTTTAATTTAGCAATAAAATCAAAGCCTACACCATGAGTTTGTCTTGGCCCTACAACATTTGCAAAACGAAAAACCAAACCTTTTAAATCAAACATATAACAATATGCTGAGATAAGCGCTTCTCCTGCTAATTTGCTGGCTCCATAAGTGGAAATTGGTAAAAGAGGGCCATGGTCTTCAGTGATTTCATGCATACCAACATCGCCATAAATGCCGCTTCCTGAAGCATAAAGAATTTTTGATGCACCAGTTATTCTCATTGCTTCCATAATGTTATGGGTAAGAAGGGTGCCTTGATCGAAATCAATAGATGGTTCTGTAAGAGCTTTAGCTATATCAGGATTAGAAGCTAAGTGAATAACGGTATGGTGTTGTTCCATCGCTCTTTGCAAATGCTCTTTGTCGCTGATATCACCTTCAATAACATTTAGTTTGCTGCTGCTTTGATGATGTGATAAGTAGGCTAACTGTCCTGAAGAAAGATTATCGTATACAGTAACGCCAGTTACTCCAGGCTGAGTCAGCAAGCGATCAACAAAATGACTGCCTATAAATCCGGCGCCCCCTGCTATAAAAACTTTATTGAGCATGTTCATAAATTAGGGCATCAAATATAATTGTTTGTTCAAAATCAATTGTAGTAAAAAATATTCATTGTAAGGATAATCATCAGTTATTTTAATTGCTTTTTCACGAACAGCTTCACTTCAAACTATAATTTTTGTTCCCTCAAAATCAAAGTGAAAACGTAATTCTTGCAAACCAGCCTCAGTCATTTTTTCTCGCAATTTTCTTTTGTTCTCGGTATAGAACAATAAGAATCCCCCTCCTCCAGCGCCAACTAATTTGCCGCCAAGAGCACCATGTTTCCTTGCTAAGTCATAGTACTTATCTATTTCGTTATTGCTCATGCTTGGGGATCTTTTCTTCTTGTGTAACCAATGCTCGTGCATAAGCTCACCGAAAGTATCTAATTGTCCTTGCTCCAGGGTTTTTTTTATCCTTAAGCCCAAGTCTTTGACGAAATGAAGATTTTCAATCATATCTTTGTCATTTTCTTTACTTTTTTTATCTTGTACGCTTAAAAGCTCAGAGGCAGATCTAAGATAGCCAGTAAAAAACATGATCAAATTGTCTTCTAAACTATAAATTGTCTGCTTTGAAAACTGAGCTGGATAAGCTTTGACAGTGCCAGATTTGTCTATTTCAAAACAGCTAATTCCTCCGTAGGCAGCTATGTATTGATCTTGTTTGCCCACAGGCTCTTTAAGAATATTAATTTCAATATTGCATGCTTGTTCAGCTAATTCATGAGGACTTACGATAACATTTTTGTTTTTTTTGTATACATGCAAAACTTTTAGTAAAGCAGTGGTGAAACTTCCAGATGAACCCAAGCCTGTGCCAGCAGGAATATCAGCCATGCTTACTAATTCTATATTTGGACCTATATTCATTGTAGATAAAGCTGCCTTAAAAATGGGATGCTGAATTTCATCCACAGTTTTTACGCGTTCAAATTTTGAATACTTTAGTATGTATTCTTCGTTCCATGCTTGATTGACAGCCAAGTACATATACTTGTCTATAGCGGCAGCTAAAACAAAGCCACCAAAGCGCTCATAATAAGAGGGCAGATCAGTGCCTCCTCCCCCAAGTGATATACGCATTGGACTGCGCGCAATAAGCATTACTTATAAAGACCCTCCCATTTGGCTGAATTTGTTTGAAGGTCTGGATGAGATACAAATAAATGCCATATAACGGCCTGAAGCCCCTCGGTAATAGGTGTAACCAATTCAGGTGCAAGGTTAGGGATAACGATAGTGGCATCAGCTACTTTTGCTATATGCCCACCATCTTTACCAAGCACACCAATTACAACGGAACCATTTTGTTTGGCAAAAGATACAGCATTAACCAAATTCATACTTATATTATGCTCGGTGTTTCCGCCACCAACTGAAAAAACTAGCAATCCATCATTTTTATTCAACCGACTGACATGCAACCAGTTAACTAATGTGCTCTCCCAACCTTCGTCATTTACCCGGGCAGTTAATTCAGACACATTGTCGTAGGGCGCATATGCCTCAATAGAACACATTTTTCTAAAATCCCCAGTAGCATGCGAAGCATGCCCAGCGCCACCACCAGAACCGATAATGAACAGGCGACCACCGAATTTTCTTACTCTCGCTAATTGCAGTACTGCTTGTTCTATAGATCCTGCGTCAATATTGTTTAACGCCGAGGCACACTTTTCAATAAATTCTGTACTGAATGTCATAGTTATGTCACGGTTGTCAATTGCAAATCTGCCAATGTATTCAGCATATCATGTCGACCATAACTCTTTTGCCCCGCCTAACATATAATGATGTTAGGCATTTTATTCTCGTTCAACAAAGCGCAAATGAAACCCAGCAATAAATGGTTATATCTAATTATTTTTATAGGACTGGTTTTCCGCTTTTTTTATCCATTCTTTTCTAACCCCTTTGGTCATTTGTATTCTGATCCACATAGGCATCATTACAATGTCACCGAGGATCATTTTGGCACGGCATTATTTTCAATACTTGATCCACCTTTACCTCAACTTATCCTCAAAACTGCCCTCTTTATTTTTGGCGATACTGTATTCGGTGCAGCTACCTATCTTGGACTGCTATGTGCCATTACACCTTGGTGCTGGTACAAATGGGGGCGAGAAATTTTTCCTTCAAAAACAACAGCTCTAATTTTTATGGCTGTAATTACTTATTTACCTTCTTGGATTAGTATTTATTCTTATTTTATGGATGAACCTATCCTATTACCTCTGCTTGGCATATCACTCTGGCTAAGTTGGCGGGCAAAAAGAAAAGGCACAATTTCTTCTCTACTTCTTGCCACAGTACTTTGGGCACTTACTGCATCGGTAAAGCTCAATACTGCTTTTGAACTAGTGCTCGTTTTATCCTGGCTGATTTTCTGCCTATGGAAACAGAATAGAAGAAAAGCGTTATTGGCAAGTATTGTCGTAGCCTGCATAGTGGGTATGACATATTTGACCTATCCTCTCTGGGTCTATAAGGGACTTGGTTTTACTTGGCTTTTTCCACCAGGAATGGGTGCCTTAAACAGAGGCTGGCATAGAAGCAATGGCGTTGAATATACAACAACAATAATTTATAAGGGCAAGACTTTATATCAAACCGGAAGCTTTGGCTCCAATGCCACGTGCTCTGAACCATTTGCTCCTTTTTCTAATTGGAGCACATGGAGACATGGACTTTTTAAGTACACCATCAATTGCGATAAGCCAGTGAATTTAACTTTAGAGCCTTATCCACTAGCGTTAAAGGACCATTTGCGTAATATGCTTGAAGAGACACTGCACTTATTGTTTAGTCAATCATGGCCAGATTGTCGAGAAGACGACCCAATTCAACAGGCTCAAAGACTAATGCGTTGGGCATGGTCTGTGCTTACCTTAGCAATTATCATTTTGGCTGTACGAAAAAAAGCAATGAATAATGTTCTGGTTATTCTTTGTTTAGCAACGCTTGCTGCTTATGTTCTTAGCGATTCGTCAATGCTGGATGGACGTTATCGCAAGCCTTGGGAAGGCATTGCTATAGCTACATTGATTTATTTGTACTGCACAAATAAATCAAAAAGAAAAACGAATGAGGGGTGTTTTGGTTAAGAAAAATCGTGCTTTGTATTTTTTGAAAGAGACGCAGCATGAATCAACAAGGTTGAAGTGAAATTTATAAAGCTCAGCACTATAAAAACCATGCCCGTTATCGCTAAATGACCAGATGATGGGTTGCTGGGTAATCTAAAATCGTTGACAAAATAATCTCTCAAAAAAGGAAACACCGCAGCCAAGCCAATAGTAATCAGTACCATGCTAATAACTATGGATCTATTGTATGGAAAAATAGCCACCCATTTTTTTGTTGTGTCCCCATGAAAGTCGTATAGGACGCGGGCCAATACACCAGAGAAAATCAAATGAGCACCAAGCACTGAAAGAAAAGCGCCCAACATTTGCCAATAGAATGAAAAACCCAAGCCACCAACAACTTTTTCCCCACCTGCTAAAAGCAAAACTAAAGCAAGTCCTAATGCAAAACAGATAAACCCAGGACTAAGTAGAAAAAAATCTGCCCGATAAACAAAAGTGTTTTTTAGGGTGTACCAGCCGGCAATCCAAGGTTCTGCAAAACCTCGCCGTTTATGGTGACTTACTCTGCCATTTATATCTTTGTAGAACTTGATAGGTATTTCGGTTATTTTGAGTTCTAAATATATTGCCTTGATAATCATCTCGGAAGCATATTGCCAAGATTGTGACTTTAACTGCATGCGCTTTAGACCATCTAAAGTAACGCCGCGCATACCACAATGAATATCAGAGAATTTCTGATTGAAAATAACATCAAAAAAATATGTTGTAGCTGGGCTGCCAAAATATTGATGTAATGCAGGCATTGCCCCCGGCTCTATACTTCCGGCAAATCGAGAACCCATAATATATTCGTAGCCTTGTTTGAATTTATCAACAAAAGGCTTTAATTCTCTGAAATCATAAGTGCAATCACAATCACCTAATATTGTATATTTACCGCGAATATGAGGCAAAGCATCTATATAGGCACGACCCAGACCACGTCTAGGCACTTTTAAAACACGAGCACCTTTTGATAAAGCTATTTCAGCCGTTTTATCGTCCGAACTATCAATGATAAGTATTTCGGTCGGTATATCGATTCCTTTTATTCCTTCATTGCACCAGTCAACGAAAGTACTAATCGTAGCTTCTTCATTCAAAGCTGGAATGACAATAGACAATTCAACATATGCTAAATCATTGGCAGGTATTAAAAGCTCATAGTCTGAACCTATGACTTTCTGGGTGGACATATTTATTTATCGCTACCTGGTTGTTTCTTTTGCTGATGAATCATTTCTGTGAGCGAATCAATAATTACTTGATCTGTTCTATGTTGCCAGTCTAGAGCAGTTAACAAATCAGCCCGCGACATAATTCCCTTGGAGAGAATCAATTCACCCAAAGGCATACCAGATTTTTCTTGTTGAGCAATTAAATCTTCTAACTGCACCAGAGTGAGCTTCCCTTGCTTTAAAAGGATTTCTCCTAATTTTTCTGGTCTTGTGAGAACATCCCACTTCTCTTCATCAGTAAGAGGTATGTGTTTTGCGTGCGGGTCCATATTCACAATTTCCTCAAAGCAGTATCAAAATATAAAGGTCTGCACAATTCTATTTGACATTCTATACGAATGGACAGAAATAGCAATTAATTAGCCAATTTAGTTTGTCTCTGGTTGCCCTTTATTTCTCTCCAGAAGACAAGGAGACAGCTGGCATTAAATATGGATGAATATGTGCCAGAAGCAATACCTATAAGCATTGCTAAAACAAAGTCTTTTGTTGTCACCCCACCAAAGAAGAATAGGCAAGCCAGAGTCATTAATACTGTTAAAGATGTATAAATGGAACGAGCAAGCGTTTGATTTACACTTTCATTGGCTACATCGGCAAAAGTTAAGCGACGTTCTTTGCCAGTAATTTCATCTAACTTTTTGCTGCCAACATATTTGGTGTTTTCTCTAATTCGATCAAAAACAACAATTGTGTCATGAACAGAAAAACCAATTACAGTCAGGATGGCACTTATAAATAAACTATCTACTTCAGTGCCGCTAACAAGACCTAAAAGAGCAAAAATTCCACATAATGCCAAAGCATCATGAAACAAAGCAATAATTGCGCAAACGGCATAATCAAGCTTAAAGCGATAACTAATATAGAGGATCATTATGGCAAATGTGATCAACAGTGACACTATGCCACTCATAAGCAGCTCTGGACCTATTGTGGCGCTAACCTTATCAACGGATAACATTTTGAAAGGACCACATTTTTCTCTTAACTTAGCATCTAATTGTTGTTTGTCTGATTCATTTTCGATTGCTTTGGTTCGCATAATCACGACCTGCTCACCAGAAACTTCGGCCATCTGCACTTGAGAACCGGGAAGGCCGCTTTCTTCTAGAGTCTGTCTGATTGGTTCGAGATCCACTCCTTTTTTAAATTGATATTGCAGTATGGAGCCACCGGTAAAATCAATACCCGGTTTAAGAGGGGCATGATATTTGAAACAACACAGAACAATACCCACTAGACCAGGAATAAGAATAGCTAGCGATATTCCAAACCATATCCAACGATAAGTAACCAGATCAATACGTAAGCGCTCCGTCAGCTTCATCCTTCGCCTCCTCCGCGCGTATCTATGTTCCCGCTTCGGCCGCCGAAATGGTCGCCCTTCGCTACGCTAAAATTAGCTTCGTTTATTCCTATTGATCTCATGCCTTTTCCTTTGCTGCTGCAATTTTTGTTCTTTGACCAAAGAGACCGTCATATTTTGGTACTAAATGCAGCAATGTCCGCGTTGCTGTAATGGCTGTGAACATTGATACCAGCACACCTATAGCCAGCGTTACTGCAAATCCCTTTACTAGCACGGTGCCTAAAGAATAAAGAACCGCACAAGCAATTAGGCTATTTATATTGCTATCAAAAATAGATGAAAAGGCTCTACTGAAGCCATTTTCAATTGCGGTATAAAGTGATTTGCCTGATTTCAACTCTTCTTTAGTACGCTCAAAAATCAAAATATTGGCGTCTACTGCCATACCTACTGAAAGAATAAATCCGGCTATGCCAGCTAGTGTAAGAGTAACTGGCATGGTCCTAAATATAGCTAAAGTGGTTAATGTATAAAGAATAAGAGCGCAATTTGCCACTAATCCTGGCAAACCATAAACAATGATCATAAAAAGCATGACCAAACTAATACCTACAGCGCCAGCGACAAGACTTTTTTCAATTGAGTCTTGTCCCAAGGTCGCTCCTACCGAGCGTTCTTCAATAATTTTTATTGGTACAGGTAATGCGCCGGCATTGAGTTTTAAAGCTAAATCAACTGCCTGATCTTTACTGAAGCTGCCGGTAATTTCACCAGAGCCAGCCATAATAGGCTCTTTTACGGTTACACCATGATATTTTTCAATCGGTACTGGAGTTCCATCCTGTAGTCGATCGGTGGGTTGTCCGTCTAGAAAAATACCTATTTGTCGGCCAACTAAACGAGTAGTTAGATCAGCAAACTTTTTAGCTCCGTCCGGTTTAAATTCAAAAGTAACCCGCCACACACCTCCAGCCACTGTTGGCACAGCTTGAGCATGTTTGAAATCTGCGCCAGTCAGACCAGTATCTTTCCAAAAAGTTTTTCCATCTGTGCTTATTGCGAATTCTTTAAATTCTAATAGTGCAGTTGTACCAATGCGATCTTTAGCTTGCTGAGGATCTTTAATTCCAGGTAATTCTACAATTAAGCGATCTTTGCCTGTTCGCTGAACTAATGTCTCGGACACCCCTAAGCTATTAATACGATTATCAATGACTGTCTGCACACTTTGCATAACTTCAGGAGTTATTTCTGGCACCAATGGTGGTGCAGGCAGAGCTTGCAAAAGCAATTGACTTCCACCACGCAGATCAAGTCCGAGTTTTAAATTTGTATATAGAACCCATCTTTTGTTTTGCCAGATGATTTGCAAATTATTAGCAGATTGAGCCCGCTCAAGCATTTGTTTGAATATCTCGTCTTTCTCATAACGATCCATTTTAGAAATATCAGGTAGTTTATCGATCTTTTCCCAAATCGCTTGCTTTAACTTTAAGACTGACAAGTTTCCAAGCTGTTTCCATTCTTTGAGATTGCTCTGTTTGTCTACTTGAAAAAGCGTAAATATAGACCATAGAAAAACGACAATTACAGCAATGGTCTTCCAATCCTTTAAAAAAGCCTTCCAATTAAAGTTCGAAGAACCGCCTTTTGGCCAAGATCGTTTTGCTGATGTAGTAGATTGCATAGCTTCCTATTATAAACACTCTCATAAATCTAAGGGCAAAAATTCCCATAGTGAAGTATTTAAATTATGGACTAAATTTTGTTTGCTTGTGGCTATTGTAAAAATGTTTCTGCCAACAGTGCTCTTGCTCACCTGTCATTAGCCAAGTTGCCAAAGGAAAGCTCAAAGGGCGGTAACGCGATTGCCACCTTTATCTAAAGCCATTGCTTGAGCATCGAAGCAGCTGTCTAATAAAAGGTCCACACTTTGTCCGTGTTTAGGAAAAGATGCTAAGCCCATACTGATTGTTATATCTAAAACTAATGCATTGAGTTTAGCAGGTCTTTTTATAAGGCTTTGGCGAATGCGCTCTGCAACTATATGAGCGCCGGACTCATTGGTTTCAGGCAAGATAATAACAAATTGATCAGCCTGTAAACGTGCAGCTACATCCACTTCTCTTAGTAAGTCTTGCAGAGTCTTTCCAACATGCTTTAGAACTAATTCACATCCAAGTGGACCATACTTTGCTTTAATTTCTTCGTAATTATCTATACGTAATGCACCTATGCATAGTGGTTTTTTGTATCTTTGTGCCCGTGCTACTTCTTCTGTCAATTCTCTAAGAAACACATGAACATTTGAAAGTCCGGTCAATTGGTCATAAAAAGCAATTTTTTCTAATTGTTCGAGCTGGACATTCAGTCTTTTACTCGTTTCAACTTGGCCAATCAAGCCAGGAGATTCCAAAGCCTTTGCTCGTGACAAAGCTTGTTCATTTACCATTGCCAGTCCACTGGCATAAGTGCTGATTTGACTAGCAGTGGCTATCTGGCAAAAGATGCAATTAACACCTGCGCAAATATGATCTTTTTCTTCTGCCATGACACAAGTCCCCTCAATCCCCTTTTGCCCTGAGCAGCCCAAAACAAAACTAGATTATAGCCGTAGTGCCTTACGAAACTTCTACTTTTTTACCATCCACATAAACTGCTATGGCTTTTTGCCTATTGCCTGTTAATAGTTCATATAAGTTTTCACTATTATTGAAATTAATTGTTTCTGGCATAGAGAAAATCGCTAGATCTGCCAGTTTACCAGGTTCAAGCGAACCGACTTTATCATCCAGATTAAGGCAAGTGGCAGCTTTTATCGTCAGAAATTCGACAATTTCTTTTGCATTTATCTTTGCATAGTTCTGATGCAGCCGTTGTGCAAAACTTGCTTCAGAAAGCAAGTCTAAATCTCCAGTTGAACCAGCGCCGTCAGTGCCAAAACCAATTCTTATTCCCTTGTTTAGGAATTTCTCCATAGGTGCTCTGCCGCACCTGAGGATTTGATTGCTGCGCGGACAATGGGCTATGGCTACATTAGTTTGTTTGAGAATCTCTATATTATTATCATCAACTTGTACTACATGCGCAGCTAACAATTTATCAGTCAGAATGCCAATCTTGTGAAGATGTTCAACAGGGGAAGAAGGAGAATTTTTCCAACGAACCACCCTTTCATAGTTAAGAGCAAAGTCGGGATCTATTCTACTAAAGGCGCCAATAAGAAATCTTTTTAGTCCCTCATCTTCGTTCTTGAACCAATTATATTCTGCACCGGATTCGGCTAAATGAGTTAAGAGTATAGAATCATTTTCTTTGGACCATTTATAAGCCTCACGCCATAAGGCAGGGCATACAGTATAAGTAGAATGCGGGGCAGCAACTATATTCAAAAGTTGATTTTGAAATGCTTTTGCCACCGCTTTATCTCTAATGAGCATGTCGCGATTTTGCAACCATTGCTGCCATTGTTTTTTTGCTGACGACTCGTCCACACCAAATGTTTCTAAGCCAACTATTGCTCTTAGTCCAGATTCTGCCAGCACTTTTACAGATGCGCCATTGTAAGAACAATCTACAACCAAAGTAGTTCCTGCGCTAATTATTTCATTAATACCCATTTGAGCACAACGAGCTCGGTCTTCAAATGACCATTTTGCCGTAGCACTCATAAGCCCAGGGAGCCAATCTAAAAAATCACTCTCCACCGCTAAAGCTCGCAAGTCTGTATGTTCAAGATGGGTATGGAGATTAATTAGACCAGGCATAATCAAAGCCTTACCATAATCATAAATATGGCATTCTTTATTTTCTAAAATCTTTGGCAGGCTATTGGCGTAAGCAATTTTTTCAATTTTGTTGCCTCTTATAAGTATGCAAGCATCGTTTACAGGTCCGCTTGTTACTGGCAATATCCAGTCCGCTTTCAATACTAAAAGTGGCGCTTGATCAAATGTTTGTACAACACCTTTATTTAGGTGACAATATTCCATGTGATCAAAGTCCTATCCAATGCCAAGCGAGGATTATCCCAAAGAGGGCTCCTCGGCAGACTTATTACCAGATCGTACAAGCTCAAAATTATGCATATATGTTGTATTTGCCGGATCTAATTCACTGGCTTGTCTGAATTCTTTTTCCGATTCTTCTACATAATGTTGATGGAAATAAATAACGCCCAAATTGTTGTGCACAGCAGCATTGCCTGGAGAAAGTTTCAAACAAATCCTCAATTCTGAGAGGGCTTCTTTAAAGCGACTTTGCTTTGTCAGCAAATTAGCTAAATTGTAATGAGGCTCAACTGACATGTACGAAAGGTCTATGGCTTTTTTGTATTCTGCTTCTGCCGCCTGTAATTGCCCTAATTCGCTTAATACCATGCCAAAGCTAATTCGAGCCTGCAAATAATTAGGTTTATAAAATAGAAGTTGTTTAAGTTTTTTAGCCGCATCTTGCTTTCTGCCTTGCTTGTCATAAATAATGGCGCCCAAATAACGAGCCTCATAAAAATGAGGATTCTGAATGAGTGCTTCATTTAGCTCTTTTAGAGCAGAATTGTATTTTTGTTGCAAAGCTAAAGACCGTGCTTTTTCATAATGTAAATTTGGATCAATTGCCGCCGCATACTCTTTAGTTGTATCGTCGCTTGACATTTGCTCGATAGCGGTTTTTCTTGTTCTTTTTGCTTTAGAAGTTTCACTATTTTGTTTTTCTGACTTTGTAACAGCTTTTTTTTGCAAAGTGGAAGTTTTATCTTTGGACTGATCCTTGACTTCTGGCAATTGCAATCCTGCTATTTTGCTTTCTCTTGGCTTTGCGCTCTGTAGATCTGTAACAGCCGACTCAGTGCTTAAAGCTTTTTTGTCATTGACTGGAGCGCTTTCTTCTCCAGATGCAGGCAGAAAGAAACACATCATTGCAGCTGGCAGAATCAAATAATTGATAGTTCTAATAGAAGTAAATGTTTTTGCTTGTCTCATAAACTTTGTTTCTCTTTGCTATTAAAGATGCCCGAGCACTATATAATACTTTGTAGACATTGTGGGTCGAAGGACCATAGCATAGTTGTGCCACTTATGAAGTGTAGCAGAACTATGTCAGGCAAAGAACGGTGGCTAAGTCTTTAGCGGCCGGATGATTAAGTATACGCGCTGCGCAATGATATATATCAGAATACGCCGCCATAGCTTTAGCGGCTGAAGGAGCGCTAAAATAAAGCTGGTTAGATTTTTTGGTTTTATAAAGAAAAATTTTTGGTGAGGTAAAAACAGCGCACCTATGAGGCTATATCAGAAGCACGATTTCCCAGGAAAACTAGTAGTTGTCGAGGGAGTTGACGGATCAGGTAAATCAACTCAACTCAACTTACTGCGTAATTGGCTAGAATCTAAAGGCAAAAGCGTTGTTTTTACAGAGTGGAATTCATCTAAGCTAATTTCTAAGACGATTAAACAAGCAAAACGATCTAATAGTTTAATCCCGGTCACATTCAGCATTCTTCATGCTACTGACTTTGCTGATCGTTTGGAAAATATTATTGTGCCAGCTCTTAAAGCCGGCTTAATAGTCTTAGCAGATCGGTATTGTTATACAGCCTTTGCACGAGATGTAGCGCGCGGTGTTGACAAAGAATGGGTGCGCAACCTTTATGGATTTTCTATTCGCCCAGATGGCACATTTTATTTTCAAGTACCTGTTGAGGTATCTTTGGAAAGAATAAATAATGAGCGCATACCAGGCTTTTATGAAGCTGGTATGGATACAGGGCTTTCGCGAGATCCGCGTGAATCGTACAAATTGTTCCAATCAATAATTATCAATGAATATGACAAAATGGTTGACGAGTTTGATTTCTACATAATGCCGGCAACGCGCCCTATTCATGAGCAACAGCTTTTGTTTAGAGAAAAAATCTCTAACCTCCTTGGTTAATCGTCGTCTCAATCGGGTTCTAAATCATGCAACAAGATCAAACATCAAGCAATCAAAGCAAAAAAGCAAAACATCCCTATCCAGGCAAATTAATTGTTCTAGAAGGAACCGATGGCGTGGGACGTAGCACCCACTCGGAGCTTTTGCAGAATTGGCTAGCCATTGAAGGCTATGGTGCAGTAACAACAGAATGGAAATCTTCGGAACTAATTTGTACTGTAATAGATAAAGCAAAATCAAAAAATGCTCTTAATACAATTACCTTTTCTTTGCTCTATGCTACAGACCTGGCTGATCGACTACATAACATTATTCTGCCAGCTTTAAAAGCAGGACAAATTGTCATTGCTGATCGCTACTATTACACAGCTTTTGCTCGAGATGTTGTCCGTGGCGCAGATCCCAGCTGGGTAAGAAAGTTATATGGCTTTGCCATTGAGCCTGATCTGGTCTTTTATTTAAAAATGCCATTAGATCCCTTATTAAGACGCATTATCACTACCCGTGGTGGGTTGGATTTCTATGAATCCGGTCGTGATATTGGTATGTCAACCGATTTGTATCAATCATTCAAGCTGTATCAATCTCAAATATTATTTGAGTATGAACGCATGGCAGATGAATACCAGTTTCAGATAATTGCTGCCGATGAGCCAATCGAGACTGTGCAAAAAACTTTGAGAACAGCTGTACGTAAACTGCTAAACCAAGGTCCTGGAAATAACTCTATCAATCAATCTTCTTCTTTAGAATCGAGTATTAAAGTTACTGGACCATAATTGGTTAAGCTGACATTCATTGATGCAGCAAATTGTCCTGTTTCCACAGCCAGTCCGTTTTTTCTCAATTCCTCTGTGAAATGCTCGTAGAGTTCTTCTGCTTCTTTAGGCGGGGCTGCTTTAGTAAAACTTGGACGCCTTCCTTTTTGCCAATCAGCTAATAAAGTAAATTGTGAAACAACCAGTGCCGAACCTTCTATGTCTAAAACTGATTTGTTCATCTTTCGTTCCGAATCTTCAAAGATGCGCAGATTAGCAATCTTCTCAGCCAGATATGAACTATCTTTTTTGCTATCTCCCATTGCCACGCCTAGAAAAATCAATAGTCCGTGTGTGCGTCCAGTTTTAGGATTGAGCGTAGTGCCAACCATTTCCCCTCCCACCGTAACAGTAGAAGATAGAACTCGCTGCACAACTGCTTTCATTATTCAGACCCCAAATTTCAGTGAATTGTTAACTAGTAATTTTTTTTACCGGTCTGCCGCCCAATATATGCTAGGATGCAATGTGGCTAGAGATTTGCTCAACTTTGAGCTTGCTCTCAGCAAACACTTCCTCAATAAGATACTATGTCTTGACCTAAGGAAGTTGGTAAATAATGACGCGGGGTGGAGCAGTCCGGTAGCTCGTTGGGCTCATAACCCAAAGGTCGTAAGTTCAAATCTTACCCCCGCAACCAATTAAAAAAATCTTTCTGTCTGATAAGTGATTGCGCACGAGTAACAAATTACTGATGTGTTGTCCTTTTAAACTGTGCTGAGTACAGTTGACATTCCCTCTCGGACTGATACCATATATACGTATGGTTAAAAATATTTCCGAAATTACCGCTGCTTCAATGCTTGTGCCACAAAAATCCGGTTCTTTAGCTGGTGCTTACGATTTTTCTTTAAATCCTTATGCTGGTTGCGCCTTTAGCTGCTCTTATTGCTATGTACCTAAATTTCCAAATGGCAAACACAGCCCCAATGAATGGGGACAATGGATTGAAATTAAAACAAATGCACCACAATTGATTCAAAAAGAGCGTTTAAAAGTATTTGGTAGCCGTATATTTTTTGGTTCTGCCACTGATCCTTATCAATACATAGAATTAAAATATCGCTTGACTAGGCGCTGTTTAGAACAATTGCTTAAATACCAACCAAAAAAGATTACTTTGCATACCCGCAGTCATTTAGTGCTTGAAGATACCGAGCTAATAAAAAGTTTCGGAGCTTCTTTAAGTGTCGGTATTAGCATCACAACTGATAATGAAAAAATAGCTCGTAAATTTGAGCCCAGTGCTCCAAGCATTGCTAGAAGACTTGAATTGCTGCAACAACTGCACAAAAATGGCATTAGAACACATGTTTCAATGGCGCCACTTTTGCCCTGTAATCCAGATCGGTTAGTGAAATTGATATCGCCTTTTACTAAGAAAATTTGGATTGGACAAATGAACTATCCAGAAATAAATAATCGTCCTCATTTATTGCAAAAATATTCAGAATTTTTTGCTAGTAAAAATTATCAAGCAATAATAGGTGCTATTCAAAACAAGATGTATGGACCACAGCTCTAGAAATGCAAGAATCAAATTTATTTTGCAGGCGGATGAACAATGATTGTTTCTGGAGCTGCTGGAACATGTTGTCTGGGAGTCGGTAAAGTTTGCACAGGTTTTCTGTATGCATAATCGTTAACTACAGCTCCAGGCTGATAATAGCCACTGCTAGCGCCGTATCCATAACCTCTACGACGACCGCGTTCTTCTTTGCGATGTTCTTTATGCTCGCTACCGCGATGCTCGCCCGCTTTATGCTTATGCGCGTGAGCTGCTTTGTGTTCGTGGTGCCCGCCGCCATGATGACCACCACGAGCTAGAACGCTGATATTTGTCACATTGAAAGACAAGCACGCAACAATCAAAAATCTGATGCTTTGTTTATTTATCATTGTATTTCCAGTGTAAAATAGACTAGTAAGAAAAAATGGAGCGGGTGGCGGGAATCGAACCCGCGTGTGCAGCTTGGAAGGCTGCCATTCTACCATTGAACTACACCCGCAAATTACTGGCATTTTACCACATGCCAAGTTCTGCAGCTGGGATGGTTAACTAGACTCTTCTCTTCTTGGCTTCTTTGGCATTCGCAGACAACAATTCTACTAATACCTTTTTTACTCTTTTGCTTTCAAGCAGTACATATTTTTCTCCGCCCAATAGTTTTTGCCACATCATTAAAGACCAGAAACTGCTGCAAAAAATGTGTGCTGCTGCTAATGGGTCAGATATTCCTAGTTCTGGGTGCAATTTGAAATAGCTTTGCCCGAATTCCATAGCCTTTACTACGACTGTACGCAGATAAAGATCAGCTATTTCTGGAAAACGTTCTGATTCACCTATGACAACACGGATAAGACGCAAATATTCATTATCTTTAAACAAGCGTAATAACCGAGCAGTAAGAGTATCAAAAAACTCATCCAGGCTTAACGCCGCCAATTGCGCCTGATTAGTCATATTGCCCAAATCAGCTTTTTTTAGCACTACTTCTTCAATTGCAGCCTTAAAAAGAGCTTGCTTATCGGCATAATGACTGTATATTGTTGCTTTAATAACCCCAGCTTCTTCGGCAACTTGATTCATGCTTGTATCGGCATAACCATGCTGTAGAAATGTTTTCACCGCCGCTTTAACAATTTGATCCTTTTTGCTTTTCGGGCGGCCTTGACTGCTTTTCTGTTTTACTTTTTCAACTTGATTTCCCATGAAAATATACTATTTGCCAGCAATGTAATTGACATTAATCCATACCGGTTGGTATTATATCATAAGTAGACCTCAGTAATTGTTTTGTCGCGTTATAGTTTTGGTTGCTATCGACCAAAAGGCAAAATATCAATAATTTAGTCCGTCTATTTAAGGAATTATTTATGGCCATTTCCTCAAGTTCAGGACAAGCGACGAACGAACCTTCGACAACGCAAGTTGTTGTTCCTCAAAAACCGAAATTACCAATTAAATTGATAATACCAATCATCCTCATTCTGGCTGGTATTGCGTATTGGTACTTCACAAAGCCGCGAGATAATTCAAAGTCTTTATATGTTAGTGGACGCATAGAGGGATATGAAACAAATGTCGGTGCCAAAATAGGCGGGCGTGTTGACTATATAGCTGTACGCGAGGGCGAATATGTGTCAAAGGGTCAGCTTATCGTAAAAATTTCAGACGATGATATTCAAGCTCAATTGCGCGGCGCGCAAGCAAGATTAGCTAAAGCCAAAGAACAAGAACAAGAAAGCCGTTACCAAATTGACGTGGTTCAAAGTCAAATTAATGAAGCAAACTTAAAAGTTTCTTTCAGTAAAGAAGACTCGCACTCACAAATTGATCAAGGTGAGGCTAGGGTAGCAGAAGCCAAAGCCAAACTTTCTCAAGCGGAAGCTGAATTAATACAAACAAAATCCGATCTCAATTTAGCAACAATACGCAAGAAGCGTTATGAAATGTTGCTTGAAAAAGGTGCTGTAACAACTGATGAAAATGATCAAGCAAACTCTACTTACGAAACAGATATTGCTCTAGTTAAAGCCAAAGAGCATGCATTAGAAGCAGCGCGTAAAGAATTAACAAATGCCAAAGCCTCGCTTGAACAGGCTCGTGCTTCTCGCCTCAATCCCGGCATGCAAGAAGCACAGCTAACTTCTTTAGAGAAACAACTTATTCAAGCACAATATCAATTAAAGAGTGCTCAGCAAGACATAGCCAATGCAAAAGCTGAAGAAGATCAAGTCAAAGCAAATATTGCTTATCTAACAATCCTTAGTCCCATCAATGCTGTTTGCACAGCGCGCACAGTTGAGCCTGGCGCTGTTGTTACACCAGGACAAACTGTATTGTCAATTATTGATTTGGACACAGTATATTTGCGAGCTTATGTACCAGACTCTCAAATTGGCCGTGTACGAATTGGTCAAAAAGCAAAAGTTATTTTGGATAGCGCCCCGAATAAACCGCTGGAAGGCAATATTATTCAAATAGATCCAGAAGCATCTTTTACACCAGAAAATATCTATTTTCGTGATGACCGAGTTAAACAAGTTTTTGGTATAAAAATCGCTATTGTTCAACCGGAGCGCTTTGCTAAGCCTGGTATGCCGGCCGATGCCGAAATAGCTATTGATAGTCCGAGGTAATTTCATGAATGGTCAAGGCTTAAAACCTGTGGTCAGCGTGAGCTCTCTGTCCAAAAAATATGGTGATTTTGAGGCTATCAAATCTCTTAGCTTTGATATTTATCCAGGAGAAATTTTTGGGCTCATTGGTCCTGATGGGGCTGGCAAAACAACCACCTTTCATATATTGGGTGGTGTGCTGGAAAAAACTTCAGGCGCAGCTTTAGTTCTTGATACTGAACCGCGCGATGCCCGCTTACAAATTGGCTATTTGACGCAGGTTTTTTCTCTCTATACAGATCTTAGTATCGATGAGAATATTCGCTATATTGCCGGTTTGCGCGAAGTACCAAAAGCTGACTATGAATCTCGTCGCAAACAATATCTAAAACTTATGAATATTGAACGCTTTAGTGATCGTTTGGCTGGACAACTTTCTGGCGGAATGAAACAAAAACTAGCTCTATGTTGTGCCCTAATTGCTCGACCCAAACTATTGCTACTAGACGAACCCACAACAGGCGTAGACCCTGTCTCCCGTCGTGAATTTTGGGACTTGTTAGCAACCGTTACTCAAGAAGGGGTTACCGTTGCTGTGGCTACGCCTTACTTGGATGAAGCAGAAAGATGTTCGCGTTTAATTCTTATGCATGAAGGTGTGTTGCAACAGATAGGAACACCAGCCGAATTAAAACAAAGCTTACATTTGCATCGCCTTGAAGTTAGAGCAAATAAATTACAATCCTTACAAAATGAATTACAACAGATCCAAGAGCAAAATAGTTCTCTCATAACCGAGATACAAACTTATGGGGATCGCGTTGATGTTTTGACCAATAACGTTGAAGGGGCAGAGTCTCTTATTAAGGGCGTTGATCAGAGCATTGGTAATGGATTATCAATAGAAGTCCTCGAACCAACTTTAGAGAACGTGTTTGTTAGCAAATTGAAGGCCAAGTCCAAAGCAGAGCGAGGCTTGAAATTTGTTTTTTCAGGCGATCGCGAACACCAAAGTACCGAAATAGCCATAGAGGCTAGGCAAATAAACAAAGTCTTTGGACACTTTCAAGCTGTTCATAATGTTAGCTTGCGAGTTAATTACGGCCAAATTTATGGATTATTAGGCGCAAATGGCGCAGGCAAAACTACCACAATCAAAATGCTTTGTGGCTTACTAGCCCCTACTTCGGGCAACATGTTTTTGGCTGGCACGTCAGGGAATTTGCGCAGTGAAGCACTAAGACGTGAGCTTGGCTATATGAGTCAAAAATTTACTCTGTATGACGATCTCACCCTTTTAGAAAATTTAGAATTTTATTGTGGTGTTTATTGCGTCCCGCAAGAATCAAGAAAAGAACGGATACGCTGGGTTTTACGCAATGCTGGCCTATTAGGTCAAGAAAGGCTAATAACAGGAAGACTCCCCGGTGGTTGGAAGCAAAGATTGGCATTTGGAGCTGCGGTAATGCACGAACCGACAGTGTTATTCTTGGACGAACCCACATCAGGAGTTGATCCTTTAGCCCGTCGTGAAATGTGGGGGCTAATTCGACAGCTTGCTGATCACGGCACAGCCATTTTAGTAACCACTCACTTTCTTGAAGAAGCAGAATATTGTAATGAGCTTGGCTTTATGGCAGCAGGTGAACTTGTAGCTGAAGGATCACCCACGGCTATTAAGGCTGCACAGCCAGGACAATTATATGAAATCCGCTTTGAAGATCCACAATTTGCCTACAACTGTCTTAAAAAAATGATCGATCCATGGCGTGTCTCAATTTTTGCTGACACTATTCATGTGGTTTTAGACGACGTTGACAAAGAATTGCCTCAACTTCAACAGAATTGCCACGAAGGCAAAATGAAAATTATAAATATAAGGCCACTGCCTTTTAGTCTTGAAGATGCATTTATTTCTATCATTCAGCGTGCTGCTCAAAGTCAGAATAATGGAGAGAAGGCGGCATGAGACGCATTTGGGCCCAGGCAATAAAAGAAATATTGCAATTTAGAAGAGATAAACTTACTGTTGCTTTAGCTTATTTTTTGCCGCTATTAGCAATGATCCTTTATGGTTATGCTATTCGTCTAAAATCAGACGATATTAGTATTGCCGTTAGAAACTATGACACCGGAGCATTAAGCCGTGAATATATTGCTGATATTGTTGCTTCGCAGCAATTAGTCCTTGTTAAGTGGAAAGGCAATGATGTTTATGGTCCTTTAGATAAAGGCGTAGCTAAAGCTACTGTAACTATCCCTCCTGAATTTTCCCGGAAAATAAAAGCTGGACTAACAGCCCAAGTACAAGTAGTGATAGATGCCACTGATGTTAATAATGCTCGTGTTATTCAAAATGCCTTACTCTCTATAAATAACTATTTCTTGCAATCACAAGGCTTATCGAGAGAACGCTCAGCAATTGTCACTGATCTTCGGATTTGGTTTAATCCTGGTGCCAAAGAAAGTTTGTACATTGCCCCAGGTGGTTTGGCGGTATTTCTTTGGATATTTCCATGCTTGCTTAGCACCTTAGCTATGTCACGCGAAAAAGAGCAAGGCACTATACTTTTACTTTATGCTTCTAGCCTTACTTCATTTGAGCTTATAGCTGGTAAGGCATTGGCCTATTTACTTATTGCTATTACCCAAGCCACATTTCTTATTGGCGCCAGCACTATATTATTTGGTCTGTATTTTGCTGGCAGCTGGCTGGCATTTTTGGTAGTCGTGCTTTTTTATCTCATTTGTTCAACTTGTTTTGGTCTAACAGCTGGAACAAGAGCCAATACCCAGAGTGCTGCTGTGCAAATTGTTTCTACAGTTGGTTTTTCTGCCACATTGCTTTTGTCTGGATTTATGTATCCTTTGCGCAATGTCGAATATCCTCTGAGTCTTATTTCTAATATTTTGCCACCGCGCTATGCAATTCCGGCTTTTAGAAATTTCTTTGTTAGGGGTAGCGATTTTATTTCACAAACTTATTTACTTGCAGGCTTGCTGATTTTAGCTACCGCGCTTTTTCTTATTCCTGCCCTAACACTACGTCGCATGCAGATTAAAGGTTAACCATGAAAGCATTACTTACTTACAAAGACTTTTTTGGTCAAATAAGAGCTTTAGGTCGAAAAGAATTACGACAGATTTTGCGCGACCGGCAATTATTGTTTTTACTAATAGGCATGCCTATCATGCAAATAACTCTATACAGCCTGGCTCTAAATCCTGAAGTTAAGCACTTGCGATTAGGTGTAGTTGATTATGCTCAGTCATTAGTGAGCCGTAATTTTGTTGCTTCCCTAGTAGAAACACAAGTCTTCGATCTTATGCGGGCTGGTAATAGCCAGAAGGATATTTCTAAAAAAGTTCGTGACGGTGATCTGGATGCCGGTGTAGTTGTCGCTCCAGATTTTGATCGAAAAATAAAATCTGGTAGAACTGCCAGAGTTCAGGTCTTACTTGATGGTGTTGATGCAAATAGCGCTTATATTGCTGCTGGTTATATATCTAGAGCAGTCAGAGCTTTTAACTATCAATATACAACTGGAAGCCAAAGCCCGCCTTTAGCAGTGCAGCCGCAAATCAGTTTTGCCTATAATCCTGGGCTGGAAGCAAAATGGTTTTTTGTTCCGGGCGTTATAGCACTAGTCTTAACTCTTGTTAGTACCATGGTTTCTAGTGCTGCAATGGTAAGAGAAAAAGATATAGGCACTCTTGAACAATTGCTTATGACGCCTGTAAATTCAGCCCAAATTTTAATTGCCAAATTTGTTCCATTATCGATGGTTTTGATGGTCAATATTTTTGTTAGCTTATTTGTTTCAATAGTGATTTTTGGCATACCTCTAAGAGGAAGCCTTTGGCTTTTTCTTTTTGTCTCATTTTTAAATATCATGCTTGGTATAGCTACAGGCGCAGCTTTGGCCGCTTTTTCTGCAAATCAAAGACAATCACTTCTTACTTCATTCTTTGTCAATTTACCAGTAATTCAATTATCAGGAGCGATTACACCTTTAGAAAGTATGCCTATGTTTTGGCGACAATTATCAGTATTCGATCCGCTTCGTTATTATGTTTCGTGCGTAAGAAACATCATGCTTAAAGGCACGCCTTTATCCGAAATATGGCCAGACGTGGCAGCACTCACTTTTTTTGCCGTTGTTCTCCTCTCTATAAGCGCTTCGCGCTTTCGCAAACAATTGACTTAGTGTCAGGTAATCAGGGTAGCAAAATGAAAAAGCAAAACCATAATCTAACAATAAAAAGTGTCAGCATTGCACTTTGTTTGACTATGGCTTGTCAATTGATTGCTGGTTCTGCTGTAGGTGCTCAAACTTCGCTGAAAGGACCGATTAAGTCGGACCGAGCTCGCATTTCAGATACTGATCTAATAAATAATAATGACACACTTGGTTCGGGTGCAAGCGATGCGGTTGATTCGGTAACAGTTGGAAAGCCAGCCCTATCTGCTTTGGTTTCTATAACTCGCACTACCGATCCTTTTGGGCTTGATGCTCAAGGTTCACGCCAAATTTCATTGGATGAAACAGCTCATTTTGCGGTGGATAATAATCTTGATATTGGCATTAGTGGACTGAGCGAGAATTCTAAAAGAGCGTTGTATTATGCATCAATGGGTAAGTTTTTGCCTGATATCAACTTGTCTTATAACTATAATTATTTAAAAGGTCATGCCAATTTACCTTTTGTTGGTTTCGGCGTCCAGGGACTGCACTTCAATAATCCGGTCATCATTACTGGAGCAGGATTTACTTATCACGCTTTTCGTGGTGGCAGAATATTTTATGGTACTTTGCAAAGTAGAAACAATTATCGGGCTGCCCAACATGCTAGGCATGCTTCGGTAAATGACACACTGTTGCAAGCTACTAAATATTATTATGATCTTATGCTGCAAGAAGCAGTATTGCAAGCAAGAATTTCAGCTGTGCGCACCTCAGAATCGCAACTGAAATTAAATAGAGATCTAAAAGAAGGTGGGCTAGCAACTAACTTGGATGTATATCAAGCCGAAACACAATTATCAAAAGATAGACAAAATTTAATTGACCAACAAATTGCCCGTCGAGATGCAGCTATTAAATTATCTCAGTATTTAAATATAGATTCAGGAGAAGATCTAACCCCGACAAATTCACAATTAATAAAAATACGCCTGGTGTCCGAACAGTTAAAGCCACTAGACTTATTGAGTTTGGCAATTGATCGTCGCCCTGAATTGAAACAATATCAAGAATTACGTTTAGCTGCGAAAAGACAAATAAATTTAGAAATATCTAGACTAATGCCAACTTTTGACTTTAGTGGCAATGTATACGGTGTGGGTGAAACACTTAGCCCTGCCCATCGCATTATAAGCAGTAATGTGATAGCCGTATCTTCGACCGGCACAGCTGTAAGTACGCCTATAACAATTAGCGAAAATCGGCGCCTGGGTGCCGTTTGGCAAATTGGCTATAATATCAAATGGAATTTTGAAGGTATGGGCACAGTTGCTGCAGCCGAGACATATAGTGCCAGATATTTAGCCCGCCAAGCGCAACTCGAACAACAAAAAATACTAAATCAAATTATTGCCGATGTGCGGCAATCTTATTTAAAAACACTTAGCAGCGAAAATAAAATCATCGAGACAGGTTCACAAGTAAAATCAGCTGCTGAAGAATTGCGTTTAGCTCAAATGAGATTTCGCTATGGACTGGGCAAAAATATAGATGTGCTTAGAGCCCAGCAAGACTACACTTCTGCTTTGATTGACAAAGCACAAGCTTTGACAGATTTTAATGTAGCTCAGGCGCAATTATTGCGAGATATCGGCGTACTTTCTACTAGTACACTTACAGCGCACACCCCATTTAAAGGCTAATATTTGTAGATGTGAATATCTCAAAGAGTCTAATTCAAGATACAATTTCTCAATGCTAGAAATGAAATGGGTCGACTCGGAGTCCGAAATATCTCCATCTTTGTGGGATAAGTGTTTTCTGCCACCTATTGAAGGTCGCTGGTGGTATTCAGTTTTAGAAAATAGTGGATTAGAGGATCAATTTAAATTTGCTTATGGCTTGTTATCAAAAGACAAAGAACCTATAGGCATTGTCCCAATATTTTTCAATGATGTCCCAATAGAATTAGTAGCACCAGAAGGTATAGCTAAAGTATTTCGTTTGCTAAGCAAGATTATTCCTGGTGCTGATTATCAACGCACACTCTTTGTTGGTTCCCCCTGTACAGACGAAGGTACTGTGGGATTAATTCCAGGAACAACGCTCAGCGAAGTAGCTGAGTTTATTCATGATGAGTTGCTTAAAAAAGCAGCTACCAGAAAAGCTCCCATGATTGTTTGGAAAGATTTTCCTCAAACTGAGCAGCTGGACTTAGATGAATTATGCAAAAATGGCAAAGCATTTAAAATGGTAAGTTATCCAGGCACAGTTATATATCTGCAAGAACCAAGCATGCAGTCTTATATCAAAGGACTAAAAAGCTCTCATCGCCACAATTTACTTAAAAAACTAAAACGCAGCAAAGAAAAATTTGCCTTTGATGTATCTATTATTCAGAACCCGGATGAAGCAACCATTGATGAAATATTTGCTTTGTTCTGGCAAACATATGAACATGGTAAAACCAAATTTGAACGTTTAAACAAAGAATTCTTTTCTCTCATATCTGGGCAAAGGGCATCCTGGTATATTTTGCTGCGCGAACAAAATGGCGGAAAGCTAGTAGCTTTCATGCTTTGTTTCTTGCTTGGCAAGAGAGTGATAAACAAATTTATTGGGCTTGATTATAGTATTCCGCGGGAAGCCAATCTTTATTTTAGACTGCAAGAAGCCGCGCTTGCTTGGACAATCAGTCAAGAACTTAAAGAATTCCAGAGCGGCCAAACCGGCTATCGTTTTAAAATTGAAACAGGACACTCTCTTGTTCCTCTCTTTAACTATTGTCAAAATAGAAATCCGTTGGTAAACATGATCTATGCGTTTTTATCTCGGAGTGTTTCTTGGGCAACCCTTGATTCAGATCTGGAAACATTTCTCAAAACACATCCTATAGAAAATTAGGATCTATATAAACATCAATTAGCTGTGCGACATACTGCGTATAGATGAGCATGTCATTTCATGTTAAGCAAAAAACGCAGATTTTTGAACTTCTATAAAGACTTGCACTACAAGGGTTTTGGACAATCTAAAAATCCCAAAATCCTGATGTAATATAATTTCATGAATATTTTTGATTTTCAGGATATCTCAATTTTTGATAATAGGTTGAGGTGCTTAATTTTTACGAATGGCGTTGTTTATAGCGCTATGCACTCTTGTGTTAGACGTGATAAGCCTCGCTATTGTTTCCGCGAGCTAGAACAAAAATTCCAGCAATAATAAAAAAACTGCCGACAATTTGCATAATAGAAAATCTTTCGCCGAAATACAAATAAGAAATAATAGCTACTGTAACCACATGAAGATGGGTAGCAGCAAAGGCGGGTCCGATAGGTGCATGTTTCAATAAAGTCATCCAAGTTATAAAAGCACCCATGTATCCTAAAACAGCACCGTAAGTCCATTTATCACCAATAACTCGTAGGATCCAGGCAGTATCGAGACTGGGAACAGTATCTGCACCAGCTAATTTAAAAGATACTTGGGCAAGAGTGTCAAATCCTAATAAAATCAAAAAACCAATAATATAAAACTGACGCATATTATCCACTCCATCCAACCAGGGCTACGCCAAGAGCAATCAATGAAGCCGATGTTAGCCGTTTAGTGGTTAATTTTTCGCCAAAAAATATCCTGCCGCCAATCATTACACTCATTATATTTGTGCAACTTAGAAGAACACCTTGTGCTAAAGGTACGCAAGAAAGAAAAGCCATCCAGATAAAAAATTCAAATATATAAGAAAAAATGCCAAGCCAAATCCAGACATTAGCGAACATTTCTTGCCAACGTGCTATACCGTCCGCATGTCCAGCTCTTGTTGAAGCTGCTTTAAAAGACAGTTGTCCTAATGTGTCTATAAGAATGCTTAAAATCCAAAGAACGGTCGCGGTATAATTCATAGTTCTTTCCCATGGCAGCGCATAGTTAAAGATTCCCACGCTTCGACTGTTCTTCTTCAATTGCTTCAAATAATGCTTTGAAATTTCCTTTGCCAAAACCAGTTGCACCTTTGCGCTGAATTATTTCAAAAAATAATGTTGGTCGATCTTGCACTGGTTTAGTAAAAATTTGCAAGAGATAACCACTGGATTCGCGATCAACCAAAATACCAAGTTCAGCTAGTTCTTCTATGTTTTCATCTATTTTGCCAACGCGTTCTGATAATGCAGCGTAATAAGATTTTGGCACTGTCAGAAATTTTATACCGCGTTTACGCAATTCAGACACCGTGGCAATAATATTTTCAGTTGCAATAGCAATATGCTGCACGCCAGGTTCTTGATAATAATCCAAATATTCTTGAATTTGTGATTTGCGCAAACCCTTAGCTGGTTCATTTATAGGTAATTTTATACTTGTGTTTTTATTAGCCATAACTGCCGATATTAAAGCTGAATATTGTGTGCTAATGTCTTTCGCTCCAAATTCTTGATAAACACTAAAACCAAATATACGCTTATAAAATTCAACCCATTGGGATAATTTACCTACTTCCACATTTCCAACAACATGGTCGATCGCTAATAAGCCAACTGGATTTCCCGGTCGATTTTTAATTTTTTTGTAGTTAGGTGCAAAGCTTCCTTTATAGCCTGCCCTTTCAACAAATGTATGAATAGTTGTGCCATAGGTATGTATTGATGCTTGTTTGAAAATGCCATTCTCATCATTAAATTCTTGATAAGACATAGCTGCTTTGGCGCCACGAGCTACTGTCGTAGAAAAAGCGGAGCTGGCATCTTGAACGTCTAAAGCAATTGTTTTTACTCCGTCCCCATGTAAGCGGATATGCTCAGCAATCTCATTGTCTGGTTTAAGAGATCCAGTGAGAACTATATAAACTTGTCCTTGCTTCAGAACATAAGATACTTTGTCACGTTCACCGGTTTCCAGACCTCTATAAGCAATTAAATCAAAACCAAAGCCATGTTGGTAATAATAAGCAGCTTGTAGAGCATTTCCAACATACAGTTCGATATGATCAAACCCATTAACAGGTAATTCAGCTACGCTGGATAATTCTGTTTCTTTGACTAATTTTGATTGAGACATAAATCCTCCCGCCAGCATCTGCAAATGCTACTGCCTCAACTAATATTGTATACCAGCCTGCAAAATTTGCTACTGTGCAAGTAGGGATTTCGCTTCCTTATTATTGGGATCTAATGCTATAACCAAATTGAGCTCCTTAATTGCTTCAGGAGACTTAGGATTCTGAAGCAATAATGCTTTAGCCAAACCCAGATGTGCTTGAGAAAATTGAGGCGCAATTACTATCAATTCTTTATAGCGAGCAATCGCTTTTACGGTATTACCAGTAGTGCGTAAGGACTCGGCCAGTCTAAAAAGACTCATTACTGCAAAGTCCGAATCATGCATTGATTTTGCATAATAAGTTGCCGCTTCTTCCTTCTTCCCGCATTTATCGAGAACCTGTCCGGTCATAAAGAGCACGCTGGATGAGTTGGGATATTGTTTGCTTAATGCCTTTAATTCTTTAATAGATTCTTCTTTCTTGCCTGCCAAACATTTGCGCCAAGCTTCTAAACAGAGGTTCTCTATATAGGCTTCCTGTTCTAAATTTATTTCTGCCTGATTTGTTCTGCCGGTATTTATTGTTGGAGGCAATTCTTGCTTGATTTCCAACTTTTTTAAATCAGTACTTTGAGGTGCTTCTATGCGAGAGCTGCAACCAGACGATAAAGAAATTAAACATATTGCTGCTAATTGATAAATAGAATTATGGAAGCAATTGCGCATGCCCATAACCCTCTTTTACCCGAGTATTTCTTAGCTTGTCTAATGCAGCATCTTTTGTTACTGTCACATCTGGCATGGGCACTGGAGTTTGCGGGTTGAATTCCGCTTCTTCCACATCTGTTTTTTGTTCGATTGCCTTTTCAGTCGTCCGGGTATCTTTGGTTTTGCTAAGCAGCACATGTATGCGACTGTCTATTTGAGGTAAATACTTTTGGGGAATGTTTTGAGTGTATTGCAAATCAACCAGAACACGCGCAGCGTGATAATAGTCTTCTTTGCTCTCATAGAGTTCCGAAAGCTCCATCCTGGTTAATAATTGATTTGGCTTTACCTCGTCCAGGTTGCTAAGACGAGCAATTGCTTCATCTATCTGTCCAGTAGTAGGCTTGGAAAGAAGCATTTCATGATAAGCAATATAAGAGCTTGGATTGATGGCACTAATATTTAAATACTCAATTGCTGCTAATTTGAAATCACCACTTCGTCTAAGGAGTCGAGCATAATGCAAACGTTTTGCTATATCGGTTGGCGATAAAATAGATTCTTCTCTTGCTAATTTAATTTGCTTGATCACATTAAACGTTTGCGGAGATGGAGTTTGTGACCAAGCAAAAGATGGACTTAAGCAATAAAACATAATCATCAAACAAACAACTGCTTTAGTGATTGTGAGCAAATAACTGCCGTCGTTATCTAATTTTGGCTCATTCACTATATGCCCTTCCGATTTCATACTGGCATGAACGCTTTCTATTGGTTCTCCTGCATCCAAAGAAACCACTAACACGTCCCCTTTATTCAATTTATCAAGATAAAGTTTGGTTTTCACAAAATTTATTGGACAGGCTATACCACGTAAATCTAATTGATGAGTCATATTCTATTATTTTGCAAAACAAGTATTGGGAAAACAAGTTCCAGCTTTTGGACAGTAAGAAATATTTTTGTATTTAATCCATTCTTTACGAAAACATTCACGTGCAAAAACATATTTTTTGATTCTGACCAATATTTCCTCTGCTTCTTTGTTTTCTCTTTTGCTCAGACATTTAAGACAATACATCATATCCGTATTACCGATAGCCAAATTTATTGTTCTTTCTCTTAGACACAGTTTTTCACTGCAATCAGAACAATCAGTCAATTCTTCTTCAAAAGAAGAAATATTGCTCAATTCAGAATCATCAGTATTTTTAATCACCATTTTCGCGCCTTGCTTAAATGTCACTTATTTGGCACGCTCTAAATCGTCTTGCTTTTCTGTCCTAGGTGTGGATGGTATCATGGCACAGATTTGAGTTTAGCTTGACTGGACTTCAAGAGCAAACAAAATTACTAATAAAATTTAGGTTTTAATTATTTGACTGTTATCGAAACAGAATTATTGGTTAAGTTCGCAAGAGGGCTTAATTTGAAAACCGCTACAATAAATAAGAGTCCCGCTTGATAACGGTCTGATTTACCACACAAACAATCACAATTTATGAACGATAGAGCAAATTCACAATCTAGAACTGAGCGGGATGAATTAGGGGAGGTCCAGATTGCCTCGCGCTACTACTATGGCATTAACACTGCCCGTTTGAAGAGTGAATGGTTTGCTCTAGGGCTCAAAACCAATGAAAGTCTGATAAAAGCCTATCTATTCATAAAGCAAGCTTATTCTCTGGCAAACAATAAATTGGCTGGACTCGATGGGCAGATTTCGGCAGCAATTGCGAAAGCTTGCGAAGAGATGAGCTTAGAGAATAATCGCCAACAGTTTATAGTTGAGCCTTTGCAGTCCATTTCTGGCATAACCATAAATACTAATATCAATGAAGTTATAGCTAATAAGTCCGCAGAAATTCTTGGTGGTAAACCTGGAGAATACAAAATTGTCAAAACAGATGAACATGTCAACCTTGGTCAAGAAGCCCATTCCCTCTTTTTCTTAGCGACACAATTGGCAGTCCTTATTTCACTGTCAAAACTTGAGCCAGAGATATTGAATCTGGAAAGATTATTGCGACGCGACGCGCTCACATTAGCTAAAGTTTTAAAGGTCAGTGCGACGCCAAATATACAGTCCACAACAGGACAATGGGGCAAACGACTGAATGTATTTGCCACAGAGCTAGAAATTGCTATTAAAAGAATAAGAGAGTCGGCAAGCACTCTGCAATATAACGATAATCAAGAACGCGAAAATCCCTCAATAGCAAAAGAAGCGGATGAATCGCAAGCTATCCAAAAAGAGATGTTGTGCCAGCTTACTGAGATCACTGGATTTAAATTGAAAGAACAAGATTGGCAAACAGCTAATGACGGACAAAACGAATTTGTAGTGTCTGATCTGATATTTGTTTCATCAGCACTGAAAGACTTAGCCACAGTTTTAAGCAAGATTGCTCATGTGGTAAAAATGGCCCATTCTGGACCTTTATCTGAAGATGCTGAACATCTTAAATCTCCAGATGCCATTCAAGCATTCTCTGATAGCCTCCATATGGTTGCTTACCAAGCAGTTTGCAATAATCTTTCTCTTACTTTTCTAGCTCAATGCGAGCAGTTGGAAAGTGGCATGCTGATGCCTTTGCTTAGCCATAATTTGCTTTCTACCATAGATCTTTTGCAGGTAATCGTAGTTGGCTTTCAACGCAAAGGGTTACTTTAATTAAGCGCTGCCTCGCCTCAGTCCCTTCGGCTCGTACGCGCGTATCCACGCTTAAGTTGTTTTCTCTTGTGGTATGATGCAATTGTTAAAGTGATTTGTGGCGATTCCTTTTTGGAGTGAACTTAATGGTTTCTTGCCAGATGAATAAACCACGCTTTCTTTTATTAAGCTTTGCATTACTAATGTGCTGCCTGCCTGCGGTCGAAGCTAAAACTGTTGCTCGCAAACACATCAATAATAAATACTGTCTTGTCCCACCCCCGCCGCCATATGTGCCGTCTATGTTGCCTGAATTACGATATCAAGCCGCATGGCGTAATTCTGCCTATTCGAACAGCCAGATAGGTTCGGCTCAAACTTATAAACCTAATAAGTACCTGACCTATGTCAGATAGTTAAAAAAGTAACTCATCTTTAATTATATAAAAGGCATGCGCCAGGTTTTACGCTTGTAAAAACCTGATAGTATGAATAGTCATAAAACATCACCTTACGCATCTAGGAGATCTACGGTGGCTAAAATTGGTATACCTAAAGAAATATTAGATAACGAGTACAGGGTAGCTTTAACTCAAGCTGGGGCAAAAACACTCATTGCTGAAGGTCACACAGTATTTGTTCAGAAAAATGCCGGTGTCGGAAGTGGTATCAGTGATGAAGAATACAAACTTGCAGGAGCTGCTGTGCTTCCAGACGCTGCGGCAGTTTTTGGTGAATCAGAACTTATTCTTAAAGTCAAAGAGCCTCAAGACAGTGAAATAGCTCTTTTAAACAAACAACATTTACTTTTTACTTATTTGCATTTGGCTGCAAAACCAGAATTGGCACTTGCACTGGCTAAAACACAAGCCACTTGTATTGGCTATGAAACTGTTCAATTGGACAATGGACAATTACCCCTACTCACGCCAATGAGTGAAATAGCCGGACGCATGGCTCCCCAAATTGGTGCTAGATTGCTTGAAAAACAAAACGGCGGCAGAGGTGTAATTCTTGGTGGCGTACCAGGTGTTGCAAGGGGAGAAGTTTTGATTATTGGCGGCGGCACAGTTGGTACCAATGCGGCAAAGATTGCTTTAGGTATGAAAGCAAGAGTAACCATATTTGATTTATCTCTAGATAGGCTGCGTTATCTCGATGATATTTTCGGTGGCCACGTAACTACAATATATTCAATAGGACAATATCTTGAGAATAGATTACTCGGTGCTGATTTAGTAATAGGTGCTGTTTTGGTACCCGGTAAACAAGCTCCCCGGTTGGTTACCAAAGAAATGGTCAAAAAGATGAAACCTGGCTCTGTAGTTATTGATGTAAGCGTTGATCAAGGCGGCTGTATTGAGACTATTCATACAACTACGCATTCTAAACCCACTTATGTTTATGAAGGGGTTTTACATTACGGTGTAGCTAATATGCCCGGTGCAGTACCTTGGACTTCTACTCGTGCTTTAACTAACGCTACTTTGCCTTTTGTGCAAAAATTGGCTCGCTTGGGATTCGCTGCTACTTCAGATGATCTAGCCTTAGCTAGAGGAGTTAATATTCATGGCGGTGACATTGTTCACCCAGGAGTATTAGAAGCGGTCGGTACACCTGTAAAACAATCGCGCTAGAATTAGGGCATGATAACGCCAGTGAACTTTAGCGTAACGAATAGCGGCAAGGTAGCGCATAAATGTCGACACTAAAGCTTCTTTCTTGGAATGTTAATGGCATAAGAGCAATAGAGAAAAAAGGTTTTTCTGATTGGTTAGACAAAGAAAAACCGGATATAGTCGCGCTTCAGGAAACAAAAATAGATGCTGTGCAATTGACTAGAGAAGTGCGTGAAAAAAGACATTACAAAAGCTTTTTTTCTCATGCTGAGAAAAAAGGTTATAGCGGCGTAGCAATTTACACTCGCATCGAGCCTAAAAATGTTACTGAAGGATTGGGCATAGAACGCTTTGATCGTGAAGGGAGAGTACTTGCTGCTGACTATGGTGATTTCCTTTTATTCAATATTTATTTTCCTAACGGCAAGGCCAGTCCAGAGCGATTGCAGTATAAGCTTGACTTTTATGCCGCCTTTTACGATAAAGCGCGTGAATTGATGAGCCATGGCAAAAAACTAATTGTCACTGGCGATTTTAATACAGCCCATAGACCCATTGATTTAGCTCGCCCAAAAGAAAATGAAAATGTATCCGGCTTCTTGCCTAATGAGCGTGAATGGCTCGATAAGTATATCGATGCTGGCTTTGAAGACACTTTTCGTGTTTTCAATTCGCAGCCGCAAAATTATACATGGTGGCATTTAGTAACCAATGCTCGTGCCCGAAACGTAGGATGGCGTATAGACTATTTTCTTGCTTCTCAATCTCTTAATAAAAAATTGCACAATGCCACAATTGAACCCCATGTAATTGGATCAGATCATTGTCCTGTCAGCCTTTTTCTAAAGTTATAGATTCTATTTATTCAAAACATGCCTTAAAGACGGCTCTAATTCTAAGTATTTGAATTTATAGTCTGAAGCATGCAACTTGGATGGAATAACTTTTTGTCCGGCAATTAACAATTCATCAGCCATTTTTCCAAACAATAATCTTAAAGCAAATGGAGGTATAGGGATAAGCGTAGGACGGTTAAGTACTCTTCCAAAAGCTTTCGTAAATTCGGCGTTTGTCACTGCCCGTGGTGCCACAATGTTTACCGGCCCTGATAGCGATTTATTTGTCATAATGTAATAAATTGCTCCGACCACGTCATCAATGTCTATCCAGCTCATGTATTGCTGTCCAGAGCCAATACTTCCACCAGCACCCATTTCAAAAGGAAGAAGCATTTTGGCTAAAGCCCCGCCCTCTTTGCTTAAAACTACACCAATGCGTAGATTAACTACTCGGATACCTGCTTTGGCGGCTATTTGACTTGCTTCTTCCCATTCCTCACATACATCGGCTAAAAATCCTCTGCCTCTCTGGCTTTTTTCATCAATTAATTCATTACCACGATTGCCATAAAAGCCTATACCGGAAGCACAGATCAATACTTCCGGGCGACGATTAGTTTTGGACAAAGCGGTGCACAAAATGGTAGTGCCTTGAATACGGCTGTCTTTAATAGCTGCCATTTTTTCAGGAGTCCAGCGCTGAGCCACATTTTCGCCAGCCAAATGAACAACAGCATCAAATGCTTCATTGTTCAATAATGATAGTAATTCTTTATTGCGCTTTTCTCCACGCAAACTCAATGGAAACACAGTATGACCATTTGTACTTAAAAATGATGATAAATGTGAACCGATAAGCCCGCTGGCACCTGTTATGAGTACTTTCATTCTTCCCCCGTTTAATGCGAGTATCTAAAACTGTTGATAACTTGGCTACAAATTAAAGGCAGTATGCTAAGTTTACTGTAGGACAACCTAATAGAATGACATGAAAACCCATCTTGAATCAACTATAGAGCTTGCATTACAAACTCTACAAGAAAGAAATTATGACAAAGCTGAACCGCTTTTTCGCGAAGCTTTGCAAAATGCAAAGCAGTCGGCTAATGATATTTTTGCTGCCACATGCCTTGATAGTTTAGGCGAGATCTCATTTCAGCAAGGGTGGTTTGAACAAGCCGAACCATATTATCAGCAGGCCCTTGAGATTAGGCGCAAACTATTGCCACCAGCCCATGAAGAGATAGTGTCTAGTTTGAATAATCTTTCTGCAGCTTATTTTTTTCAAGGTAAATATAGGCAGGCTAAACCTTTATGTGAACAATTATTGGCGACTTATGAAGTGGTTTTAGGCAAAGACCATCCTGAAGTAGCAACTTGTTTAATTAATCTTGGCTTAATTGCTATGGCAGAAGGCAAAATAGGAAATGCTGAAAAACGTTTTGCCGAAGCACATGCCATTCGTAGCAATACATACGAGCCTATGGATGTTTTGGTTGGCAATAGCTTGGGGCATCTTGGCAATGCTTATTTTGAACAAGAGCGTTATGATTTGGCTGCTGAAAAACTGCATCAAGCATTGGCAATTTTAGAAAAACATCTCAGTCCAGATGATCCAGATCTTGAGCGCATTGTAAGTAAACTCATAATTGCCCTGGAAAGAATCGCTAGACATTCTGAATTGGAAGAGTTATATCCTCGTCTGGTTAATTTAACTGAGATAAAACTTGGACCGGCTCATCCAGAAGTAGCTAAATATCTTGAGAAATTGGCTAATTTATATCTCAAACAAAAAAAATACGATGATGCTGCCCGAGTTTTTCAACGCGTTTTATCTATGAAAAAACGGGCTTTAGGAGAAGTTCATCCAGAAGTGGCTCAACAGTTAACCAATTTAGCTTCTATCCGCGAGGCTTCCGGACATCCTGCTCAAGCAGAAACATTGCTAATGCAAGCACTAAGTATGTTTGAGACTTATAAACGCAAAGATCATACAGTGCAACAGCCAGTATTTGTTAAATACATAGAGGCTATCAAAAACCTAGCTGCATTTTATGTTCGAGACAAACGTTATGCCAAAGCCGAAAGACAATGGCAATTAGTTATGCAATTTGTCGAGCCACAAGCTTCAGTCTATCCGCAATTATTGCTTGAAGCATATCAACAATTGTCCGAGTGTTTTTTGCAACAAAATAAATTAGACGAAGCCAAAGCATTATTAGAAAAAGCTCTTCGCCTTCTTGAAGACAGTGGCAAAAATAGTTTTGCCCAATTGATCGCCGCCGAATGTACGCTAATGCGGGCAACGACAGTAACCAAACTTGGCAATATTCTGAAAATTCAAGGTAAATATACTGAGGCAGAAATCCATTACAAAAATGCTCTGGACATACTTATGAAGGCTTTAGGAACCAATCATCCCGACTTGGCTCCTACACTTGAAGCTTATGCTGATCTTCTCACCAAAACTTATCGTGAAGCAGAAGCTGAACATATGCTTGCTTGTGCAAAAAACTTAACTAAGAAGACCTAATGTTCTGCTGGCAATGAAACTTTTTGGCATACTGCGGTGCACTTAGCCCCTTGGCTTGAAAACATATATAGATTAGTATAATTCTTGAGAAGGATAAGGTTAATTTAGATACTAATTGGTTTGAATATTCACGAACAATACACGCAGCAGGCGTAAAATGGTGAAAGTATTGGTAAGTAAAAATAGCTCACAACATGCGTATTGAGAAGAATTTGGACTTAGATAAAAATCTTTCATTAAGGAATCCTTCTAAACCAAGATATCTCCTTATCGGCAGCATCGCAGCTATTATTGCTCTGATAATTTTTCTTTGTATCCAAGGCTATAACCAGATTAATAAAGCTGATCAAGAAAAAAAAGCCAAACAAGCAGGAGAGGCAGTACCAGTAACTGTAGCTACAGCAAAAATTGCCACACTACCTCTTGAAATTCGCAATATTGGCAATGTTGAAGCATTTTCAGTTGTTAATGTGATTGCTCAAGTTGGCGGTCAATTGACAAACGTTTATTTTAAACAAGGTCAATATATAAAAAAGGGCGAATTATTATTTCAAATCGATCCAAGACCCTACGAAGCCCAATTAGCACAAGCAGAAGCCAATGTAGCTCGAGACAAATCGCAAATTAATTCTGCTATTGCTAACTTAGACAAAGATATGGCTGCGGTGAGGCAAGCACAAGCCAATTTGCAAAAAGATTTAGCATCGCAGCAATATGCTGATATTGAGGTGCAACGTTATTTGAATTTGGTAAAAGAGGGCGCCGTTTCGCACGAACAATCTGATCAGATGAAAACAAATGCCCAAACCGCTCAAGCTACAGTCAATTCTGACAAAGCAGCAGTTGAAAATGCTCAAGCCATAATTGATTCCGATAAAGCGGCGATATTGACTGCTAGAGCAAATCTTAAAGCAGATCAAGCTGCAGCTGATAATCTTCGTATTCAACTAGGTTTCACAAAGATCCATTCACCAGTTGACGGTGTTACCGGTGCTTTAAACGTTTATCAAGGCAATGTTGTCCGTGCT
Source organism: Candidatus Melainabacteria bacterium (assembly GCA_027451745.1). GTDB lineage: Bacteria > Cyanobacteriota > Vampirovibrionia > Obscuribacterales > Obscuribacteraceae > JABDBL01. The sequence goes on from DAIDIP010000004.1 coordinate 60,860, forward strand.
AATGATATTACACCTCTTGTCACTATCAATCAGATTCAACCAATCTATTTGACCTTCTCAGTTCCTGAAATATATTTGCCAGCGGTAAGGAATAGTATGAATGAAGGCACAATTATTGTAAGTGCCCGTGTTGACGGTGATAAAAAAGATGCTATTGCCGGCGGCACACTTACTTTTATCGACAATGCAGTAGACAAAACTACCGGCACGATTAGATTACGTGCCACTTTCCCAAACGACAATAAATTACTCTGGCCTGGTGAGTTCACGGATGTAGTTGTTACTTTGCCAGGCGCTAAGCCACAAATAGTTATTCCTACAGCAGCTATAGTGAACGATCAACAAGGACAATCAGTATTTGTCGTTCGTCCTGATAATACAGTTGACTTAGCTCCGGTAACAGTGGATCGCACACACGGCGACAATTCCATTATTAGTGAAGGACTTAAAGAAGGTGATGTGGTAGTCGTTGATGGACAATTGAAACTACTAGCTGGGTCTTCTGTGAGCATTACTCAATCGCCAGTTGAAGTAAAAAATTGACGCAATGAACCTTGCATCTACTTTCATTTTGCGTCCTGTAATGACCACCCTTTTGATGGTGGCATTAATTATTTTTGGCGTAATTGGTTATCTTAATTTACCAGTAAATGATTTGCCTAGTGTCGACTTTCCTACCATTATGGTATCGGCGTCATTGCCAGGAGCAAACGCCGATACTATGTCTTCAGCGGTAGCAACCCCATTAGAAAAACAATTTTCTAACATAGCCGGTTTGGAATCCATGAATTCAACATCAGCTATGGGGAACACACAAGTAGTTTTGCAGTTTGATATTAATCGCAATATTGATGGTGCTGCTCTTGATGTGCAAACGGCCATTGCTGCTGCAAAGCCATTTTTGCCTGCTGATATGCCCAATCCGCCCACTATACGCAAAGCCAATCCTGCTGATGCACCCATTCTATACATAGCATTAAGTTCACCCATTTTGCCTTTATATAAAGTAGACGAATATGCCGAAACTTTATTAGCACAGGGTATTTCAATGGTATCTGGCGTTGCTCAAGTGCAAGTTTTTGGTTCTCAAACTTATGCTGTTCATGTGCAAGTCAATCCGGATAAATTATCGGCGGCAGGCATTGGTATGGACGAAGTTGTTTCTGCTGTTCGTAGTGCCAATGTCAATTTACCTACCGGTTCTTTGTATGGGCCCGTAAAAAAATGGGATATAAAAGCCAACGGACAACTTTATGATGCTGATGCATATAAGCCAATAATTGTCACGTATCGCAATGGTGCTCCGGTACGACTAAGTGATCTTGGACAAGTTATAGACAGTGTACAAAATGACAAAGTAGCTACTTGGTTTACTAAAACCAGAGCCATTATTCTTGCTGTACAAAGACAGCCCAATACAAATACTATTGCCATTGTGGACAGTATTCGTCAGTTACTGCCGCAATATAAAGCCGTGATACCACCAACCGTAAAACTGGACGTAATGTACGATCGCTCTGAGTCCATTCGCTCTTCTGTGAATGATGTGCAGGTTACTTTCCTTATCACTTTTGTTCTAGTCATCTTAGTCATTTTCTTATTCCTAGGAGACATCCCCGCTACAATTATTGCTACTTTAGCTCTGCCAGTTTCTTTGCTTGGCACTTTGGCTGTTATTCGGCTTCTAAATTTTAGTCTCAATAATTTGACTCTAATGGCCCTCACTTTAGCCGTTGGTTTCGTGGTTGATGATGCCATCGTTATGCTTGAGAACATTGTTCGTCATAGAGAAAAAGGTGAGAAACCTCTTGAAGCAGCACTTAAAGGTGCTAGCGAAATTGGTTTCACCATTGTTTCAATGACAGTTTCTTTGGTAGCTGTGTTTATTCCCATTTTGTTTTTGCCCGGAATTATTGGGCGTTTATTTAACGAATTTGCTGTCACTATAAGCACTGCCATTTTACTGTCTGGCGTGGTCTCGCTAACCCTCACCCCTATGTTATGTAGCCGATTTTTGAAACATGTTCCTGGCGAAGTAGACGAGACAGAGTATCAAAACAAACAAAATTCTATTCAGCAAAAATCACTGACACAGATAGTCCATGATCGTGCAGAGTTAATCTTTAAAAAAGGTTTGCAATTTTATACCTGGTCATTACGTATTGCTTTGCAGAACAAACCATTGGTAATGTTAGGTTTTGTGTTGATGGTGGCTGCCACTGTTTTGGTCGCCATCATCATTCCAAAAGGATTTTTACCCAGTGAAGATACCGGACAAATATTCGGCATGACTGAAGCAGCTCAAGGAATTTCTTTCGATAATATGGTTGCTCATCAAAAAGCATTGGCCGACATAGTATATAACGATCCTAATGTTGTTTGTTTCAATTCAAGTATTGGAGCTGGCGGTCCTAATGTGGCTGCTAATACCGGACGTATGTTTATTGTTTTGAAACCTAAAAAAGAAAGAAAGCTAAAAGTAGACGAAATTATTCAAGAATTGCGTAAGAAGACCATGCATGTGCCAGGCATCAAACTTTACATGCAAAATCTTGCCTCCATTCGTATTGGGGGACAATTAACTAAATCCATGTATCAATTCTCGCTATCTGGACCGAACATTGAATCCTTATATGCTGCCGCCAATATGCTCGAGCAAAAATTGAAAAAAATCCCTGATTTGCAAGATATAAACTCAGATCTGCAAGTAAAAAATCTGCAAGTGAACGTTCATGTGGACAGAGAAAAATGTTCTCAATTAGGCGTTACTATGTCACAAGTGGAAGATGCGCTTAATAGCGCTTATTCGGCCCGACAAGTATCCACTATTTATGCTCCCGACAATCAATATTGGGTAATAGTGGAAGTTGAGCCACGTTTTTATCGATCACCCTCCCTGCTAAATAGATTATATTTACGCACTGGCAGTGGTACTCTTGTTCCTTTATCTACTTTTGCTCATATAGAAAATGGTGTAGGACCGCTTTTAGTAAATCACTTAGGCCAATTCCCTTCTGTTACTCTGTCTTTTAATTTAAAACCGGGTGTAGCACTTAATCAAGCGGTTGATCAAGTGAAACAAGTGGTTGCTAAAGCGGGTTTGCCAGAAGATGTTACTCCTAGCTTCCAAGGAAATGCCCAAATCTTTCAAAGCTCGCAAAACGCCTTTGGCTTGCTATTTTTTATTGCTATTGTGGTTATTTATATAGTACTTGGTATTTTATACGAGAGTTACATTCATCCAATTACCATACTTTCCGGCATACCTTCAGCTGGATTAGGAGCCTTACTAACTCTTTGGATTTTCCATGTGGAACTAACTATTTATGGTTATCTAGGATTGATATTGCTCATAGGCATAATCAAGAAAAATGCCATTATGATTATTGACTTTGCTCTTGAAGCTGAACGTACAAAAAATAAAACGCCAGAAGAAGCAATTTATATTGCTTGTTTGACTCGCTTTAGACCAATCATGATGACTACACTTGCAGCAATGATGGGCAGCATACCTATTGCTGTAGGAGTAGGCTCAGGCTCTGAAGCCAGGCAACCTTTGGGACTTACTGTTACTGGCGGACTTCTTGTTTCTCAAATAGTAACTTTGTACATTACTCCGGTTTTTTATATTTATCTTGATCGAATACAAAAATTTGCCATAAAGTTATGGCATAAGCTTTTTCCTACTACCCATATTGACGGACATCCAATAATATGAATCTCTCGCGCATATTTATCGTTCGACCGATTATGACTTCTTTAGTCATGGCGGCCTTTGTTATTTTTGGTTGGATTGCTTATAAAACTCTGCCAATAAACGATTTGCCAAATGTAGACTTCCCCACACTTTTGGTAACTGCTAATTTGCCCGGTGCTAATCCAGATACCATGGCCTCTGCTGTAGCTACGCCATTAGAAAAACAATTTGCTACTATCGCAGGACTCAATTCAATGTCTTCGCAAAGTGCTATGGGCTTGACCCAAATTACTTTGCAATTTGATTTGAATCGCAATATAGATGGCGCTGCTTTGGATGTGCAAGCTGCAATTACTGCTGCCTCAAAACAATTACCGCCACAAATGATTACGCCTCCAACTTTTAGCAAAGTCAACCCTGCTAATCAGCCAGTACTATATTTGGCCCTTAGCTCGCCAACCATGCCCTTATATCAAGTAGATGACTATGCCGAAACTCTTATAGCACAAAGAATTTCGCGTGTGTCAGGCGTAGCTCAGGTACAAGTAAACGGCTCACAAGTTTTTGCTGTACGAGTGCAAAATGACCCGGAAAAACTGGCATCTTACAATTTAGGCATTGATGATGTTTCTAATGCTATTGTCGCTAATAATGTTAATATGCCCACCGGCACTTTATACGGGCGCTTTCAGGCATTTACTGTTCAAGCTAACGGACAATTATTTCATGCTGACAATTACAAACCAATTATTATTACTTACCGAAATGGTTCGCCTGTACGTATAAAAGACGTAGCTAATGTAATTGATAGTGTACAAAACGATAAAACTCTAGGTTGGTACAATGGCACACCAGGCATTATTTTGGCTGTAATGCGTCAGCCAGGCACAAATACAATTCAAGTTGTAGATAGAGTTATTAAGCTTCTGCCTGAATTTAAAAACATAATGCCGCCCAATGTGCATTTGGATATTCTCTATGATCATTCGCAATCAATTCGCGATTCTGTCAATGATGTTCAATTCACTCTTATACTCACAGTCATATTAGTAGTGGCTGTAATTTATTTATTCCTAGGCAATATTTCAGCCACTATTATTCCAAGCGTTGCTTTGCCAATTTCTATTATTGGTACTTTTGGCATCATGCATTTGCTTGATTTCAGCCTCAACAATCTAACCCTCATGGCTCTTACCCTGTCAGTTGGTTTTGTTGTCGATGACGCTATTGTGGTGTTGGAAAATATTGTTCGCCATATGGAAATGGGCACCAATCCATTTGAAGCCTCACTGATTGGTTCAAAAGAAATTGGTTTTACTGTTTTATCAATGACTTTATCTCTTGTTGCTGTTTTTATTCCTGTTTTACTCATGCCAGGAATTGTAGGACGCTTATTTTATGAATTTGCAGTCACTATAAGTGTGGCTATTTTAATTTCTGGCTTTATATCTTTGAGCCTTACACCCATGTTGTGCAGCAAATGGCTAAGGCAACAAGGCCAAGAACAAATGAGTACGTCGGCGAAATGGACTAAAGATGCATTTGATAAAGTTTTAAATGGCTATGAAAAATTATTGGCATTAGCTATGTGTCATCGTATTTGGGTAGTCTGGGGATTTGTCATAATGCTTGTTCTCAATGCTTTGATCTTTGTTTTCATGCCAAAAGGTTTTATGCCTAGTGAAGATACTGGCCAAATCATTGGTATTACTCAAGCACCGGAAGGTATTTCTTTTAGCGATATGGTACGCCATCACGAAATGCTTTCTAAGGTAATTGCTGCCGATCCACATGTTCAATCTTATATGTCTAGCATTGGCACAGGCAATGGTGTAAATAGTCCAAACCTTACCCTTAATTCTGGCCGGTTTCTCATTGTTTTAAAATCACGCCATGAAAGGCATCTTTCTGCTGATGAAGTCATAGAAGAATTGCGTCCCAAGCTCGATAATGTTCCGGGCATAAAAATCTATTTGCAAAATCCACCTACTATAAGCATTGGCGGACAAGTAACTAAAGCTGTGTACCAATTTACTTTAGCTAGTCCAAGTACAAAAGATTTGGTTACCAGCGCTCAGGGCATGGAAAAAGAACTAGAACAAATGCCTGAATTGCAAGACGTTAATTCAGATTTGCAGCTGAATAATTTGCAAGTCAACATAAAAGTAGACAGAGATAAATGCTCGCAATTGGGTGTGAGCATGGCCCAAGTTGAAGACGCCCTTGATAGCGCTTATTCGGCCCGCCAAATATCTACTATTTATGCGCCGACTAATGAGTTCTGGGTGATTATAGAAGTGTTACCGCGCTTTTATCGTAATCCACATGTGCTCAATCGCCTATATATTCGCTCTAGCAGTGGACAATTGATTCCTTTATCTACTATTGCCGAAATAACTGAAGGCGTAGGTCCGTTACTTATTAATCACTTGGGACAATTCCAGTCTGCCACCCTATCTTTCAACTTAAAGCCAGATGCATCTTTAAGCCACGCAGTAGAACGTATAAAAAAGGCAGCCGCTCGTATAGATTTGCCATCTGTAAGCATGACTTTCCAAGGCATTGCTGCTGAATATCAAAATTCATTGCAAGGACTTTGGGCATTATTGGCTGTGGCAATATTTGTTATTTATATTGTCCTTGGTATTTTATACGAAAGCTTTATTCACCCGATCACAATATTGTCTGGACTACCATCAGCCGGATTAGGTGCTCTTATCATTTTGCTATTATTCGGCAAAGACTTAAATATTTATGGCTATCTAGGGCTAATAATGCTTATAGGCATAGTTAAAAAGAATGCCATTATGATGATTGACTTTGCTTTAGATGCACAACGCGAGCAAGGGCTCAACGCTGAACAAGCAATAACAAAAGCAGCCCTTACTCGTTTTAGACCAATTATGATGACTACTATGGCTGCCCTTATGGGCGGGTTACCTATTGCTATGGGCTTAGGCGCCGGAGCGGAATCCAGACAACCTCTAGGTTTAACTGTAGTAGGCGGTTTACTTTTATCGCAAACGGTCACTCTGTTTATTACTCCAGTTTTTTACACTTATCTTGATGCCTTTCAAAATAAGTTTTTGAAACGACGCTAGCGTTAGCTCAGCTATTGTGCGCAGGATTTTTTAATGGACTAAGGAATGAGACAATGATCATTCGCCATCAAGCAGTGGTGGCTAATGGCAGGCGGGGAAAAGAGAATATTGTGCAAAAAACAAGGATTGGTGTCGTCATCCTTGACCGAAGGATAAACTGCGTGCGCTTGAGAACCGCCAGAAGCTATTACAGGTTATTGCAATAGCTCTGGCGTTTTTTGTTTTTTCTTTTTTTGATCTGGCTAATTCAACTCAAAGATAATAGATGTAGAATTACAATAGTTTGTTATATGGGAGTTTTTTTGTGGAACGTTTTCCTGCTTTAACACGAGCCCGACTTAAACAATTAGCTAGCGACATGAAAGCGCTTATCTATAAAGAGCGCCGTCCGGTAGACAAACTTTTGATGGCTGGCCCAACCGAGCGCATAAATTATGAAGCAGGCACTAAGCTCAAATATAAGCCAGTCAAACTTGGTCAACAACTAGGACCGCAATGGTCTACTTTCTGGTTTGAAATAGAAGCAACCGCGCCAAGTGAATGGGCAGGACAAAGAATTGATTTGCTTTGGAATTCGCTTTCAGAAGCTACTTTATGGATTGACGGCTCTCCGGCACAAGGATTGAATTTTCCATATGGAGAAAGGCCTGATGCTGTGTTAACCAAAAAAGCATCGCCCAAACATAAATCCTCTTTCTATGTTGAAATGGCATGCAATACACCGTATGGTGTCTGGTTAGAACCCAAATCGCCACATGTGCATCCATTTGCTTTAGAACAATGTGAAATAGCATTATTCGATCCATTAGCTTGGGAATTATATTTTGATTTTGCTGTATTGCAAGAATTAGAAGCAGAAATGTCTGCTGATAATGGAGCAAGCGACATGCCTTTTGCTGGTAAATTGCTTTTTGAATTAAATCGTTTTGCTAATGAATATGATTTGACTAATAAAACTACTTGGACTAAAGCGCAAAAGATTTTAAAAGAACTCTATAAAGCTCATAATCCTACAGTTGCCCATCATGTGATTGCCACTGGTAATGCCCATTTAGATACAGCCTGGCTATGGCCTTTAGCTGAAACATATAGAAAGTGTTTGCGTACATGGACCAATCAGCTGGCCATTATGGACACTTACGAAGACTATAAATTTGCTTGCTCTGCAGCTTTTCATTATCAAATAATGAAAGATAAACATCCAGAAATTTATCGTAGAGCAAAACAAAAAGCAAAAACTGGACAATGGCTTCCTATTGGCGGCACATGGATAGAGCCTGATTGCAATATTCCATCAGGCGAATCATTAGCTCGTCAATTTATCTTTGGCCAGCGCTTTTTTGAAAAAGAATTTGGTCAACGCTGCAAAGAATTTTTCAACCCAGATGTTTTTGGGTATAGTGGTCAATTGCCGCAAATAATGAAATTAGCTGGTGTCGATCATTTTATTACAGTAAAGCTACACGAAAACGAACTCAATAAACCTCCCCATCATTTATTCTTTTGGGAAGGTATTGATGGTTCGCAAATACTGACTCATTTTCCGGCTTTGCGTTTTTGTAATGTGCCTGCCTTAGTTTCTGATCTGCGCAATGTTTTTAAGCGCTTCACCGATCATGATTATAGTGATCACTCAATGATCTTATATGGCTACGGCGATGGTGGTGGCGGTCCTACCAAAGACATGGTAGAAAGACTAAGGCGCTATAAAGATCTGCAAGGCATCCCGAAAACAAAAATGGATAGTCCTCAATCTTTCTTTGATGCTATTAGTCATACTCACCCTGATCTGCCTAAGCAAGTAGGCGAGATTTATTTTGAATATCATCGTGGTACATATACAAGCCAGGCCTGGATCAAAAAAGCAAATCGTAAAGCTGAATTCCTTTTGCACGATATTGAATTTCTTTCTACAGTTGCTTTTAGAACAAAAAGAGCCACCTATCCAGTCGAAGAACTAGATGCTTTATGGAAACTTGTATTACTCAACCAAATGCATGATATTTTGCCAGGCAGCTCGATTGAAGATGTATATAAGGACGCCAAAGAAGATTTTATTCAAATTGAATCCACAGGCAATGAATTAAAAGAAAAAGCTATTAGAGCCGTCACTGCTGCATCGACAAATAATAATGGCAAAGGACAGCATGGTTTCATACCTGTAAATACAACTTCATTTATGCGCGAAGAAGTTTGCCAAACACCAAGCGGCAAATTGGTCATAGCTAAAGCGCCTTCCTATGGACTAGGCGAAATTATTGATCACAAACAAGTTGATGAAATCGCCCATTTTATTTCACCAACTGTTACTGAACAAAAAAACAAAGTCATTTTAGAAAACGCTTATCTAAGAGCCGCTTTTAATCATGGCGGCGACTTGATAAGTTTAATAGAAAAAGGATCAGGACGAGAAACGATGTTCAGTTCAGGCAATCGTTTGCAAATATTTGAAGACAAACCACCTGTTTATGACGCCTGGCAGCTTGAGCTTTATCATCTTGAAACAATAAAAGATTGCCAGCCTGCTCATAAATATTCTATTGTTACCAATGCAGAGTCTGCAGCCCTTTCTTCTTCGCAGACACTGCCAAGGCAGGCAAAATCTCCTGCAAAAACTGGCGATGAAAATAAGGCATCTAAAAATAAAGGCTATGGTTTACGTGCGGAAATACAATTTGAACGCAAAATAAATCAAAATAGTTCAATGATTCAAACTGTGCGGTTGGATGCTGGATCAAGAAGATTAGAATTCCATTGCAATGTTGATTGGCATGAATCACACAAAGTACTTAAAGTACTTTTCCCCGTCAATGTAAGAGCAATGGAAGCAACTTACGATATTCAGTTTGGATCTTTGCAAAGACCAACACACTTCAATACGTCTTATGATATGGCTAAATTTGAAGTGCCTGCTCATAAATGGATTGATTTGAGCGAATCAGGTTTTGGTGTATCACTACTAACTGAGTCAAAGTATGGTTATAGCGTTTTTGCCAATGAAATGCGCATCACTTTGCTACGTTCGTCTAAATTACCTGATCCAAATGCGGATATGGGCAAGCATCAATTTAGTTATGCTATTATGCCGCACAAAAACACCTGGCAAGAAGCAGGTATAGTAGCTGAAGCTTATAAATTCAATTCTCCGTTGCTTTGGGCGCATAAAACCCATGGGTCTTCTCCGGCAATGCATTCTTATTTCTCAATTGAAGATTCTAATTTGGTAATTGACACTGTGAAAAAAGCTGATGAATCAAATGCTGTAATAATGAGACTTTTCGAATGTCATGGTGCTCGTGGTAATGCCAAATTAAAAACCACACTACCATTTAATCATGCTCATTTATGCAATTTGCTGGAAGACGAAATTAAAACAATAAACATCGTAAACAATGAAATTGAATTACCATATACTCCATTCCAAATCATCACTGTAAAGCTAAGTTGATTCTTGCAAGAAATAAATTTGGATTCTAGGGAGGGAAATATATGACTACAAGTATAAAAACAAAAATACACGGAATTCGCATTGAGCAATATGGCGGGCCAGAGGTAATGAAATTTTCTGAATTTGAATTGCCTCAGCTTGCACCCGGTGAGGCACGAGTAAAACTTTATACAGCTGGTTTGAATTTTATCGATATCTATCGAAGGAAAGGCACATATAGATACAACATTGATGTGCCCTACACCCCTGGCTTAGAAGGTGCCGGCATAGTTGAAGAAATTGCACCTGGGGTAACAGAAGTAAAAGTTGGCGATAAAGTAGCTTTTTCTTATGGACCAGGCTCATATGCGCAAGCAATAAATATTCCAGCCAAAAATCTTATTGCTGTTCCTTCTGGACTAAATTTTGAACAAGCAGCCGCATTTCCATTACAAGGTATGACTGCTCATTATTTATTACATGAATTCTATAAGCTCAAACCTGGTGAAACAGTACTTATTCATGCCGCTGCTGGCGGCATGGGTTGGTTATTAGTGCAATGGGCTAAACATTTAGGTGCTCGCGTAATAGGCACAGTATCAAGCGAAGAAAAGGCACAAATTGCCAAAGGTGCTGGAGCTGATGAAGTAATTATTTATACCAAACAAGACTTTGTCCAAGAAAGCAAAAAGCTTACAAACGACAAAGGTCCTGAATTTATTATTGATGGTGTTGGCAAAGACACATTTACTAAAGACCTTGAAGCAGTGGCAAAGCGCGGACACATAGTAATATTTGGTGCTGCCAGCGGACCTGCTGAGCCTTTGATGCCCAATTCATTACAGAGCCGTTGTGTTACAGTATCTGGCGGTACATTATTCAACTATTTGGATACACGCGAAGAATTGCTCATGCGAGCCAATAGTGTTTTGCAAGGCATCAAAGAAGGTTGGTTGCGTTTGAAAATAGATCATGTCCTTGACCTAAAAGATGCCGCCAAAGCCCACGAATTGATGGAAAATAGAAAAACAACCGGTAAAGTTATACTCAAATGTGCTGACTAAAATAGACCAAAGATCAAATAAGTGCCCAAGGGAGATCTATTGAAACGAGGCATGCCAAAAATCGGAAATATTCATGAAATTATATTACATCAGGGTTTCGGGATTTTCTGATCTCTCAAAATCCTTACTGTTCAAGCCTTTATAGAAGTTCAAAAGTCTGCCTTTTTTGCTTAACATGAAATGACATACACTCCAAATAGTATATGGCAATGAGGATTAATGTTTCAAATTTCGCTTTGAGATCTGCTAATTATGATCGCTCATAATAGCGTTCGCGTGCTGTGTGTTTATACTCTTGCATTCTTTTTAGTAAATCGCTAACAGAATCGGAAACCAAAACTAAATCTCTGTGTTCTTGGGTGATGAATTCACATTTAGCTGAGTCATCAAAAAATTTAAGCAGCGGATCAAAATATCCTTCTATATTCAATATTCCGCAAGGCTTTTTATGTATACCTAATATTGACCAAGTTAATACTTCACAAAATTCTTCTAGTGTGCCATAGCCACCGGGTATGGCAATAAATCCGTCAGACAATTCCGCCATTTTTGCTTTACGCTCATGCATAGACTTAACTATTGTAAGAAGTGTCAGTCCTTTATGCGATACTTCTTTTTTAACTAGATCTTCTGGAATAACGCCTATTACTTTGCCCCCGGCTGCCAGTGCGGCATCCGCTAGTGCACCCATAAGTCCAACATGTCCACCACCATAAATTAACTCAAGACCGCTTTTTGCAATTTGTGTACCCATCTCAATTGCAGCTGCTTTAAATGCAGGCTTATTACCGTATTTTGATCCACAAAAAACACAAATACTGCGCATATGATTGTTTGCCTTTTAATTCTTCCCCATAATAGAGCTTATTGTAGCAATAATCGTTTTCTGGTATAATTAAACTAGTTCAAACTAGATTAAGGGAGAAACCAATGGAGACTGTGGGCGCTTTTGAAGCCAAGACACATCTGTCTGATTTGCTTGATAGAGTTAGCAAAGGGGAGACGATTACTATCACCAGACATGGTGTCCCCGCAGCACTTTTGACTCCTGTTGGAAAAACAAATCATAAATTAACGCACAAAGAAATTCTTGAAGGCATGCGGGAATTGCGTAAGAAAGTAAAGCCTGACAGAATGACAGTGCGCGAAATGATTGAAGAAGGAAGACGCTTTTGACTCATATAGTTGTTGATGCATCTATAGCCCTTGCTTGGTGTTTCCCTGATGAAGCAAATCAATATGCGGATGCCGTGTTAGTTGCTCTTGAAGGCCGGCAAATTCTAGTTCCGGCGATATGGGTATTAGAAATCACAAACGCTATATCTGTTGCTGAACGACGGAAGCGTATTAATTTGCCAGAGATTCGGCGCTTTGTCGAGCTTTTGGAAGGATTAACCATCAATGAGGATTCATTATCAATATCGAAAAGCGTAAATAATATCCTGCCACTGACCCAAGAATACAATCTTTCCGCTTACGATGCCTCATATATGGCAGCAGCAATGCGTCATGGTGCACCACTGGCGACTTTAGATGCCAAATTAAAAAAAGCGGCCGGAAAAGCAGGGGTGGAGATACTATCCGTAACGCAATTGCGTAAAACATCAATATAATAGTTCTAAGGCTAATTCTGATTCAAGCCAGCAATATGGTTCTTTGGCAAAAGACTTAAGATGCTAGTTTATTCACGCTATTGTCTACTTTTTAGCCCAGCAATTATGGCTTGCTCTCTTTTTACTTCTTCTTTTGTACCTATTTTTGTCAAAATAGCTAACAATGATTCATGTGTTGATAAAAGTCCTGGATAAAGATCAGCAGCTTTATTATAAGTAGTCAAAGCCCCCTTTAAATCGTTTTGATTAATTTGCGCTTTACCGAGCAGTAAATATGCTTCGACATAATATGGATTTATTTCTATGGCTTTATTGGCTGCTTCTATAGCCAATTTATTTTCTTTTCGCTTTAAAGCAATATTGCCTAATAAAATATAAGCACGGAAAGCTTTAGCATTTATACCAATAGCATTATTGGCATTCTTTTCTGCACCGGCTAAATCATTCTTGGCAAAAAGAACATCAGCTAATTGACAGTAAGCATCTGAATGAGGTGAATTTGTTTTGTCGCATATTATAATTGCTTGATTGGCTGCCTCTTCTGCTTTGGCAGTATCACCTTTACCCAAATAAGCTCGCGACAAGCACAAATATACAAACGGCTCCGGCTGTGTACTTACGTTATTCTTAGCTCCACCATTAGCTACTATTTCATTCAGCAGCACCAGAGCTTCATCATAGCGCCCGATACGCAACAATGTATCAATATAGTTGATTTTCTGGACGGACTTTTCTTCTGCCGACAGGGCGCAATAGGCTGCGTCTAGATTTTTAGATCCATCTTTACTTAAATCTCTAAGAGCAATTGCTTGAGCAGTCATGAATTTATTTAAGTTGACATTCGCAGTGTTTTTATCTATTTCACTAACAGCAATAAATTGATTGGCAGAATCTGCATACCTTCCTTCTTTAAATAACAAAGTCGCCAGCCCTTTGATAATCTCTACACGCGTGGGCGATACTGTCGAATCAACTGGTTGTGTGAGTTGATGCAAAGCAAGCGCAGTTACAAAAGCAGCCTCTGCTTGTAAATAATCATCTAATTGCGCTTCACAGCCTCCCAAGGCTATTAAGCTGGCGACTGAATTAGAGTTGATATTGAGTGCTCTTTTATATTCTTTGGCTGCTCCTTCATAGTCTTTTCTAGCTACCAGTAAGGCAGCAATTTTTGTATGAGGTTCAGCATTATTAGGATTTAAATTAGCTGCCTGCTTGTATGCTTCTATAGCTTTGTCTGTTTGTTTGGCTGCAGCTAATGCATCTCCCAGGCGTATTTTTATCAAAGCATTCTTTGGTAATTTGGCAGCAGATTTATTTAATTCGCTAATCAAGTCATCAAATTTGCCCATTTGAATTGACAAAGCAGTTAATTGTGAAACAGCAGTCATATTTTCTGGATTGAGATCTATAGCTTTTTTAAGACTTGCCACAGCCTCGCTTTGATTGCCATCAGCTATTTGCAAAGCGGCCAATTCAACTAAATCAGCAGATTTATCTGTGCTGCAATTCACAGCTTTCTTTTGTTCAGCAATAGCAGCTTGTAAATCACCAGTCTTATGCAGAATAAAAGCAAGCTGACGATATATTTGACTATTTTCAGAGTCTATAGCAACAGCTTTTCTCAATTCACGAGCAGCTTCTTTTAATCGCCATTGTTGAATATAGATATTAGCCAATTGTCTATAATTAGCGGCGTTACGCGGATTATGAGCAATGGCTTGCTTGGCAATATCAATTGCTTGATCATAGTCACTATTAGCCAAATAAAGAGCTATTAAAGCGGTTGTTGCTTCAGTAAGCTTAGGTTCTATTTCTAGCGCTTTACTATAATTCTGTTTCGCTTCATTAGCTTGATTGAGCCACCTTTCTTGTAAAAAAGCAATTGTGCGGTAACCCCAAGCAAAATCAGGTGCTAATTCAACTGCTCTTTTGGTGTAAGCAATTGAAACTTGTGGTTTGCCTTGTTTGCCAGAAAGGGTAGCAAAAGCATAATTCACAAAAGCATCGTTCATTGCTGAAGCGGGAATAGTTTGCAATTTGCTTTGTGCTAGATCTAATTTTTGATTGCACAAATAAGAAAAAGCTTGTATAAGCGTTAAATTGACTGCTGTATTAGAGGCAGCACCGCTAGCAGAAGTCTTATATGAATCAACAAGCTTATTGAGATCATCACATTTTTGTAAATATAAATAGGCAAACGCTAACCATGCAGCTTGTCTGTCCGCTTTTTCGCTACTAACTTTGCTAGACAATTTATTTGCTAATTCAGCAAATCGTCCTTGATTTACTAAATGCACATCCAGAGGACTTAAACCAAGTCCTCTGGTATAAATTTCACCCTTAGGCAATTCTATAGAGCTTGTAATTTCGGTAGCTCCACTTGGTGCTGATTGAGAAACACATAACGCGCTTAACGGACAAGAGAGAGAAAAAATAGTCAGTGAAAGACTAACAATCAGCCGGAAATTATTTCTATTGCTAATATTCTTATTGCCCATTAGACTTCTGCCTTTCTCCTTATATAGACGCTGCCTCGCCTCAGTCCCTTCAGCTCTCCTTCATTCTTGAAATAAACTTAGTTGTTTCATTTCGTCCAAAGACACAGGATTAACTCTTGGTCCATCTACTATTTTGGCTGCTCCGCTTTTCCGCTCCATTTCTCTCATTAGATTTTCTGCTCTGTCTATAATTTTAGTAGGTAGGCCAGACATCTTTGCTACCTGTATACCAAAACTCCGATTGGCACCCCCGGGTACAACAGTCCTTATGAAGTGTACATGTCCGTCCTGTTGTCTAACAAGCACCTGATAATTTTTAATCTGCGGAAAATATTTTGCCAAAGCATTGAGTTCATGATAATGAGTTGCAAATATAGTGCGGGCTTTAATTTCGCTTGCCAAATATTCAGCTACAGACCAGGCTATTGCTACCCCATCATATGTACTTGTGCCTCGTCCTACTTCATCGAACAGTATTAAAGAGCGTTCGTTAGCTGCTAAACAACATTGGGTAACTTCAATCATCTCTACCATAAAAGTAGATTGTCCTTGTGTTAGATCGTCAACAGCGCCTATACGGGTAAATATACGATCTACTAAACCAATATGTGCTGAAGTTGCCGGAACAAATGAACCCATCTGAGCCAAAATAACTATTTGGGCTACTTGACGCAAATAACTAGATTTTCCAGACATATTTGGTCCGGTCAATATAATCATTTGTTCTTCATCATTTTCACCAATCAGATTGACATCATTGGCAACATATTGCCCGGATGGTAAAAGTTTTTCCAGCACAGGATGACGCCCAGCTTTTATAGTTAAGGTGAGCGAATTATCTACTACTGGTCTTACATATTGACCATTTAAAGCTACTTGCGACAAAGAAAATAATGAATCTAAGGCTGCCAAATGCTGAGCCAGGTCATATAATATCGAGCCATACTCAGTGCATTGATTACGCAAATCTGTAAATAGCTTATACTCTAACTCAGCCTGATGTTTTTCGGCGTTGAGTATTTTTGCTTCGTATTCTTTTAAAGCAGGTGTTATATAACGCTCTGCATTGGTCAATGTTTGCTTGCGAATATAATTAGCTGGAGCTGCATCGCGATTAGAATTTGTAATTTCAATAAAATAACCAAAAGTGCGGTTAAAACCAACTTTTAAATTGCGTATACCGGTGCGGCTTATTTCGTCTTGCTGAAATTTATTCAGCCATTCTTTTCCCCCACCCAGTAATGATCTAATCTCATCTAGTTCGGTACTATATCTTGGACGGAATATATTCCCTTCAGTAATTTCTCGAGGCGCTTGGGCATCTATAGCTAATTCAATTGACTTAGCTAAATCAACCAATACTTGTGGTATGTGAGATAGTGCTTTTAAATACTGACTTTGGCAATTGCTTAAAGCCTCAGCTAAAACTGGCAATTTGAGTATTGATTCTCCCACAACTAATAAATCACGCGGACACACTGTTGAATTTTTGAGTTTTACTGCTAATCGCTCTAAATCAGCTAAATTATTTAGGGACTCTGCTAAAGAGGTGCGCAATACAGGTGCGGTAATAAGTTCAGCAATTGCATCTTGTCTTTCTTTGATTTCGACTACACTAAGCAATGGTTTAAGCAACCATTTTCTAAGTAAACGACTACCCATGGCTGTTTTAGTATCATCTAAAGCCCAAAGCAAACTGCCTTCAAAACTTCGCTCCCGCATAGTTTCAGTCAGTTCTAAATTTTTGCGTGTATTATTGTCTAGCACCAATTGATCATTGGCATAATATGCTGTTATGCCTTTAAAATGAGGAATTTGATTTCCTTGGGTGCGTTCTAAATATTCTAAAATTACTCCAGCAGCTTGAACGGCTAAAGGCATATGCTGGCAGCCAAACCCATCTAGAGTGGATACATCAAAAAACTGTTTAATTCTTCTTTGACAAGATTCATATTGGAATGAATTTTCTTGTCTTGCTGTCAGTCTATATGTCTCTCCCAAACGCCCAGGGATGTCCAGATATTCTGAAGGAATAGCATCATCTGGATTTATCTTGGCAAAGCGCTTTGCTACCAATATTTCAGTTGGCGATAAACGACCCAGTTCTAAAAGTAATTCCTCTTCACTAAGCTCAGTCACATGGAATTCAGCACATGATGCTTCCACATAAGCCAAGCCCCAGGCCGGACTATTTTTATCTTGCTTTTCTTTACGGACAATACAAGCTAAATAATTGCTCGCCCGTTTGGGTAACAAATGTGATTCAAGTACTGTGCCGGGTGTTAAAACACGGGTGACACGCCTTTCTACAGGACCTTTTTCTAAACCGACAACTCCTACTTGATCACATATTGCAACTGAATAACCCTTTGCCAGAAGTTTGGACAAATAAAGTTCAACTGAGCGTACCGGAATACCGGCCATCGGCACCCGTCCATTTGGATAACTAGGTTCGGAACGTCCCGTTAAAGTAATGTCCAATATCCGTGAAGCTATAATGGCATCATCTTCAAATAATTCATAAAAATCACCCAAGCGAAAAAATAATAAAGTATCCAAATGTTGAGACTTTAGCTCTTTGTATTGGCTCATAAGCGGTGTTAGGACAACGCTTTTTTCTTTATGATTCAAAGAGGCTGATGACTCGGACTTTGTCTTTTTTGTAAGGACTTTTTCTTTCATAATTTAAAAATAGCCAGTAATTTATTAGAAAAGCGCTTGATATGCTATGAAATAGATCGCAAACAGATATATGCAGGCAAATTTGGGTGCTTTGGTCATCATATTACAGTTACCTTGCTAAGTTAATAGAGATTAGGAGCATAAGGTTCTGGTAATATTTGACTTGAAGCAATTTTAGAATAAGTAAGGGTTTAGAGTAAGCAAGTGTATTTAATGAATAGCGCCAGATTTTTATATGTATTTTTGATCGCAGCTTTTGGCTGTTTACTCAGTATTAATGCTCCTGCCTATACTGAGGATGCAAAAGACAAAGAAGCGACAAAGCCGACAGAGGCAGAACAATCCAGAAGCAAAGAAAGTACAAAAGTTAAGGAAGCGACAAAACCCCAAGAAGCTAAACCTGCTCCTGAGGTGCCAATAGATTCAGTGTCAGTTACTACTGAACAATTAGCTAATAAACCCCAAGATTATTTGAATAAAAATATAAAATTTACAGCGCCATTTTTTGCCTTCAGCAATTTGGCTCTCGACTATAAACCAGCTTTTCGTTCTTCTAGGACTTATCTTTCATTTTTGGTATTGCGACCCAATACCCATACACCTTTTTCAGAAATTAAAATGGCTATGCTAATTCCGAAAGAAAAAGATCCACAAACAAAAATGCTTCAAACTCTTCACGAGGGTGATACAGTCGAAATAACAGGACATGTATTTGCTTGCCCACTTGATGAACCGTGGCTTGATGTTTTGAGAATAAAAAAAATTGCTAGTGCTGCCAAAAAAGGTGACAGCGACGATAAAACTGCCGACGCTTCTGAAGATCAATTGCCCGAAAGTAAATAACAAACAAAATAAATGGGGAAATTCATTTGAGCACTGAACTTATTGATAAAGCACAAGTAATACTGCAAGCTATGAATGGGCAGCATGGCATACTCGGTTGCTTACTCATAGCTAATGACGGAGGGCTACTCGCCTCTTCATTACCGGCAGAAATAGATACAGCTATGATTGCCTCTCTTTGTTCTACTCTTTTCTCCAACAACAGTATTTCTATTCGTCGTATGAATCGTGGTGAATTGGCACAAATGACATTGGTTACTGAAAGAGGCATTCTTCATTTTTATCAAATTGCTGATGCTGTTCTTGTAGTACTTACTGCCCGCGGACATAAAGTAAGTCTTGAAGGACTCCTACGGTTAGTTGAAGAACAAGGACAATCTCTAGCGCATTTAGTTGATAGCGCGAGCTGAGCTACTTGTTGCCTGGCTACTTATTGTAGAGTCTCGACAAAGCAAGAGCTGCCACAACATCTAAATTGTTTCCATCTTCTGGCAGGCTTGCATAACCTACAGCAAAATCTACCGAATCGTCAGGACTTATGTCTTGCAAATTTGTTATTTTTAGCACTTCAGTCAATCTGTCGACGAAATTATTCACCTGATCATGGTTGGTTTCGGGTAACAGAAGTGCGTAATCAAAAGTTTGATAATGAGCCAAAATATCTATTTGTCTTTTGATGCGATTTATTACTTTACCCAGATCTTTGACTGCTATAAGTGGCAAAGGGCGTAACTTTCCAGCTTCTGCTTCACGGGCTGCATTTTTTTGTAATATACCAATTTTCAATATAACAATAGAAAATGGACGTTGAAAACGTTCAAAGCGGCAATATTCGCGATCTAAAAAATAAAGAAAAGCAGGAAAAGTATAGAGCCCTGTTTCAGGCGTAGTAAGAGCCTTTTCGGCTAGACGCACTTGTGCCCATTCGATTTTGCTCCCAGCATAACTAGGTTCTGCCTTAACAGATGCATTAGGTTGTTTAAATTCAATCAAGCCGCAATTGACCAAATTAAACAAAAGCGGCACCCATTCTGTTTGAGACAATTGCTGACTGCGTAAAATTTCAAACAATGTACTGCGATTATCTATAGCAACATAAAAACGTTTTTGAGCCGCTACATCTATACCAGTGCCAGCGGCCAATAATTTTTCAAATTCTTCCTCCGTTATTGTTTCATGAACACGAACTACCACTGCTTCAAAACCAAGTCCTTTGCCATTCAAAGACTTGTATTGATCAACAAACTGAGCTCCCTCCATAATTAAAAATTCGAGCCGCTTTTTAATAGTTTTCAATTCTGTTTTTGGTTCTGGGAAAAAGCAAAATTTTCCTTCTTCCCAACCAACTAATTGCACAATAGCTGTGTCACCTTCGGCGCCTTTTATTTTGCAATGTACTGCCACGCCGTCATTAAAGAAAACTTGCGCAGTATCGTGACGAGACTGAATTTGCAAGCGTCCAGTCAATTTTCCCATGGTGATTGTTTGCAAAAGATTTGGCACTTGTAAATTGCGTAAGTCGCCTTCCAGGGTGCGCAGAAAAGTACTATCTACTTGTGCTTCCCCTGTTTGCAATTCATTAGCTTTGACTATGGGTGCTTCTCCAGTTGACAGTGTGCGATTTTTCAAATCCCAACCTGGAAATTGAGCACAGATATGGGCATGGATTTGCTCCCAGTCATTGCTTGTTACTGTCCAGGCAAGCGAAGACTGTTCACCCGATCCTCGAAACAAGTTCCACTGACAACCACCCTTTAAACGGTCACGCATGGCGACAAGACTATAATCTTCCGGTGGGTCACCAAATGGCAACTCCACCCGACTGTAATGGTCTGATTCAACGTCTATAAATAGAGACTTTAGTTGTGTTTTGCTAGGCAAAGCTTCTTGCTTTGGCAATCTTTTTGGTTGACGACCGGACTGCCGCTTACCCAACATCAAATTAAGTTTTGAGTCCATTTCCTATACGCCAATGACTTATCTGCCCAAGATTAATCTACCCTGTTTAATGGGGTTATATTCATTGATCATCCTATATGCACTTCTGCTTAATTCTATACGCTTTTGCCTGGTTCGCCGGTAAGCCGATTCTTCGGTAGAATTAAACTGTCCCCATACCAAATTATTCCAAAACAGGCATCATAAAATGCGCGCGAGTAATTGCTGCAAGACTAAAGATTCTGCCATAGCTTCTAAAATGGCTCAAGCCCTGAAACCTCTACATGAGAAGTTTGTTTTGCATAATCGGTTGACGCGGCTGGGTAGCGCTTTGTCTCCATTTTTGCCTGAACAAGATTGTACAGTACTCGATATAGGTTGCGGTCCGGGATATCTAACAAAACAGTTGTTCTTACTGCATCCGAACTTAAGCTTTTCTGGAGCTGATGTTCTAGAAAGAGTAGAGCCTGAAATTTCCAAATGGCTGGACTATAAGAACTATGATGGTAAACAGCTTCCTTATCCAGACAAATCATTTACTTGTTCAACGCTTATTGACGTTTTGCATCACACCGATGATCCAAAGATTTTATTATCTGAAGCAGTGCGCGTTTCAAGAGAGTTTATTCTTATCAAAGATCATATTAGCGAATCTATTTGGGACAACTTTATATTGAGATTTATGGACTGGATGGGTAATCGTTCTTATGGCGTGCACTTACCCTATAATTATTTAAGTGCCAATGATTGGCAAAAATTATTTGAAGAATTGAGACTGACTGTTCAATATAAAACAGACAACATAGGTCTTTATCAAGCACCCCTCTCACTTTTATTTGAACGCAAATTACATTTTATTGCCAAGTTAACTGTAGACCCAAATCATAAACAATGACGCTGTTCTATTTGTTGTGATACTAATAGCGGTATCATCAGCAGTTGAACTATTTTGCCTTGCAAAGATTTTCATTTTTAGTTAGATATGGTGCTATTCGTGTGTCTTGTCCAATTGATAATGAGTTTAAGGGGCAGATTGTTCAATAACTACCGAACATTTGCTTAGATATGGACAAACTCAGGCTATGGTTTTATCCTAATGGGCAATTCAGTTTTCTCCTTTTTGAAAGCGAGTTTGGAGTTAAATTAAAGAAAAAGAGCAATAAGAACTGGACTAAAGCTTAGTTTTTTCATGCCATTTTCATTTTCTATATTGCCAAATCGACCAATAGCTAAAAAATTGGCACCTTTGAGCTAGAGGCGGTTATTTGCTGCCCGCGTAGGGCATAATACTGACAACTCGTGATAAATGGGCAAATGCAAGCATCCCTATTTTATAAGGTGGTACTATTCAGATTAAAATCTTAGATGAAGGATTTTATCATTTACGTGCGGTTTAATAAGATGATTATCAGTAAGCTGAATCTGATCAGGAGCTAAAGTGAAGGTTTTGCACATGAAAAGCAAGAAAACAAAGGGGCAGATGGCCACTCTCCTAAATTTATTTTTTGCGATATTTGGCGTTTTTGTAATAGGGCTTTTCGCTTTTGAAATGAGTCGTTATTTGCTTGCTCGCGATGAGCTAAAAACTAATGTTGAGGTAGCTGCTTTAAGCTGTCAGACTGCGCTTGTATCTTCTGGCGATCCAACAGATGCCACGAATCAAACTAATGCCCAAAACGCAGGTCTACAATTATTTCAACAAAATAGCATTCTGGGACAAACAATGTCCCAAGCCACACTTGCTATCGATCCGACTGACATAAGTCCTGCTTCTGGACAAGCGCAAATTAATTTTCAATTTTTAGATCCTATTACTAGACAACCAGTTAATCAATCTGGAACCGGTGTAAGTACAGGAGTTGTAGCTCCTTATAGCGCAGGCACATTAATTAAAGCCACTGCTGCTTATTCTTATGTGCCTGCATTTGGCAAATTTATTGGTTTGGGCAATTTACTTTACTCAATCCAGGTTTCTGCTTTATCTGGAGTGCCAAAAATCGATTTGATGGTCCTTCTTGATATTTCTGGCGGTATGGACAACGACACATCACTCAGCTTTTATCAAAGATATGAGGCCCCTACAGGTACAGATTGGATGGTTAATCCTAATCCTATAACTGGTAGTGATGCCACCGGGCCTGCCTACACAATCATGTGCGGCAATACAGGCACCCCCCCGGACATTGGTGCATTGATGCCCTGTCAGTATGAAAAAATCAATAATTCTAATTGTGTCACTATTACACACAGCGAAGATCCATCAGTGCCAAATTCCAATAACTTGATAAGTGGACCTGGAACACCTCCAGGTAATTATTGTTCAACTAGTTCAAAATACAACACAACCGGAAGTGCCAGCTATCTCCCTAAGACACCTCATTATGGACCGACAATGCCTTCTGATCTAAAAGATGATGGCAGTATCGCTTTTCTGAACAAACCTTTGATGAAAATTTTGGAAAATCATAAAGGACACAAAAAACAAGCAAATATCGTAGCTTGTCGTAAAAACAAACCACCCAAATACTTAGAAATCGCTACCAATCAAAGCTTGTCAGATCTCTGTACAAAAATTTCTGGTAAAAAAAATACAAAGCTAGCTGGCAGAAAAACCGATTTTTCTAATCTTGATGAAAAAATAAGCTCTATATCGTTTGCGCCCCACTTTTATGTATTGAATGCCGGAATACCTAGTAGTAGTAGTGGGACGGTTGCTGTAGTCAATACTTATGCTGGTGCAAACGGCTATACCTACATTGGTGCGTCCAGAGAACCAGGACAGGGTGCTGATACTGGACCCACTCTTCTGCCAACAATAGACGGCTATTGCACCAATCCACCAACTGGGATTGCGGGCGCTGCTCCAAAAGTATTTACTGGTGCTTTTGTTACCGGTGTTTTAAATCAAACTAGCTCGGATGGCACAATGACGCTTGGCAGTGCCGCAGTGGCTATAGAAGCTAGTTTGGGAGATCTAGAAAGTACAGCTGCTGCTCAACAAGCGGGGATTGATGTTACTGCTCTAGGTATCAAACCTCACGTAGGTTGGTTTGCTTTTTATTACACTGCTGCCCGTCAATGGCTGCAACCATACATGTCTTTTGTTGCTGCATTAACTGGATTCATCAATGAAATGTCCATTGTTTCTGATGTGCATTTCGGATTCATTGCTTTTAACGATAGTGTTGGGACTGATGCTAGCTCGCAAAGTGCTGCTATTAATCACATATCGACTTATTTCAATCAACCAACTATGAATCCTGATGGTACTTTGTCTGTGAGCAGTACTTATCCTTTGCCTAACATACAGCTGAGTCAGACTGTTTCTAATCAGTCGGACGTTATCAATGTTCTTCCAACTTTAAGTGTGTGGGGCACACGAAATGTTACGCTAGCACTGCAAACTGCTTATAACGAATTACAAACAAATGGGCGTCAGGGTGCTAATAAAGCAATTGTTTTGGCTGTTTCTGGTATTCCAAATGGAAGCGATACATCTGCAAATGCTACCCAGCAAGCAGCTACCATTGGTCAAGCTGGCATACCGATATATATTGTTTGCTGCTCAATACAAACTGGCGATGATTCTGATAATGACGATGCTTATGGGAGTAATAGTGGTATTGTTGCAGCAAGCGGTCATGGCTCTAAATATTATCGTTTAGATTTTAGTGATTCAGTTCAAGGACAAATGGTATCAGTCTTTGGTAATATAGCTAGGCGCTTAGTGAGCATAGTGCAGAACTAATTACTTTCAGATTAAGCCTATAATCATTGAAATTCAATCACCAGTTTGAGAATTTAGAGGCTAGGGTCAAAAATATATTGACTCCGCAGAGCAATCAGTTTTTTATAAGCCTGTTTATTATTGTTTATTTTACCGTTGTTGCTATTTGGCTATGGCTAAATTTACCAGTTTCTCTTAAACCACGAGAAGAAGTATGCAAAAATCTCAACATAAGTCTAGGTCCTATTGTTATCTTGATGGGGCTGCAGCAAAACTGGAACCTATTTAGTCCAAGTGTCAAAACTTACAACGCATACAATTTAGTTGCCACAACTTTTCAAAGTGGTTTTGTCAAACTTTCTGAACTGTCCAGAATGGACAAACTAAATCTATTGCAGAAAACGCAGCAGGAAAAACTGCGTAAATTTTTCAACGATAATCTTGCTAATCAAAAATTTTCAATAGTAAATCCAGCCGTCGCTAGGTTTTTGGCAAGGTCATACAATAAACCAACAGATCCACCTACTAGAATATCATTTTTTCTTGTTTCTTCTCCCATTTTACCCCCATCCTCTCGTTTAAATAAAATTTCGGAAGACAGCAGTTTTACAAAATCGACTATAGAAAATTATTTTGATTATGGAGTGAGCCCTGAAGATCTTTAGCTATATGTGGCATAAATTTTGGTTCAAAGAGGAGTCGATCGCTCCTATAGCAATCTTTCGTATACTGTTTGGCTTATTTGTTCTTCAAGTGAGTCTTGTTGAGCTATTGCCGAACTTTCTTCGCTTTTTTGGAGTCAAAGGCTTAATTGATTCATCTACGCTATCAGCCTGTTGGTGGCAAGGACTCCCTATATTTGATATTTTCTTCTTATTGCCCCAAAAAGATATTTATCGCTGGGCGTTTTTTGCCTTATTTGTAATTACCTCTATCTTTCTAACTATTGGTTTTCGCACTCGTTTAAGCGCAATTTGTGTTTATTTGGGATTGCTGACCCTTGATAACCAATGTCCTTTTGTACTTGATGGAGGCGACGATTTCATGCGCATTCTGTCATTTTTATTGATCTTTAGTCCTGCCGGTAAAGCATATTCTGTGGATCGGTTTTTGCAAGCAAAAAAAGAAGGAATTTCTCCAACGAGCTTAAAGCCTTTGACAGCGATGCCCTGGGTGCAGCGGATGATTCAGGTGCAAATATCTTTGGCTTACCTGCATGCGTTCTTAGACAAAATTATTGGTCCGCAATGGCAAGATGGTACAGCTGTTTATTATGCTTCGCAGCTAGTCGACTTCACCAAATTTCCGATTCATTGCCTGACCACGCAATCCCCTTTTTATCAAATACTTACTTATTACACTCTCTTTGCTGAGTTTGCTATGGCAACGCTTGTATGGTTTAGGCCTCTGCGTTATTGGGTTTTGTTAGCTGCGATATTTCTACATCTTGGTATAGATCTAACTATGAATCTACCTTGCTTCGAGTGGCTGTTTATTAGCGCTTATATCACTTTTGTTGATCCAGTAGATCTAGAAAGACTACTCAGTTATTGCCGAAATATTTTTTTCTCACTATCCAAGAAATTAGTGCCAACAAAATATTTTGCCAAGCAAAACCAAACAAAAATTCTAGAGCCAATAGTCCCGAACTCTTATTCTTTTGTGCCTTTGTTTTTGTTATTGATATTTATCTTGATAGCGGGAAGTATTGCTGCCTTTCCCACAAGGGAGCGCTTTGCCGTTAAAGAATTTAGACGAAATTATCAACTGAGGCTGGCAAAAACAGAACGTTTGTGGAGTCAGCAATTGGACCAGATACCAGCCAATAATAATACTGAAGAGCAATTAATAGCCCAAGAAGCTTTGGCTATAGTTTTGTCGTTGCGCAAAGACTATTCTCAAGCCATTACGCTTTTGCGCAACGTTTGCTCAAGACGTGTAGAACAAAATACATCTTATGATCCTAAGCTTATAAGAGCCCTTTCTAATTTAGCAAACCTGTATCTTGAAACAGGACATTTAGATGCTTGCGAACTTTGCTATCAAACAATATTCAATTATGAAAATACTCGCCTGCCGGATAATTATGTTAGGGCAAGCATTGATTTAAATAACTTAGGTGTGAATTATTATTTTCGTTCTTTGCTAGACACAAATAAAAACATCCAAATCACCAATCTTCTCAAAGCCGACACTTTTTTCAGACAAGCATTAAATAAATTACACAATCTTAAGAACCAGTCTGGAAGCCAATTTAACTTCAGTATGGCTGACCTTCTGTCCAACAGATATTTAGTGTTGCGTGAATTAGGCTGTTTTAAGGAAGCCCGAAATGCCAGGCGGGAAGCAGCGAAGCTCGATTACGGCCGCGCAAATCAAGGGTTACCTTAAATTAGCAGATACAGCGAATTTATCTATAAATTGACTAATAATGCACCTGCCTGGGTATAAATTATTACATGGTAGAGCGATTAATCATGGCGGTGCATCGCATGCTAGGCTTGATTTATAAAAGACGAATTACATTCCCACGTAATATATTTGGGCTTACTATCGCTGAATTACCTGCAGGTTTGTGGATCATTTTTGTCGGTATCGGCATGCCTCTGTTGTGCCTTGTTTTAACAACTGTTCGCTTTGGTTTATTTTGGGAAGCTGCGCGAGAAGCTAGCGATGCAGCTTGCCAGGCACAGTCTTATGCCTCCACTAAAGATAGCAGCGGCGATTCTCAAGCTGGTGCTGTAATAATGGCTCAAAATATGGCGGTGAATATTGCATCAATGTTCCCTGGAGTAAATATCAGTTCTGATGATGTGAACTGTTATATCATCATTACTCCATTAGCAAATATGCAGGCTGTGGGTAATCCCGCAAACAATAATAGTGCCGCTACTGTCGTTGGCCCGAATACAGCATTGACGACTGCTCCAGATACAACGCTCAACCTTTACCAAATAAGAGTAGATGTGAATGGAAAAATTCAACCTGTTTTGCCTCTCAATTTTCGAATTTTTGGCGCTATCCCAGGTTTAACTACCTATCTCCCTGTAACTATTTCTATGATACGCGTTATGGAAAATCCTCAAGGTCTATATTCCTCATCCACTAATAGCTCAGGAGGAAATTAGCAATAGCGGCAGTCCAGTTGGGGGTGCGTTGTAGACTCGTATTCGAGTGATGACTTATGAAACAATGGCGACAAAAATCTAGAAAAAGCAGTGGCTTTGGCTTAGTAGAAGCGGTTACCTCGGCCGTTTTTGTTGTGGTTGCTGTAATTTTATCCCTCGATTGCTGGTTTATGATCATGGCAGCCCGCATAACAGACTCTGCTTGTCGAGACGCTGCTCGTGCGGCTTCGCAAGCCGAAGACAGCACAACAGCAAACAATGCTGCGATGGCTGCAGTACAACCTTATGCAAAATATGGCAATGCCTTTATGACGGCGCCACAGGTTGCTGTTGCGTTTGACGATACTGCGTCGCCTCCCTCAGTTACTGTCGTCACCACTGTAGCCGTTATGCCATTAATTCCTTTAACTGTGTTAGGTAATTCATTCAGTGATATGAACTTTTCACAGCAGTACAGTTTCCCCATTATTAAAAGCATGTCTGGTGTGACTGCGCAAAATGTGTCTAGCAATAGTAATTCAGGAGCAAATTCAGGAGCAAATTCAGGAGCAAATTCAGGAGCAAATTCAGGAGCAAATTCAGGAGCAAATTCAGGAGCAAATTCAG
>DAIDIP010000004.1:89274-139709 GCA_027451745.1 Candidatus Melainabacteria bacterium
CAAGCTCAGGAACAAGCTCAGGAACAAGTTCAGGAACAAGTTCAGGAACAAGCTCAGGAACAAGCTCAGGAACAAGCTCAGGAACAAGCTCAGGAACAAGTTCAGGAACAAGCTCAGGCAAGTATTCCAAAAGCATATAAGTAGATCATGTTTTTGATACGAACCAAGACCATAACATATTAGTCGCCACCGAAACGACGCTCACGCTGTTTGAACTCAGCAATGGCTGTGTCAAAACATTCGGGTGTAAATTCAGGCCATAGCACTGGTGTGACATAAAATTCTGCATAAGCTGCTTGCCAAAGCAAATAGTTTGATAATCGCATTTCACCGCCTGTACGGATAAGCAGTTCCGGATCAGGTAAACCTTTGGTATATAAATGCTGCTCTATCAAATCATCAGTAATATCATCAATACTGATTGCACCAGACTTGATACCACATGCTATTGTTTTTGTTGCCTCGGTAATCTCCAAGCGTGAGCCGTAATTTATGGCCACTTGCAACGAAAGCCCTTTATTGCTAACTGTACGTGTCATTGCTTCTTCAAAAGACTTCTTTAGGTTAGCTGGCATCCTGTCTAATTGTCCTAAAAAAGATAATTTCACACGACTCTCATGCAGTTCTAACAGCTCTTCTTTGAGTACCGAAGCAAATAATTCAAATAAATAATCAACTTCTTCCTGACTGCGTTGCCAATTTTCACTTGAGAAAGCATATACAGTCAAATACTTCAGTCCTAGTTTGCCAACATGCTTGACTAAACGCTTCAGGCTTTTTACCCCTTCGCGGTGTCCCATTAAGTGTGGCAATTTGCGCAAACCTGCCCAGCGGCGATTGCCATCCATTATTATTGCGACATGTTGCAAGGGCAAAGTATTGTTGCCTTGCACTGCTGTTAGTTGATCAAGACTTTTCTTCACTTTCAATTTAGCTTTCTTTGACTTCCCGGGGCTTGAATATTCTGTCTAATTTCCTTATTTTGATCAAGAATAATACTATTCTCTATTTCAAATTTATTTGGAAACTAAATTATGTGTTTTTTGCAACCCACCTACATATACCATAGTGACATAACAACTGTTAATCTAAATCAGTTAAAAGATGATGGCATTAAGGGGATCATTCTTGACTTGGACAGTACTTTAATGGCTCCCCGCAGCGGATTCATTGACGAGCGTGTGCGTAATTGGCTTATCCAGGCAGAAGAACAATTCACATTAGCGGTTGTAACAAATAACAAAAACGAAAAATATATTGAAAATGCTGCCAATTGTTTACCCATGCCTGTCATAGGACGCGCTGCTAAACCAAGCAGAAAAGCATTATATGACGTCCTTGACAAATTAAAATTGACTCCAGAAGAGGCAGTTCTAATTGGCGACAGACCGCTTACTGATATTTTGGCTGGTAAACGTGTTGGTATGAAAACTTGTTTGGTGAGTCCACTTGCTACAATGCGTGAGCATCCATTCATTATTTACTTAAGAAAACTTGAAAGGCTAGTAGTTAAATTTTAAGCGTTATGAAAATTGTATAGCACCATATATGGTACTGTGACGCCTTGCCATGGCCCTATTCTTGGCGCTCTACTTGGGGGCATCCTCAATTTCACTGAGAAAGAGAGACCCTGAGAAAAGGAATCAGAGAAAGAGAAAACCGCATTTGTATCATCGTAAGCCAGTTTGAGATACTCAATCTCTTGAGTGGGTGCCCAAAGGGCAAGATAGCAATCGGCCCTGGCCCCATAGGCGGTGATGTTTGTCGGCTCGTGCTCAATGATCGTTGTGAGGTAGCTGGCAGCCTGTGCCCATTGCTGTTGCTGGAAATGCAACTGAGCCAACTGACGCTCCATCCAAAGCAGAGCGACCGGCATCGAATTGCTGGACATGGTAGGCTTCTGCTTGGAACATGTGAATGTACTTTCCTGCAAGCAACGCTTACAAAGTATTGCTAATCACTAACCTGAGCCTTAGTAAAATCCGTGCTGCCGAAAAGGCGAGCTGAGTGAATTGGATAATACTAGGGGCTGGGCTGTTGTGATTCTCCGGGTTTTGGAGGCAGGAATTGATACTCTTAATTTGGCAAATTGCAGGTAGTGCAATCAAGATCTGTGTACTAAAAATACAAGTAATACCCAAAAGGTTGTACACAGGGCATTTTCAGTCCTGTGACACTCAAAAATATTATTTGCCAGTGTTTAAAGAAAGCCTTTTTACAGCTCTATATGTCACATTAAATTGAGATGTTGTATATAGCCGGACTAGCGCTAGCGTTATCAAATAACAATCTGATATTGGCTTAATCGAGATAATTTGCTATCCAAGCATTGAAATCTTGGCCACGTGCGTCCATAAAATTATGTCCACCCCATTCAAAAGTTTTGAGAGTTGAACCAGGTATTTTTTTGTGAAAATGGTGTGTGTGCCAATAAAGAGCAATTGGATCAAAGCGTCCACAAGCAAGATGTATAGGACAACTTACTTCCGGCAATTTATTTAAAAGATCAAGCTCGGAAAAATTGCTAACAATTTCTTTTAAAGTGAAAGCCGGCATTTCAACCAGTGTTTGTTCGCGCCAACCCAAATAGCGTTTAAAATGACTATCTTTTAGAGCTTGCATAGGACCATTGATAAATACTTCAAATGCTTTGCTTATTGGCTTTAAAACCCGACCCGGCAAACAAGCAGCAAAAATACCTTTTACAAGCTCTGGATGTTTTTGCGCAATATCTATTGAAATGATTGATCCTAATGAATGTCCAATAAAATAAGCGGGAAAATGAATATTGCCACTATGCAAAGTTTGCAATATATCTTGTCTGTGAACTTCTAAATCGGTTTTTTCATAAGGCTCATGGCTTTGCCCATGCCCGCGCAAATCGATTACAGTGCATGCGTGTCCAATGCTGCTAAAATACAAAACCTGATTTTTCCACATACGTGCATTCGATCCAGTACCATGTAAAAAAATAAGATCGCTCTTTCGATTTCTGTAATTGCCGGGCCTAAGACCATGTCCTGGCAGTATTGTTTCTGACCAAAGTTTCATACTTATACTTCACTGGCTGATACATTGGATAAATACGATATTCTTAGCGGCAACATTATTCTATCCCTAAATACTTGCTCGTTGCATTTTGAACTGATTTATCTTGCTATTATTGTAATCAATATGGCTGAGTATTATTTTGGCAATGTCATAAACCGCATCCACCCTGTCAAGACTCTGGTAAGAAGGTAGTTCGCGGATTGGGTTGCCATTTCTAAGTTCAGCGCCCTCAACTATTTGTACTATATCTTCTGGTTTTTTTACGATCTGTGCCAAATGCACTTCTTTACTTGCTTCAAGCAAAATATCTATAGTGCCGGCTTCTTGAGGCATAGGCTCAGTAATTATATCTATGGCCATAGGTAATCTTCTGGCAATAGCTTCAAATGTTGTTAGTCCACCTGCTTTAGTTACCATAAGATCAACAGCATTCATTAACTCAGACATATTGTCGTGAAATGGCAAAACTCTGGTTGGTACTTTGTTATTTGATGATTGCTCCAAAACCTTTTTATACAGTTTGTGATGATTACCACAAAGAAAAATCACTTGGATCTTTTTCTTCACTTGATTCAAAGCTCTGTAAATGTCCCGCATATTGCCACCACCAGCCCAGCCGGCGTTTATACATAGAGTGAAAGTTTTTGGATCTAGATTTAAATGTCTAAGAAATTTTTCTCTGTCAGAACTGGGTGGTTGAAGAAAATCAGGATGAACAGGCATTCCCACAATCTCAATTTTATTTTCTGGGACACCCCAAGACAATAATTTATTTTTTGCCGCTTCGTTAGGCACTATAGTGAGATCAGCTTCTGGACATGCCCAACCTTGCCATAATTTTTCATTAGGGTCTGTAACTACGATAATTAGACGAGTTGTTGTAAAGCCAAATTCTTTTAGCGCCCGAGCAAGGTAATGATTGCTCATTGGATGAATCGAAACTATTAAGTCTGGATGTATTTTATTGAAAAGCTTTTGCAAATAGGACTTTACTAAGCGATAACCTATTTCAGAATTATTAGGCCGAAATTGGTTAACGAAACTGTAGTAATACTTCATGCACGCTTGATTATGGCGTAGCAAAAAATTGTAGAGTTCAACAAAAACCTGATTAATAAAATGACTTCTTTCGATTATATTTTCAGAAATAATTTTCAATTGACCAGGGTGTTTTTCTTTAAATGCTGACTCAGCAATGATAGACTGAATTCCAGCTTGAACAGCTTCAGCAGCGCTACGGTGTCCACCGCCCGTGTCTGAGAAAAAAAGGCATATTGTAGTAGAAGTTGACATCAGTTCTTATTGGTTCCCTTGACTATTATATTCGCCATCAATGTTTTACCGCCCAAAATTTTTAACTGTTGCCTTTAACTATTTCCTATTATTGGCTGCACTTTTTAATCTAGTTTGTCAGGCTGCTTTAGCTGCTCCAGATATCGAGAATATAGTTATTGCTCGTGCATCAGCCCATCATGACGCCGATTCTTCTTTTTCACTTTTGCCAAAAGGCAAATTTTATAAACATAAGCCATTAGACGTGGCAATTTATCAATATGATGACACGGCTCTTGCCAAGCGCACACCGTTGCTAATTGTTCATGGTTTAAGGGCAGAATATTATCCATGTTTTCGTTGGGAAAAATTGATTAGAAGACTAAATTCAAATAAAGAATTCGCCAGCAAATTCAAAATTTATTTAGCCCGTTATGATAGCACAGCCCCACTTGACAAAACAGTGCCTCAAATGCAACAAAAAATTGCCGAGTTCTATCAATTGGTGGGCTCAAAGCAAATAGTTGCTTTGGCCTTAAGCATGGGCGGCAACGTCCTTTATGAGTCTATGCTTGATCCGCAAATAAATGACAAGATAAAGCTGCTTATGGCTATGGGCACACCCTTTCATGGATCGCCTCTATTTTCTGCTGACTGGCTTAAATACGGCATTTATAAAAATCTCTCATTCCCCTGGACACGCATTGATCATTCAATTGCGTATAAGCTCTACTTCTCGCGCAATCCAAATCTTCTTCAAGATCTGCGTTGGGACAATTGTGATGGTGCAATTCCAAATGTAGGTCACTTTGCTTCCAGATTACCGCTTGGCCCAAAAGGTAATCTCATTCCTGCGCGATCAGTAAACCCACGCATGGTGGCAATTAATCAAAAGAATTTTGATAAGAACAAGCTTATTACTTATAGCGGTTATCAGCTCAATCCTTATCAATTGCCAGAGACTAAACGCATTATTGAAAACACTTTTTTGGGTCCCTACACAATGTTCACCATTGCTTTACCAGCTTATTTGGCTAGAGAACATCCAGTTCTAAAAATGCTTAATAGAGTTATCTCGACTGTACCAACCACTGAATCTGCCAGCAAAAGAGCCCAAACAAATTTTGTTTATGTTCTCAATGATGGCATTACTCCAGTAATTAGTTCCCTCTTTCTTGCTGATCCTCGTTGTGCTACCCATGGTTTATCTCGTGAAGTCGATCTGATCAAAATAAGACCATATGTAGATGTGCATACAGCGAGAATTTTTCGCAATATAGATCATCTTACTTATATTGACGGCTCAAGACCAGGAGTTGCTCCCAATACGATGCGCGATGAACTAAATCCAGGTGCTGGTAATCGCGACATCTTCAATTGGATATTATTTGATCTTGACTGTGTTACCGCCGAAAAAGAAACATTGCAGAGCAAAGACACATAATTAAGACAACTTAACCACGATTGCTAGACTCTTAATATTCATCCTCACATACCTCGCTTATACTAGGTACATAAATTCTTAAGCTTCCTTTCAGTCAACTAGTATCCCCTAGCACAGGCCCGAAAGGCTGACAGTACCTCGCATGGAGGTGTTATATATGCGCGTTGAATTGATTTATCACCCAGGATGCCTTTTGTACAAGTCCATACATAAAGTTTTGGAAGACGTTATTGCCGAAGAGCGTTTGCCAATTCCAGTAGAAATGGTTGAAGACAAAGTCCATGCTAATTCGCCCAGCATTCGCATTGACGGACATACAATCTTTAAAGTTAAGTCAGGACAGGGCTTTGAGCACTTAAGAGAGATTCTTCATAAAAAGTGGACTGAATTGAACAATTTCAGAAGAAATTTTTCCTGAGCCGGATTCTTCGCTAAAACTCGTATAGTATGCCGTGTTGAGCAAAATAAATTGCTAATTTGCACTTTGTTTTTGTAAGTTGCAAAAAGTCTTCGCCATATTTTTGTAATTGTTTGCGATGAGATGAAGCTTGTTGGTCTATGTTTTCTGCACTAAATCTATCTGTTTTATAGTCAACCAAATACCAGGTGTCATCAGCTGTTTCAAGCAATAAATCCGGACGGTTAGAATACAATTGTTCTGTACTTCTATTCATGTAGTACATCCATTCATGACTGATTGTTTTTGCATTCGCTAACAATTTCTGCAAAGAACTGTGTGCATACAATGAAAGTAATTTTTTGCCTTCTTCCAGCAAAACTTGTTTGGTTGATGGGTGAACAACTTCTTCTTCAAATTGTTCAATTAGGATATTCAGTTCACTATCAGTTAAAGAACTTCTTTCTTTTGGCAAATATTCCATAAGTTTATGGAAAAATTTGCCTACTAATTCTGGGCTTGCTTCACTGTGTGTACGTGATGGTGTTATGCGCCGACTAATCGATATTGCTGGTTCAGATAAAAGTTGACTGCCTAAATGAGAGTGAATGGGCTCAAGCAAAGACAAGTCTGTCAATGCTACTTGAGCTGCCTCATCTTCTTTATTCTTGCTAGACCCGTTCTTCTCTTGTAATAGTGAATCTATGTCGTAATTTGTCACACTCGCATGCTGAGCACCATTATCTAAAAGCAAAGGACGCAGCCAACTAGCAGCAGAATGCTTTCTATCACTACCTTCTGGCAAAAATAATCCCAGATAATCGCGTGCCCTTGTCATAGCCACATATAACAAACGCTTTTTCTCTGCTACATCCATATCATCATCAAGAGCTTTACCTAACAGAAATGGCAAAGGCAAACCTTCTTCTTTTTCTTGCTCAGTACGACTAGTATTTAAAACTATGCCAAACTGCTGATGAAAAAGTAATTTTGATTTGTTGGAATTTATAGAGACTGACAAAGCAGGTAATGCAACAGCTGGAAATTCTAATCCTTTTGCTGCGTGTATTGTCATTAATTTTACTGCTTGTTGACTTTCAATGGTGGCATTTGTTTGCTCCACTGATAATTGGCGAGACAATTCTAAGCGTTGTGCAAATTCAGCAGCATTCAAATTGTCTTGTGCTAAAACATAAAACTTCCAAACATTTTTATATCGTTGTTTCCCCTCGGGCAAAGTTAAAACGACCAAGTCATAATTGGTTTCACGAATGATTTTGTAGACCAACTCGCTTAGGCTGAACAAAGAAACATCATTCAAAAGCCGTTTCAAAATAATAATTGTTTGTGCAACAGCTTGATACCCGTCTTCTTTTTTTAGAGAAGAGATTTCGTCTGCATGCAGCATTGCTTGCCAGAGTGTACGATTTGGCACCGAGGACAGATTATGAATAAGATCGTCGCACAGACCAAACATTGGTGAACGAAGTACAGCCAGTAAAGCATGACTATCGCTAGGGTTACTTAAAAAGCGAAGCATATTTTCCAGATCGTAGATTTCCTGACGCTCTAAAAAATTTCTTCCCCCAGAAGTAACATAAGGTATTCCCATTTCACTTAAAGCAGCTTCAAACATTTGCAAATCGCTATTGCGCGAAGTCAAAATAGCAAAATCACCATAGCTAATCGACTTTTCTTTACCGCTTTTATCGGCTATTTTTGCTCCAGCTTTTACTTTGTCTGTAATCCATTTAGCTACTGCCTTGCCTTCAACAGGCATATTTTCTTCAGATGGTAATTGAATCACTTCAACATTGGGTTGAGACTTCTCTTTCTCGATTTCAGAGACCTGTACTGTATTTCTTTGTGTTTTAAGAGCTCGATATTTTGCCCTGTAATCGACATGAGCTAATTGTTCAGGCAGTAGAACAGAAAAAATTGAATTGACAAAATTGACTATATTTTCATGGCTTCTAAATGAATGTTCAAAAGAAATAACAGCATCACTCTTTCTTTGCCAAGCATTAAAAGTAGATACATCTGCTCCTTGAAATTTATAAATGGACTGTTTATCGTCTCCAATCAAAAACAGCGTAGTATCGGGTCCGGCAAGCAAAGAAATTATTTCTGCCTGAATGGGATTAGTATCTTGAAATTCATCAACCAAGATATGTCTCAATACTTTGTTGTAGTGTTTGCGTATAGGAGAATCAGGTTCTTTTAGTATTGTGCTAACTTTGGCAATTAAATCGTCAAAGTCTAATTTGCCTAGCTCCAATTTTTTTGCTGCATAGATATTTTGGGCTAATTTGGTTGAAGATAATAGATCTTTCCAGAGCAGCCAATATTGATCATTGTCATTGCGTTCATCAAGGGCAATCTTTACTGGTAATCCAATACCTTTTTTGTTTGCTTGGCTATAATCTTTGCTCTTTTCGATTAATATTTTTATTGCTGCTCGCATAGCTTTAGCTTCATCACTATTGCCACCATTAGTTCGCAATGGACCTATAGTTTGTATGCTTAGCAAAATCTGCCAAGCTGATTGTATTTTATTCGTTTGAAAGTAAATATCGTGCTCATGCGAAAACGAATCAAAAAATTCTTGCAAATTTGTAAAACTCGCAATTGCTTCTTGTCGCATTTGCTCTAATTTGTCAGCACCTGCTCCTACCGGCCCTCTATTTAAGTGGCTTATTGACTCTTGCCACTCCTTATCTAAAACAAGATCAAATAAAAGCTGTTTTTGTGTTTGCAATAAGAGAGATGCCAAATGCTCTTTCAGTTTATCTAACGATAGCCTTTCCATTTCTGCTATTAGTTTTGCAAATTGCAAATGATTTTTGAGCGCAATGTGCAAAAATTCTCCTATTGCATCCAAGGAAAAATGTTCTAATAGATTTTTGCCGGTGCCTTCTGAGGCAATAATCTGTCTGAATGTTTCGTCTATAGACTCTTGCATTATTTGTGCTCTTTCTATTTCATCAAGCACTTCTATTTTTGGATCAATTCCTATTTCTACCGTGAATGTGCGCAAAATCGACTGGCACAAAGAATGAATAGTATCTATAAAAGCCGAATCCATATCAGCTAAGCATTGATGCCATCTAAATTGCTCTTGATGCCCATTTGCTTTTGCTTCTTCATACAGCTCTTTTAGACGTGCTTTGATGCGGGTGCGCATTTCTTTAGCCGCTTTGCGCGTATAAGTAACCGCTAATAAATTATGAACACCAAGCTCAGGCTGTTTTTGTAATATCTCTACAAAACGTCTGACTAAAACAAGCGTTTTGCCTGAACCTGCTCCAGCGGCAACAAGCATACTTTTATCTATGCTTTCAATTGCTTCCTTTTGTGTCTTAGTTAATTCAATTTTCATTCATGATGAAGGCAAATTTTCGCCAAACAAAATATACCAATTTTTCTGCGCCGCCTGTTTTAGAGAAGGCTCTTTTAAAAAACTATGAGTAGTAGCAAGCAATTGTTTTATTAGGTGATCTTTGTCTAGCTGTAGTTTGATTGCTCGCAAATCATCTAGATCTTTTGTTCTCTCACTAAAAAGTTTACCTAAAAAAATATCGTATACATCAGCTGTGTAGACCTCAAGTGCACCAAAACGTCCCAGGTAATGGAGGCGATCTTTCCATCCAGTTGGCAAATAATGTGATTGAAAATGAGTTAGCAAAAGATGATAACGCTTCTGCAGATCTTCTAATAATTTATTTTGTGAGCGAATAGAAGCGGGCACTTCGTCTACAATGTCTAGATCTATTGTGGCACGTGATAAATAGCCAGTGAGAATTAAAGCAATAGAGCCACCAACCTCAAGAGTTACAGGTTCTTTTATATTGCTTCCTAAATCACGCAAAAATTCTTTTACTGTTTCTGGTTTGGTTTTATCCATCAAATGTTCCTGCAATAAGGGAAAGCCAGGTTCGCCCAAATCTTCATGCTGAATGGCTTCAATTTTTGCTCTAACAGAACTTGCGCTTAGCCACTCTTTAAGACGTTTCGGGCCCCAGTAGTGTTCTAGAGCTTTTGTGCTATCACGAATCAAAAGCCGCGTGCGAAAGTCTGGGCTGCCGTTATCTAATTCTTGCTCAATCGCTTGAGATAAAGCCCCTGGATCAACTTCCGGTTTTCCCCAAATTAATTCCCAGAGTTCTGACATTGTACTGCCCTTTGAGTTTTGTTTAAATTCTATCACACTACCATTCCAGTTTTTCGTCGCCCTATTGGAAAATTCTGAATTTGGAAATTCTTTGATACGACAAACCCGTTGATGAACGCAGGTAGTGCAAACTTTGTCATTGCTTGGCCGAATTGAAAAATCACCTTTTTCTATCTGGTCCACAAAAGCAAATATTTTTTCTTTCAAGATGCTCAGATCATTTTGTACATCACTTTCTTCTTGCCTTTTGCCAGACAACAATTTGCCTGTTCCTATGCTGACATACTGGTAATTACTTGTTTTTACTCCAGGAATAATTGATTTTTCTATAGCTAGAGCATAAAGCGGCAATTGCAAATTTCTGCCACTTTCAAAATCATCTCGACTAATATATGTTGAGCCAGATTTATAATCGACAACACGCACACGTCTCCCGGCGCTATCTGTTTTTATATCAATACGATCGATTTTGCCGCGTATTTTTATTTCTTTTCCATTTTGCTGCAAAACTAAAGGTGGATATTGCTCGTCTGGACCAAAAGCAGCTTCCACTAAAAATGGCTCGTATTGACCATCTTCAACTAAGAAACGCTCATACTCAATGGCAAAAAAGTTTTGCAAACGAAAAACCAGCTCATTTTTTTGTTGTGGCCAAAATTCGTCTGGTCTAAACCAGTTTTGTTCTTCTAACCAAGTCAAAGCCTCTTCTATTGCTTTATTGAAATGTACATCAAGCACGCTCTTTTCTGCTGTCATAGACAATTTATTGCTTATAACAGTTTTGAAAAACAATTCTAAAGCTTTATGATAAAAAGTACCTCTGTCTTGTATTGATAAGCCAGCTAGCGGTTCTTCATGCGGTGTAATTTTTAGCATACGATTAAGCCAGAAATTAAAAGGACATTTACCATAATCATTTAGATAGCTAGCATTCCAATAACTTGGCAAATTTATTTTTACTGTTGTAGCTGCCACATGATCTACTAAATAACCATTTACAGGCGTATCTTTTAGTTGCTTTGAACGTATACGAGCGAAACCAAGCTTCTCTTGCAATTGTTCCATAAAACTTGCCAATGAAGGCTCTACAGACGCGCTTACTGTTGTGCCGTTATTTCCTTGCCAAAAATTATACAAAAGAACGTTGCGCATAGAGTTGAATACAATTTCTGGCTCAGCAAACGACATTGCTTCATATTGTTTGTCGTCTGTCATTATATTTAAACCACTCAAGAAAAATGAAGGCAAGAATTCATTTTTGCTTGAGGCTATATCTACTAAAGGATAAGACAAAATAATTTTATTGCTTGCTCTATTTATTAGAGAAGCAAACAAAGCATATTCAAATCCTGACTCCATGCGTGGATTGTAAATAGACACATTTATTTCTCGCCATTGTTCTATTTCTTGCGCGGTAAGAAAACCATTATTGATTTTAATTGCCGGGAACTCACCTTCTAATAATCCAGCCAAATAAATCTGTTTGTACTGTTGATTGGGTACAAGCTCAGCACTTGTTACTAATACTTTGTTTGTGTTGTCACTGGCATTGGCAAAATTAGCTCTTTCTACCAGCTCTTTCAGTCTTTCATACAAGGAGATTGTTTTATTATCTTGTTTTAGTTTTTTCCAG
This sequence comes from Candidatus Melainabacteria bacterium, assembly GCA_027451745.1. Taxonomy (GTDB): domain Bacteria; phylum Cyanobacteriota; class Vampirovibrionia; order Obscuribacterales; family Obscuribacteraceae; genus JABDBL01. The sequence continues at coordinate 101,243 of DAIDIP010000004.1, forward strand.
ATTTCTTCTTCTTGAATGAGAATAGCTAACTGACGACGAAATTGTGCTAATGCTTCTTTTTGCTTCCATATTAGAAATGGCTCACGATCATCGCCTAAACTCGATAAATCCAATACCTGATCAATTAAATCTTCTACCACACTGACATAGGCTATTGCATCGCTGCTAGCGCTTAAGTCATTGACATTATTTGCAAAAGCGAAAAGCTTATCTATTCCCTTTAGTAACTGAGGCGTTTTTTGAAGTGCTTTTTGCCATTGAGATTGCCCAGCCACAATTTTTGCTTGCAATGAAATATCATTCAACGGCTCAACATTTTCAGCACTCAGACCAAGGGCTCCCAATTTAAAATATGGACTGCGCAAACAATCAATTATTTGTCTGCGTGAAAAATCTTCGCTGGCTAAAGATAATAAATTTAGGAGAAATCGTATTATGGGTAATGTTATTAAGGCTATTGGTTCATCCACATAATAGGCAATTTCAGCATCCTGAAAAGCTGCTTCTATTGCTGATTTATATGGTGACAAATTACGAGCCGTAATAACTATATCTTCTGGATGCAAATTGTCTTTTATAATTGCCGCTTTTACTTTAGCGGCAATTGTTGACATTTCTGCTAACCTGTCGGTGGCTACAAAAGTTTCTATTTTTCCTTTTTGATTATCTACAGTATTAATTACACTTTTGAATTCAAATATCTTGCCCAGCAGATTTTTTATTTGCTCATAACTGCGCCTTTTCCAGGCGTATTCTTCAAACAAACTGTCTGTTGGCTCAGCATAATCAAAGGAAATCAATAATTTCTCTGTATGTTCTGCCAAAGCCTTAAGTAAGTCTATTTGCAAAGTATTTAAACGATCGAAACCATCTACAACGATAAAATCACTGAGCCAGATTGCCTCTTTATTCTTTTTTAGAGCCTCTATTAACTTAAATACTAATCCGTGGTGATCTAAACATTTTAATTCTTCTACAGCTTTTTCATAAGCAGCATAGATTTGCGCCAATTCTTTTCTGTGATCAATGTCGCTATTTATTTTTTGTATGCTCTTGATTATGTCGGCCGCTGTATAACCTGATCTTTGCCATTCATCTATCAAAGATAAAATTGAACTTTGAGCGCCGCTACTTTCAATAAAAGTATTTAGCTTCTTTAATTCGTTTTGGTTGAGCAAACTTTTGCATATAGCTGCTACTAAAGGTGCTTTGGCTGCTTCTGGTAATTGTTTTGAGAATATACCAGCTCGTAATAAACTAATCTGACAAAATTGATAAAAGGTGAGAATCTTCAGTCCCCAAATGCCAACTGACCCGGATTCATTCAGTCTGCTTTGTGAACCCATTGCTTCGATTTTTCGATCTAGAATTTTCTTAATGCGCTTCTCTAACATTCGTCTATAGCGTTGAGAAGGAACAATGATCACTGTCTCATCATGAGCATCCACTTTCCCAGAAGAAGCAAATTTGTCTAAACAATTCTGAATGGCATGTTCAAGCAATAGCCAGCTTTTGCCGCTACGGTAAGGACCAATTAAAATTTCATGCGTGTTATTCACTGCTGGCTTCATTTTCTCGATTTTGTAGTTTTCAGCGATATAGCAAAATCCTGAAATATTTGTGCTCGTCGAGACTCGAACTCAATACCTTCGGCTTCGGAGACCAATCCAGCACTTTAACTGAATTTACTAGACCTTAATAGAACTTGCATGGTGCTTGAATTTGGTTGTTTTGTTAACTCCGTTAATATCAGTAAATTAGCATTTAATCTGTACCAAATATGCACCAGATTTTTTGCCTGTTTTAAAGCGGCTTGCCTAAGCATGTTTTTGTTTCAATGAACGCTGCCATGTCTTGCACAATTGCCGCAAAGTCATTTCTTCTGCCAATAGCTCATTTGCTCTCGCTTTAATTTTTCTACGTCTTTCTGGCGAAAGTTTTTTCAAAAAATCATCGTGCTTTATCATTGTCATTATCTGGCGTGCCTGGTAACTAACTTGATTTGCAATTTGCAGCCCAATGCTGCCGCATATTTTTGCAAAGTCCTGACAGAGGGAGAATGATTGCTATCTGGTGATTCAATGCGGCAAATAGCTGGTGCTTTAGTGCCCATCTTTTTTGCTACATCGGCTTGAGAAAATCCTGCTTTTATACGAACCCTGAGTAGTTCTTCGATAATTGCGTATTCGTCCTCAAGTTTGTCGTACTCAGCCCTAATGACCGAGTTGGAAAGTAATTTCTTTTCCATTTGTTCATGACTAAGCATTTTGAACCTCCTTGAGTCTACGATAAGCAATTTCTAGTTCTTTACTGGGTGTCTTATCGGTTTTCTTGGTGAAATGATGAAGGATTATTATTTGTCTGTTTACCTTGGTGCAGTAAAAAACTCTGCCTATACCTTCTGCCGCCTTGAGTCTTAATTCAAAAAGTCCCTGTCCCATGGCGCGTGTTCGTGGCATACCTAAATCAGAACCATACTGGCGCATTAGTTTTGTGAGCCTCAAGTAATGGGCTAATAAACCTGGGCTCCAAGACATAATGTCTTTTGCACCCGTTCGTTGAAATAGATGATTTGCCATTCCACTACTACAAATTAACATATTTGTTAATTTGGTGCAAGTAGTGATACTGTATTTGCTTCCATAGCGGCTGTACGGATTGTTTATGCTTATGGCACTGTATTTACTGCCGTACTTGCCATATGGATTACTGACACTCTGCGCGTCGTATTGATTCGCATTGTAGCGTCCCAGGTAAGTGCCATTAGCTGCTCTTACTACAGGTGACCTGGCACTTGCATAACGATTCCTCACGCCTTGGTAGCTGTAAGCACTTCCATAAGTCCCGTATGGATTATTTATGCTGGTAGGAGAGAATCGACTACCATATCTTCCATATGGATTAGCCACACTGTTTGGGTCAAAGCGATTATTATTGAGATTGCCGAGATATTGTCCATTAGCACTATAAAGTTGGGGCGAACCATACTGTGCTAGAGCCGGCAGTGACAAATTCATGCAGCACAGGGCAATGTATACCTTGTAATTCATAATTTTTTCTCCGTTGCAATTCGGTCGACGGCTTGAAAAACCACGCTTTGCTTGACAATTGCACTCACTGCAGAACGTATAAAAAGTAAACCACAGAAATAAGTACCCAGCCTATAGTTTGGCTATATTTTATAGGAAATACCGTTTGCCTGTTATCCGGTCTAGGCTGGAAAGTCTACTTCATGGATACAGGAAAAAAAGCAATAAGAAAATTTGGAAAGCGATTACAGTACTTGCGTAAAAATATGCGCTGGTCGCAGCAGGAATTGTCCGCTAGACTTGACGTTGAGCAGTCTTATGTCAGCGATGTAGAAAGAGGAATTTTTGGGCCATCCTTCGCACGCTTGGCAAAAATAGCCGAAGTATTTGACCTAACTATTTCCGATTTGTGCGACGGCGTCTAAATTTTGCTAAAACTGCCAATGAATACTCTGCCCATTGGATTTGTCAACCGATGTATCATAACTTGCTCAATTTTGAAAATTAAATAGCCCCTATGCGTCTTTTTTTCGACGATTTGACCGGCCAAACCGCCAAAAAACTGGGTTTTGCTTTGTTTAACCTTATATATGTAATTTGGGTGGTACCGTACAATCGGTGTTTCGGGTCTTTTTTATCGCATTTGCTGCGCAGCTGACCTGCTGCCAAGTGACGCAGTTTTCGCCTACCACAACGCCTTGACAAGAGACATCCATTGGCAATGCTCGCGGTATAGATACTAGCGCCACCACATATGGTACTTACGGGCTAAGAACGAACTAAAATTGCATATGGTTACAGACACAGCCGACCGGAGGACGGACCATGACGCCGGGGGCTCTCCCTCTGGGGGGGGGGTGGTTGTAGAGCAGGAAGTCGGCTGACTCATTACTTATGATTTAAGAGTCTCCAAATAATATTCATAGGCTTCTTCAATTGCCTGCCCTAGTGTTGGTATATCTTCATGTGGTAATTCATACGGCGAACCGCGCAGCTCCTTACCAGCCATAAATCTATGGCAATGATGCGTGCTTTTGTGTCCACGTCTAGGTTTTGTATCAAAATTGTCGTATCTAAAAATTTCTGATTTCTTTTTGCCGTCGTAATACAGATTATAGGTGTACTCATCTATTCGCACCAGTTGTCGACCTCTTTTATCTCTGGAGAGGCGCATTAACTGGGACACGTAGAGGCACAGCCCACTTTGATTATCTATAAAAATCTTTCCTTTTAAAGTAACCATTGGCTGGTCGGATAAATCCCAGTCGAGGGTGTCCGACGCTACCATGGCTTTCTTATAGTAAGATTCCATGTACGAGTCATGAATTTTGATGTACTCGGCAAAAGCAATCGGCTGGTGCTTCGACTTACCCCGCCGTCCGAACATTTTCTTGGTGTGCTCGTAATAACATATATTTATGCTGCCAGGTAGAAAATGGCTCATCTTGGAGCAAATCACCTGAGCACAGAAGCTTAAGCATTTTCGCAGTAGACATAGAGTGTCGTTTTTCTAACTTAGCAATTTCGGCTCGTAATTCTTTGACTCTTTTACGAGGGTCAACAGGCTTAACAGCATTATAAGCATCGAGAATTACTTTTACTTTTTGCGCAGTGCTGAGATGGCGAATGTCTGACGATTTAATTATCGTTTTCATTGATGTCTACCTGATGATTTCTACGTTTAGCTTGAAAATAGTCTACCCCAACAATATGCCACTTGAAAATATCAATCAAGCAACTTTAACCTTCGCGTCATCGTCAAAAAGGTTACGTATAGGTTACGTGTCTACTGACAATGACTTTGACAATAAAACATCATGAAACGTGAAAGCATTGTACAGCAAGACTTTTGGAGACTGTGCCCGGCGCGGTTCGAACGCGCGACCTTCGGCTTCGGAGACCGACGCTCTATCCAGCTGAGCTACGGGCACATGATTGAATTATATGGCTTTGGCTACGATTTTCCTTAGCGTAGCTTCGGCTAGACATAGCTAAGTAGTTTTAATGATGCTTGCGCTAACGGTGCTAGCGGTTAACAGATAATTTAATGAGCTAAAGATCTGCTCACAAAGGTCGCTCTACTGCAACTACTCAAAAGAGCAATTTATAGATGTGGATACCAAGAGAGCATTTGGTCAACTTTAGTGTGAATAGCAGCTCTTGCCGGGGTCCCGTAGGACTTTGGCGGCGAAAACGCCAACGCCGGCTCTAAACGGTTGTGTAATTCGTCAAGAAGTGAAGGCGACTTAAATCACCGGATTATCCGGAAGCTTGAGTCGCTTTCATTTTTTTATTTACTTTTTATAGCACCAAATATAGTGCAAAGCATTTTTTGCTCTGTTTGGTGACGCTATTTTATACAACAATTAACCCTAATTGTGCCTTACCATATCTTCTAAAGCAGGCACATCGTTAATTGTGACCCGCTTAGATTCAATGTTTATCCAATGACTAGAGCGAAACTTATTGAGTATTTGTGTTACTGTCACTCGCGATGAACCCACTAAATCAGCAATTTCTTGGTGTGTAAGTGGAAACTCTAAACGTATTCCTTTGGGTGTAACACGTCCATGATTTTCCGCTAGAGACAACAAAAGACGCGCTACGCGGCTTGGTACTTGTCTAAATACTAAATCTTCAATTCTTGCTTGTGCTTGTCTTAAGCGCCCACCAATCAGTTGAATTAAGCGAATGCCAAATTCAGGATTTTCTTTGATTAAACGCTGAAACGCATCCCGGCTAATTTGATAAATCCTTGAATCTTCTAAAGTTTCAGCATAACTATCATGCTCACCGCTTTCCCAAGCAGCGTCACCAATTAAATCGCCTGGTCCAAGCAATGCCAAAATAACTGTTTTACCTTCTGGTGATAAACGGGTAAGACGCACTCGGCCTTCTTCAATGAAATAAATAGCATCAGATGCTGTCCCTGGTGAAAAAAGCGTATGATGTTTAGGCAATTCAAGTTCTTCAAAAATGCCTAATAATTTGCCTAGCTCAACTGGATTGAATGATTCAAAAATTTCACTCTGCCTTAAGCTAAATAATTTTGGTGCCGATTTCATGTACCCTTTCCCCGTGCCATAAGCGCCCGCTATACCAGCCGATCCATTTTTTATTGAAAGTTTTGTCTATATACTCTGGAAAAATTGAACTTTTCCTGTCCAGTATTCGTATATAGAATGTGCGAAGCCTAGGTCAAATATTTTTATTGAATATATTTTGGCAATCTATTCAATATATAGTCGTAGTAAGTTTTGCTTCCTTTCAATAAGAAAATGTAGTCCAGCAAACTTTTTATACCCAGCTTTGTAGTCCCTAAACCCCTTTTCAACCGCTCAGATAAATTAAGGCGGATTTTTTATTTTGATGTGAAATTGTCTTTTAATCAAAATTTGAAGAGGCTATAATCTGGCTAGTGCTGAACGCTACGGCTTGTTGCACACTAAAAGGCCCCACCTTAGCGAAAAATTGAAAAATCTCTGGCTCTTTATTGGGGCGAGTTTTTCATTAAACCGTAATTTAGCAATGAAGGAAAAGGAGAATTAATAATGGCTGTTGTAACTAAAGATGCCGCTAAAGAAAAGGCAGAAAAAGGGGCTGAAAAATCTAATCAAGAAATGACAGGAAAAGCAACAAAGACTAAAAGCGAGCAAACAGCTCCAGTATCGGCTGAACGTGTAAAAGCTCTAGGGCTAGCACTCGATTCTATTAAAAAACAATATGGTGATGGCTCCATTATGCGCCTTGGCGATTCTCGTCATGGACAAATTGAAGTTGTGCCAACCGGCGCATTATCTTTAGATGTTGCGCTAGGTGTGGGCGGTTTACCGCGTGGTCGTGTGATTGAAATTTATGGACCAGAATCTTCTGGCAAGACCACATTAGCTCAGCACGTTGCTGCCCAGGTACAAAAAATGGGTGGTATTGCAGCAATTGTAGATGCAGAACATGCTATGGACCCAGAATATGCTAAAGCCCTGGGTGTAAATGTAGACGAATTGCTTATTTCGCAACCAGATACTGGCGAACAAGCTTTAGAAATTACAGAACAGTTAGTGCGTTCTGGTGCTGTTGATTTAGTTATAGTTGACTCAGTGGCAGCTCTAGTCCCTAAAGCAGAAATTGAAGGTGAAATGGGTGATAGTTTGCCTGGCTTGCAAGCTCGTTTGATGAGCCAAGCTTTGCGTAAGCTTACAGCTATTGTTAGCAAAACAAAAACCATAATTATATTCATCAATCAACTACGTCAGAAAATTGGTGTTATGTATGGCAATCCAGAAACAACAACTGGTGGCAATGCGCTTAAATTCTATGCATCAGTGCGTCTGGATATCAGAAAGATTGAAACATTGAAAAAAGATACTGTTGAGATTGGTAATCGTGTAAAAGTAAAAGTGGTCAAAAACAAAGTAGCGCCACCTTTCCGTATTGCTGAATTTGACATTATTTATGGACAAGGTATTAATAGCGCAGGTTGCATTTTAGATATTGCTGTAGAACGTGAAATTGTCAAAAAATCAGGTGCATGGTTCAGCTACAAAGATGAGCGCATCGGACAAGGTCGCGATACGGTCAGGCAATATTTAGAAGCTAACCCAGCCATGCTAACTGAAATTGAGCAAAGAGTAAAAGAAGAATTGAGCAAAGTTGCACCAAAGATTTAGTTTCAAAGCTATAAGAATACAAAACCCGAGCCGTATTGACGGGTCGGGTTTTGTGTAAGTCATCATTAAACTTTTGTCGTCAACAACTCCAATTAATAACCTTGTCAATAGTACTATTTTTTGGTACCATGGTTAAATGAATAAAAAGCACCGGGCGACTTTAAATAAAATATTTGCTCGACCGGTAAATAGTTCAGTCAAATGGGCGGATACTGAGTCCATGTTTATTGCATTAGGTGCTGAAGTTAGCCAAAGAGAAGGTTCACGAATTGGCGTCTTTTTATTTAACGAAGTTCGAGTATTTCACCGCCCCCACCCATCACCAAATATAGATAAGGGAGCTGTTGTGAGCATAAGAAAATGGCTAGAGAGCCATGGAGTAAAACCATGAAGAATGTAATTGAGATTGATGGACATAAGGCCGTTATTTCCTTAGATCCAGAAATTGGCATGATCCGAGGAGAATTTTTGGGTTTAAATGGTGGTGCTGATTTTTATGCTAAAAGCGTTAATGAATTAACCGTGGAAGGGCGCAAATCACTAAAAGTTTTTCTCAACTTATGCAAAGAAAAACACATTGAGCCATTCCGTGAATTTTCAGGACGATTCAATGTGCGACTTGATCCTGAGATGCATGAAACAGCAGTGATAGCAGCGGCCGCCGAAAATAAAAGTCTGAATGAATGGATTGCCGATGCAATTGAAACAGCAATTCAGGCAACTTGAAAAGCGCTGCTTTACAATTGGCATAGATTCAGCTAGCGCTAACTCCGATAACCTGGAACCGGAAGCAATTACAGGGGACTTCCCATAAAATATTTTTCTTTTCCTATTGTTTGTGTACTATCTGGCTTGTGCCTAGGTCTTTCTGCTCCTGGCATAGGTCTTTGGTTCCTGGCATGGTTTTGCTTAACGCCATTGCTATTGATCATCAGTCTTTCAACAATAAACAAAGAGCATCTTTATAAATCATGGCTCAAAGTTTTTAACTATGGTTTTTTATTTGGGCTTGCATACAATTGTGTTTATTTGCATTGGTATTTAAATCTTGCTCCACTTGATTGGCTAGGGTTTAATGCCTGGCAGGGACAATTACTTGCCATAGCAGCTTGGCTTATCGTCGCGAGTCATCAAGCTTTGCTTGTTGCTATCTTCTCTGTGCTATGTAAGCTTTTGCTCAATGTCTTATCAAAAACAAATGCTTCAAACATTTTGCAAATCTTTTTGGTGCCCCTGCTTTGGGTGATAGTCATCAATAAATTAGGCAACGCCCGTGACCTTACCGGCGTCCCTTGGAGCATGCTTGAATACACACAATACAAACAATTGCCTCTTATTCAAATAGCAGATATTGTCGGCAGTATTGGCATCGGCTTTTTGATTGTGATGATCAATGCCTTTATTGCTCAGGTTGTTGAAGCGATGTTAATAGGGCGCAATGAAAGCAAACCAGCGTTAGATAAAAGTCTTATAAGCGCTCACGCTCCCGCACTTTCACTATGTATGTCATTTCTTGTCGCTGCGAATTTTTATGGGCATTATGTTTTAGCTTCACCTCAAACGGAGCCAAAAGAAACTGTTTCTATAGTGCAGCCAAACATCAATATAGAAATGGAGAAATCCAAAAGACAATGTACCCTCTCGGAACTTATAACCCATCAACTACAATTGGCTAGCAAATGTCCACCAGGATTATGTGTATGGACAGAAAGTTCTTTGCCGACTCGCATAAGCGAAGATAAAGACTTACAAAGGCTGCTCATCAGCTTTGCTCAGTCAAAGAAGCTTTCGCTTATTGTAGGCACAATAGACTCAGATAACGCTGATTATTACAATGCTGCTTGGGCGACATCTTCTTCTGGACGATCAAGCAAACAGATGTACCACAAGCGTTATTTAGTGCCCTTTGGCGAATATACGCCACAATTTGTCCGTAATTGGCCAGATTGGATTTTGTGCCTTACCAATACACCAGCTGGCACAGGATATTCTTCCGGTAAAGAACCTGCGCTACTTAATATCAATGAAAAACTAATAGCCCCTTTGATTTGTTTTGAAGTAATATCCCCTGAATTGGCAGCAGCAAGTGTGCGTGCTGGCGGGCAATTATTGGTAAACATAAATGATTTGGCTTGGTTTCATGAATCAATTATTGGTGAACAGATGATAGCTTGTGCTGTATTTAGAGCAATTGAAAATCGACGCTATTTTATTTTTGCTGCCAATACAGGGCCTTCGGCGGTAATATCTTCAACCGGAAAAATAAATGCCTCTATTGGCCAAGATAAAACTACTGATTTAATCGATAAATTTAATTATTTATCTAAATTGACTCTTTTTACGCGCTATTTTATGTTGTAATTGAACGGGGACATTTATGGCGAAATTTAAAAAAAGTTTTTTTGTACTAGTATTGTTTTATATGGCTTGTCTGCTACCGAGTCGGCAAACATTTTTGGCTGTTGAAGCTGCCCCTGACCTTGCTTCAGACATAGCAGTGCAGCAAACCACAATTTCTAAGACGACAGTTACTAGTACAACTGCCACTACTAGTACAACTCAAGCTAAGACTATAAATGATATCGATAGCCAAAACGATAAATCAAAAAATATTGTCAGTACAACTTTGGAATCTGTTTTTAAAGCTGATGATGCCACCATATGGAACACTCTAGTTGATTTTCAAAAATACCCCAATATTTTTAAGCGGGTCAAATCAGTAGAAATTACTAAGCGTGAAGGCAATTTAGTTTATATAGAAAGCCAATTAAAGCCACATCTTTTTGTCAAAAAAATTGTCCAGTATATGGTTAATGATTTAAGTGCTGCACCAAAAATGCTCAAATGGCGCATGCTTGATGGAAATTTCAAATATGTAATTGGCAAATGGGAATTGCAACAGCGCTCGCCAAATTCTTGTTTGGTTCGATACACACTCAATGTTGATGTGGGACCAATTATTCCAGCCGCCCTTACTAATTTTGTTGTTCATCATATACAACAAGAAATTGTGGCTGATTTGCAGCATTATGTTGAGTCCGAATATGGTAAAAAGCAAAACAGTCGTAGAGTGGCCTTTTTTGCTTTTTAGTGCACCGCCTGCAATACCACATAAGAATGACGATTGCTGCTGACACAAATGCTTGTTTTACGGCAACAGTTTTGCTGCACCAGGAAGCTCAATTTTTACTATTGATTTGCCATTTTGTTTTTCAATCGACTTAAGTGTGCCCATGGCTACTTCGCCCCAATTGTCTTTTATAGGGATCATACCTTCACCAGGTTGAGCTATTTTTATATGGTTGTCTTTCTCGTTCTTTTTACTAACGGTGCCATCTACTTCTATAACAAGGGTAGTCAAGCCCGCATAACGTTTGACTTTATTATGTAATACGCCTTGACCAATTACATCCCAATTTTGGTTTTTAGTATTGGTACCTTCACCCCATTCTAATAGCCGAACAGGTTTACCCAATCTAATCATTCTTGCTGCTCCCGTTTGTTACAGACCTCTTAGCAAGAGAAAAGCATAACATATTGGCAATTTTTCTTGCTGTTACTGACACAGTCTGTTAACGAAAACCGAAGCCAAAACCGCCGCTGCCAAAGCCAAACCCGGAGCCAAATCCACCCATACCATAAGGCGAACCAAAAGGCGACATGCCATAATTATTGTAGCCATAAGAGCCATTGGGAGTAACGCGACCGCGCGCACCATATGTGGTGCCGGTGTTAGGGTTAATCATAGTCCCAGTGTTAGGATCTATAAGCATGCCTGTACTAGGATCTAATACATAATTGCCGCCATTCGTGGCATAACTTCCAGTCATACCGCCACCAGAAAGCATATTGCCCAACGAGCCCATGATTCTGCTTAAATTGCTGCGTGATTTTTGTATACTCGCATTAGCATTGTTTAAATCTTCAGCGTCAGATTTAGAACCATTAGGGTCAATTTGATATGTCTGGGCCAGCGATTGTAATTCCTGCTGTCTAATAGGTACTTTAGCCAAAAGAGTTTGCACGCGCTGTGGAATTGGTGTTTCTACAGATGGTTTTTGTCCTGGGAAAACACTTGCTTCTAATCTATTCAATCTAGCAGGCAATGGATCTCGCTCATAACTTTTACCAAAAATCTCATGCTCCAAAGCCGTTACTTGTTGGCTAATACCAAAACTTTTAATTGATATTCCTGGACCTGTTGTACCATTATCTGGAATATAAGCACTAGAGAATGGGCTTCTCATCGGCTTGGTAGGAATACCATAAGATCTTTGCATGTCCTCATAAATATTTCTGTTGCTATAAGTCAAATCATCTCCACGACTAGATGGATATTGTTTATGAGGGAGCATGTCATCATCGTCATCTATCCAATCACTAAGACTATTTTGACGACGGGCAATGTCTATACCTGTTGCCGTTTTGAGTTTGTCAACTCTTTCACTCAAATCATCAGATGTAGATTCAGAACCTAAGGCTTTTTTCTCTAAACGAGAAAGCCTATTTTTAATTGGCTCGCTTGCATAATCTTTGCCGAACAATTTTGTTTCCATTGCTGTTACAGCGGGATAATTTCCTATACTAGTACTTTCATTAGCAGCATCTTCACTGGCAATTTCTTTTGCCTTGTTTTTATGATGCCTGGACTGAGCGGCTGCCATTTCATCACTTATTTTGTTAGAAGTGCCGGCTGTTGAACTTTCAGAACTCGCCGAACTTATACTGGGACTATTATCTAAGTTAGGCACTGCTTTAACCAAAGAGGCAACACGCTGATCCGCACACCCCTTTTGGCTTTCACCAAATACAATTTTTTCTATACGATCGAGTCTGGCATCTGTATTATCCTTTGGATATCTGTGTTGAAACAGTTTAGACTCTAATTTGCCAAGCTTATCTTCTATATCACTTACTGATGCCTCAGATTGTTTGCTTGAATTGTCTGCTGCTATAGCAGTATGAGCTATAGAGAATACGATTAGGTTGAAACAAATTCCCAGACCTAAAAACCAGAAATTTCTTCCGACCAAATTGCCGTTTATTTTGTTATATATGCTTAGCGTGTACATTTTTGGCACGCAGTATTGGGAAGTTAACGCCACAGGCTGACACTTATCTTATACTATTATGCCTCTTTGAAAATAAATGCGAAAAGAGAAAAAATGAGATAACTCACAGGTTAGCGCAGCTGCGCTAACTCTCCACCTGGACTTTAATCTTATTACTAACCTTATAAATCTCACATTGGTAACATTGAAAGCATGAACCGTACTACAAGCCCATCTTGAGGTCTTAAGGTGCTCTTGACTTTCTGGTGTTTAAAATGACAGTGTGAAAGTAAGTTTTTACCCATTCCAACCCGGGAACGTCTGCCACCCAGTCTATTTATTATCACTAATATTCCCTTCCTTCGATTTGAGCCAAGTGCCCGGGAGTTCGCAATGAGTGCGCCTACGATTTCGGTTTTCGGCATGGGCGGTTCAATCATGGGCACTGATGCTGGGCGCACGACGCCCGATGCCCGATGCGCCCAAGCTCCGCCGGCAACACCATAATCGAGACTGGACAATATCTCGTTGCGGCAGGATTGCACGAGACCGCGCGAGTAATCATCCTGGTCTCTTCCCCCTATCTCTTGGGCGGAGAGAAAGCCCAAGAAGACCAATAGAGTCGCCATCCATCGTGCGTAAGCCGACCATGCAAACAGCGCATGGTCGGCTATACGCTTACCCTCAGAAAAAATTCAGCGAGGAACCCTGCCATGCCTTCACGTCAAGATTGTCCAGACCAAAGCAAATGGGACGCCGGTATCGAGAGGGTCTACCCTCTTGAGGAGCGTCGGCGCGATCGAGAACGCGTTCCCCAGTACGCCAATTTGTTGCGGCGATACACGCTTGCTGCGCTTCCCCACGAAGCAGTGGAAGCGGATCTTGCCCGGGTCATTGAGGTCTTGCATTGCGGGCGCAAGGAGATGAGCGATCTCATCGATTACGTGGTTCTTTTGACCAGTTGCAACACAACCGAACCGATGCTCCTCGACCTTGAAGCACGTACCCTGCGACTCCTCGATGACTGGATGGACGCTGAACAGTGCATCAGGGCTTTTCTTACCAGCGTCGACCTGTCCATGCGCAGTCGTTTACTGGGCAGCGAGGGCACATTTGTGCCGCTCACCAATGTCAAGGGTATCAACCCAATAGCGCCTCACGTCACTCATGTGGGACAGTTGCAAACCCAAATCGCCGCCAGGGTTGGCGAACTGATTCGTCCTCTGTCAGGACAGCACCGCGACTATCAGGCGTCACAGCTACTGATCGGCGGCTATCAGCATCACCAGGGCTACTTCGTAGACACTTTTCGCGCAATCGCAACTCAGGAGGTGGCGCGAGCAAAGCTAGCAGGACTGACCTATCTCCAGTACCTCACACAACACGATGGCGTGCCAAACGACTTGCCAGTCCGTTGGAACAAGGTCGTGCGTCAGCATCTGCCAATCTTCAGGCGCTTCCTCGCATGGCTGATGCGGAAGCAGCAATACCAGTCACTGCCTATCACTGCTTTGGTCACAGAGCCAATGCACCATGGCGTTAGTGCCTCTTTCCTTCACACATTCGAGGAGGTTCTCAAAGCAAGCGCTCCCCTTGGTCCTGACTACCAGGCGGCCATTCAAGAAATGCGCGACCAACACCGACTCGATTACTGCCCGTACGGAGTGCGACAACAAGGCTCTTACGTTTGCTTCCTGCGTGGCAAACCATTCGCCTTCTTCAACCTCATTGGGTCCCATTACGGAAAGGCCGCGGTGGCGCATGAGCTTGCTCATGCAGCACACCTCATTCTTTCAGATCGGGGCAGACCCTTCGAGGAATTCGGCGTTTTAGCCGCGGAGGTCGTGGCGCTGGTTGGCGAGCAGCTCTACTTTGAACGCAGCCTCAGGACTGCGGGGGAGGGAGAAGCAAAAACGAACCTCTTGATGGATGAAATGTGGACCACCATCATCCGCGTTTTCATGCCGTCGATGTGGTCGGAGTTCGAGCTTTCGGCCTACGAACATCTCGAATCCGGTGGCAGTCTCAAGTCGGAATGGCTCTGCAACAGGCTTGCAACTCTTTTGCAAGAGTATTGCGGCCCCATTCCGATTGCTAACTTTGTCAACGTCGGAGTTCTTTGGCCAATTCACTTCATCCTTTTCTTCCAACCCCAGCGACACTGGCTGTACGGTCCAGCCCACGCCCTGGGCATCGATTTGTACGAGACTCTGACTGGGGGCGACGATTCGGCAGTCACACAGTATATCGAATTCTTGCGTCGCTCGGACAATTTCACAAGTAGCGAGGGACTGCTCTGCGCTGGCGTCGATCTCAATTCTGATCAGCACCTCCATGCTGCCTTTCGGCGCATGGAGGTGCTCATGAACGAGATCGAGCAGTCCAGTTGAAGTCCCATCATGGAGTCCACGCAAGTGAAAGGTCCAAGGATGACACCAGTCGTCCTTGGACCTTTCCACTTTTTATACGCTTATTTTTTCTTTTTCAGTACTTGCCAGCATTATTCCTACTGTAACCAAAAGAATACCAAGCCACTCTATTGGCTGAATATTGTTATTGAACAATAGCATTGCTGCCAAAGAAGTTAGAGGATAAGCCAGACTTGATATGCAACAAGCAAAAGTCAATTGTACGTATTTCAATACATTCCGCCAAACAATAAATTGTGCGACAGTCAATGTAAAACTAAACCATGTCCACGGTTGTAACAATAGTTGTGAGTAAAAGCTCAGCTCTTTACCCAATATTTGTCCACAATCTTGTGTGGCTAATTTTTCAGCAATGAGCACCGCTACGTCAATTATTATTGACATAGCAAAGAGAAGTACAAGATAAGGCTTGCTTTTTACAATCTCGATAATATTTTTGATTTTTTTGTTATTTATATGAGTATTCATAAACACTTTCTTCCTAGCAATTCTTCTAATAAACACTTTTTATTAGAGCCCGGTACTAGTTATTAAAGTTAGTCCAATCACTATAGCTAGAATGCCTACCCATCCGCGTATGCTCATATGTTCTTTAAAAAGATACTTGCTAGCAAGCGCAATAGTTATATATGTTGCCCCTAAAGATGGCACAGCTTTATTCAGCGGTACTAAGGCTATAACAAAAAACCATGTAATTATTTGCACCACATGTAATACTATGCCGCCAATCATAAAATGATGGCGAAATTCATCGTATTTGGTAGACGCTTTGAACATGAGCTGTTCTAGCGTCTCTACCAATACAGTGGTAGAGATAGCAGTAAAAATAATTGCATTCATAACTAAACAGATCACAAGATCTGTGATTTAGATAACTGTAAAATAAGCTCTATTGATAAATGGCGCTAAGGCACATTGGCACGCAGACTGCACTTAAGCAAGCGATTAATAAATGCGCTTGCCAACATCATTTGATATTGATTTAAATGGCTCAAATTAAACATGACTTAATACCAGATTTAGTGCATCTGTCTATATGTAAAGCATAACAAGACTAATAGTCAAAGACAACACATAAAAGCCAGTAAAATCCGAATTAATGCAAAATTTCTATAAATAAAAGAGATACATTAATTGTCTTCCTGATAATAAAGTTAAAATGCCCATAACATTATTCGAAGAAATTAGCTAAAATTTTCACTTCAATCATTTTTATGACATTATCTTATGGCTCAATGAACAGGATTTCTCATAAGCACTTTATGGCTAGATTTATAAAAGGTCCTATTATGAAACACTTGCTTGCTATATATACTCTCTGCGCCACTTTGGCTTTAACAGTGCCTGTAACAGTAAGTGCTAAGAATAAAGGCGAAAACGATAATCAACTACCTAAAGCGGCCCTGGAGCAATATAACCAAGCTGTTTCCTTCTTTAAAGCTGGAAATTTGCAGCAGGCTTTGAATTGTTTTAGATCGGTGGTATTGACCGCACCAAATGATCCTTTAGGGCATCTTGGACTTGCTGCAGTACTTAGTCAACATGGTGATATTGATGATGCTATTGCTGAATATAGACGGGCAATTTTAATAAGACCTTATGATGCTTTTGCCTGCGAAAGTCTGGGTACTTTATTGCAAACCCAGGGACAAATTGATGAGGCTATCAATGAATACAGACAAGCAATTCAATTGCGGCCAGACGTTCCGCTCATGCGTTTAAATTTGGGTATTGCCTTACGTGCAGCCGGAAAACAAAGTCAGGCAATAGATGAATTGTCTAGAGTCATTATGGCTTATCCAGAACAATTAAGAGCCCGTTCTCAATTGGCTGCTGCTCTGCAGGACAAAAAAGATTATCAACAAGCTTGTCAACAGTACGAAATTGTAGCCGCTAAGCAGCCAGATAATTTTTCTATTCGATTTAATTTGGGCAATTGTTTATATGCGCTAAAAAACTATAACGAGGCTATTAATGCTTTTGAAAAGGCATTAACCATTGATGATCGTGTGCCTGACGCTTATATAATGCTCGCATCTAGCCAAGCAATGACAAATGATTATCCTAACGCTATTAAAAATGTCAAAAAAGCTATTGCTCTAAAAGACAATGTTAGCGATTGGTATGGACAATTAGGCGACTTATGCATGAAAAATAAGCAAAATGATTTGGCAATCAATGCTTATCGTCAAGCAAGCAGTCTAAATCCCCGTGATCTTACAAGCAATTATAATTTAGGTTATTTGCTTTTATCTTCGTCTGATTTGCCAGGAGCCGAATCGGCTTTTCATCAGGTTTTAAATATAAATCCACAATACAGCAATGCTCACTATAATTTGGGCATTATAAAAAGCCAACAAGGTGATTTAGATAAAGCAGAAGGTGAATTTAAGTCTGTATTAGATCAAAATCCACATGATGCACAAGCCCTAATTAGTCTTGGTCGCACATATTTGCGCAAAGATAATTTGCCAATGGCCGCAAATTATTATCGTCAAGGTTTAAGTATAGAACCAACTGACGCTAGTGCCTTCAATGAATTAGGCAATATTTTGCTTAAACTAAACGATTTAATTGGTGCTCGTGCTGCTCTTGAATCAGCTTATAATCTTAATCCTAATAGTCGCAATATTGCTTTTAGTATGGCCGCTTTGAATGAATCAGAAGGTAAGCCAGCCAAAGCAGAAACTATTTTGCGCCAATTGGCCGCTCAAAATCCACAAGATGTGGACATACTCAATAAACTTGCCGACAATTTGCAAGGACAGGGCAAAGCCCCGCAAGCAGTTGAAATATATCAGCGTATTGTGCAATTGAATCCAAGGTCAGCCACTGCTTATAATGACTTAGGACTAGCTTTGCAAAAAGCCCAAGATAATGGCGGAGCTATCACTCAATTTAAAAAGGCTTTAGAAGTAGATCCATCACTTAGCGAAGCACAAATAAATTTGGGTAATAGTTTTCTTGCTAACAAAAACTATAAAGATGCTGCAGCCTCTTATAGCCAGGCTATTGCTAGTAAGCCAGATGATTTTCTTGCTCACTATAATCTAGGTTTAGCACTTAGCGCCCAGAATGAATTAGATAAAGCTATTGAAGAATATAAGACTGCATTGCGTCTTTCTCCGCAATACTCCGTTGTCCATTATGCTTTAGGACTTGCTTATGTAAATCAAAATCGCAATCAAGACGCTCAAACTGAATTAGAAAGTTATATTGCTTCAGAGCCAAATGGTCCTTATGCAAGTCAAGCCCGTGCAAACTTAGATAAAATCAAAAATACTGTGGCTGCTGTTTCAACGACTGTCAATGATCAGAACGGTCCGGAACAGAATAAAACAAATGCAGCACCTCCCATCCAAACGCCACAAAATAATTTGTTAAATAAAGAAACACCACCCCAATCATCTCCTGTACCTATTCAAGAATCGAGCCAATCTGCTGCCCAATCCCCCGCACCTAATAGCGACATTGCTCCCAAAGAAAATCTTCAATATCCAGCTGATGAAAAGCTTGATACTCCCAACATCAATGACTAAATAACGCGTTATATAGATTAATGAACAATTTGCGTCTGCCAGAATTCAATTACACAAAGGGTTTGCATGACATTGGTCATGGTTCATATGCTTGGTTGCAACCGGATGGTTCCTGGGGTTGGAGCAATGCCGGACTTATTACCGATGGCAAAGAATCTTTTTTAGTTGATACTCTCTACGATTTAGCTTTAACAGCCGATATGCTCAATGCAATGAAAGCAGCAGCGCCAAATGCTGCTACTCAGATCAATACCATGGTAAACACTCATTCAAACGGTGATCATTGCAATGGCAATATATTAGTTGAAAATGCAGAAATTATTGCTTCAAAAAACACAGCCGCTTCAATGGTCTATGAAAATCCAGCTATGATGCTTAATTTTTTGGCTGAAGCACCGAAGATGGGTGAATTAGGCAAATGGTTTTTAGATAGATTTGGCAAATTTCAATTTGCTGGCATTGAACGCAAAATGCCCACTACATTGTTTGAAGGCAAATTAGAAAGAAAAGTAGGCAATAAAACTATTGAGCTTATAGAAGTAGGTCCAGCCCACACAGCTGGCGATACTATTGTTCACTTGCCTGACCAAGGAGTGGTCTTCACTGGCGATATTTTATTTGTTGAAGGACACCCACTTATGTGGGCGGGTCCAGTAAAAAATTGGCTTAAGGCATGTGATCTAATTGTTAGTCTCAAACCAAAAATTGTTGTTCCTGGTCATGGTCCAATTACCGGCATTAATGGCGTATTTGCTATAAAAGAATATTTTGAATTTGTTTTCAGTGAAGCCCGCAAACATTTTGATTCCGGCAAAGAAATTTTGCCTGCTGCTGCCGAAATGCTCAAAAGCAAATATGCCCAATGGGGCGATAGCGAGCGTATGGCTGCTAATGTAGCTATGATGTATCGTGAATTTAAAGGTGATACCAATCCACCTAACATGATTGAATTACTTGGACTAATGGCCAGTTGTACTAATATGATGGCTCGTTCGCCAATTAATAGTTAACACAGCCATATGTCAAATAATGGCCGATGATTTACGCACTGAGCAAATTTTTAAATATATAAGATAAAAGAACGGCAGGAGAGTGAGCAGGCAAAGCACACATATATCAATTGGAAAAACCGACCAGGCGCATTCAATAAAGTCTGCTAGAGTATTAGTCATTTGTGTAAGGTAGAGCCAAAGCAAAAAGCCCAGTATATTTCGCATTGCTCCCTTACGCAAGAAATACCAGTACAGCAAAGAACCGATAATACCAAAGAGTGCCGAAGACAATATTTCTTGCCAATAAACTACAGTGCTAGTAAAAACCGTGCTTACTGAAGTAATGGCTGTAGTAATAAAAATGAAGAGAAAAATCTGCCACTCTTTTCTTATGCCAAACTTAGCAATTACGCCAATAAAAATACTCAAAAATATAATAACAGCATAAAAAATCGCTACAGTTGAACTTAATTCAGATATTGTGGGGCTGAAATTATTTAAGGCTAAATGAATGGGATAAGTAGAGTTATTAAATTGTGCGGCATGCCTATAAGTAGTGCTAATAGTCAATCGTGCTAATGAATATACATGACTGAATAAGTCGTATGCCCCAGCAATTAAAATTGCATCAAGCCAGTAATTATACTGAACGGCAGGGCTTAATCGATTGAGCCAGGGAGTCAAACTTTTTACAGCATAGGCGACTCTTTCCTTTAATCCAAGCTCTTTAATTGCAGCCACAGTCAACACTAGACAAAAGAACATAAACGCGCCACTAAGCAATACTAGTAATAAGCCTCCGGCCATCAACATCGCGGTATAGATTGGCACTGGTATGGTGGTGTTATACGAATAAATACTTGTCGGGATATAATTCAAAGCGGTTATGATTGTTACAGTAATGAATACTAGCCCAGGCCAAATTGCTGGTTTCCAGCGTACAGTTCTGGCTAAAAACAAAGACACCGTCCACCAAATAAAGGCAATAAAACTGGCAAGAGAAACGAGTCCAGTGGCAATTAGTGCCAGGGCTTTTGGCAGAGTTATTTTTACCTTATCCCAATGCCATTCATCAGGTATTTGCCAGCGATGTCCTTGGAAAGATGGAATATCACCAACTATTTCTATTGAAACAATTGAGTCTGCATCTCCAACCCTATATTTAGGACTCTTGAATTGAAAATAATAATCTGTCCTATGCGATCGATTTTTTACTTCTACATCACTAAATATTAGGGGTTCATAGAGTGGACGATATTGATGCAAATAATCTTCGGCAATTTTTCTTGCTTCAGCTTCGCTCAGTCTAGCTCCGGGGGCATCTTCATCCTTGGTGATTGTTTGCGAAAGAATCTTGCCGTCTTTATCTAAAGCAAGCACATATTCTTCAGAACAAGCTGGTTTAAAAAAACGAACCGCCCATAAGTGAGGATTCTCTATTTCGTGGGCAATAGCATCGGTTCTTTCAAAGCCAACTTTTTCGAGTATATATTGATATTCGTCTTTATGACCTGAAATACCACTGCTGCATTCGCATGCAGCAGTGTAGCCTGTTAAATCAAAATGATTTTTATTCATATAATCCCAAGAAGTTTTTATTACCTCTTTGGCAGTTGACTTAAGAGGACTATTTTCTTGATAAATTTCACAGCGTGGTTCTTTCCAAAGCAATAACACTATGAAGGATATGCAAATTAGCCCAAGCAAGCCTAAACGTGTGGAGTTGACTAAGGGTTGGTATACATAATCAGAACTTCCGACTTCCTCATCAGTCACAATAGATTTTCCTGGCTGTTCTAAAGTTTCTTCTACTTTAGTTATTGCCTTCAGCAAAGGTTCACTTTGATGTTCTATAAAATCTATTGCGTCAGGCTTATGTTCACTAACCTTCTGCATAGCTGATGGGCTTACTTCAATCTGCCCTTTTTTCTTTTGCTGCCAAAGACCAAAAATAGCTAGCCCCAACAATGGTAATAACGGAATAAAGGGGGATAATCTAAGATTAAGTATCTGTGCAGAAAATAGTGGAACACTATCACAAAAAACATCAAATAGATAATGCGACACTAAGCATGGCAAAAGACCGAATCTTCGTAAAATACAACCCCAAAAAATTCCTTCTATTGTTAGCTCTACCCCTCTAGCATAGGCAGGTTGTTGCGGATAACCACTATGCATAAAACCCCAAGCCATGGCTTGCAAAACATTAGCTATCCAAAAATTTTTCAAAAGTCTCTGGCCAAAACCGAGCATTATCACACGATATAAAAGCTCTTCTGCGCCCGAGGCAAATACTCCTAGTGTAAAAGCGCTAAACCACGGTTGTATTGCTGTTAGTATTTGATACTTATCAATACCTAAAGGACACCAGAAATGAAATTTTTGCCCAAGAGCGTAATAAAGTATTTGATAACCTATTGATATGCCAAATGCACCATAGCCAATTATCAATCCGGTAGTTACATAATTATTTCGCAAAGCAGAACCGGTAAACCATTTTTGCCAAGGCAAATGCTCAGGAAATGCTAAACGATAAACCTTCTCTGCTGCTCCAACTATGAGAGCAATGCCCATAAAGCTCAAAGGCAAGGACATGAACATACCAAAAGCTGTCATGGTCAAAAATGCAGCATAAGATTTATGAGAGTCATAAGCACTTAGTGCAGATTCAATATCATTGAGTCCTTCAAGAAAGCACACAAGAGTAAGAATGCCCGCGCACAAAAGAACGAAACGCCAACGTATCTGGCGATTGGCAATGCTTTGAAAAAATATAAATACTGCTGCAATATGAAGTAAAGAATAGAAAACCGTTGCTATAGTTTGCAGCAAATTATTATAGGAGCGAATAGTTTCGTATTTGCGATCCCAGCTCTCTGGCAGTTTCAGAAATTTATAATAGCCAGACAAAATATTGCCACAAAAGCTAGCTGAGGCTCTTAACTTTGCTCCTTTATAGTCTGTTTTCTGGTTTTCCCAGGTGAAATCATAGTCATTGCGATGCAATTGCTTATCTACACTGTCTTCAACAAGCTTGCAATCTGATTTGGTCCAACCTGTTTGTTTTAAAACAAAATCAAACGCCTTTGCTTTAGCTTCATCATGCTGAATATCTGGTATTGCCCGATCATTGGGAAAATAGTGATCAAAATAATACAACTCACCTGTTGGGCTCATTGTCATTCGCATACCTTCTTGATCAAATTCTTGTTTAAATGAGCAGTCCCAATAAAACACTGGAATTTCATTTTGCATTAAATCATTGGCTTTAGCATTGCCAAGTTCATACTCAAGAAATGTTTTGACATCATCATCACAATTAAATGTGATCGACTTGATTATTTTTTGTTTTTGATAGCCAAGCTGTTTTATCCATATTTCAGTTAATTTCAAAATATCTGACTTTGGCACACTAAGATTTATGGCTGCAGAAGGAAAAACAGCTTTATGCATTGTGGCAAAAACTATCAAGCCACATATTCCTAGCAATAGAAATACTGCTAAAACAATCCTATTGTTAGCTTTCTTACCTTTTGCCGTTTTCTCGGTCATTGTTTTTGCTATTGCCGATTACTAATATCAAACGAAAAATTCTGATTTTATGTGCCGCTTAGGGCTTAGTAGAATCTTCCCATAGGTTACCACTATTTAATAAATTATGCCGCTGCGCTAGCTGCGCTAGGTTCAATCTTTGATATTTAATTTGTTTACTGTAAGAAGTAAATCGAAAATTGTTTTTTGTTCTTTCTTTAAAAATAGACTTGTAGACTATTTCAAGCAAAGGTAAATGCATGTCGTAAGAGTAGCTATTAACGACGCTTAACTTCATGCCCATTCATGCACACTTGCCTTTATATTCGCAATAATGACAAAGTCAATTATTCCCGCAGATTCATCCTGGTTTTTCTCAACAATATTTCGTCTTTCACGCCTGACAATACTTCGTTAATCTGCTGCTGAGCAGATCAACGAAGACGCCGTACTCACTTAGACTTGCGACCGATAACCGATCGCAAGTCTTAATCGCCACCGCACGCCTCAGGAGCGCTTTATAGCGCATGGAGGAACGATGATGGAGGTTTTTTTTGCTGAAGCAGCTCTGGAACAATCGCCTAATTCGGTTTGGGCGATCATTATTGTGATTGGCTCGGCCATTGTAATCGGCTGCCATACGTTGTTAAAAGAGGCAAGTCGGGCAGCTTCAGAAGTGGACGGACGATGTTCATCTTGCAATGCCCGACTTAACCGACGCTACCCTGCTCACTGCCCAAAATGTGGGGCACCGAATTTTTCCTGAACCTCACAACACAACTCACACAGGAGATCGTGATGGAGCAACTACAACTCCTTGCCTCCAAGCCAGATGGCATTAGTTTGATGCTCATCCTCGGCTCGGGCATGCTCATCTTGGGCTATGCCCTGTACCTGGGAGCGAAGCACCGACGGTTGCATTACTGCGTTGGCAAGCCATGCAGGACACAACCGCCTATTCGACTTATCCTCGGCCGCAACAAAGTCTGTCTCGGATGTCCTCACAAACAGGCGGAAAGTGCTGAAGCCTAGTGAGTCCTAAGCAAACAAGGAGATCACAAAGTTCCAGCACTTATACACAACTTGAGAGAAGGAGACAATATGTCTATTCTTGCCAGCATCATGCTAGGACTGCCGCCTTGGCTAATTATAGCCAACATCTCGGTTGCCTGCATTTGGCTAGCTGGCGAATGGTATTTCCAGCACGACTGATACTACTGATGGCAGCCGTGTTATTGACACGGCCAAGACTGCATGAAAGGCTACCTCCATTTTCAATGGAAAGCCTACCGCGACGGACCAGAATGTCCTGTCTGCGGCAAACAAAAAGACTGAGTCACCCCTCGGACACAAGACGCCCGAGGGGTGACGATGATAATACCAAATTCTCTTCCCTCGAATTGCATCGGAGACGGGTCATGATTCTCAGCCATGGGGTCATCGTCGGCTTCATTTACCCCCCAGGTTCTCTGCTTGCTCTTGGTGCTGGGCTCGCCAAATGCGGCTACATGCGCAAGCAGGATCTTTCTGACGGCTGGCGACTGGTTGGACGGGTTGACAATTCCACCCCAGAGCTGGTCGCTTTTGGGAATGTTACAACTGATCGCTTTGACTTTACCGCCGCCGTTATCGGCGATCCCACGACAGTCTTTCCCACCCCGCAACTGCATCGCAGCATGTGCGAGCGCATTATCGACGTTTTCGAGCGTCCTTTGGCCGCCGCGGCCGGACTTGAACGAGGACGAACGGAACATCTCCCGACCGAGGACGAGGACAATGACCCATTCGCTTTGATTTTCCCGCGCTACAAGATTCTTGAAGTCGTCTTTAGTTCACGGACTCTTGTGTCCGTATAAAGCGCATACGCCGACATGCCGAACCTATACGCCTATTTTTGGCATGAGCTGGGGACGGACGGTCTTTGATAAGACCGTCCGTCAGCCAGAGTGCAAAATTTCTGTTTTGAGATTGTTATTGTGCTTTTCTATTAGTTTATGTAATTTTGGATGTTTTTCTAATTTCGGATCCTCTTTTATGATTTCAATTGCTGCCTGCCTGGCATCAGACAGAATTTTTGTATCCAATGTCAGATCAGTCAAGATTAAGTCTGGCAGCCCACTTTGTCTGAATCCCAAAAATTCTCCTGGTCCACGAATAGCCAAATCTTTTTCTGCTACCACAAAACCATCATTTGTTTGTGTGAGTATATTTAAACGATCGCGTGTAGATTGTGTTTTACTTTCAGTGACAAGAAAACAATGTGATTGGTCGCTGCCTCTCCCCACGCGTCCACGCAATTGATGTAATTGAGCTAAGCCAAATCTATCGGCGTTCTCAATTACCATAACTGAGGCATTAGGCACATCCACACCTACTTCAATAACAGTGGTAGAAACCAAAATATCGTATTTGTGCGCCCGAAAATCATTCATCACTTCTTCTTTTTCTTCTGATTTTAATTTGCCATGCATGAGTCCAATACACAAATCTGGAAAAACTTTTTCTTTTAACTTTGCATATTCTATTGTTGCCGCCCGAGCAGATAATGTTTCTGATTCTTCAATAAGAGGAAAAACAATATAAACTTGTCTGCCGGCTTGTACTTGCTCTCTAATAAAGTTATAGAGCATTTTCTTTTCACCCGGTCCCATTAATTTAGTCAAAATAGGCTTTCTTCCGGGTGGTAATTCATCTATTTCTGATAAGTCTAAATCGCCATGGATAGTTAAAGCCAAGGTTCTTGGAATTGGTGTGGCAGTCATAGTCAACAGCTCTGGAGAAACGCTCTTTGCTTTTAAGCGTGCTCTTTGTTTTACGCCGAATCTATGTTGTTCATCAATAATTATCAATCCAAGTTTTTTAAATTCAACATCGTCTTCTAATAAGGCATGAGTGCCAACAATTAAATTGACTATTCCTGAACCTATAGCGGACCGTATTTCTTTACGCTCGCGCGCGCCATGTTTGCCTAAAACTAAAGCAGCCACAAGTCCAAGTGGAGCAATAAATTTCTGACATTGATTATGATGTTGTTCAGCCAAAATTTCAGTGGGCGCCATCATTGCTACTTGGTAGCCATTATCAATAGCAATTAAAGCAGACAATAAAGCCACAATAGTTTTACCCGAACCAACATCACCCTGTATTAAGCGATGCATAGGCTTGCTGGAAGCAAGATCGCGAGCAATTTCTTTGCACACCCGTTCTTGGGCAGCAGTTAATTTGAATGGCAGACTTTGTCTTAGTTTTTCTACTAAAGGAGTGTTTTGCACTTCTAAAACAAGAGATTTTTCTTCTTGCTCAAAATTATGTCTTCTTTTGGCTAAGCTTAATTGCAAAGCAAATAATTCATCAAAAACAAGTCTTTCTCGGGCTTTAGTAAAATCTTCCATTGTTTCTGGGAAATGTATTTTTTCAAGCGCTTTTCTTTCTTCAATGAGATCATATTTTTCTTTTATCGCGATAGGAACAACATCTTCTATAAGGCTGCCATATTTTTCTAAGGCATTATGAATTATCAAACGCAAATGCCTTAAACTTATGCCTTCTGTTAATGGATAAACAGGTACCAGCCTGCCAGCATTTAAAGATTTCAATTTCTCCAATTCTTCGCGTGAATAAGCACTTGCCTCATCCTCGCTGATATAACCAAGCAGTTCCAGTTCGGCATTCTTCAAAGTATAGCGATGATAATGTTTATCGCGCTCAACAATTCCAGATGCCATAACCTGACAGCCTTTTGGATATTGGTTTTTATATCTATCAAGCAAAAACTTATTTGATTTGCCACCAATAAATCTGGTCACAGAAATATTTCCTGTACCATCTGAAATAATAATAGTTAAAATTGAAATTTTTGTTTTAGGTGATTGAAAAGCGCTTACAGACTTAATCACACCAATAACAGTTACTTCTTGTCCGGGCTTGAGCGAGCCTATTTTTACTTTGTCCGAAAAATCAATATGCCTGCGAGGATAATGGCGCAATAAATCTTCTACAGTATTTATACCTATATTGCCCAGCATGCTTTTGTAGCGCGGTCCAACACCTTTAACAAATTGAATATCTAGTTCGTTTGTATGTTTGCCTTCTGAATTTGGTGGTAGCTTTTTGTCTTCATTAGTTTTGCTAAGGACTATTTTATTGTCTGTGCTTAAACTGCCTTTAACAGGCACATCTACAGACCGTTGTCCTATTTTGTCGGCAGCATTTATAGCGGCAGTTTGAGTGTTTTCTTCCTTCGATATAGAAGTTGGCAATTTAATTTGATCCAGAAGTTGTTCCACCCGAAGCAATATTGATATGCGACTGGCAACATCAGTAGTTGGATAAGTGCGGAACAAACCGCGAATAGTTACCCAGATTGCTTCATGGGGATAAGTTCTCGATAATTCACTTGCAGTTTTGCGCATGAAGCCAGAAAATGTGCTGCGCTTGCCTTGAAAATCGGCATAACGAGCCTTTCTTTCCACAAGAATAGCTTTCTTCATTTGAGAAGAAAGTTTTTCAGCATCAGGTTTAGCTTTAGTTGTTGTGTAATTAGGCAAGGTTCTATCTTCGACAATAGCCACACATTATCAGCCTAAAGAATTAGCTCCATTTTGGCTACGAAATTTGATTTAAAGATTCCACCGGACTGTAATTAATTACTATTGCAATCTATTTAAGATTAGCTTACTGATCGCTTTTAGCGTAGCAAATACGCCTAAGCCTTCAGAGCTAATGGCTTCAAAACTAGGTACTGCCCGTATATTCAATTCTTTTTCTAAACGTTCGATGGGCAAAGCTGTTGCCAAATCACGTTTGTTATATTGCAAAACCCAAGGAATGTTATCAAGGGTGAGGTTGTATTCGGCTAGATTCTCAATCATATTTTGCAGAGATTCTACATTGTCTTTAGCGCGTGTGACATCTGAATCAGCGACAAATATAATGCCGTCCACACCATTGAGTATGAGCTTACGGCTAGCGTTGTATTCTACTTGTCCAGGGACTGTATAAAGTGAAAAACGGGTTTTAAATCCCTGTACTTCGCCAAGGTCTAAAGGCAAAAAGTCAAAAAATAAAGTTCTTTCTGTTTCAGTGGCTAAACTAATTAATTCGCCACGGGTGGTCGGAGCCAGCTGGCTGTGTATGTACTTTAAATTCGTAGTCTTGCCACCAAGGCCGGTACCGTAATAAACAATTTTGCAATTGATTTCACGTGCTGCATAATTAACGAGTGCCATTCTAGCCTTTCTTCTCCACCTAGTTATTTTGCCAATGTACTATCTCTTTTATATGCTTGCTTATGCACCATTGGCATTTTTAAAAGAGCCACCACTCTCTTTTAACACAGTTTTTAGATTTTGCGGGATAGTAACGCCAGATTAAGTTTGCCCTCAAAAAGAGACTACCATGAAGATGCCCGAAAGGCGAACTTATTTACTCTAAACGTATCAATTTTCGCATCCGATTTGTGTACTTTCCGCCAAATTGCTATTCGGTGCAGCTCTTTTCATGCTATTATTTCTTTTCCCGGTATATTGTCCTCTCAATCACTCTTGCTGGTGTTATATTTCAGTTGCGAGTATGGTGGATAATCTGTCGATATCTGTTGTGAATGATTAGTAAGAGCATTTAGGAAGTTTTTTATGGCTAGACGTTGTGATGTATGTGGTAAAGGTCCAATAACTGGACGCAATTATTCGTTTTTGCGGTCGCACTTTAATCCGCAAAACAAAAGACGCTTTATGCCAAATTTGCAGTCTGTTAAGGCTGTAGTCAATAAAGTTGTTAAGCGTATCAAAGCTTGCACATCTTGCATAAAAGCTGGCAAGATTCATCGCGCTGCTTAGGATGTAAAGTCCTAGCGCGAGCTTCTGTAAATTGTAAAGCACCAATTAATATTCTCAATTAGCCAAATTCTTACTAATCATGGCTTGTTTTGATGTTTTTTGATATTGTCAAGCATCTTGGCTAGACCTGTTTTTCGCCAAAAATCGCAATTTTTTCTTTATGAACTTATCCATACTATCTTATTGCCTTAGACCCAATGGTGATGTCAGGTTTTAAGTAACCTATCCTTTTCATCCTCAATGGAGCACAATACAACCAGCCAAACAGTCTTTTGCGTTTTTGCTTCTTTCAACCCCCATTCACCAGATGGGAAATTTGAGACCGTCCTACAAGTCAGGGAGACTTGCGGTGATTTTCGAACAGCCAGCCAGAACCAGACGCAATACCTCAGCACCTTCTTTACCCGACATCCAGACACGACGATATGTGCAGCCGAGCTTGAACTTGGTTGCATCTGCTCTTCAAGCCATCTCATTGCGAGTGGCAATTACCAAACCAACCCCGGCGCACAACGCGGCGCTTCTTGCCAAGGTAATCCCTAGCATCGGAGGTCCCATCGGCGCCCATGCTATACTTCTGGGCGCCCGCGACAGCCCAAGAGAAGAGTCGGCAAGCCAGTTCTCCTACATCTGGCTGCATCTCATGTGTCTCAGTGCAGAGATCTGCCGGAGTTCCTTTGATGACCATGAAGCTGAAACGCTTGGGCGGGCATTTCAAATGCTTGCTGAAAGTATCAGCAAGAACTGTCGATCCAAGGCTTGCGAGGCTGTTCGCCTGCTCTTGCTCACCCTCGACTCAAACAACCCAGAACTAGAAGAAGCTCTCGCCGGGTCCAACAGCGGGCAACCGTCGGACTACAAAGCTGGCAATGGATTACGCACCTTCTGCCGGCTGAGCCGCCATACGATCATCATTCATGGTCGGATTGCGGCTATGCAACAATTCCTCCCCGAACAGGCTTAACAAATTCGTTCACCCAGCGGAGGGTGAATCTGGCTCAATGCTGCCCATGACTCGAGACAGGGGGACAAGATGCCTGAACAACGATGGGTAACTGTTCGTGAATACAGCAATGACTGGGGACGATACGAATCTGTTCCTCAGAACATGATCAGGGCGATCCTGAATCTGCCAGATGCCCAGCTTACAACCGATAGCGAGGGCGTCGATCGAGTCAGGACGTCCATGCACCACCGCCCGATGGGATGGTTCCTTCGGACGGCGGCAGACAACGACTTCGATATGGCCATTCTTCACACCATCACTGCAGAAAGAATTCGGCGTGGGTTGGAAGATTCAGACGACGAACTCCGCGCGGCCCAGGAGACTGCTATGGCACGGGTCGGGCACCCCAACGTCGAAATCCTCTACTCAAACCGAGAGTGGCTCAGGGTAATCACTGAGCAGCTTCTTGCATCCCGCGTCAAGCCTAAGCAGACGGCAGGTTGAGTCCTTGACGAGCCGATGATCGTGATGCTGGTAATAGACGGACCGGAATTATTCCGGTCCGTCTATTAGACTTTTACTCTCCTTTGATCTTTTTACTGTTAAGCAATAATGGTGATGCTTCAAGTATTCTCGTGATTATTATCTGCACCAAATGTAGTGACATATTTTAATTCTTCTTTCTAATCACTGCGTGCTAAGTCAAGTAATCTTTCTTTGCCCACATAATAGTGTTCATTACAAAAATGACAGCGTCCCTCAGCTTTTCCCTCTTGTTCTGCCATAGATACAAGATCATCTTTGCCCAGCACTTTCAAAGCTTCAAAAAACCTATCATTGGAACATTTACACTTGAACGAAACCGGATGCACCGCTGTGACTGTTTGCAAGGTAAATCCATCTAGTATACGACCTAGAATTTGCTCCAAACTCAGTCCGCGCCGCATAAGAAAAGTAAAAGTACCAAAGGTACCAATATTATTTTCTATTCTGCAAATCGTTTCTTCAGTGTGATCTGGCAACAATTGCACAATGAGACCACCGGCCGCCTCCACGCCAGCAGAAGTGAGATGAGTTCCAACTACTACCACTGAGCCTGTTTGATCCGAATTGACCAAATATTGATTTATATCTTCGCCAATTTCACCTGTGGCTAATTCTACTGTTGAGGTATGAGATAGACCAAAACCTTGATCGATGGTTACATGTAAATAGCCAGTGTGCCCCACTGCACTACCAACATCAAAGTTGCCCAGACTGTTTAATGGCAATTCAACTTGCGGATTGTCAACAAAGCCACGCACAGTACCTTCCGGTGAAGCATCAACTAATATTTTGCCTAATGGACCATTGCCTTGAAACTTGAGCGCCACCTGACCACGACGAGCGAGCATGGGGGCTAGCAACACACCACCAGTTAAAGCCCTTCCTAAAGCAGCAGTAGCAGTAAAAGATAATTGATGCTTTTCTCTGGCATCAGCAACTAGACACGTAGTGGAGGCGATCACTGCTCTAATTGAGCCGTCGGTGGATATTGCTTTTAGTATGCCATCTTCCATATTAAGAATATTATAGCCCTTAAACAATCAGTCTGGGCCGCATTTTTAATCATGCCAGTGAAATGTCTTCTATGTTCAAATCTGCCAGGATTAAGCGATAAATTGTGCCTTTGCGTCAGCAACAATAATTTCATTCTTTCTTGGTTTGCGCCAGGAATAGATTGGGATCACCTTTGTTGGCATTACATTACTAATACTTGGTGCATGGGTTGTGTATTCGCTTTGGTTATATTTAAAAGATAAAGGGCAATTTAGGTTGATGCCTTGCCCGATTGGCAAAGAATTATGCAATCAACCAGAAATCTTTCCTATCATCACTCTACAAACATTAGGATGTTTAGGACTATCCTTAGTGCCAGCCCCGTAGCCAATACTTTCTACTTGATCAAAACGCGGCAAAACACCCCAGCTTGAAGATAACTCAGCTAATATTGCTACGCCTGTTGGTGTCAAACATTCATAATCTATTTCATAGTCTAATGTTGGTGCTTTTATTTTAGCCAACATCAAAGCCACCGCTGGTGCTGGAACTGGAAAATAACCAGAAGCAGTAAGTACATGCCCGCGTCCAATAGGCACAGCTGAAACATAACTCTTTTCTATGCCTAACAGTTCATAGCCAATCGAAAAACCAATAATGTCTATTATTGTATCTATTGCACCAACCTCGTGAAAATAAATAGCCTCCGGCGCCATGCCGTGTACAGGGCCTTCGCAACTAGCAAGTCTTTCAATAACTCGATTAGAAAAGTCTTTGGCAAATTGCGAAATTTTTGAGTTTTTTATCACTGCCTGCACATCTGCCATTGCCACAGCCAACCCTGGTCCATGCTCATGATCATGATGATGCTCATTATCTATGTGCTCGTGACTGTGTTTACTCCCGTGCGTATGTTCATGCAAATGTCCATGTTCGTGTCCGTGCCCATGACTAGGAGAAAAACCACTATGAGTGTGCAACAAAGCAGGTCTAAATTCCGCCGGTGCATTTTCACTCACAATAACATCAAATTTTTTTGCAGCTAATGTTCTTCTTTGTACTTGTTTGATTTCAATTTTATAGCTGTCAGGTGATAAAACTATCTTTGCAATTTCGCTTAACCATCTTTTTTTATCCAGACCAGCGTCAATTAATGCCCCCACAAGCATGTCACCCGCGGCGCCAAATTGACAATCGAAATATGCTGCTTTCATTTATTTACCTGTTATGTCAATGTCACATAATAGAAGTCATTATATCCATATATTGAATGGGCTTCTATAATTGTCATCATAGTAAACAGCAACCTGACTTCTCCGCGCAAAATGATTGCTGCATGAGTAAGTTAAACCAATCATAGATAATCATCAAAATAATTATGGCTCTACGTGGCGAAACAAAAGAAGTTTTAAAAAAACGATTGGCACGTGCCATTGGACATTTAAATGCTGTCCATAAAATGGTTGATGATGAAAAATATTGCATTGATGTGCTCAATCAATTAAAAGCTGTGCAATCTGCTTTAGATAAAACAGCTCAACTTATGCTCAAACAACATTTAGAAACTTGTGTCGTTGAAGCAGTAAAAGCAGATGATTCGACTCGTGTCATGGATGAATTATGGCAGCTTTTGCGCAAAGGTTCAGATTATAACGATGAACAGAATGTTTTATTGCCAGTAAAAAATAAAATAGAAGAAAATAAAAAGAATTGCTGCAGCTAAATATATTTGCAAAAGCTTTGCCAATGACCAGCTAATGTTTTGTCTCTATAGCCTTAATGCGCCCTTCATGATCATCTAGCGTATTTTCTATATTGAAGGAATAGGACGAAAATCCAGCCAGTATATCTTGCAGTAATTGATCAAAGCGTTGATTGATAACATCGAAACGTTGATCTATAGCATCGAAACGTTGATCTATAGCATTGAAGCGTTGATCTATAGCATTGAAGCGTTGATCTATAGCATTGAAACGTTGGTCGACAATATCAAAACGTTGATCAACTTGGCGAAAATTATAAGCAGTTTCTTTTTTATGAGCATCGAGATTACGTATTACATTATCAACTCTTTCATTCACATTAATATCTAAGTTGCCTACTTTAGTTTCAAGATTGTCAATGCGAAGCGACATCTCATTAAACGAACTGCGCATTTCTGTTTGTAATGTTTTCAATGTCAAATTCATATAAATAACCTCTTCGTCGTATCTATTTCTTTATGTCGATATCAGCAAGATGCACTCAGATATATAGACGAAAAAAGAAAGAAAAAGTTCAATTGATCATTATATCAAGAAACTCTTTTACTGTGGATAAAAGCGCCGTGAACTCAGATACCGAGCTGTCTGCGGGCATGCTGGCGCATCCATGTCTTACCAAAGCAACAACATCAAAATAAAAAGCATCTTAAAATCAATATGAAATTAGCCAATCAAAGGCAGGACACACAAGGCTATCGCAATATTTTTGCTCTAATGGACTTGTCGAGCATACTAACAGTGTTGTTGTTGGTAGATGCTAATTGATGACTGGATTGCCACAATTGCAAAAATTCACCACTAGCTCTGTCGCCAATCAATGCTGCTAATTGTTTGTGCATATCGGGGCATTTTGCTTCTGAGTATTCTAGATGATGCAAAATTTCTTCAATCTCACTTTTAATAGCCAATTGTCTGGCTTTCATTTTTTTGCCATATTTATGGCCAAAATAAATCCTTGTGCCAAAGGTCAATAAAGTTGCGCTGCCTAAAGATAAACCAATAATGCCAGGCGCATAACTGTCTAAATGTCCTGTAGCAGGATTCAATGTGCCAATAGCTGTTATGCCCTGCGCTATGGTGCCACCACTTATAGCAAGCAAACCAGCCATAGTTGCCACATTGGTTATGCCTAACCTTTTTGCTAGTTTTTCGATTTCTTTATCGCGTTGATAAGCCATTTCTAGAATAAGATTGCCCCAAATACTATCTGTAAGCAATGATTTATCTCTACGTTTAATAGTGCTTTCTTCTGCTGCTACAACCGAGGTTAATTCGCAACCGCAAGTGCCACAAGCCAATAAAGTTTCCTTATCAATTTGAGCAGAGGTTCTTAAGGCAGTTTGTGTAGCTTTATTTGTTGTTTCCAATATCTGGTCGGCTGAAATATTGACCTCAGCATACGCTGGCAACTGAGAAAAAATAATGGAACAAGTGGCAATACTTGCCACAATTCGTGAAATAGATTGTGTGAACAACATGGTTGCATAAACTCCTGCTCTCTCCGGGGAGACAAATTTTATAGCTGCGCCTTACGAGCTAATTACTATGTTAGACAGTATAAAAAGATAAAAGAGTGTTTTTAAGCTAACCCTGGGGTGGGGATACTGATTGTGGTGGATTAGCTGTAATGACGCGCGGCAAGCCGTTTATGTCCTTTTTGATTTCTAAATTCTGCCAATGCTTTTCTTTAAATATAGTCAATACTTGTTCTTCTTGATTATCACCAATTTCAAAGGCTGCAAACAATTGTTTCTTTTGTGGATCACTAAAATGTTCCGGCAACTTCTTAGCAAAATCTCTGTAGAAATCCAGACCGTCTTTGCCAGCAAACAATGCTTCTTTTGGTTCATAACGAAGCTCTGGTTGCAATTCTTTTTTTGTAGCAACCATATGTTTGAAATTACCAAACGGATCTAATTTACCTGGCTCTGCTATTGGATAAAGTCCTGGCGGTGCCAAGTCTATAGGAATATAAGGTGGATTAGAAACAATCACATCAAAATTGTTTGGCAATGTTTTTTTCCAGTCCCCGTGAACTACTGTAAGCCGCTCATGAACACCATGCTTACGTGCATTGCCCAGAGTAATGGCAATTGCTGCTTCTGAAATATCACAACCCCAAACTTTGCAATTAGGCAAACGCTTAAGCAAACTAATAGCGATAATGCCACTTCCTACACCTATTTCAGCAATATTCAAAGCTGGTATATCGTTGCCTTTGTCGCTGCTACCCGCATTGCTATCTTTAGTGGCGCCAGTTTTTGTAAGGTTTTCTGCCCATTCTACAACTGCTTCTATTAATGCTTCTGTATCAACACGCGGGATCAAAACTCCCGGAATTATTCTATAACTAAGTCCAGCAAATTCGATTTCGCCAAGACTATAAGCGAGTGGTCTGCGTTCTCGCCTGTGACTTATTATGCGTCTTATTTCTTCTAGCCATAGCGGATTGAATTCGGTAATATCACTTACTAGTTGTTGAGCCTGTTTGAGTCCTGTCACTTGCGCAAGAATAAGCCTGGCTTCTGCCCATGATTCACTCTCTTCCAACCCAGTCTCTTTAAGCTGCCAATAAATTTCTCGGCATTGACGCTCAAAAATATTTTCATTAAATCTGCCGGGATCGTCTTCAGTCATTGAACTTCCAATTAACGGTTACGTGTATAGAAGTTAGGCGGTGGTTTGTTCGTTGAGTCTGCGCTCGTTCTCCGCAAGAATACTTGCTTCTATCAGTTTGTCTAGATCGCCTTCCAAGGTTGGCTGCAAAGGAAAATTCATATTCAATCTGTGATCTGTCACTCTATTGTCTTTGAAATTATAAGTGCGAATTTTTTCTGATCTATCGCCTGTACCAACTTGTGAGCGTCTTTCATCGTAAATCGCTTTTTGTCTTGCTTGCATTTCAATGTCGTATAGTTTGGCACGCAAGATTTGTTTGGCGCGTTCTTTATTCTGTAATTGACTGCGTTCTTCTGAACACGCTACAGCAATACCAGAGGGCTTGTGTACTATCCGTACTGCAGTTTCTACCTTATTAACATTTTGACCGCCGGCGCCGCCAGAACGCATGGTTGTAATTTCTAAGTCTTTATCCAGCAATTGAACATCGACTTCATCTACTTCTGGCATTACTGCTACAGTGGCTAAAGATGTATGTACACGTCCTTGTGCTTCAGTAGCTGGTACACGCTGCACACGATGACCACCAGATTCATATTTGAATCTGCTATAAGCACCATCACCTTTCATACCCAAAATTACTTCTTTATAGCCACCAACTTCCCCAGGGCTTGAGCTCATTATTTGTGTGGCCCAGCCATATTTATCGGCATAGCGCAAATACATGCGCAATAAGTCGCCTGCAAAAAGAGAAGCTTCATCTCCACCGGCAGCAGCTCTTATTTCTACCATAATGTCTTTGTCGTCATTAGGATCTTTTGGCAGAAGCATTACTTTTAGTTGCTCGGCTAATTGATCGTTTTTCTTTTGTAATCCACTTAATTCTTCTTCTGCTAGCTCTCTTATTTCTTTGTCTGTTTCTTCGCGCAACATTTTTTGCGTGCCCGCAATTTGTTCTTGTGTTTGTTGCCAATCATGGTAAACATCTACAGTTTGCTCAAGTCCATGGTGTGTCTTGGCTAACTTGCGAAAATTGTTTTGATCAGCAAGGATTTCAGACTGTGACAATTTTTCAGAGAGCTCATTATAATGGCGCTCTATTTCATCAAGCTTTTCTT
Organism: Candidatus Melainabacteria bacterium; assembly: GCA_027451745.1. Lineage (GTDB taxonomy): Bacteria > Cyanobacteriota > Vampirovibrionia > Obscuribacterales > Obscuribacteraceae > JABDBL01. The sequence goes on from DAIDIP010000004.1 coordinate 138,303, forward strand.
TGTAGCGATCTATTGAAGTCATAATTAAGTTGTGAAGTTAGTGCGAACTATAAGCTAATTGGCGGAGAGGGAGGGATTCGAACCCTCGCTGCGCTTTTGGCGCAGACAGTCTTTCCAGGACTGCACGTTAGACCACTCCGACACCTCTCCACATCGTTGCCTAAAATGATTTGCTTGAAATTCAAGCCTCATGTCAGGAGCAGAAAAAGAATTATAGCGAAATATCCAGACAATTGTCTTTTTGATTACGTATATTGGCGAATTACATCCTGCTCAATAAATATAAGTAATCTATACAAACTCAAAAATAAAAGAAAAACAAAAGAAGGGTGGAAATAAAAAATCACATGAAACTAATCTGATAAGTCCAGACCAAATTTAGTCTGGACTTATCAGATTATGACACTGCAAAGTAATTGTGTTGCTGGTACTGATAATTGATCTCATTCAATTGCATTAAATTGTCTTGTGCAGAAATGAAAGCTGGACGGCCCCATGCCAACCAGCCCGGTCGACCAACGACCTAATTTGCCCGCCTTTCATAAATAGAAGTGAGTCTTCGTGCTTTTCTGATGTCTCGAACTCAATGTCTGTGGAGCGACCACCATGTCCATGTGATGCTGAGGAGGGTGCACCGCAGGACCATGGTGGCTTCCATTTGCCAGTCATAGTAAGTCAGCAGGGAGCAGGTGATGAATGCCTCCTCAAGGAAGGTCGCCACCGCCACGCAGGACATCAGCAACCATTGCCAAATCACCGAGCGCGTACTTGTCTCCCAGTGATTCTGTCGCCATTCAGACCCGAACAGCCCGGAGTGATGTCCCCATTTCCTGAGGCTCACACTCATTACGATTGATGCGCCCAAGTTGGGCAGCAAGATTCCCGCCAGTCCGCTGACTACGACCCAGAATCGCCAATCCATCGTTTTTCTCCTGTGCTGGAGATGACTTGAAGCGCTAGAGGCTCCTCCATGTCGAATCTCAGAAACCAAGCTTATTTCTACCTCGTCTGAATAATTGAGAACACCTTCGTTTACCAATGAAAGATTTCCTGCCACGTCCAGTGGTAGTTATGAGAATCTTGCTAGAGGTAAATTAAAGCGAAAAGGTATCCTGAGAGGTTGAAGAAAAAAGCTTAGTAGAGCGTGACATTTCTCTATGGACTAATGCAATACCTCAAGGCGCATATCTATATGCTAGCGAATGATTACCTGACAACTTCCTACAGAGCCTACTAGCCCTGTGTCTTGTTGCGCATTAAGCAAATATCATGGACTAAATAGCCATTAAATGATTTGTTTGCATTCGCGCTAATTGCGCTAGGCGTACGAACATACCTATCGCGTTAGAGCAGGATAGCTGATTGGAATGGCGTATACACAGGCTTTTATGAGACTTTGATAAAGTC
>DAIDIP010000005.1 GCA_027451745.1 Candidatus Melainabacteria bacterium
TACAGTTGCCATCGGGCAAATTTGACACAGCCGAAGCCTTTGCCCAGTCTTTGTCTAAAGAAGATTTCAAACCAATAGAAGTAGAAACAAGACTTGGAGTTAAGCGGACCTATTGGGTCTTTGCAAAAAACGTCAAGATCAAGTTTTGGAAAAAACTTCGCATGGTGATTACTTATGACAACCCTGAACAAGAAGGAGAACCAAAATATTTTCTATCTAACAAACTGAATTGGGTTCAAGCACAAAAAATTCTACAACTCTATATGTTACGTGATCCTATTGAGCATTTATTTAGGGACGAAAAGCAAGAGCTTGGTCTAGAAGACTGTCAGCAGCGGAAGAAACAAGCAGTTCTTAAGTTTTGGGAGCTGTCCTTTGTAGCGCACACTTTTCTAGAAATGAGTCTTAAAGTCGATTATCCAGAAGGAATGCCAGTGCCTAAAAATGAAACAATCGGACAAAAAACCCGGTTTATGGAAATGAAGCTACTGCAGTCATTCACCAATCTTATTAAAGGACTGGTTCTCAAAAAACAGGATACAGAGGAGCTTTTAGCAAAAATTACACGTAAGCGACTCAACCGGCTCGCTTGCTAATACTACAAATCAGTCTCCAACAAATGCCGAACCCGGTCGGCTATATTTCATCCTGCCTCATCAACTCCAAGTTGCTGAGCCAGCTCCATTTAAACCGCGATTTTCCTGCCTGTTTATTTGCCTAAGTCCAGTAATTTATACTGGCATGAGCGTAACAATTTCAGCTGCTGCTCCGCACGCCCTCCATGCTGGTAAATCCAGCATGGTTGTTGCAGGTACAAATGTCACAGCCACCTGTCCTGCTATTGCAGGCTATCTTGGTGGATCCTAACAAATCTATATTTATTTCAGAATAAAATGCTTACCCTTGCCATCAAAACAGAATCACTATAAAGTTAATTCTTAGAATGTTATCATTGTTTTTACTACAGGCTTACTCTCTATAGAAAACGTTGGGCAGATGATAAATCAGGTGCAATTCCGAATATTATTTGGCTCAGCTTTTGCTTTATTACTGTGTTTTCCTCTTGCTGCACGTTCCCAAGCAGTTCATGTGCCCGAGCCTACTATTCTGGCACCTATCGAATTGCCCCAAGCCACTCCTGTATTACCAAGCTTATATCCAACAGATATAACTCCAGTCAATATTGGACGAGAACAACAATTACTAAAGCCAGGTCGTACATTTTATTTATTTCAAAATTTGCCCAGTCGCCTGTGGTTCAACGTTTCTGCTGAAACATCTCAACGTTATGAGTCCAATGTTTTCTTTTCTAGAACACGTTATGTATCAGACTACGTTTATCGTATTTTACCGAACGTAACTCTTGGTTATGAACTCTTCAAGAAGATTAGTATCTACACTAATTACTTCATGATTAAAGACGTGTTCGTTGGGCACCACCAATTAACATTCCCGACTACTCAATCATTATCCTTAGGTTTTAGACGAGATTTTACTATTAGTCCATTTACTAATTTACAACTCGATTTTCAATCCAGAGAATTATGGCAAACAAGTCATTTGCATCAAGCTGACTTACTTCCTGGTTTAACGATTACACGCTTTCTGACTCCTCATGCAATTGTTTATGCAAACGCCATTTTGCAGATGCGAGGACGGTATTATTTTGTTGCCCCAACCCGTGAGATAGATCCCTTTTATACAATCGGTGCTCTCTATACGCGAGGCTCTTGGATGTTCTCTGCAGTAGGAACCTTAGTAACAAATTTTCGTCACCCTCCATTTAATGATGCCATTCCTAATCAAAGCAATAATTCCATTATCTGCGATTTTGAAGTATCACACCCAATGCCTAAACTTCCTTATTTAGTAGGCTTTGTCCGTGCAGAACCTATTTGGAACTGGAATGGCAATGGAGTTCAAGGAATAAGCGGTATGGACTTCCGTTTATTCGGTGGCGTGAGAATGACTTTGGCTAAACCAACTTACAACAGCTCTATTAGTAAATTAAAACAGCAACTAAAAGAACTAAATTTAGGACCAGCTGGACAATATCCTGATATGAATACCAATACACCGCCTGCTCCTAATCCACCTGTAGATATTGAAGTTCCAGCCGGTGATGCTCCTCGATAATTAACTCAGTACTATAGTACTAATCGTGGTATTATCAATTTCTTCGCTTAAGTATCATTATCTTTATAATGACAACCGAAAAGTCGTGAGCTATTGTATATAATAATTAGTCATTAGCGCAATGTTTGGTCAAAACTAATTAGAGGTTATTTGCATCATGAAGAAACTGCTCTCTCGTTCACTCAGCTTACTAGCCATTCCTTTGATTGCAGCAGTGCCTGCATTTGCTCAAAAGCCAGCTTCATCCGTATCTGTTAAAATCGGATACTTTAACGAAGCCTTGGTAAAAGCTTCTTTCCCTGAAGCTGCTGGTTCTGAAACTTTGAAAGCTCAAGCTGAAAGCCAATTGAGAAAAGATTTGGATGACGCCAACAAAGTAATTGCAACTATGCAAGAACAGAAAAAACCATCCGAAGAAATTCAAAAAGCTATTCGCGATGCTCAAGTTTCTATCAATGCTAAACAACAAGCATTAGCGGAATTGGTACAAAGTCAAAATGCTGTTGTTAGAGACAAAATCGTACAAGCAGTAAATACTGTCGGTAAAGAAAAAGGCTTAGACCTAGTCATTAATGGCGAAGGTTTATTCATGGGTGGTAAAACAGTACTAGACAACGGTACTGATATTACTAACGATGTTGTTAAGAAGTTAATCCCTCAAACACTTCGTCCACAAACCGCTCAGAAATAACTGCTAGTTATTATATAAGTCCTAAGAGCAGGCATCCGTTTGACAGGATGCCTGTTCTATTTGAATAGTAGTGTGCTTGAGATCAAACTCTTGCTGTAAAACAATCGTCACTGCATCTAATACCTTATCGACATCAGAAGCTCTGTCAGCAGTCACATGAGCAGACATAGCATATAATCCAGAAGTAATTGTCCAAACATGAATATCATGTACATCAATAACTCCAGCCACAGATAATATTGCCTTCCTCATCAATCCCATATCGATATGTTCTGGAGTGCCTTCCATGAGAATATTGGTGCATTCTTTTAATAATGACCACGTACGAATCAAAATAAATCCACCGATAACAAGACTAGTTAAAGCGTCTATTTGATACCAGCGAAAAAATAAAATAATCAAGCTAGACACCATTACGCCGATAGACATCAAGGCGTCGCCGTAAACCTCTAGATATGCGGCTTTTACATTCAACGATTTTTCTGATTCATTATGTCCAGTGTGCTTTAATAGTCGCATACAGAACAAATTTACCAATAAACCAACAAATGCCACACCAAGCACTGGTAATGGTTCGATTACCGGGGCATCTTTTAGTCGCTCCCAGGCATGAACAATAATGAAAAATGAAATGGCTACTAATACAAAGCCATTGATAAAACCCGCCAGTATTTCACTTCTATAATAGCCATATGTTTTTCCAGGCGTAGCTGGCTTACTAGCGAACCAAAAAGCAATTAGTCCAAGTGAAATAGCACCTACATCAGTTAGCATATGTCCAGCATCAGCAAGCAATGCCAAGCTTTTACTCAATATGCCAACTATTACTTCTACAATCATAAATAAAACAGTAATAGCAAGTACCTGCAGCATGCGCTTTTGACTGCGACTGCGAATATCAACTATGTGCTCAATCGATGGACCAACCATAATTTATTGTTCGTTACTAGAGTAAAGATGAATGAGCGTATTCTTGTCTCGATCTGACAGATCCACCCAGGAATCTTTTAAGGTGGCTGAAATATACATTACGTCATTCGGATTTGTTGAATGACCAGTCAGTCCAAGAATATGGCCAACCTCATGCAGGCATGTTGCCCTCAGAGGATTATCACTAATTGGCTTATTGTTTTGCACAGACACAGTTAAAATATCCATCTCGCCTTTATCCAAACTAGTCTTATAGCCATAAATTCTAGTATTAGCTGCCTCATTACTATTTTTAAACTTGGATAAATCTTTGCTCCATGAACATACAACGCTAGCTTTACTGGCTTCTTTAACAAAATCCAGACTAATCATGCCCTTGCTAGCCGCAGCCCAATCGCTGAATGCATCTTTTAAAATATTTATGTATTGTGGCAAAGCACCGTTAGTCGCATTGGGCGGATCAATATAAACCGTGAGTGGTAATTTATCCTTGGGCCATAGCCAAAGGCCTTTTTCCACAATTTTATTATAGTAGTCGTCATTTACTTTCGAGACACTATCCACTGCCTGCACATTTCCAGTGCTCATATCAGCCTTATCCAAAACCGCAATAAGACTCTTGATTTTGACAACATCTTTATCTTGTGGAAATCGATTAATAAATTCTTGATAGGTATTTTTAGCCTGGTCAATTTTCCCAGTGCTTTGATACACAGCAGCCAGATTTAACCAACTTGCAGCTAAATTAGGATCAAGCTTTGTGGCCTGCAAAAACTCATTTGCTGCTTCATCGTTTTCGCCCAGTTTGGCCAGAGCTATTCCTAATTGGTGATGAGCCTGAGGCAAATCAGGTGCAATTGCACAAGCACTACTAAGTTTTGATTTAGCCAACTGGTTTTGGTTGCTATGCAAACAATCTGTGCCTTCAATAAGAAGTTGTCGTGCTTTCAATAGCTTTTGACTACTGCTCTGGCTTTGCACGTTCTGATCTTCTTCCTCACCTTGGGCCAAGACCCAGTTACTCTTAGAATTTAGAGTCACACAAAAAACAAAGACCAATAAACACAATTGGCAAATATATCGCTTATTTAAAACCAGTTCTATCCTGAACAAGCCTCAGCCATCTCCGCTTCATCTAAACAAGTTACACCAGGTAATTTTTTGCCTTCTAAAAGCTCTAGGCTAGCACCACCACCAGTACTAACGTGAGTCAATTGTTTTTCTTCTATACCAGCCACACTTAATGCAGCCACAGAATCACCGCCACCAACAATTACTTTTGCCCCTTTTTTGCTTAAGGCGACAAGATCATCAATTAATGTAAATGTGCCCTTTTCAAAGCCGCTCATTTCAAACACGCCTAAAGGTCCATTCCATAAAATAGTTTTGCACGGAGCTAAAGCTGCTTTTATTTCATTACTTGTTGCTGGACCCACATCTAGTCCCATTGCATCATCAGGAATTTTGTCTACAGTAACAATCCAAGCTTTTGCACCTGCTTTCATTTCATTGGCGCAAATTACATCCACTGGCAAAATAATTTCTACTCCATTTTCTTTGGCCTTTCTCATTACCTCACTACAGTAGGTCAATTGTCCTTCTTCGACTAATGATTTACCGACGTGTAATCCCTTCGCTTTTAGAAAAGTAAATGCCATTGCCCCACCAATAACAATGGTATTTGCTTTTGCCAGAAGTTGATCAAGCACTCCAATTTTAGAAGATACTTTTGATCCGCCAATAATAGTAGCCATTGGACGCTCTGGATTATCGAGTGTCTGCGTCAACATGTTGACTTCTTTGTCTAAAAGAAAACCAGCTAATGCCGGACGTAAATAATGTGATACTCCTTCAGTGCTAGCGTGTGCTCTATGAGCAGTGCCAAAGGCATCATTGACATACATATCACCTAATAAAGCTAATTTTTTTGCAAACTCAGGATCGTTTTTTTCTTCTTCAGGATAGAACCTAACATTCTCTAACACACACACATCACCAGGCTTCAATTGATCAACTACTTTTTGTGCGGATTCACCTACGCAATCCTCAGCAAATAGTACATCTCCTTGCCCCTTAAGCAGGCTTTTCAGCCTTTCTGCTGTGGGCTTAAGGCTATATTTTGGTGTCTTTCCCTTCGGTCGTCCAAGGTGAGACATAAGAATGACTCTAGCACCGGCTGCTTGCAAATATTCTATTGATGGCAAAGCTGCTTGAATTCTTGTATCGTCTGTAATTACGCCGTTTTCATCTTGCGGTACATTAAAATCTACCCGCATCAATACACGCTTATTAGCAAAACACTGCTTATCAACTTGCCCAATGGTCTTTTTCATTCTTTACTCCATCATTTGTGTCCCATAATTTTACTACTAACATGTAAAGATAAATCATCCCTGTTAAAATTCAGACATTTGAAAAGGAGAGAATGAGCTTGAAAAGCTTTTTTAATAACTTAGTTTTTGCATTAACATCGATACTCTTTCTAACAACTGCTGCTTATGCTGAATGGGTAGAAACAATAACGTTACCATTTGGTCTCGACAACAAAGAATGGGATTTAGGCTGGCAAAATAAAACGGATACTACCCGTATAGTTGAATTCATACCCAAAGGTCAAGCTGTAGAAAACTGGAAAGAACTAGTAACCCTGCAATTTTATCCCGGGCTTCAATCATACGCACCCGGTGACTATTTATCGGCTTTTCTTGGTCACCTTCAGTCCACTGACTCGCAAGTCACATCCAAAATAATATCAACATCTGCTGATGATGCTTTAGCTGAGTGGCATATTCTAAATTCAAATAAAAACCCCAACCAATTTGAAGTTGATCGAGTAGTAAAAGGAACAGAAGGATTACATATGATCCATTACGCAATAAAAACAAGTAACTGGTCTGATGACGAACGTACTAAATGGTTAAACTTCTTATGCTCTGCAAAACTAAAGAAAACCAGTTAGTGTTTCTCTGTTCACCTTCAACACCAAAGATAAACTTACTGATTATTTAGCCGAATATCCTTCCAGTCCAGGCACTACCCAGTTCATTTGTTCAATACAATGATTATCTGCTGTTTTTCCAGCGGGTATTCTTAGTTTCCCTGTACTATCTTTAATTGGTCCACTAAATACAATTATTTTTTCTTGGTTGATTTTCTGCAAAGCATTCAAAGCTTCTTTTTGAACTTTAGAGGGCACTATAGATCCAAAACTTGCTAAACGAGCATAGCCATCTTTGCTTGCATAATAGTTTGTTCCTGATCTCCATGAACCATCAATTATTTCTTGAACTATTCGTACATAAAGTGGCCCATAATTCCATGAGGCTCCAGTTAACCACGACTTAGGAATTTGTTTTTTAAGATCAAAATGAGTACCAATGCAATAGATTTTTGCTTTTTCTGCTGCTAAGCATACAGTCAACGAACTATCTAGATTAGACGCCACAACGTCTACACCACTTTCTGCCAAAGCTTTGGTTGCTTCTGATTCTGTGACTGGATCATTCCAGCTGTTGGTACAAACAAGATGAACTTTAACCTTGGGATTTACAGATTGAGCACCCAAAGTAAAAGAATTAACTACAGCAAGAACATTTGATACAGCATGTCCAACTATAAAACCAATTTTGTTAGTTTTGGTCATTTTGCCAGCTACCACGCCAGCAGCATACATTGGTTCAAAATAATAAGGAAAATAGACACCAACGTTTGCTCTTTTCTGCTCGCTATATCTATTGATTTGCATAAACACAACATCTGGGTGGCGTGCTGCAGCCTGTAGAGCCGGTTCAAAGAAACCATAACTGGTAGTAAAAATAATCTTTACTCCTTGAGCAATCATCTTTTCTATGACTCTACCTGCCTCAGAATTTTCTGGCACAGACTCAGCAAAGATTGTTTGAACTTTGCTGCCCATAGTTTTTTCTAAGTACAGACGACCATCATTGTGAGATTGATTCCAACCATTATCAGTGATTGGACCACACAAAACAAACCCTACTTTTAAAGGTTGTGGATTAGTTTGAGATTCAGCCGATGCAAAATTGGCGCCCAGAAAAGTTAAAAGAACAAGTACCAAACAGACGATAGTTTTATTAAGTCTCACTTTTTACCTTCTAGAATTGGTTGGAATTACTTGCAGTGGTGGCAAAAACAATCTTGGATCTATATTGAATCTTTCCCCAAGTTCAATTGCAGCAGCTTTACTAAGGTTACGTTTTCCTGCTAGAAATGCAGACAAGTTAGATTTATGTCCAATCAATGGTACTAAGTCTGCTTGTTTACAATTGTGCTCCTTCATAAGATAGCGCAAAATTTCCTGAGGACTAGAAGGCTTCCTAGATAATACTTTGGTTTCCTCATAGTCTTTAACCAAGTTTGAGAGAACTTGATAATAATCACGTTCATCACGATTCATAGAATGATCTTTAATACCAAGCTCAATCAATACATCAATCGCTCGTTTATGTTGATCTATAGTAGTTATTGGACGCAGTGGCATGCGCCTTACTAACTTCATATAAATATCGTCAATTCTCTGCATACTCATGGTTTCCACCTATCATATTCTGCATGGGTCATAATTTTTACTATTGTCAGCTCTTTTTGAGAAAATACCACCACCGTAATTAATCTAAAATTATTACCTCCCAAATTGAATACAATATAAGGCGCTACATAATCAGCTGTTGGAAATGTGGCTCTTAACTCAGGTAAATTATTCCACTTACTTGACTTTATAATATCCACCCAATTATTCAGCAATTTACGCGAGTTAGGATGCTTCCTCTTGAACTCCTCAATTGTTATTTCATTTAATATGCGCATCCTGCTGCACCCAATCCTTAATTAGGTTATCAAGAATGACAACTTTTGTCAACCGCGTAATGGCAAATTGTTAATTCTTTGGCAAATTACCGTCTATTCCCTGCACAAAGAAATTCATCTTAGAAATCCACTGTATATCAGGCTTTTGACCCGCTGACAATCGCTCCGCGCCTTGAGAGTCTTTTATTGGTCCAGCAAATATAACGAGCTTCCCACTTTTTATTTTTTCTTTCAATGCCAAAACTTCTTTGCGTACTGGCTCTGGTACCGATGCGCCAAATGGGGCCAATTCCAAAACGCCACTCCCCATATCGCAAATACAAACACCATTTTTCCAATTATGATCCATAACCGCCTGGCATGTTTTCACATAAAATGGTCCCCAGTTTAAATTTGGTCCGGTTAGCCATTGTTTAGGAGCAAATTGGTGAACATCTGCATAACAACCAGAGACTTTTATACCTTTGCTTTCTGCAGCTTTCACTATTGGTAATGAATCACTTTGATCAAAAGCTAAGGTATCAATACCTGTATCAATTAAACCTTTAGCTGCTTCCACTTCAAGTACAGGATCAATCCATGTTTCTGTCCAAACCACTTTGACTTTTGCTTTTGGATTAACTGAATGCACACCCAAAGTATAAGCATTGATAGCCCAAAGAGTTGACGGCACAGGATGCGATCCCACAAAACCTAATTTATTAGTTTTGGTCATTCGTCCAGCTGTTACACCAGCCAAATAAAAACCTTCTCCTGTTAGACCAAAATAAGTACCAATATTGTTCTTATCAGCAAATCTACTCAATTGCATAAAAGTAACATCGGGGTGCCGCGCGCTCACCCTTAATACCGGTTCCAAATAACCATATGATGCAGCAAAAATGAGCTTGCATCCCTGCGCAATCATTTTTTCCATTACTCGCTCTGCTTCAGCACTTTCATGAACCGATTCCGCAAAAACTGTTTCTACTTTTCCAGCCAGTGTTTTTTCCAAATAAACTTTGCCTTGCTGTTCAGTATAGTTCCAACCCATATCACTCACCGGTCCCACACAAAGAAATCCAACTTTAAGTGCAGGCAACGAGTTAGTAGCCGCTTGGCTCGAGAGCAAACCAAATCCCAGAAAAAAAACTCCAAGAAGCACAATCATAAGTTTGTTTTTCACTTTATTCTCCTAAACTTGCGGAATATAAGGCAGTCCTAAAGCAGTTGGAACACTTGATGGTGCATTTTTGCGCCGCCATGTACTTATGCTTAAAACAACAATAACTAGAACATATGGCAGCATACCTAATAGGTATGGTGAAACATCCAGTCCTGCTGCTTGCAAACGTAACTGTAAGGATATTGCGCCGCCAAATAAATAAGCGCCAATCAAAGCTCTAAAGGGACTCCAAGAAGCAAACAAGACTAAGCCTACCGCAATCCATCCCCGACCAGCAGCTATATTTTCCGACCATCCTTGGGCATAAGCTAAAGACAAATAAGCTCCTCCCAATCCAGCTAAAGCTGCACCAATAGCTGTAGCCAAATAGCGAGTTTGCACAACATTCACACCAGCTGCTGCTGCAGCGCGTGGTTCTTCGCCCACTGCACGCAAAGTTAGTCCTATGCGAGTGCGATTGATAATAAATGCCATAAGGGGCACTAATAAGTAAGTAAGATAAACAAGAACATCATGTGAGAAAAATATTGGACCAATAACTGGTAAATCGCTTAGCACCGGTATTTTACAAGCACCCAATGCATTGATTTGCTTACCAACATAATCCATACCAAGATATGCCGACAAACCTGTACCAAAAATACTCATGGCTATCCCGGTGCCCACTTGATTGGCATTAAAATGTACGCACAGTAGAGCATGAAACAGTCCCATCAGCAAACCTACTAACATGGCAGCTAGCAAACCTAATACAATCGAATGTATATTATAAGTAACTGCTACACCGGTAAATGCACCAACAAGCATTATGCCTTCTAATCCAACATTGAGAATGCCAGAACGTTCAGTAATGATTTCTCCTAAAGTTGCATATAGAACTGGCGTAGCACTGCGCACCATACCAGCAGAAACAGCAATTAGAAATTCACCTATTTCTATATTCAAGCTTCACCTCTTACAGTACTGGGTGGATCTTTTTTATTTTCTATTTTCAAATCTTTCACTACTATATGACTATTTGCCAACCTATTAATAAACTGTTCCGAAGCTAAAAGACAAAAGAAAATCATACCTTGCAAAATATTTACTGTAGCAAATGGCAATTTGGCACTGAGCTGAAGACTATCTGCACCTGAAAGAAGTCCACCTATTAATAGAGAAACTATAATTACAGCAATAGGATTATGTCTGGCTAACCAACAAGCCAGAAAGCCAGTATAACCATAACCAGGCGAAAGTCCTGAGCGCAATCTTCCTTCAATAGCAGATACTTGGCTAAAACCAGCTAGAGCTGCGACAGCACCAGAAATAATCATTGCCCATAATTGATAGCGCTTTACTTTGTAATGAGCATATTCAGCTGCATCCGGATTGCTACCAATCACTCTTGAAATAAAGCCTATTTTTGTAGTCGGTAAAAGAAAAGCAAACAGCAAAGCAATAATAATTGCAAAAACAATACCTAAATGCACCCGTGTACCAAATAAGTGCGGCAATTCAGCACAAGCAGGAAAAGCTGCTGTTTGCGGCCAGGATACATTATTTGGATCTTCCCAAGGACCGTGAATAAGGAATTCTACAAGTAACAACGCCACATAATTCATAAGCAAAGTACTTATCACTTCACTTACACCTATAGTAACTTTCAATAACCCAGGAATAAAACTCCAAAAAGCTCCACACACTGCTGCCGCCACAAGCATCAAAGGCAACATTTGCCAGCTTTGTGAAAAAGGACAGTGCAAAGCAACATAAGTAGCTCCTATGGCGCCCAAATATAATTGCCCCTCCACCCCAACATTCATCATGCCGAGCCATTGGGCAATTGCTACTCCTAAACCACAAAGCATAATTGGCGTAGCCGCAACAAGTGTTTCTGATAAAGAAAAGCTATCACCAAAAGCACCTTGATAAATGCCTGTATAAACAGCAACCGGGTCTCTACCAACCAGAAGTAAAAAGACTGCGGTAATTGCAAAAGCCAAAATCACCGCAAAAAGTGATCCCAGAGCATACAAACCAGCTCGTCTCAATTTTTGCCAATGACCAGAAAGCATGTAATTGACCTTATGCAAAACCCAGGAGAAATCTAGAATTTAATCATTCTAAGACTGTACGGCTGCTCGGTCATTACCACCCATTAATAAACCAAGTGATTCGGCATTTAGATTACTGACATGCTCTGTGCCTACAACACGGCCGCCAAACATAACCGAAATACGGTCGCAAGTCTTCAAGAGCTCATCAAGATCAGGCGAAATAAGTAATACGCTTTTTCCATCCGCAGCGTATTTGCGGAAGTCTTTTCTAATTCTCAACGACATTGCCAAATCAAGACTAGCTGTTGGATTGACCGCCACCATAAGTGGTGCCGACTTAGCAAATTCACGAGCCAAAATAAGCCTTTGCAGGTTGCCACCCGAAAGACTGCCACCAAGCGCAAAAGTATGCTTTGGACGTACATCGAATGTTTCAATACGTTCTTTTGTCATTCGTTCAGCTTCTTTTTGTTTGATGAAGGGTCCAAACAATAATTCTTGCTTGTGGATACCTCTCAAAAGCATGTTTTCTAATAAGGTTAAATTAGGCAAAGAACCTCGCTTAGCATCAGCTGGTATATGAGAAACACTCTTATGTGGTGTAGACAAATCTTTCCAAGCTGACCGTTGTCCTTTGATAAATACTTCACCTTTTTCTGGAAGCAAATGCCCAGATAGTACTGCCGTTAATTCATCTTGACCGCTGCCCATTACACCAGCAATACCATGCACTTCTCCGGATTTAATTTCTATATTTAGATCTTTCAATGCTTTATTTGTAGGAGAACTTTTGACATTTACTCCTCTCAACTCCAAATTCGCCACATTGTTTTCTGTTTCAAAAGAATAAATCTTGCCATCGATTTCTGCATTGAAACTTTCTCCTATCATTAGACGCGCTAATTCTTCTGCTTGCACTGATTCAGCAGAAAAATTAGCCACAAGCTTCCCTTGTCTTAGCACACTAATCATTTTGGCAAATTTCAATAATTCTTCAATGTGATGAGTTATAAGAATCACGATTTTGCCTGACATAGAAAGACGTGCCATTGTAGACAGAATTTCCGCAGACTCTAAAGGAGCTAAGTGTGATGTAGGTTCATCTAAAATCAATATACGAGCATTACGCCACAATAGCTTAAGGATTTCCACCTTTTGTTTCTCAGCCATATTGAGGCGCGATACAGGCGCATGCAAATCCAAATTAATGCCGTATTGAGCTGCTTTTTCTGCTATCGCCGCTGCTTGCTTTTTCGGACGCAAAATCATCGGTGTATCGGCTTGACCAAGCAAAATATTTTCTAAAACTGTCAATGAAGGTACAAGGGTAAACTGTTGATGTACCATGCCAATGCCAAGACGTCTTGCATCTGCAGGCGATTTAAGACTAACTGGTTCACCATTGATATGAATAGATCCTGCATCTGGTTGATAATAGCCAGACAAGATTTTCATCAGTGTGGATTTACCGGCTCCATTCTCTCCCAGAAAAGCATGTATCCCACCTGATTCAATGGTGCAACTCACACTGTCATTAGCTATAACAGGACCAAAGTGTTTAGTTATATGGTCACAACAAATGGTCAGTTCTTCCAACTGAGCTTTGTTCCCAACCCTAGATTGAGAGCTGCGTGAAATTAAAGCTGCTGAACTCATTTCTGGCATGATCAATGACACTAATACAAATAAAGCCAATAATTACACAGACATGAGTACCAATCAATGGGAAGACCACGTCTTGATGCCAACAAATAACGTTAAAACTGATTAATTTTACAACAATCCGGTATTAGTTCTACTTAACCGACATAGCTTTGACTGTAGCACTCATTTTGCTTGCTACCATTCCAGCCAATTCGACTAAGCGATTGCTGTAGCCCCATTCATTGTCGTACCAAGCCAACACTTTAAGCATGCGGTTATTTACACACATTGTAAGCTCAGCATCAACAATAGACGAAAGTTTATTACCCTTGAAGTCAATTGAAACAAGAGGTGTTTCACAATAACCAAGAATATTTTTCATCTTGCCGTTGGCTGCTTCTTTAAGAGCTTGATTAGCAGCTTCAATTGAAACTTCTTTCTTTGTTGTTACCACCAAATCAACTACCGAAACATTTGGGGTAGGTACACGCATAGCAAAACCATTTAGTTTGCCCTTCAATGTAGGACATACTAAACCAATAGCTTTAGCAGCACCTGTGCTTGATGGAATCATAGATTGTCCAGCAGCTCTAGCACGTCTAAAATCTTTATGACTTGTGTCCAAAAGTCTTTGATCCAATGTATAAGCATGTATTGTAGTCATCAAGCCGCTTTCAATACCAAATGTGTCATCAATAACTTTAGCTACGGGAGCTAAGCAATTAGTGGTACAGCTGGCATTAGAAATAATATTGTGTTTTTCTGAATCGTACTTATCGTCATTTACGCCCAATACTATGGTGATATCTTCGTCCTTGGCAGGGGCAGAAATAATCACTTTACGAGCACCCGCTTTAATATGACCTTTGGCTTTTTCTGCTTCAGTAAAAACACCACTGCATTCAAGCACAATGTCTACATTAAGTTTGCTCCAAGGGCAATTAGCTGGCTCTTTTTCTCTAAAAAATTGTATTGACTTACCACCTACAACCAACGAATCTTGTGTGTGGCTTACTTCTTGCGGCAATTCTCCTAAAATAGAGTCATATTTGAGCAAATGAGCCGATTGCTCCAAATCTTGCATAGGATCATTTATTGCTACAACCTCAATATCTTTGCCAGCTCCGGCTAAGTATGCCCGAAGCGCATTGCGTCCAATTCTGCCAAAACCATTAATAGCGACTCTTGCCATAAGAAACCTCTTATAAACCTTTAAAAAACCTGCGCACAAGCCAAAATGATAACCCATTAGTATGTTATAAATAAAGGGTATATAACGAAATTATTCGCAGTCAGCTGGGCTGACATTGCCTTGATTATTATTTTTTTGATAAGCTGAATACTGTAATTTATTTAAGGAGCCACTATGAAAGAGCAAGTAGAACAAGTTCTAGACAAAATCCGCCCTATGTTGATGATGGACGGCGGCAACATTGAACTTGTTGATGTCAAAGACGACCAAGTTTTTGTTCACTTGGTAGGCGCTTGTGGTACATGCCCCAGCTCAATGATGACCTTAAAAATGGGCGTAGAAAGAGCTCTAAAAGAAGCTATTCCAACGATAAAAGAAGTGGTCGCAGTTTAAGTCTTCAATTAGAATTCAATTAAATAATGGTGCCAATTCTCTCTAGATGTTGGCACCATTATTGATACTACTGTTTTATATCAAGCTCGTATGTTACCTTGTCGCCTTCTTTGATCCCATGGCTTTTAGCGTAGCCCCCTGCAACTTCTATCACTTCAGTAACATTAATGCCGGGATCTTCTTGAGGATAAGTAGGACATTGTCGTGGATCTTCGCTGTGGCACGGTTGAACATTTTCAAAGATTTTCACTATGCGCCCTTGATAAACAAAACACATGTCCAATGGAATAAGTGTGTGATACATCCAAAATTTAACTGGTCTAGCAGGATGAAAAATAAATACCATACCTGAATCAGGAGCTAAAGAAGTTCGGTACATCAAACCTCTTTCTATTTGCTCAGGTGTAGTTGCTACTTCTAGTTTAACAAGGTTATTACCAATTCTCGCGCTAGGCATAGTCGACCAGACAGGTGTCACTAAGATCAGCATCAAAAGAATCGTCTGCAAAACAAATTGTCGCAATACCATTTTTACCTCACTACAAACTATTCTATAGCCACCACATTTTTGTGAACGGCGTTTTTGACCAACGAAATTGCACGGCTCCCAAAAGAATTGCTTGATCTTCCTTACCTAATTGTTTTTGTCTTTGATGAGCAAAAGACAAACTTTGAAT
This sequence comes from Candidatus Melainabacteria bacterium, assembly GCA_027451745.1. Taxonomy (GTDB): domain Bacteria; phylum Cyanobacteriota; class Vampirovibrionia; order Obscuribacterales; family Obscuribacteraceae; genus JABDBL01. The sequence continues at coordinate 15,695 of DAIDIP010000005.1, forward strand.
GATGCCGCTTGGTTCAATTATAGACAATACTCCATTATTAGTTGAAAGAACAATATACCGATTATTTTCGATTGCTCTAAATACCGCCGCTGCCAGTATTTGTTTGTTTAAAAATTTACTGTGCGTCCACGACAAATCAGTTGAACTAATAAGCAACGACGCACCACGCCTGACTTCATTGGCAACTAACCTGCTATCGCTTATATCGCTGCCACCTAAAAGTCCTAATCTGCCCCAACTGACTTTCGGTAAAGGCAAAGAATACCAAGAAGAAGGATCTTCTTTATTGAGTGCAAACAACCATTCTTTCATAGGTTCTGGTAAGACTTTTAACAGGTCGTCATCATTAACTATACTTGCATCATCTTCCAGAAATATTTGCTTTGAATAGAATATATTTTGCTTTGTACTCAAACTATTTGCAGGCGAAAACATCAAGTTGTTGCGAATAAGTCCATTTTTTTCTGATGATAATAAATTGACAAGCAATAAATTCTTTTCCCTCCTTGCTGAATTTTTCATTGCCTTAAGAATATCGCTAGACTCATTAATTTCATTAGTTTTTTCTGGAAAAACAACCAGAGCCAATTCTTTTGCAGTTGAAGTGCTTTCGCTGGGAAGAGCAAGACGACCAGCAACTATGCCTACGGATAAAACTGGCTGACCAATTTCTGTTTTAGCATCAAGTCCACAACTGACGTCTTTGAGATAGTGCATTTGTTCGTAAATCTGGTTTTGTCCAAAGCCATAAATTACGCCAACAGTTAATATAGCCACAAATAAGTCTACTGTTGCTCCAAATCTTGGCGAAAGCAAATCAACTCTTTCCACAGGTCTTTCTTGCGTTCTAGCCATCTCGAGTATCAATGCTGCAATGGCCGCATTGAACAATAACAATATAAATTCTAGACCCGCTGGACCCATATATCGTACAACCTGCAACATATCCAGCAAACAGTACTGTGAATAGACTAATGGATCGATCATGACTGGAGGCAAAGGAATGAACTGCCAAACTTTAGCTAATGGTCTAGCAATTGTTAGTCCCCAATGCAAAAATATCCATAATAAAGGCACCGTCAATAGATATGAAAAAAATGGCCGCTTAAAATATGGGGCATATCCCGGTCTAAGCGGCAATGAACAAATAAGCCAGGCAAACACCGCTGTGGGTAAGGAAAGAGTTAATGCTTGCAAAATCCAAACTGCTGCAGGTATTTGCCAGCCTAAATGATTTTCCTGGTTAGAAAGTGACAGTGCAACATAATAATGCAAACCAACCAAGTTATAACCAAGTCCAAAGCAAAGTCCAGAAAGAATTGCCTCAATATTCTTATGGCAAAAATTGAGTAATACTAAAAATGGTGCCACCATTAGCCATGCCAGCCACCATTGATCAAATCCAGGACCAGATAAAGCTAATAATCCACCTGTTAGTATAGATATAGAACATTTTGCCAAAATGCTCAAACCCGTCCTAGGTTTGACAGCTCTTTTAGCGCTAAGCCCATCCAAGCTAAATTTATTAGTTCGCTTAATTTTTTCTGACACGAAAACCATGTTACACTGAAACCGTTTTACAAATCTAGAAAGTAGAGTTTGACTATTTTCTCACAACGCATACTTGGTATTGACCCTGGCACCGCCACCGTTGGCTACGGAGCATTGCTTCATAGCACCAGCAATGATTTAACTTATCTAGGTTCTGGCACTATTCAAACTCCTAAACATTTGGAGGCCGGTAAACGCCTTTGTATGATTCGTAGCGACCTCATTCAGATTATTCAAGAATTTAATCCAGATATTTTAGCTGTAGAAACAATTTTCTTCTTTAAAAATGCCAAAACTGCTATGGCTGTTGCTCAAGCCAGGGGCGTCATTTTAGAAGCAGCAGAAGCTTGCTCAATACCGGTGGCAGAATATACCCCGATGCAGGTAAAGCAACAGCTAACTGGCTATGGTAAGGCAGATAAGCGCCTCGTGCAAGAGATGATTGCGAGCCTATTAGGACTGCCTTCAATCATAAAACCCGATGATGCTTCGGACGCCTTAGCATTAGCAGTTTGTCATGTGCGCCTTAAATATCTTCTTTCTTCTGCTTTAGAACCTGCCAGCTAAATCTATTTTCGGACATCAGACACTTTTAACTTGTCGACTAAACAAGAAAGGGGACCTTACGATCCCCTTTCTATTTATATGCTTATTCAGTTGATTAGAAATCACCCATACCCATGCCGGCACCAGCTGGCATAGAAGGCATCTTCTTATCTTCTGGAACATCAACCACCAGGGCTTCGGTGGTTAAGAACATAGCAGCTACCGAAGCAGCATTCTGAAGAGCACAACGCTCTACTTTAGCTGGATCGATAATACCGGCTTTTGCCATATCGACATATTCAAATGTCATAGCGTTAAAGCCAAAGCCAGTTTTTTGTTCTCTGACTTTTTCTACCACTACTTCACCGGACAAACCAGCATTATCAGCAATTTGACGTACAGGAGCTTCGAAAGATTTAACAACAATGTCAAAACCTGTGCGCTCATCGCCAGCTTTGAACTGATCACGATATTTGTCCATGGCTTTGCTAATGCTCAATAGCGTTGTACCGCCACCTGGCACATAGCCTTCTTCCACAGCTGCACGTGTTGCATTAAGAGCATCTTCAAAGCGCAATTTACGATCTTTGAGTTCTGTTTCTGTCGCAGCACCAACTTTGATAACTGCAACACCGCCAGCTAGTTTAGCTAGGCGTTCTTGAAGTTTTTCTTTATCAAATTCAGAATCGGTTTCTTCGATTTGACGTTTGATAAGACCAACGCGCTTAGCAACTTCAGCTTTGCTGTCATTACCAGCTACGATCGTAGTTTTGTCTTTGTTTACGCGAACTTGACGAGCTCTACCTAACATGTCGATTGTGACATTATCAAGCTTGCTACCAGCTTCTTCAGAAATGACTTGACCGCCGGTTAAAACAGCAATGTCTTTGAGCATTTCTTTGCGACGATCGCCAAAGCCAGGGGCTTTAACAGCACAAGCAGTCAACACTTTGCGCAAATGGTTGACAACCAGTGTAGCCAAAGCTTCACCTTCTATATCTTCAGCAATAATAACTAGTGGACTACCTGCACGAGCAACTTTTTCCAAAACTGGAACTAGGTCAGCAAGCAAATTCACTTTTTTATCTACACAGAGGATATAAGGTTCATCAAGAACAGCTTCCATACGCTCAGGATCTGTTACGAAGTAAGCAGAAACATAACCTTTGTCGAATTGCATTCCTTCAACTACTTCCAATTCTGTAGAAAGTGATTTGGATTCTTCGACTGTGATTACGCCATCTTTGCCAACTTTGTCCATAGCATCAGCAATTAACTTACCGATTTCTTCATCATTGCCAGCAGAAATAGTGGCTACTTGTGTGATTTCTGTTTTGCCTTCAACTGGCTTGGCAAGATTTTTGATTTCTTGAACAGCAAAGTCTACTGCTTTGTGAATACCACGACGCAATACCATTGGGTTAGCGCCTGCAGCTACATTCTTCAAACCTTCTTTAATCATAGCTTGAGCAAGTACAGCTGCTGTAGTTGTACCATCTCCAGCATTATCGTTGGTCTTTGTGCAGACTTCACGTACAAGCTGAGCACCGGCATTTTCGAGATGGTCTTCTAATTCAATTTCTTTAGCGATTGAAACACCGTCATTGATAATTTGAGGTGCACCAAATTTCTTTTCTAAAACCACATTACGACCGGCGGGTCCTAATGTAATTTTGACTGTATTTGCTACGTGATCAACACCGCGCTCTAGAGCACGACGTGCTTGTTCTTCGTAAACTATTTGCTTAGCCATATTTTAAAATTATCTCCTTAAGATAGACAATTGATGATGCTTTAAACGGATTAACCAATTACAGCAAGAATGTCACGTTCAGCCAAAATCAGATATTCAGTACCTTCGATTTTGACTTCAGTGCCTGAGTATTTGGCAAACAGAATCTTGTCTCCCACTTTAACTTCCATAGGTTGTCTGTTTCCCTTTTCGTCCAATTTTCCAGGACCCGCAGCTAGAACTTCGCCTTGTTGTGGCTTTTCTTTGGCTGTATCAGGCAAAACAATACCACCGGCCGTTTTTTCTTCGGCGTCAAGTTTTTTTACTACCACCCGGTCGGCCAGGGGTTTCAATTGCAGCTTAGTCACAGATGCAGTAGCCAATGTTCTATCCTCCTTATAACGAATAGATACGTAACTGATTATGCGGACCACTCCCTACCTGAAATATAACTCATAAGACAGGGGCGTCCCAACATTCAAGAGTTTAAAGGAAGAAAAGCATCACAGCGCCTTCTTTCCTAATTTTCTTAATCATTTTTTGGATAGAAAGCCCTCAAGCAACCACTTTGATACTAGATCTGCACTAACTAAAAATTAGCTGCGTTGCTTAGGGCAGAGGAACCTGGTCTTTTTTAACTATATTCTTTTTGGAACTATTTTTCATTTTTAGCAACCAATTGGCATAATCAGCGCTACTGCTTAAATGACTTTTTGCTCTTTCTCTTCGTTCTGCCGACACCGCTTGTTTTGCATATTTTGCTAATTCTATCCATGTATTTGTATCGCCACCAACAGTTGGAATTGGTGCCTCAATCACTCTGTCTCGCCCTTGATATTTAGCTAAATACAAAGCTAGTTCTGCCAAGTCTTCCAGCTCCTTAGCATCTCTGCTGTGATCTGGATAAGTACTCACTCCCATCGAAACAGAAATTGTTCCTATGTCCGATACTGCTAACTTGTTTATCTTCTCTCTCAATCTTTCAAGGACTATGCCTATATCTTTGCGGGGAGTTTCAGGCAGAACTACTGCAAATTCTTCTCCACCAAATCGATAGACTAAATCAATTTCACGCAAAGTGCTTTGAATAACTTTAGCAATTTTTGCAATTACTTCATCTCCCTTTTCTTCGCCAAATCGATCATTCACACGACTTAAATAGTCTATATCTATTAGCAAAAGGGACAGCTGATGATTATGTCTATTTGAACGCTCTATCTCCGCCTTTAACGCTGACTGAAAATAGAAGCGATTCAATAATCCGGTATGTGGATCATGCTTCATTTGCGCAATAGCTGTTTCATGTTTTTGAGATAAGGCAACAGCACTGCTGGCTTCTACAACAAGTGCTTCCAATAATTCTAATTGCTCGCTCTGAAATGCTCCATCATCAATAGAAAACACTTCCAGTACGCCAATTTTTTTACCCTCACCAATTAACGGTAACGCCACCGCTGAACGAAATGTTTCTCCGCCCATAGCCTTTGGCAATACAGAAACATTTTGTTCATTTTTTCCTAGTTGCTTTGTTTTCCCCTCTGCTAATGCACACCCAGCTAAAGTATTCGACACGCTCAAGTCAAAATTAATCAAACTAGATCCATCAAAACCTTTAAACGCCGCAAGTGATAAATCCGGTTTATCTTTTTCACATAACAAAATAGCACAATAAGGAGTATTCGCTAGAACTAGTGCAGCATCAGCTGTTTTCTGAAGTACTTGATTAAGATTAAGAGCACTCACCTGGAAGGCCGACAATATTTTATAGAGTGTATTAAGCCGTTCTCTCTCATATTCACTTCTACCAAAAATAATGGCATTAGCTATTGCTATTGCTGATAGATTTGTTGTCAAACGCCATATCTCAATATCATCTAAAAGAATAAGTCCATTACTATCAATAAGAATTGCTCCAATCAAAAGATCTGCCGTTGCCAAAGGAAGAGCAGCTTGATTCACACTATGCTCTCTTTCAAACACAGCCTTATTGAAACCATTAATATGACTGCCAAGTTTAAGGACAGTAGGTTTGCGATCATTTACAACATCAGCTAATATTCCGTCGCCGTTAAAAGGTACTAGTTTCATTTGTTGCAAAGAAAGTTCACTATATCCTTTCGAGGCCATAAGGCGAAAGTTTTTGCTCTGATTATCAGCAAGAAAAACTGCTACTTTGTTGGCTTGGCTCAATTGAGCAAATTGAACAACTGCTGCATCCAAAACATCTTTTAAACGTAACGATGACATGATTTCAGCCAAAGCGTTTAAATGTTTCGTTTGTATAGCCTGCTCGGTTGTCATTTGTATTTGGCCTCGTGTTATTTTAGGCTAGATCAAAGTTAGGATAGCAAAGAGGACAGGCACAATGGCAAAGCAAAACTGTATTTTCTGCCAGATTATAGCTGGTGAACTGAAAGCGACTATCCTTTGGGAAGACGATTCAGCTATTGCTATACGCGATTTATACCCACAAGCACCGACGCATTTACTCATTATTCCCAAAGAACATTACACTGACATTACAGAATGCAAAGATGGGCTCTTAATTGGCAATATGTTAAAGCAAGCTGCTTCACTAGCCTCTCAAGAAGATTTATCCAATGGTTTTAGACTAATCATTAATACAGGACCGCAAGCCGGTCAAACTGTTGCCCATTTACATATTCATCTTTTAGGTGGCCGAAACATGCAATGGCCGCCGGGTTAATCTACATGCCCCTTTAAATTAATTCAATATTGAACTATCAAGTTTTGACCTTTCGTCGGCAGGGTATTAACTAAATAGGTATTCAAGAGCTTAGCGGGCTGGCGGCTGAAAGGCCTCACCAGATTTAAAAAGGCGTTTTCCCGCATACGGCGAGGTAAAAATATGGCAAGTACAAATACCACTGATAAAGTGCTGTGGATAGCCGATTGCTATTCTCTTGCCAAACGCTTTCCAGATCCTCTAACCTGGCTCGCTTTATTGCAGCCGCGCCTGAAGCGTAAAGGCAAGGACATCAATCCTTTTTATTACTGGTTATGGATGGAAATTTGGGAAGCCGCTCAAAGTAGTGAGCCGGCAACCGTCAAATAACCCTCTTCCCTAAAAACCAATCCTATTTAAGAACAGCCGTATTGGTCTTCTGTTCAGTCACAAATGCTGTGTTATTTAAAGTCTGATTCACTCCAATATTAGAACCACAACCTAAAACGCTATCTTTAACTTTTGCGTCTTGGGATATATGGCTACCTGACCAAATAACAGAATTCTCGATCATGACACCACTTTCGATAATGCAATCGTCTCCAATAATGACGTATCCGGATAAGTGTGCCCCACTAGCAATTTTTGTATTATTTCCTGCTAGAACTTTGCCCTTTATAATACAACCTGGCTCTATATGCGCATTTTCGCCAAGCCAAATTTCATAGTCGCTGGTTTTTTCGTGGCGATCAGGAAGATTCGTTTTTAATTTACGGTCTAACGCATCAAAATTTGCTTGTCTATACTGCTCGAATGTTCCTACATCAGACCAATAGCTATCTATTTCAATACCTAGTACAGGCAAATTTTTACTCACTAAGTCCGGAAATAACTGCTTGCCAAAACCATAGCTTCCTGTTTTCGGCATATAATCAAAAACTTTGGGCTCCAATACATAAATACCTGTAGATACCAGGTTGGAACGAGCTTCGCTTGGTTTTGGCTTTTCCTGAAATTCTTTAATCCATCCGTCTTTATCTAAAACTGCTACACCAAAGTGTTGAACATTCTCTACTGCCTTTAAAGCAATAGTGGCTAGAGCTCCTTTAGCTTTATGTTGAGCAATTATTTGACTAAGATCAGCATTGGTAATTAAATCTCCCATAACTACCAAAAATGTGGCATCAGAAAGCTCTCTAGAACAAGCTCTTACTCCACCTGCGTCTCCAGTTAGTTGTTCTTCTAATAAATAATTGATTTCAATATTTGGAATTTGATGATTTTCAAAATAATTTTGTATAGAAGTAGGTAAATAATGCAAATTTGCCCACATGTGTTTAATATCGTGCTCACTAAGTAAATGCAAAATATGATCCATTACTGGCCGATTAGCAACTGGAACCAATGGTTTTGGCAATTGCAAAGTTAATGGATCTAGTCTTGTGCCCACACCGGCAGCCAAAATCATCGCCTTCATATTGCTCCGACTTGCATGAAGCAAGTCCTCCTTATCGTACATATTTGCCCCTTTCTGTAAGGGCAAATATATTATAACTTCTTCGCAAGTTATAATATCGGATTTCTACTTCAAGTAAAAGCTAAAATACAAGCCTTTACCTCAGCAATACAGAACCCATTTGAAGCACATATCATGCCTCTTCATATAAATCAAGCTAGGCAGCTTGATTATCCCGGGAGGATGGGCGCTTAGTTTTATTAATTTGCTCTTGATACTTTATAAGTTCTTTGTGATAACGCTGTTGAACACTTTGTTCTTCAACTTGCTGTCCTATAGCATTAATATTTTTACTTTCATGTTTAGAGCAATTTGTACTTAAATTGCAATTATTACTCTTCTTCATTAATACATCTCTTTCTGAGTACAGATGCCAATTTCGCTTAGTCTCATGACTATTCTGCACCTTAGTAGTCCATATCATCTATGGCTTCAAATATGATACTACTATAAAGATTAATTTACCAGTATTGACTCAGGCTCGCTTCATACTTTCGATTGCTCGTTGACTTTGGGCAGAACAAAGCTCAAAGCAAATGCCACCATCATTACTACCGCTCCAATATAATAAGGGCTGCCTGTGCCCAAATATTGAAAAGCGGCTGCACCTATAATTGGTCCTAATATTCTGCCAAATGTCGAAAGAGACTGTCCAACTCCTAAAATTCCACCCATTTTATCAACAGGAGCCAATTTGGAAAGCAGGCTCTGATTAGAAGGATTATTTATCCCTGAACCAAAGGCTAAAAAAGCTAGTGCTAGAGCCAGTAACATTAGATTGTGAGAAATTGGGGTAAATGGAATTAGTAATAAACCTAGTCCCACAAGAGTTGTTCCGATAGCAATCAAATGTTTCTCGCCGTATTTTTTTGCCAAACGGTGAATCATTCCTCCCTGAACAAACACAATAAGCAAGCCAATATAAGTGAACATCAAGCTATTCTCAAAAGGCGAGAACTTAAACTTTTGCTGAGTAAAAAGTACAATTGTCGCCTCCATATTGGCAAAAGCAAATGTAGACAAAAAGAATATTAGTAGCGACACTTGCAATTTCTGATTATTCAAAGTTTCCAAATAAAATGTTGGATTCAACGAAAACCGCTCGCTACCTGCACTGCTTCTCTTGTCTGGTTCAGGCAACAGAAAAAATGTCAATACTAAATCAATCAGACTTATTCCAGCTGCCACAAATCCTATCATCTGTAAGCCAGCCAGATGACCAGATTGGCTAAAGCCCGGTATTAGGGCTGAAAGTCCGCTTTGGCATACAGGACTAATCAAAAATCCGCCTAATGCCGGTCCCAGTACAAAACCCAAGCCAAACGCAGCCCCTATTAAACCCATACCTTTAGCGCGGTTTTCTGCCGTTGTGATATCAGCAACATATGCCTGCGCTACCGGTATATTAGCGTTGCCTGCCCCTTGTACCAAGCGTGAAAGGAAAAGTGCAGTTAAAGACCCCGACATGCCCCAGATTAAATAGCCCAAGCTAGAAGCAGCTAAGCTGAAAAGCAAAATTGGTCTTCTGCCCACATGATCTGAGAGCCTCCCCCAAAAAGGGGCAAATAAAAGCTGCATAAGTGAGTAAGCGGCAATCAATAGACCTACAGCAAAGTCGCTGGCATGCAATTCTTTTGCATAAGAAGGCATCACCGGAATAATCAAACCAAAACCTATAAGGTCAATGAAAACCGTCAAAAATATCAACCCGAGAGCCTTTTTGCTCACCCGGATCTCTTGATTTTTCCCTGAAAACTTCTCTTCTTGCCCTGGTTTATCAGACAAATCTCTTTTGACTGCTTCTGGTTCCATTATTTTTTTACTCACGACTCAAATACCTTGAAAACATTTATCAGCAGCTATTGTCCAACATTTTTAGAACAAGTTCGGCTGATATTAAGCTCAATAACTACAGTCGTCAAAATTGACCGCTTTTATCAAGCCATTTCCTATATTAAATATGCTTTGAGAGTGCTAACGTATGAAAAAATGATTATGGAACGAATAGTTGTGGTAATTAAATTGTAGTCAAGGCGGGATCAATCATAGGTTTCACCAATCAAATCAAAAAGCATGGTCAATTATGAAGCTTTGTCTGATCTGTAATTTTCAGACCGCTTCTGATGAACAGGGGTCTTGTCCGCACGACGGTTCCCCCATGGTCACAGTAGGCGATGACCCTTTACTAGGAATTTTAGTTGAGGACCGTTACCGTATTCAATCTTTGATCGGTCAAGGCTCTGCTGGATCTGTCTATAGAGCAAGACAAGAATTAATTGGTCGCGATGTAGCCATTAAAGTTTTGCACGATTATTTAGTCTCTGACGAAGAATTTGTCAAACGATTCAAACAAGAGGCAAAAGCCGCTAGCAGGCTTAATCATCCAAATATTATTACAATTTACGATTTTGGCATTATTCCGCTCGGACGCCGCCCTTATATTGCCATGGATCTCTTAAATGGAACACCTCTTTCCGAACTAATCTCTCAATCCGATCATATTCCCGTCGATATTGTCATTCCAATTTTCAAAATGGTCTGTCAGGCCCTGTCCGAAGCTCATAACCAAGGTGTTGTGCACCGAGACATAAAACCAGAAAATATCGTTCTTATAGAACGCGGCGGCAAAAAGTTTTTTCCAATGGTTGTAGACTTTGGCATTGCTCGTTTAGTTCAAGAAGAATCTGACGCAGCAAAAATCACCCGTACTGGTACTGTTTGCGGAAGCCCAACCTATATGAGCCCCGAACAGTGCACAAGCAGTAAAGTAGATCACAGAAGCGATATTTATTCCTTAGGCATAGTTCTTTTTGAAACACTAACGGGAACCGTGCCTTTCACAGCTGAAGAACTAGTGAAAGTAATGACTATGCATCTTTTGGAGCCGGCCCCAACATTGTCCGCTACTAGACCAGACTTGCAATTTCCAGAAAAACTAGAAACTGTCGTTGCAAAGGCTTTGAGCAAACATCCAGAAGATCGTTTTCAAAACATGGAAGAATTTGCCTACGTTCTTGAAGAATCAATTAAAGCGCCCCAGAAAACTTTGGTGGCAATGCCTTCTATATCATCAATGCCTGCGCTATCAGTACCTACAGCTCTACCACAAAGAGAATTGACTAATAGGTTAATGGCCGATAAAACAAACAGTACAAGAATTCCTGCAAAAGATAATCATGCCATGTTGGCACCTCCACAAGATCTGCGCGATCTTGCTCATCAAACCTTGACTGAAATGATGGCCCGGGCAAAAGTCAGCAATACCACCATGCCAGCGTATAGCAATGCTGCCTCTACCAGTCATATCGCCGCTTCGCGTGTAAGACAAGCAAACACAAGGGCAAGTTCCGGGGCTTGGCAATTAATTGCTCGCCAAGTTTTACCCATGATTTTTACTGCCTGTGCTTTGTTGGCAGTAATTACCTTTGTAATGAGTGAAGTGCGACAAATGAAATTGTACCCGCAAAGACATACAACAGAATATGCAGAAAATCTTGTTAAACAAGGTCGATATGAAGAAGCACTACCAGTTCTGCAAGACCTAAAACAAAAAGGACAATTAGATAAGTCCCAAAACGAAAACCTCAACAAAGTAAGAGTTTCTGTAGCTAGAATTTACGCTCATAAAAAACGCTTTCCCGATGCAATTTCTCTTCTGCAACAGATCCCACCCCAATCAAAACAAGCAAGTAAAGCTCAGCAGTTACTGCGTAAGTACAAAAGCGGTAAGAGTTATTGATATTGATCCTATTTAAGCGCTGCCTGACCTGCGCTCCGCTTGCCAGACGCGCTTACACACGCTTCACTACGCACGCCGAAATAGGCGCGCTGCGTTACGCTAAAATTCAATCTGGCTATTAAGTTTAAGCGCTGCCTGACCTGAACCAGAATTATTCAACAGTAACGCCTATTTTTCTATATTTTTCGAGACGGTCTTGTTTAATTTGTTTAGGCGACATTTTAGTTAGTTTATCTAATTGTTTTATCAAAGACTTTTGTAATGTATGGGCCATCAAATCATAGTTTTGATGTGCGCCACCCAGTGGCTCATCAACAACTTCATCCACTACACTAATTTTATGTATTTCAGCAGCGGTCATTTTCATAGCTTCGCAGGCAGTTGCTACTTTATCCGCTGATCGCCAAAGAATCGAAGCACATCCTTCTGGGGAAATTACAGAATAAACTGCATGTTCCAACATTAATATACGATTGGCCAAACCAATTGCCAGTGCGCCACCAGAACCGCCCTCCCCTGTCACTACAGCAATTACTGGCACCGTCAAACTTGCTAGTACCATTAAGTTGCGAGCTATAGCTTCAGCTTGATTATGTTCTTCAGCAGCCATACCTGGATAAGCACCAGGGGTATCGATAAGTGTAATAATTGGCAAATGAAATTTTTCAGCATGTTCAAACATGCGCATAGCTTTGCGATAACCTTCTGGTTGAGGCATACCAAAATTACAGATTTGTTTTTGTCGCAGATTTCTACCTTTATCAGTACCTATTGCAACAACCTTATATGGTCCAATTGTCACTAAGCCGCTTATTATGGCCGGATCGTCTGCCATTTTTCGATCACCGTGCAATTCCATCCATGTATTATCAAAACGATCAAAGTAATCGCGAGCATAGGGTCTTTGTGCGTGTCTAGCCAAAGCAAGATGATCAATAGGACGCAAATTACTATATATTGATCTGCGCAAAATCTCATATTGATCTCGCAAGTGTGTTACATCAGGCTCCAATTCTGGTTGACTCTGCAATTGCGCTTCTAACAATTCAATTTGTTGAGCAAGTACCGTTAAAGGCTGCTCAAAGTCAAGAGGTACTGTTTTCGTTTCGTTATTGACCATATTATTGCTCTCTATGAGTTGATGTCGCTTCAACTTTTGTTTTAGCGACACGTGGACGGAATTCAATTACTTGATGAAAGTCAATCATGCGAGCAAGCGTCTCAGCTAATTTAGGTCTTTCCACAACCATATCTATTTGCCCATGCTTAAGTAAATATTCGGCTGTTTGAAAATCATTGGGTAATTTTTGTCTTATTGTTTGCTCAATTACTCTTCGCCCAGCAAAACCGATTCTTGCTCCCGGCTCAGCAATAATGATGTCACCCAGAAAAGCAAAACTGGCCGTAACGCCACCATAAGTGGGCTCGGTTAGCACCGAAATATACATCAACCCTGCCTCATGTAAACTTTCAAGAGCAGCGCTCGTTTTAGCCATTTGCATGAGGCTGAAAATTCCCTCTTGCATTCTCGCTCCTCCTGAGCTTGACACAATAATCACAGGTAAGTGATTCTCAATCCCTGCTTCAACCAATCGAGCCACTTTTTCACCCACAACCGATCCCATAGAACCACCAAAATGGGCAAAATCCATAGCTCCTAAAGCTACTTCTTTACCCTGAATGGAGGCGATACCAGTAATGATGGCGTCTCTTAGTCCGGATTTTTTGCTTGCTTCTTCTAGCCTATTAGAATATGAAGCAGTATCAAAAAACTTTAATGGGTCCGTTGAACTTAAAGAGCTATCTAATTCTTTAAACGACCCCTCGTCTGTCAATTGTTCTATACGTTCCTGAGCACCAATCCTAAAATGATATTGGCATTTTGGACAAACAGATAAATTACTATGTAAGTCTCGTGTATAAATAAGCTCACGGCATTGAAAACATTGTTTCCAAAGCGCACAATACTCTTCAGTCGTTAGAGGCTGCTTAATTTCCAGATTTTCTTGGCGCTTGCGGCGATTAGCAAACCACTCTTTTAAATCCATTTTTCTACTTATGTCTCTTTACCGTTATATATTGCCTACAGACTACCGTTAGACAAGCATTAAGAGCCTTAAAATTGCCTTGGCGCTTTCTTAGTCTAGCAAAGCTCTTGATTATATCATTGCTCCAAACCATATATGAACATACCTAGATTTTTTATTGAAGCTAAATACATAAATAAGCAGCAAAAAACGGTCTTTTGCCAAGATGCAAAGTTGACTAAACAAATTCGCAAAGTATTACGTCTTGGAAACGGCAGCAAAATTGATGTGCTAGACGGTAATGGCAATATTTACCACTGCCTTCTCCAAATCATTCCTGGACAATCTCCAGAAGACTTCCAAGCTCAAATCGACAGCCATGAAAAATTACCAAGCTTAAGTAACACTAGTATTACAGTTGGCTTACCTCTAATTAAGCCCAATCGATTTGACTGGGCGCTAGAAAAAGTTACAGAACTGGGTGCAGACACTATCATTCCCATAGCTTTACACAGAAGCATCATTAAAATATCACCTCAAAACAACAGTAACCGAGATTCAGACCCAGAGAATAAGTCCAAATTTATTCGCTGGCAAAAGATTATCCAGGAAGCTTCTGAGCAATGTGAACGGCCAATGCCACCACGCCTGGTTCCCCCATTAACCTTTCAAGAATGGCTAGAAAAATATTTTGCCAAAGACACCAAACATGAGGACAACAAGCACAGTGTTACTAATAACCTGCGCCTTATCTGTGCTGAGAGGCAAAACGCAGAAACTCTCGAAACGGTTCTTTACAACCAAAAGATTCCTCCCAATGCTTGCGCCATTGCTCTTGGTGCCGAAGGTGGTTTTATTGAAGAAGAAATTAAACTGGCTTTATCCTACGAATTCATTCCTGTATCTTTAGGTCCGCTAATACTCCGCTCAGAAACAGCAGCGGTATATACACTTGCAGTAATAAACGCTGTGCTTAGATTAAACAAAAGAGATATCACTCTGCAGTAGGCACCACCTGAGCCATCATGCATTTTCATTTTCAAATCCTTCCTCAACAAAAACACTCAAAAATTACTAAACAAAATCATTGCTCAGGCTTGACAAATTCCTCGTTTCCGGGTCTTATATTACAAGACTGTGTAGTCACTGCCGGTGATGCACTTAGTTAACTAGAAAGGCATGAGTGTAACTAAAAACATAGCTCGCATACGAGAAAGTTTTGGTTCGCACCCAGTCAGGTTAATTGCTGTGACAAAAAACGCCCGTCCTAAGCAAATTGAAGAAGCTTTCAATAGCGGTGTCACCGAATTTGGTGAAAGTCGCGTTCAAGATGCTCTTCAAAAAATGGACAGCATGCCACCATGGCTTATGGAAAAGGCCAGTTGGCACTTTATCGGTCACTTGCAGACCAATAAAGCCAAACAGGCTGTGGGCAAATTTTCACTGATTCATTCAGTCGATTCTCTACGTTTAGCTGAAGAAATCTCGCGCGTCGCCCAAATTAAACAAATTCACCAGCCAATTCTCTTGCAAGTCAAAATGGTGCCTGACGAAAACAAGTCCGGCTTTACTCCAGAAGAATTAAAGTCTCAAATTCAGGAAATTATCAATTTGCCCAGCATTGAGTGCAAAGGACTTATGACAATCACCCCCCAAAATGCCAGTGGCGAAATTAGACAAAAATGTTTTACCGGTCTCAAACAATTACGAGATGAATTGTCTAAAGCGACCGGTCTTCCGTTGCCAGAACTTTCGATGGGAATGAGCGATGACTGGCGAGAAGCCCTCTCTTCTGGTTCAACAATGTTACGTGTCGGTACAGCAATATTCCATGTCTAGACAGGTAAAAATTTTAAACGGAAAAATTGGTGATTGGAAATAAGGAAATTAAAGTCTCTTTAGTGATAAACTTGCAAAAAACGGGTTAGGAGGAAATTGTGAGCATAGTTCAAAAATTCAAGAGTTTCTGGTTCGGACCATCCGACAATTACGATCGTGAAGACTTCGAAGATCTATTCGAAACTTCTGATGACGTTTACGCCACTAATGGCCAGCTTGCTCTGGATACTAAATCAACTGCTGACATAAGCAAACGTAGCACCATACTCCCTACAACTGGTTCAAAAATACTCGACCACCCAAGCGCTCAACCAGCTAGCGAAGTTTTAGTAATCGAACCAAGAGCATTCGAAGAATCATTGGAAATCGTTGAACATTTACGTGATCGCAAATCGGTCCTTCTCAATTTGCACATGGTAGACAAAGAGGGCTCTCAACGCATCGTTGATTTCCTTTCTGGTGCTTGCCACGCTATTGATGGCCATCAACAAAAAATTGGTGATGGAGTATTTCTCTTCGCTCCGGCTACCGTTGTGATTAGTTCTGAATCAAGCTCCTCTAAAGCTATTAAAGACGCCTTCTGGAACAAGGCTCAGGTTCTATAAAACCTACAGTAATTAAAAACTCCAACAGTTTCAAGGGCGAATGCAAACATTCGCCCTTTTGCATAACTGAGCTAGTAGTTTGATCTTTGTCACCATACTCTCGCGTGTGATGGACCTCTATTGATGGCGGCATAGTATCAGTGCATTATCTGCATGCACCCAGTATATACCCTGCCGATAGAATGCTGATAAATTTGTTTAATCTTTTCCAAATTCCTTGAAGCGCACAGTCAGATATCTTGTTTGATGGTCTATGAACTTCTAAAACGTCTTGCTGAACCATGGCATCGGGTTGGTGGCTACTTTGTTTACATAAAGACTAAGGTGAAGATGCGGACCATTAGCTCGTCCTGTAGCACCCACGTTTCCTATTTGTTCACCTGCTTTAACGATTTCACCTTCTTGGACTTTGATTTTTTGCATATGGATATAAATAGTAATTACGCCTTGCCCATGATCAATAGCAACTACATTGCCGTGCAATTTAAAGTTTTTATGCGCAAGTATTACTTTGCCATCGGCACAAGCATATATTGGCTGCCCAAGAGAACCTGCAAAATCAAGTCCTGAATGATAATAGTCTTTCAATAACTTGCCATTTACTATTCGCTTCAAACCAAACTTTGCCGATGTTCTCGCCTCACAGGGTTTTTTAAATACTCCTTCCCACAAACGTGTGTCAGAAAGAACCGACTTGGCAGCATCCATTGCTTCTTCTTCACCTGGAGACATAATAAAGTTATCTTTGCTTTTTGGCAGAGTCAGGCGCTGAATCGGGAATTGTCCCTCTTTAACTGTAATAGCATTACTCTCGGTGCCAATATTAATCGGGTATTTCCCCGGCCGAAGATCCGCTGGTATTGCTAGCAAACAATGAAAAGAGTCGTCTTCATTTAGGGGAAACATTTTAAAAGTGTGCTCGTTAAATACAAGCACATCAGGTTCTTTTTCTGCATCAATATTTTTAGCTTTATGTTTATAGGTTATTTCTATTGTCTCTCCCTGCGCTGGAGCAGAGTTAGACAGAAAAATACTTGCCCACGCAGGAGTGAGCAGCATGCTTGCAAGTATACCTGGAAGCAAGAGTCCTGATAATTTCATCACTATGCTTTGTCCGTTTCTTCTTTAGCCATCAGTTGATCTATGGCTTCACGTAAAGCAGGAACTTTATCGAGGGGAAGAGTAACTCCCTTTTTTGTTGGCTTCTCTTCATTATTGTCTAGATACCATTCACGGACATGCAAATATTTGGTGCCTTTAAACTCACTTATGTAAGCATATACTTTTTCGCCACGAGGTTTATCGTGCACACTAATTTTTTCTTCCACTTGAGACCTCCAAAGAGAATCAATTTGATAAATGATACCTCTGAATAATTTATCAGCAATTAGCTAATAAGCCAATTGGTATATTCGAATCAAATACCTTTAATAGCCAAAATCTCTCTACTTTTAGTCCTGTCGCCGGTACAACTAATCATTCGGGGGGCATCAAAAAACTCTATTTTGAAACCTAGCTTTTCGTATAAAGAAATTATCCTTTCTGTAGCTTGATTCGATAAAACTGTTGGACCTGAGTGTCCAGCTAACCATTCAGCTAACCTTTCTTGATCTTGCCAACTAAATCCTTCCTTAGCATATTGTCTAAATTGCACATCATATGGAGGGTCAGCATAAATAAAATCGCTCTTTTCAATATTCAATTGTCCAAAATCGCCGCTTATAAATTGCCAGTTTTTCAAAACTTCTTTATATCGAGAGAAATCAGCTAAATAATTGATCGATTTATAACGACCAAAGGGTACATTGAATTTGCCCTCTTTATTAAAACGACAAAGTCCGTTATAGCCTGTTCGATTCAAATAATAAAAAAGTGCGGCCGCTTCTTCATTATTTTCCTCACCACATTCGATTAACTGATTGAAACGATCACGATTGGCATAGTAAAAAGCTTCTTCATTGCGCATTTCAGTATTGATACACAGTCCATTTTGTAGCCATTTATAGAAATTTATAGCATGCACATTTATATCGCTTAGGAGCGCTAGCTCTGGAGCAAGCCCAAGTGTGACAGCTAAACCACCGCAAAATGGCTCAACCAAACGCAAATGTTTATAGCTTCCCCATATTTTCCGCAAGTGTGGCAGAAGCCATCGTTTACCACCAGCCCATTTAAGTGGTGGCTTATTAGCTGCTTTCGTTAAGCTATCTTTCTGTTTTGACGCTACTGCCATTAACTTTGCTTCCTAATTAGCATCAAAATATCACATACTGATGCCATATCATCATATATAAGTTCAACATGGTATATTAGCTCGACATTAATTCGCGAGTTTTATGACCCAATTTATTGATTACGCTGAAATTGACATTGCTTCTGGTGACGGGGGTAACGGCGCTATTGCGTGGCGTAGAGAAAAATATGAACCGTTGGGTGGACCTGCCGGTGGCACTGGTGGACACGGCGGCAGTATCTATATAGAAGCAACTAATGATTTAACAACCCTATCCGAATTTAAATACCGCAAAGAATTTTTTGCTCAACATGGCGAAAGAGGCGGTACTACAAAAAAGGACGGCAAACGCGGCAAAGACATGACCATCAAAGTACCAATCGGTACCGTCATTAAAGATGCGGAGTCGGATATGGTAATTGCTGATTTGGAACATGATCACGATCGTGTTCTTGTGGCTGCCGGCGGTCGTGGTGGCCGTGGCAATGCAGTTTTCGCCACACCAACAATGCGCGCTCCTTATTTTTGTGAGCCTGGAGAATCAGGAATTAAGCGCCATTTAATACTTGAGCTGAAATTGCTTGCCGATGTTGGTTTGATTGGTTTACCTAATGCAGGCAAATCAACACTTTTAGCCGCTTTAACAAGAGCCAAACCAAAAATCGCTGATTACCCATTTTCTACACTTGAGCCTAATTTAGGTACAGTAAATAATCCTGATGGCCCATCTTTTGTTATAGCCGACATTCCTGGACTCATATCTGGAGCCAGTCAAGGTATTGGTTTAGGTCATGATTTTCTTCGTCACGTAGAGAGAACTTCTATATTAGTACATATGGTGGATGCCACCAGTGAAAATATTTTGGCCGACATCAAAACCATTGATACAGAGCTAGAAGAATTTAGCGAAGACCTAGTAAAAAAAGAACAGATTATCGCTCTCAATAAAACTGATCTTTTGCCTAAAGACGAAATTGAAAAAATTACTGCCAAAATAAAAAAAGCCCACAAAGATCGAACTATAGTTCCTATTTCAGGGCTCACGCGAGTTGGCACTAAAGACTTGCTTACTCTATTGCAACAACACATTTCAACCATCAGAAAATCTTCTCAACTAGAAAAACACCCCGGGGAGACAGAAGCAAAAAAAGCAGCCCGTGCCTGGACAGCAGACGAAAAAGCCTTAGCCCATCCAGATGACGGATTTCGCGTATCAAAACACAAAAATACCTTCTATATTGAAGGACACCGCATTATAAAACACGCTCAGGTTGTTGACTACAGAAGCCCCGAATCAATTCACCACTTTTGCCATATATTGCGTTCGATGGGTATTATCGATGAATTAAACAAACAAAACATCAAGATTGGCGATGACGTTCAAATAGGTGATATGGTCTTTTCTTACGGTGAAGATCTATATTAGAACGCTGCCTGATGCGCACTATTCTTTTGATTTTTCTTCTTTTTCAGCCAATTCTGCTTGTCGTACAACGCGACGAGCTTGAGCAACTTTAGCTTGGATTTTTGCTTTTTTCTTGCGAACAGCTACTTTGACTGCTCGCTTCATACCTTTTTGTTGTGGCATTTTATTTTCCTTCAATATTTAACTAATCTATTGTACAAACCCATTTTGGTAAAAGAAATTGACTTAAAGAACCCCTAAGCCCACAAATTGCCAAGATATAACATTCCTGCTTGTCCTTTTTTATGGTTGTTTTCTAAAAAGGATTCTTTAATTATTTTGCCAATAGGCGGGAATAAAGTTACGTCTTCTATAAGCTCTAAAGGAATAAAATCAACTCCAGCCAAAACTGGCTCGTTACCTAGTTGTAATTTGCCACCTACTATTTTTGCTTTGACGTAGATATTGACAATATGCCTTGAACGATCAGGAGCAATAGCTTCAGACAAAAATATGAACCTTTCTACCTCGATCTCAAGTCCAGTCTCTTCTTTGAGTTCACGTACCGCACAATCCACAAAGGTTTCACCATATTCAAGTCTGCCTCCAGGCAAAACCCAATATTGCTGACTACCCTTGCGATGTTTAACCAATAAAATTTTGCTGTCTTCTACTGCAACTACCGAAACACGTATAGTTGGAATGTTTCGTGCGCGTCGATTTGGTGATTTAGTTCTAGTCAATTGAATTCTCGGCTCATCCAAAATTAGATTTTATCAACAAGAAATGTATTAATTGATTGTTTTAAAGGCAGCTATACAAAAATCAAGGCTCTCTGCAAAGTTATAGTTAATCTGTTAATCTAAGATAGCCTATCCAGGTTATGGGATAGAGCATAAAGGATAGCACTTAGACAGATGACTGAAGTAGCAAAGCTTGAGCAGCAATTACTTGAATTTGAGCAAGCGGCAAGTAAATCACTTGCTGAGGCCAAAACGCAAGGAGAAATAGAATCTTCTCGCCAAGAATTCCTTGGACAAAAGGGCATACTTACTAATATTTTGCGCAGCTTGCCTCAACTGAGTAAAGAAGATAGACCACGCTTGGGTCAATTTGCTAATACTGTCAAACAAAAAATCGAATTGCTTTATTTAGAACGCAAGAAAACTCTTGACGGCCAAGAATTAGAAGAAAAGCTAAAGACTGAAAAAATTGATATTACTCTTCCCGGTCGGGGTAAGAAACTCGGACATCTGCATCCACTTACCCAGATTCTGACAGAGATTGAAAATATTTTTCTTACTATGGGCTTTACACCGGTTGAAGGTCCAGAGGTAGAAACTGAGTATTACAATTTCGATGCTCTCAATTTTCCACCCGATCATCCTTCTCGGGATGAACAAGATACTTTCTATACAAACCTAGGATCAAATATAGTTTTGCGCTGTCATACTTCAAGCGTGCAGGCACGGGCGATGGAGAAATTCAAACCACCACTTCGAGTTACTTGTGCTGGTCGAGTCTATCGCAACGAAGAAATAAATGCCCGCAAATATCCTGTTTTTCATCAAGTAGAGGGTTTGCTTATTGATCGCAATGTTGGCTTTGGCCAATTAAAAGGTACGCTTAACGAATTTATTCGCCTACTCTTTGGTAAGCCCTTAAAAACTCGTTTTCGTCCTGACTTTTTCCCATTCACCGAACCAAGTGCCGAATTAGATAGTGAATGTCCATTTTGTGATGGCGCAGGCTGTCGCACTTGTGGAAATAAAGGTTGGTTGGAATTATTGGGTTGCGGTATGGTAGATCCCAATGTTCTTAAAGCAGTAAATATCGATCCTGAAGAATGGAATGGTTTTGCTTTCGGGATGGGTGTAGAAAGATTGGCTATGCTTAAATATGGCATCACTGATATTCGTCATTTTTACAATAATGATATGCGCTTCCTCGAACAATTTTAAGGTATTCAATTAAATGAAACTATCACTAAATTGGTTAGCTGATTATGTGGACTTATCGGGTCTTACACCAGATATGATTGCCGAAAAATTGACTATGAATGCCTTTGAAGTAGAAGGCGTCCATACATTTGGATCCGACCTAACTGGTCCAATTGTTGTTGGAGAAATTCTCGATATTCAACCGCATCCAGATCCAAAAGTAACAAAAATGCGGGTAACCAAAACAAGAGTTGCTGAAGGACAAGAACCCTTACAAATAGTTTGTGGTGCAACTAATATTGCTGTGGGCCAGCGTATTCCTGTTGCTTTACCAGGCTCCATTGTAATTAACCGCCATGACGGCAGTGCTTTCCCTATTACAGTTACAGACAAACGAGGCGTTCAGTCTAATGGCATGTTATGCGCTGCTACCGAGCTCGGTATTACAGACGGTGACAGTGAAGGAATACTTATTTTAGATCCCCCTCTTACCCTACGGCTTGGCGCCGATATTGAAGACCTATTATGTCTTACAAAAGATTATGTCTTAACTGTAGCTAGCCGCTCTAATAGAGGCGACGCTGTCTGTGTTCGCGGCTTAGCTCGCGAAGTAGCAGCTTTATTCAAACGGCCAATGCGCGAGCCAGAATGGCAATTAAAAGAAAATCCAGACAAATCCAAATATAATTTTTCCATACAAATAGACGATGTAAAAGACTGCGAATCTTTTACTATCCGCACCATAGGGAATCTAAAGGTTGCCAGCTCACCGCCCTTCATCGCTAGACGCTTGGCAGCTGTTGGAACACGCTCTATAAATAATTTGGTCGACATCACTAATTACGTTATGCATGAATGGGGACAGCCAATGCATGCTTATGATGCCGCCGCTGTTAAGGATGGCAAATTCCATGTGCGTCGCGGAAAATCTGGTGAAAAATATACCACTCTCGATGGCAAAGAAAGAATCTTAAGTCCGGAAATGCTTATAATTTCCGACACTGAAAAAGTTATTGGCATGCCCATTATGGGCGGAGCCAATAGTGAGATAAATGACAAAACAACAGATATTGCTCTTGAAGCAGCAAGTTTTTCACCTGCCATTGTAAGAAGATCCAGTCGCTTATTGGGACTGAGCAGTGAATCAGCTTTGCGCTTTGAACGTGGCATTGATGCTGCAACTACAAAACAAGCATCTGATCGTGCAGCTTATTTAATTAGCAAATATTGTACAGGCGATGGACCAGTCAAAATCGGAACCTTTGTAGCGAGCGGTAAAGGCGAATGCACTCCCGTACACATTGAGCTTAGGAAAAAAGAAATCGTTCGTCATTTAAATTTGGATCTTCCGACAAATGAAGTTAAAGACTTGCTTAACCGTTTAGAATTTACCCCTATTGATTCCAAAAGCACGCAAGATAAATTGGTTTTTTCAATTCCATCCTTTAGACAAAGTGATGTGCGACGAGAAATCGATCTTATAGAAGAAATTGCACGTGTATATGGTTATGACAATATAGAAGAAGAGTCGCCTGCTTTTTTCACATTGGCTAATATGCCAGAAAATATAAACACTGCTATTCGAAAAGTGCTGATCGGTGAAGGTCTATGTGAAGCCTATATAACCAGTTTAATTCCAGATCAAACCACATCTAATGGCAATGCGGCTTCTTTAACAGAAAAAGGCAAATATCTCAGTTCTCACGATAATAGCAGATCCGTCAAAGTGCTAAATCCGCTTTCTCCAGAGCATCAAACATTACGACAAACTCTTTTACCTGGGCTTATAAATGCTCTGAAATATAATTTTGATCGCGGAGAAGAAAATGTTTGGCTTTTCGAACTTGGCTTCACCTATTTAACTCATTCAACTAAAGAAAAGTGTTCCGAACCAGCCTTGGAAGAAGGCAAGGTAGCCGGCATTTTATCTGGCAATAGACAACTTAGCTTATGGAAAGATGCGAGCGACAATTCTTCCAATAACAAATCAAACACAAACAAGCTCAATTTTTATGATGCCAAAGGTATGTTAGAAAATCTATTTCAGTCTTTACACATTTGTGCTTCGGCTATCACATACGCCAAAGAAGAACAATCACCTGCCTTAATGCATCCTGGTCAATCCGCCCATATCATTTGCGCCACAGACAATGGGGCTATTGAAATTGGCTGGCTGGGTCAGCTACATCCCGCCTCTGTACAAGATCTGGGATTGGACTCTCAAACATATCTATTTGAACTAAACATTGACACGCTCAAAGCCCTACGAAAAAAACCTTCTTTTGAGGCTATCTCTACATTGCCAGCTATTTCTCGTGATTTAACTGTCGATTTATCAAACAACACCGAGAATGCCTCTGTTATTACCTGCGTAGAACAAGCTGCTATTAATCTAAAAAATATAGATTTAGTCAGTATTTTTCCATTAGATTCCGGGAAAAGGAGCCTTTCTTACCGCCTCACTTTTCAAAGCAATACCGAAACACTCAAAAGCGAAGACATTGAACAAACAATGAATACAATCCGCAGCAAGCTAACAGAAAAACTTAACGCCTCTTTCCGCGTCTAATATAATCATTAACTTATATCTGCAATTTGTCTACTGTGGTCTGAACACAAACAACAGTGTCTTAAGACTGCAGTCAAATCGAGTACATTAACTTTTAAACCATTGCCCCAGTATAATATAGAACAAATTATTCCATAGCAAGAAGCATGTCCAAAAAACTCTTCAACACCAAATACTAGTGTTGTTGCTGAAAAAATTACTAGCAAAAGAACAACCGCAAGCCTAGGAAAATATCCCAGAAAAATACATATGCCTAGAAATAACTCAGCCAGTCCCGAGACTAAGACAAACATTTCATTACTACAGCCCACAATACGCAATAAGTTTAACGACGGTACATACTGTAATAAATTCATAGCCAATTGTGGGTTAAGTAATTTTTCGTCCAAAGCCAATATAATTAATCCTAAACCCATTGTCCATCGCACTATAGAATGAGCCATAGGTATTGCTGGTAACATGCTAAACCTATCAATTGAATAGAAATAATCGAGTGAATACTTATTGCGTCCAGCAATTATAAAATAAAGAGCCAAACCCACTAAAGGCAAGGCGTCTAAACATTCAAGCATCCCATGTTTGCAAACAGCCATATACATAAGTGCTAAGACCGCCACACCACTCAGTCGACTAAATAGTCCTAAAATTAACAGTGCGCCAACAATAATCTCTGCTGCGGGTAACCATTGGGGACAATGGGAACAAATTACAAAATTTGGCACTAATAATGTACGTGTTATTCCACAGTAAATTAAAGACACACCTAAACCGATAGCCATAAATAAATTTATACTGGCTTCTTTTTTCTTTGCCCAAAACACTAATTTTCTATGAATAACCGAATTACTAAACTTTTCATTGAGCAAATGAATAAAAAACAGCAAGGACATAGTCATACTTATTGGTAATATATTGCCAACACTCAAATGCGTAAACAAATTCGGCTTTGCTTGCTTCAATAATTCGCTTTCAGGTCGATTGAAGAACCATTTAACATGTGCTGATGCCGGGCTTATCGCAAAAAGCCACGCACTTAAGACAAGCTTATTTATAATTGCAAAAGTACGCATGATCAAATTCCAATTTCATCCTATGAAATCGAATTTATAAGACAATCGTGCAATTTTTGTGGATCAATAATCGAGCCTAAATTAACTTTGTACTTTACCCATGCCGAGTAAAATACCATGGATAATGCTCCAGGGATGCGGTGGACAACCAGGTATATAAACGGATACCGGTAAAATTTTATCTACACCATTAGCCTCTGCATAACCATTTTTATGTACGCCGCCTGTAATTGAACAGGAGCCTGCAGCCACAACAATTTTTGGTTCAGGCATAGCTGCATAACAGCGTAAAAGCGAGTCGCGCATACCTTTACCAACTGGTCCGGTTACAAGCAATACATCTGCAAAGCGTGGGGAGGCAACTATATGTACACCAAAACGCTCCAAATCAAAAACAGGATTACCGCATGCGCCTATTTCTAAGTCACAAGCGCTACACCCAGTCGAGACTACTCGAACATGCAACGATCTACCAAATATATTTCTGATCTTATTTTTCACATCAGCTTCATAGCTACGTTTTAACGAATTAGCTAAAACACTTTCATGATTAGTCAAGATCAAATCGTCACGTTGCTTCTTAGCCAATCTAGTTGAACGATTACGAACAATAGTGCCAGTTGGACAAATATCAATACATAGCTGACAACCAATACATGCCCCTAAATCCAGACTTACTCGCCCCACGCCATCTTCATTGCTTACTTCAATGGCATCCGTTGGACATGCAGTTGCACATTCGTTACAACCAGTGCCAGAACAAGAGTTTTCAGTCAACGCAGGCATGCCGTCAGCATCTTCTTCTAGCGGCGGACATGGATTAGCCACCGTTGCAATACCATTTCGAAAAATGTAAGAGAGAATTTTAAGCATATTATTCCTTACAAATCATTGCCGCTGTATGAAAGTGCCAGACTTTTATTGCAAAGCGGAAAATCAGCAATCAAATTATTGCGAATAGCAATTGATATCGCTGTCCAATTATTGAAACTAGGATCTTTTATTGCATACCTTTTAATAGCACCTTTGCCATCAGTAAATAGTAGATGAATTAGTTCTCCTCTGAATGCCTCTACAACAGCTAATCCAGTCTGATTTGCTGGTAAATCATTAGACAACTTAATAATATGCTCAGAACCAGTAATGCTTTGCAAAACACTTTCAATAACATCAGTACTTCTTCTAATTTCAGCAATTCTTACTCGTGTGCGCGCTAGGATATCACCACCCTTCTGCAAAGCAATAGGTGGAGCAATTTTTGGATATAGTCCATGAGGGAAATGTTGTCTGCAATCGTAGCTTATGCCACACGCACGCGCTGTCACACCAACAACACCGAACTCCTCGGCCAAAGATTTGCTTATAACGCCTATCTTTTCAGCACGCTCACGTGCTGCCTGATTTTCTGCCAACAATTCGAACAATTCATCCAATTCTTTTCGTAAATCTTGCATATTTTTTTGCATACTAGCAATGTGCTGATGAGCAAATTTACGCACCCCACCTGGCAAGATGAATCCTCGCATAAATCGTGAGCCTGTAAGCATTTGTCCCATTCTAAGCGCTTTGCCTCTGAGACACCCGGCTGCTGCTGCTCCTGCCGAAAAGCCAATATCTCCACAAAGTCCACCCACATCAATAATATGCATGGCTAACCTTTCGATTTCTAACGCAACTGTACGTAGAGCTTGGGCAACTGCTGGTATTTCCAAATCAAATAAAGATTCAATAGCTATAGCATGTGCCAATGCATTTGCACAGGCAGTATCAGTACTTGCCGCTTCCGCCACAAAACTCGCTTTTCGCCAGTGAATTTCTGTTAGACGTTTTTCTACTCCCCTATGTGTATACCCTAAACGGATTTCCAGATTCAAAATAGTCTCGCCAAAACAATTGAAGCGAAAATGTCCTGGCTCTATAACACCTGCATGAATTGGCCCGACGGGCAATTCATAAATTCCCTCCCCACGTACTTGCAAAAATTTGTATTCTCTTTTAGCGCCAGTAGAAACAAATTTTTCTTGCGAAAGAGTTTCGCTCAATATCGGAGTTTTCTTTCTATTATCAGTTTTATCCCCCACTTTCCCCATTTCTTGCCAATTAAGGGGGTGAAAAGTCGGCTCATATTCGTCGTGCAATAAAATATGCTTCAAGCGTGGATGTTGGTCAGGCACAATTCCAAACAAGTCATAGATTGATCTTTCAAACCAATGACTTTGAGGAATTAAAGTCGTCAGAGTTTTATATGTATTGTCACTAACTTCGCTTATCCAACACTCCGCTGCACTTGCTTTTGGATCAAGAACCAATGTGACAAGCTGCTTTCCATCTATCGATGTCAGCAGACCGAAACGTGCCCCTGTCCTGGCATGTAGCCAATCTTTAATTGTGTTAGCCAAGCCCAATATGTTCACGTCTTTTACTACTGGTTTCATTTGATAAAACTCCAATAGCTAGGGAATATAACCAGACCAAGAATAACTGAGCAGCATAATAAAATAATCGGCACCACACTTGTTTGAAATACTTTGAATGCCTGAAAGTCTGTCTTCGCTCCGCCAAACAACACTCGTCCTACATGTACGCTAAGGGACATAAAGGCCAGCGAAGTAGCAAACAATAAAATACCAATTAAGATCCAACTGCCACGATCAGCAAGCACAGCCAATATAGATATTTTACTTAAAAAAGTACCAAAGGGCGGAGCCCCAGTTATGGCAAAGAGTCCCAGTGTGAGCAAACATCCCCAAGCCGGACACGACTTCAATATGCCATGCAAGTTATATAGCTTTTTAGAGCCACCTGCATGAACAATATTTCCACTCAGTAAGAACAAAGCTACTTTGACTATACTGTGATTAATAGCCTGAAGAAAGAACAATGCTGCTGAACCCAAACCTATTGCCACTAGCATAATGCCAACATTTTCAATACTAGAATAAGCCCACATTCTCTTAAATCCATGCTGCCGAATAAGAAATAGTGCAGCAGCCAACACAGTAATAGCGCCCATACCCAAGAGTATCTGCATAATTTGGTTGTGAAAATGTGAGCCCATAATAATCTGTGTTATTCGCCAGATCCCAAATAAAGCCCCATTCAGTAATGCGCCAGAAAGTATTGCTGAAGCAGGAGCTGGTGCTTCTGAATGGGCATCAGGCAACCAGCTATGCAACGGAAAGATCCCTGCTTTCGTTCCATAGCCCAAAAGGCAAAGAATAAAACCAAAACGCATCAAAGGATAATCTAATTTATCTGCTTGCGAAATGAGATCAGTTATTATTAAAGTCCCTTGCTCGAGATGTCCATGCTGGCTAGCAGCAAAAATAAATACCGTTCCCAGCAACGCTAAAGCAATACCGACACTGCATACAATTAGATATTTCCAAGTTGCTTCCAAAGCATTTTTGGTACGCTCAAAATAAACCAGCGGCGCCGAAGATAAAGTCGTTGCTTCAATACTCATCCATAAACAACCTAGATTATTTGATACAAAAATCGAACACATCGAAAGAAAAAAAAGATTAATGCACAAATAAAAAGTCTTCAGTCGTACACTCTTTAAGGTTCCATGCTCGTCAGTTTCTTCTTGTCCAAATAAAAAATCGGCATGTGTCAAAGCAGCAGCAAAAACAAAAGCGGTTAACAATAAAAAGCAAACTGCTAACCTATCTATCCTAAAATTTTCATTAATAACTAATCCCTGTGTTTGTCCCATTAATATCGGCCAAAAAATACAACCTATTATTAGGGCTTCTACCCAATAAGCAGCAGCAGTAATTTTGCGAGTAAACGCAATAATAGGATTGACGTAACTGAATATCGCCAAAATTACTGGCAAGCTAACAATCGAAACAAGGTCTAGAAAAATATCTGCTGATACTGCCATTTTTACTCCCGTAGATTAGTTAGCCGGGAAACATCTATATGCTCAAAGCTCTTCTTAATTCTAAAGACAACTAGTCCGAAGATCATAACCACTACCAATACTTCAAGCAATAATCCCATTTCTATAATGAGTGGCATACCATGAGTTTGCGTAAGAGCAAAAAGATAGATTCCATTTTCTAGAACAAGAAAACCAATAATTTGTCCAATAGCAATTTTTCGCGACAACATTAGAAGTACACCAGTAAAAAATACTGACATAGCTGCCATAGCCCCGATTCTACTATCAATATCACCCCATAAGCTCGAAAGCTGCACAGACAATAAATAGCTTGCACCCAACATACCAATACCTGTCAGCATGGCAACCGGAGCAGGTATAAAGGACCCTGAATCTGACTCAACATCAATATTTCGTATAACCCACGCTAAATACCGTGGAATAATTACTACTTTTAGCAAAGCAATAAAAAATGCAACCCAATAAAGATGTTCGTCATGAATTTTTTGCGCCATCCATGCTGTCTCCATTGCTATAGCCAGCGTGTGCAGGGCATAAAAATTC
This sequence comes from Candidatus Melainabacteria bacterium, assembly GCA_027451745.1. Taxonomy (GTDB): domain Bacteria; phylum Cyanobacteriota; class Vampirovibrionia; order Obscuribacterales; family Obscuribacteraceae; genus JABDBL01. The sequence goes on from DAIDIP010000005.1 coordinate 45,606, forward strand.
AAATTAGCACGCAAATACATAGTGCCTAGCATCAATATTGCTAACACCGCTGATGAAATAGCCAGGATTGAAAATGTATCCAGAATCATGATTTTCTCAGCCTCTCATCACTGCTATCAATACACAAAAAAGTCCCATCGCTACGGCAAAAGCAATAAATTGCGGCAATTTAGTCCAGCGCAATTTTACTAACGTACCTTCAATTATTGCCACAATAACTCCCATGCAAAAAAGCGCCCCAAGACTTAGCGCGCCTTGAATTAGAGGACCTACCGTCCAAAAGTATGATATTGAGCGGAGAAAACACTGTGCTGCAATGCCCCATAATATGCACATTTTTAAATAGTGCGTAAATAACACTAGAGCTAAATTAGGTCCCGAATTTTCCAGAATCATAGCTTCATGAACCATAGTAAGTTCTAAGTGCGTTGTTGGATCATCTACTGGCATACGTGACAATTCAACCAAACTAGACAAAAACAAGCCAAGCCCAGCCATCAGCCAAAGAGCATTATTGTGGCTCAGACTAAAATTATCACAAGAAAAAATCACGCTAAGATCGCTGGTTCTTGCCACACAAGCAAGCGAAGCAAAACAAAATATTACTGCTGGCTCCACTAGCATAGCCATTGTCACTTCGCGACTAGCACCAAAACCACTAAAAGCTGAACCAGCATCAAGTGCTGCCAATACAGTAAAAAATCTAGTTAAAGCAAACATATAAATGACTAGTATTAGGTCTGCGCCCACAAAAGCTGGTTTAAAAGTTAGCCAGGGCACAAGTAAGGCAACCACTATCACTACTGCAAAGTTTATTGCAGCAGCATTCCTAAATATCCAACTTGTTACTTCGCTAACTGTTTCACCTTTACTAAACAACTTATACAAATCGAAATAAGGTTGAAAAATAGAAGCTCCAATTCTATTTTGCAAGCGTGCTTTTGTTTTACACAAAACACCGAGTACCAGTGGCGGCAAAATAAACACCACCGCCACAAAAGAAATCCATTCAAAAATAGCCATGCTAATTTTCACTATAATCTGATACCTATCCCAATCAAAACTAGTAATGTCATAAACACATACAATAGGTACAAATGAATGCTGCCTGTTTGAAGTTTTGCTATTGCTCTGCTGAGAATCAATATTACTCTCATAGATGGTCTATAAATCAGCCCCTCTAGCAAAGGTGATGTTATGCTCTCAAATTTGATTATCTCTGGAAAATGTCTGCGATCTTTTCCTTGTATCTCCGTAATCATGCGATACCGCAAAATTGGCGCAAATATCCGGGCTATAGACTCCGAAAAACTAGTACCTGTTTCTTCTGCTCTAGCTGGTAAATTTCCATAACCACAATCCCATGTAACATACTTCTTCAAGCCAGTATCCGGACGTTTGGCTAAATAAAATAAGAACCAAACAGCAAAGCACGTAATTGCCACAGCTATACAAGTTACCGTTTGCAAAGGAACAGGAAATAGATTGTGGACTTGCTCAACCTTTGGTAATACTTCACAGCAAGCAGGCCATAGTAATGATGCTACATAAGGCACTGTCAATCCCATAGCCAAACAAATAACAACAAAAAATATTTGCACGACCACAGCTGAATGCGATAGTTCATTAGCTTGATTGATCATTTCTGACCGAGGACGTCCCAGGAAACATATGCCAATAGCTTTGGTATAACAAGCAAGCGATAATGTTCCTACTAAAGACAAAATACCGACTATACTGAGACCCGATATCCGATCAATAACTTGCGCGTCAGACATGGTTAATTTAAATAGACTTTGATATACCATCCATTTACTAGCAAAGCCATTAAATGGTGGTAGCGCCGTTATGGCCAAACTATTAGCCAAAAAGCATGCCGCAGTCCAAGGCATTCTTCTAGCCAGTCCGCCTAAAAATGCTAAATCACGCGTATGCGTTACTGCTTCAATACAACCTGCCCCCACAAACAATCCGGCCTTACAAAGACTGTGGTTAATTGTATGGAATAGAGCAGCAACTAAAGCTAAATAAGCGAGGTCAATTTGTTTGTCGTGTCTCGCTACCAAGCATACACCTAAAGCTATAAGGATAATGCCAATATTCTCTACACTGCTATAAGAAAGCAATCTTTTTAAATCTCGCTCTAATAAAGCAAATAATGATCCCCAAATAATAGAAACTGTCCCTAATGTAATAGCTATATAGCCAAGAACGAGTCCATCATTATTATCTAAAATGAGCAAACGAATAAAAGTATATAGACCAACTACTTTCATCACTGTACTCATAAAAGCAGTCACCGGAGAAGGTGCTTCCGCTTGAGCATAAGACATCCAAATATGGAAAGGCCAAACCCCTGCTTTTACTGCTAAACCAAAAAACAAGAGCAGGGCCGGAAAAGTAATCGATCCAGCAGCATGCCAATCAGCAAAATACCAGCTATGAAAGTGTCGATAATACCAAAGGAAAGAAGCAAATATTAAAACAGTCGAAATAGTAGTGATCCCCATATATATAAGGGCCGCATGCCGCGCTTTTTGTCTTATGTGATCTGAAGCAATTAGAGCCATCGCAGCTAAAGACATTGTTTCCCAAAATATCAAAAAGCAAATAGCATTAGTACTCAATAAAGTTAGGGTCAAAGCCAACATAAACATAAAAATGCAATGCCAATAAATACCCGGATGCAATCTATCTTTATAAGCTTTTAGATAGGCCGGCGAAAAAATAGCAAGAGCACAAACAACTAGAGCAACTATAGTAAGGAAAAAACAAGCCAAAGTGTCGATGCGTATAGTTAATGGTGCAATCGCAAAGTAACAACAGGGTAAAAGATTGAATGAAATAGCCTTCTGCTGGTAAGAAAAAAATGCCCCTATGCCAATAAAAAAGCTGCCCATGAAGAGTAAAAACGAAAAGAAAGTATGTTTTGCTCTTTCCGCTGTTAAAAAAACAACTAACGCTGCCGCTACCCACACACCTAGACCATAGCCAATTGCTAGGGTGCAAGGAGGAACCATTTCTGGATTAAACGACATATGGTTAGATAACTATTTTTTTGCTAGATGCAAAAATTATGTGCCTATTTTTGGAAAAAGCATTGAATGCTAATCACATGTATCATTAAAAGAGTTAAACGAGTTAGTTTAAAGAGCCTATTTAAGACACATAGGGTAGCAAACAAGGTTCACAATATTGTGATCTTATAGGGCTTGCCCGCAACAATTGTCACTTATATCCACTTCCCTAATCGACCCCACAGATAAATAAGGCAACTATATACTGCCAAAAACGCCCATTCAACGGCAATAAAACTTATCAGCGCTTTACATTTAAAGAACTTAGTTTCTTACGGAGCTATTACCAATAAGAATGTCTGGATTTTTTTCCACTACAGGTGAATAATTATATGGTGCAACCGATTAACGTCACTTGGTGAACTCCTAATTATGTGCGGTCTAATTGCCATTTCCGGTTCTGTAAATTCAGCCTATGAAGTATTCTTTGGACTGATGAACTTGCAACACCGTGGACAGGATGGGGCTGGCATTCTATCTATTGAAGAGAATGGCGAACAAAGCTTCAACATTCAAAAAGGGAGTGGGCTGGTAAGCAATATCTTTTCTGAGCACAGCTTGCGCAATGTCAACTCTAAAGCAGCCCTTGGACACACACGCTATTCAACCGTTGGTCAAAATGATCCAAATCTTCTTCAGCCATTTCTTGATTATGAAACAGGCATAGGCATTGCTCATAATGGCAACATTGTCAACTATTACTCACTTCTTGATACTCACCAATTAAATAGTCTCACCAAAATAGAATCAGACTCAGCACTAATTCTTGCTTTAATGACAAATCATCTCAGCAATAAAGAGATCAATCGTGACAATATATTTTCAGCTATCAAAGAATGCACAACCAAATTAATTGGCAGCTATTCAGTGCTTGGCATAAGCAAAGAAGGTGACATTTTTGGTTTTCGCGATCCAAATGGCATCCGCCCGCTTGTACTTGGCAAACGCCAAGACAAACACGGTGAAGTTGTTTATGGAATGGCCAGCGAAACAATTGCTTTAAGTTTTCTTGGCTTTAATGATTTGGAAGATGTGAAGCCAGGTGAAGCTATTTATATTGACAGCAAAGGCCAATTAGCCCGCAAAATAATCCATCAAGAAAGTTTTTCCCCCTGTATGTTTGAATGGGTTTATTTTTCGAGAGTCGAATCTAAGTGGGAAAATCAATGTGTATATGCCGCCCGATTTAAACTCGGTAAAATTCTTGCTGATCAACTAAAAGCCAATGGCATATCCGCCGACCTCATAATTCCCATTCCAGAAACAAGCCGAGTAGCAGCAATTGCTTTAGCTGAAGTTCTCGATAAACCTTTTAGAGAGTTATTAATCAAAAACCGCTATATCAATCGCACTTTTATTTTAGACAATCAAACAAACAGACAAGAAGCTATTAGGCGAAAGCTATTTCCTATTGGGGACGAAATTCGCGGCAAAGATTGCTTATTAGTAGATGATAGTATCGTCAGAGGTAATACCGCTGCTCAAATCGTTAAGTTGCTAAGACAATCAGGGGCTGGCAAAATTACCATCGTTTCAACTTGTCCGCCCATAGTTAGCCCATGCTATTACGGCATTGATTTTCCTAGTCCCAGTGAGCTGATTTCCTATAACCGTACCCCACAGCAGGTAGCTGAGGAAACTGGCGCAGATGCCGTTATCTTTCAAAGTTTAGATGGCTTGAAAAAAGCAATTGGTAAAGATACCCTCTGCTTAGGCTGTTTAACAGGAGAATATCCGACTGATATTACCAGTGCTAGTGATTTTGAATCCAAACGACTTGAAGATAGAGCCATATCTACCCAAGTTAAGAATAAGTGCTGACGGAGGAGGCGAAGAATGAAGTCGACGGGGCACTTAGATATTGACGCTTCCAGTTTAGAACTCAAATATGCAGGCTCAGTCAAAAATGTTTTTGCTAGTTCTGCTGATATCGATTCTCTTTGGTTCTCTTTTACAGATCAATACTCTGTTTTTGATTGGGGCAAAATGCCTGACTTAATTGCCAATAAAGGCAGCGCTTTAGCCATTATTGGTGCATTTGTTTTTCAGAAATTAGCTGACCCAAAATTCTGGCAAAAATTACCAGCATCTCAATATCTTAAAAAATTTGACTCTCAGTATCTAGAAAAACGTTTCAGTCATCCTATCTTTAGAGGCAAGCTCCAAAAACAAGGGCTTTCCTCTCATTTTTTAGAGCTGGACAAAGGCATAATCACAAATGGTAATGAAACACAAAAAATCTGGAAAGAACTAGAGTCTTTATTCTCACTACAAAAAGATTTCCACAACCAAAAATACCTGCAAGCACCAGACCCCAATAGCCATTTACTCATGCGAGTTTTCAAAGCTCAGGTCGATTGGCCAAAGCTCGACTTAGAAACGAACAAGTATATCTATTCTGCTGTAGACACCAGCCACAAACGTCGACTCGTACCACTAGAAGTAGTGTTTCGTTTTGGCATGGTCGAAGGTAGTTCACTTAAGCGTAAACTGGACGAAACCCCCAACTATGCTTCTGTGCTTGGACTAAAGACTTTACCAAAAATAAATGAATGGTTCTCTCAACCAGTAATAGAATTTTTTACTAAGCTTGAGTCTAAAGATAGACTTTTAACAAATGACGAAGCCGTTCGCCTTGCCCAACTACCAGAGACTCAATTTGAGTCTCTGCTTGAACTTGCCAAAGATATAGCTCTTGCATTACATGTACTATTTGCCGAACAACATTTAGAGTTGTGGGATGGCAAACTTGAATTTATTTTTGATAATCAATCCGGCGAACTGCTATTAGCAGACAGTATTGGTCCTGATGAGCTACGTGTGCTCTATAAAGGTGTTCATTTTTCAAAAGAATTACTTAGGCAGTATTACCGTCCCTCAGCTTGGTATCAATCCTTGTCCAAAGCCCAAAAGCTTGCTGCCCAAAAAGGCAAAGAAGGATGGCAAGATATTTGTCGAGATGAATTAAATCAATCCCCAGAAAAACTTTCGCCAACAGTAAAAAAAATTGCTGATCAATTATATGGCGTACTCGCCAATAAACTAACTGGTTGCTCCGTGTTCTCAAATCACCCTTCTCTAGAAGAATTTATTGAAGCAGTTAATCAAAACTTTTCCGATTTTAAGAAAGAACAAGTAAATGCTTAGTATTCCCAAACATTCCTTAAAAATCCTTGTAATCGGCGGTGGTGGTCGCGAACATGCTTTAGTGTGGAAATTAGCCCAAAGCCCATTAGTTGAAAAAGTATTTTGTGCTCCAGGCAATGGTGGAACTGCAACTGAAAATAAAAGTGAAAACGTTGATATCAAAATTGATGAATTCGCCAAATTAAGTCAATTTTGTCTTGATCAAAAAATTGATTTAACTGTGGTTGGTCCAGACAATGCTTTGGCAGCTGGCATTGTCGATTATTTCAAAGAAAAAAGTTTGCGGATATTTGGACCATCAAAAGCAGCAGCCCGATTAGAATGGAGCAAATCTTATGCCAAACAATTCATGGCTAAATATAATTTGCCAACCGCTAAATTTCTCACCTGTAATTCTTACAATGATGCATTGAGAATAGCAAAGGCCAATGCTTGGGCCCAAGTAATAAAAGTCGATGGACTTGCGCTTGGAAAAGGAGTTTATGTCTGCAACAACAAAGACTCTGTAGAAAATTCTCTCAAAGAAATTTTTGAAGAAAATAAATTCGGACATGCAGCCGAAACCGTTTTATTCGAAGAAAAACTAAATGGCGAAGAAATGTCTCTCTTCCTTTTATGTGATGGAAAAGATATTCTCCCTCTTGCTCCAAGTCAAGATTTTAAACGGCGTTTTGATGATGATTGCGGACCCAATACAGGCGGTATGGGGGCAATTTCTCCTCCAGCCAACTATGACAAGTTTAAAGATATTTTTTTTGAATCAATATTCAAACCACTGCAAACCGCTTTGCGTTCAGAAGCTATAAATTATCAGGGACTGCTGTATACAGGTGTACTTTTGCACCAAGATCAAGCAAGTGGACAAATTCAGCCAAAAATTTTGGAATTCAATGCTCGTTTTGGCGATCCTGAGACTCAAGCTGTTTTGTTACGTCTTAAGTCTGATCTATTACCGGCCCTCTGGGCATGCACAGAAGGAAAACTAGCCGAAATAAATTTGGAGTGGTCAGAAGAAAAAAGTTGCTGCGTAATCGCTGTCAATAGCGACTATCCAGAAAAAAGTTCGAACGACAAAACAATAACTATTCCTTCTCAGTCTCCTGAAAAGATTATTGTTTTTCACGCTGGCACTAAGCTCAAGGACAAAAATCTTGTCACCGCTGGAGGACGCGTTCTCGCTGTTGTTGCTTTGGACGCTCATTTAGAACAAGCAGCAAAAAAAACTTATGACTATCTAGCAAATTTAAACTTTGAATCGATGGATTACCGCAAAGATATAGGACGCTTAAAAAGTAAAATACACTAATATGCCACGACAAATCACTAACGAAACTAGAACTCGAATTGTTGCCCTTAGCAAAGAAGATATTAGCAAATTGTCTTTGCCACTCCTTGCCGTCGTCACACCTAAAGAGCTAAAGAAGCAAGAATTACTTGCTCTTCCAGCTTACTGGTTACAACTGGTTGATCCAACCACATCAGCCTTAGAACAAAACCTCACACCCATCATAGATATCTTAACGGAGGTATTAACAGAATCTTTACTCGAAGACCTCTGGGTATCTTTTACTGAAAATTTAGCACCCTGGGAAGAGAAATGGAAAAAAGCTGGATTTATACAATGGTCCGAAAAACAGTTTTTACCTGGCGTGACTGACAGTTCTGCCCATGTTGTCGAAGAAGCTTTAAGTCTACAAAATATGCCTTTGCAGTTTAGAGTTGCTTCGGGCACGATTTATTTAACTAGCGAAACCAAGGCGTTCATCAATTCTGAATACAGACTTTATCATCCCGTGGTAGAGCGCTTTCAAACTCATGATTTACTATCACCGCAAGTTAACTATTTTCATTTTCCAACCGTGCTATTAGATAGAACTCCTGCACCGGAAACTGTAGATCTCAATGTCAGCGATGAAGAGCTGCTATCTATAAGTAGAACACGTATATTAGCATTGACTCTTGATGAAATGCGGGCAATCAAAGCTTATTATGTTAATTCAAAGACCATATCCGAAAGAACAAAAACAAAGCTCACCCAATGGCCAACAGACGCTGAATTAGAAGTCATTGCCCAAACTTGGAGTGAGCATTGCAAACACAAAATATTTAACGCCGATATATCAATGCAAGAAATTGGCAGCGACAATAACATAAAGAATAGTAATATCAAGAGTCTTTACAAGTCTTATATCCAAAAAGCCACTAAAGAACTAGGGAACAAACGCAAAGATTTACTTTCGGTCTTCAAAGATAATTCTGGAGTAGTGAAATGGAATGACAAATTTGCCATTTGTTTTAAAGTAGAAACACATAATTCTCCCTCTGCTCTTGAACCTTATGGTGGTGCACTAACCGGTATTTTGGGCGTCAATCGTGACATTTTAGGTACTGGGCTGGGAGCAAAACCTATATTCAATACAGATATCCTTTGTTTTGCGTACCCTTCTGAAGATTTGCCAAAACGACCCAAACTCCTTCCACCACAAAGCATTATTGAAGGCGTTCGACAAGGCATTCAAGATGGTGGCAACAATAGTGGTATTCCAACTGTAAATGGTGCTATTGTTTTCGATCCAAAGTATCGGGCTAAACCTTTAGTATTTTGCGGCACAGGTGGAATTATGCCTTTGTACGTAGCAGGCGTGTGCGCTTATGAAAAACATACTCACCCTGGTGACACTATAGTAATGGCTGGTGGACGAGTAGGGAAAGACGGAATTCATGGAGCAACTTTTTCTTCTGAAGCATTGCATGAAGGCTCTCCGGTTACAGCTGTACAAATAGGTGATCCCTTTACTCAAAAAAGACTGATCGATTTTATATTGGCAGCACGAGATGCTGGTCTTATTACAGGACTAACAGATAATGGGGCTGGTGGATTATCTTCTTCTGTGGGCGAAATGGCTACTATTACAAATGGTGCTTCAATTAATCTCGATCATGTCCCCACTAAATATCCTGGGCTCGCTGCTTGGGAAATGATTATTTCTGAATCTCAAGAACGAATGACTTTATCAACAAACAATTTCTCATCTTTGCAAACTTTGGCAAAAAAATACAATGTTGAAATAAGTGCAATTGGTGAATTTAATACATCAGGCAAATTTACAGTTAAGCATCTTGATAAAACTATAGTTTCTTTGGATCTCGATTTTCTGCATAATGGTGTGCCGTCCTTGCAATTGGAAGCTGTTTGGAAAAAAGATAAACCGTCAATTAAAACCAAACCGTCTGAAAAAGCGATGAATATCTCTGCTCTATTACTTGAATTGCTAGCTCATCCTAATATTTGCAATCGCGAACAAGTCATTCGTCAATACGATCATGAGGTTCAAGGCGCTAGCGTTATTAAGCCTCTCATGGGTAAAAATCAATTAGCTGCTTGCGATGCCGCAGTGATAACTCCGGTGCTAGGAGAACCAACTGGTTTAGCCATTTCAAATGGAATTTGTCCTCAATTAAGTAGCTACGATCCTTATTTCATGGCTCAGGCTGCATTGGATGAAGCAATCCGCAATGCTGTTTGTGTGGGCGCTGATCCGAAAACTATTTCAGTTCTGGATAATTTTTGTTGGCCAGATCCTGTTACTTCATCAAATAATCCTGATGGAGCAAAATATCTTGGGGCTCTAGTTAGAACGTGCCAAGGACTTTACGATTCTGCACTGATTATGGAAACCCCATTAATTTCAGGCAAAGACAGCATGAAAAATGATTTTGATGATGGTGAAATTCGCTTATCCATTCCCCCAACCCTTTTAATTTCTGCAATTGGTAAAGTGCCAGATATAAATTATTGTCTAAGCTCTGAATTTAAAAAAGAAGAAGATTATATCTTCTTATTATCTGCTGGCACATTAGGTTTAAATGGTTCTGTTTTATCAAACATATTGGACTGTCCTGATTTATTGGCTTCTATCGATTTGCAAAAAGCCAACATTCTATACCAAAAACTTTTTGAATCTATAAATAACAAACTAGTTAATTCAGCTCACGATATTAGCGATGGAGGGCTGCTCGTGAACATCAGTGAATCGATTATTGGAAGTGGTTTAGGCGCGAATATCAATTTGTCAGCGCTACTAGAAAACTCATCGCCTTACAACCGCATAGCAACTTATTTTGCCTCACAACTAGCACTTACAAAGACTCTTCCTGCCTTTTTACTCTTTGCTGAAGGACCCGGTCAAATCGTTGTTACAGTTTCTGCAAAAAGCAAAGAACAGTTTTTACACCATATGAAAGGACAAAACGTCCTATTAATTGGTGAAGTAACCAATACTAATGAATTGACAATTAGCACCATAGATAATAAGGCGCTATATAAATGGCCAACAACCGCACTTTTAAAAGCTTGGACCACACCTTTAGCACTCAGTTGAGGAAATTATGCAACCTAAGGCATTAGTATTATTTGGAGATGGAATAAATTGTGAGGATGAAACTATCTTCGCTCTTATAGAAGTTGGTTTTTCAGCTTCTTTAGTACATGTAACTGATTTATTGAACAATAGTAAATGTCTAGATACCTGTCAATTATTCATTGTTCCAGGCGGATTCTCTTTTGCTGATGAAATAAGAAGCGGAAAAGTATTGGCCTTAAAACTCAAAGATAAATTACTTAGTCAACTTACTCAATTTATAGATCAAGGAAAATTTCTTTTCGGTATTTGCAATGGCTTTCAGGTTCTCACATCTCTTGGACTGCTTCCTGATTTATCATTCGGTCCACATACAACTGCTCTCGCTCGTAATCAAACCGGTAAATTTTCTAACCATTGGGTAAAAATGCTCGTTAACGAAAATATAAAAAGTCCTTTCCTAAAAGACTTAAAAACCATGACGCTTCCAACACGCCATGGAGAAGGACGATTGGTGGTCGCTCCTGAAATTGTCTCTTCTGTTAAGCAATTAGCTTGCTTGCGTTACGAAAATAATTTCAATGGCAGCTTCGATAGTATTGCCGCCCTAACAAATAAAAAAGGAAATGTTTTTGGAATCATGCCCCATCCAGAAGCTTTTATTCGTTGGTCACAACATCCTGCTTGGACTAGTTTATATAAAGATGATAATGATCTACTAAATAAATCTCCAGACGGCCTCGTTTTTTTTCGCAATGCCTTTAACGCTCTTCAATAGATGCTAAATCAAAAATGCTAAAATGTACCCTCTAATTATGGAAGACAATAAAAATGACAATTGCCCTCGTTAGTGTTTATGACAAAACTGGTTTAATAGACTTTCTCAAGCAAGTTAAAAGTGCTGCTGACTTACACTTAATTGCTACGACAAGCACAGCTAAATATTTACAAGAAAATGGCTTTGAATGTAGAAAGGTAGAAGATCTAACTGGCTTTCCCGAAATTTTAGGTGGACGCGTAAAAACTTTGCACCCCAATGTTTTTGCTGGCATTCTTGCCCGCGATATTGCCGAAGATAAAAAATGTTTGGCTGAATTTAAAATTCCAGAAATCGACATGGTTATTGTCAATCTCTATCCATTTGAAGACAAGCTCAAAATAAAACTTTCGCAAAAGGAAATGCTTGAGTATATCGATATTGGCGGGGTCAGCCTATTAAGAGCAGCTGCAAAAAATTTCCCTCGCGTTTCCGTTTTGAGCAAACCCGAACAATACGAAGGGATAGCACAAGCTCTAATTAAAGGCAAAGGAAAAATTGACGAATCCACTCGACGTAAACTAGCTCGTCAAGCTTTTGAACGCACTGCTGCTTACGACCAAGCAATCTCGTCTTATATTTATGGTCAAAGTAGTGAAGATGAAAATATTGAAAAACAGCCTCTACCAGTTTCAACAGTAATAAATCTAGCTCAGTATCAAGCTTTACGATACGGTGAAAATCCTCACCAAGCAGCCATTTGGTACGCCAATGGTTACAATGGCATATTTCCACCCTTTGGACAAATACAAGGCAAGGACTTGTCTTCAAACAATATTATCGACACTTATTGCTTAGTTAAGATTCTCAGAGAAATTGGTCAGGCTCTAAAAAAACCTGCCGCCTGCATTATTAAACACAACAATCCGTGCGGTGTTGCAGTAGGAAAAAGCATAGAAGACGCTTATAACAAAGCTTACAATACTGATCCACTATCAGCCTTTGGTGGGGTATATGGTTTTAATGAAAAAGTAACGGCCAATCTGGCTAAAAAAATCTGCGAAGGTTTTGTTGAAATTGTTGCTGCTCCAGATTTTGAGCCAGAAGCTATAAGCATCTTTGCTGCTAAGAAAAATATGCGCATTCTTAAACTAACCGGCTCTTTATTTGATGATCCTACTTATGGATCGTGGAAAGCTCGTGATTTACAAGACTTTGGTTGGATACTGGAAAAAGAAATTGAAACACCAGTAGAAGTATCCCAATTCCAATCCGCTACTGGTGGCGAATTACCTGCTCAGCATACAGAAGACATTGCCTTTGCTTGGGCGGTTGTAAAACATCTCACTTCCAATGCTATTTTTGTAGTAAAGAATGGCGTGTCATTAGGGTTTGGCATAGGTCAAACAAGTCGCATAGCTAGTGTTGACCACGCTTTAAAGCAAGCCGGAGAAGCGGCACGAGGAGCGGTATTGGCTAGCGATGCTTTTTTCCCAGCTACAGACAATATTGAAAGCGCTGCTAAAGCTGGTATCTCCGTAATTGTTCAACCAGGCGGTAGTGTAAAAGATAAAGACGTAATTAAAGCCTGCGAAGAAGCTGGAATCAAAATGCTGTTTACTGGGCAACGCTGCTTCAAACACTAATCACAACAGAGGATCTAAATATGTCAAAGCTCAATGGCAATGTTTCAAATAGAAAAAAGCCATCGGTAAGCATAGTAATGGGTAGTCAATCAGACTATGAAATTTTACAGCATGCTGAGCAGATAATGGTAGATTTTTCGATCCCTTATGAAATCCAGGTAGTCAGCGCTCATCGCACACCAGATCTAATGTACACATTTGCTCAAGGGGCTCACGACAAAGGAATCAAAGTAATCATCGCTGGTGCGGGAGGTTCTGCTCATTTACCAGGAATGATCTCCGCGCTCACTACATTACCAGTTTTGGGCATTCCCGTGGAAAGTAAAGCACTAAAGGGTTTAGACAGTTTACTTTCTATTGTTCAAATGCCCGCCGGCATCCCTACTGCTTCTTTTGCCATAGGTAAATCTGGTGCTACTAATGCAGGGCTTTTTGCTGTACAAATTCTTGCTCTAGAAGATGGGTCTTTAGCTAAAAAGCTGACAACATTTCGCTCTCAAAATAACAAAAAGGCGTTGGCTGGCAATAAAATTGTCCAACAACGCCATAGAGAAAAAAGAAAATGAAAAAAATAGGCATACTTGGGGGCGGACAATTAGGTATGCTTCTCGCTCAGAGTATCGTTCGGCATGGCGCCGAGGCATTGATATATGATCCAGATCCTCAAGCTCCTGCGTGTCGCTCTGTTAGAACATCGATTAATTCAAACTGGCAAGATAAGCATGCTCTATCAGCATTTTTATCCCAATGCGATGCTGCAACCTATGAATTTGAGAACATCCCCCATGAAAGCCTGGCCGAGTTAAATCATACCACCCCAATCTACCCTTCGTTGGATGTTCTAAAAATTACTCAGAATCGAGCTAATGAAAAAGCATTTTTGAAAAACAATAGTCTTCCTCATGTCCCTTATATCGAATCAGAAAATATTTCCCAATTAGAAGAAAAAATCAACTCATTGATTTTTCCCATAATAATCAAAAGCACCACAGGTGGTTATGATGGTAAATCACAGCTTTTGGTTAAGACTAAAGAAAATTTAATAGAACTTCTTTCACCATCTAAAAGCAAAAAATTACCTTCTTTTCCTATAATTGCTGAACATGCCATCAACCTATATATGGAAGCAAGCTGTATAACTGCTCTATCAAAGAATGGGGAAAAATCTGTTTTTCCTGTATTCGAAAATGTCCACACTAATCACATTCTTGATACAACAACAGTTCCTGCCAACATTCCCCCTGAAATTACAGCTGCTATACAAAAATTGGCTTTACAAGCATCAGTTCGCTTAGGTGTTACAGGTATTCTCTGCACTGAGTTCTTTATAACCCGCAAGGAAAGCGTTGTTAAATCTGCTCATACAATCGACGAATACAACTTATATATAAATGAATTTGCTCCTCGTCCTCATAACTCTGGACATGTCACCATCTCTAGTTGTAATTTGAGTCAATTTGACGCTTTGTCCAGAATATTGCTCGATATTCCTATAGGCAATCCTGTGATCCATGAGAACAAGTATTTTTGCATGGCTAACTTGCTTGGCGATATTTGGTTAGACCAAAGCACCGAAGTCGGTGCCAACATTAATTTATCTAGTCTCAATAGATACAAGGATGAGGCAGTCGAAATAATTTTGTATGGCAAAGAACAAGCGCGTTCTGGAAGAAAGATGGGACATTTAGTAACTTGTGGACCAACTCTACAACAAGCAAAGGTCCTTGCTTTGCAAATTAGAGATGCGCTAAACAACAGCTCAGCCTTAAAATAACTGCTGATCTTTATAATTTAGGTACTGTCACAGGACAAATTTTGGTTGTTTTAAGATGTTTTTTGAAGCAATTTTCTGCCTTTTCACCTAATTCATCTGTAAGAATAAAAACAGCCTCTCTCTCATATGCTTCTCCAGCAGGATTATTCCATGTATCATAAGGAAAATCACCGCTCTTATGAGTACGAAAGGAAATTTCCAGACCATCTTCTTTCCAAACCAATAACAATGGCACTGGCTCGCCTTCTTTAAACTTACTTTCTAACATATGCAAGGTTGACTTAGTCATTTTAATAATCATGCTTCCCGGATAAACCTTAACGTCATGATGTTTAATCATCTCGATCATTTCCGGAGCAAAGCTGTGAACCGCAACCAAAGTGTTGTCGCCCTGCTTGCACCAAGGTAATTTATCTAAATAATTCAAAAATTGCTCACAACCGACAGGCTCACTTTGATAGTGCATATTAAAGGCGTGCCTCCAGTTTTTTAACCTTAATACTTCTAGATTAGGGCATCTAAATCATTATGCTAACCGCTATATTCCCTCTAACCACTAACTCTTTCCTTTGCTTGCGTTAAATATATCGATCGCATGGCGTTTATATTATTGTATACGTGGAACATAGGTTCCAGAACTTGGCATGGACGGAATTTATGGTAACTAAACAAAAGCATTTTTTGGATTCACTTCGTCAAATGGTATCCAAACCAGGAAGTAGTACTTGCCCAACTTGTCAGAAAGAATATGAAGACGACATTTGTCCTGACTGTCAGATGACTGGTACCCCCTCCGAACATAATTCAGACCCAAAGACCACTACTGCATATTTAGTTGATCTTGTCTCTAATCATAAAATTAGGGTTCCCAGCCCTTTATGTAAAGTTGGCAGGGATGAGTCAAACGATATTGTCGTAAGTGGTGATCAATCTATTTCTCGTCACCACCTTAGTATTACATATGATGGCAATCAATATCATCTAGAAGATGGCAACAGTCGCCATGGTACTTTTTTAAATGGTACTCAAATAAAAACTAAAGAAGCAATAAGCGATGGTGACGTCGTAAAAATTGGTGTTTCACTCTTTTGGTTCGTCATTGAAAATAGTATAGGCAAAGGCGATTCAGATAGCAGCACACTCGGTCAAATGGATCAACCCGCCGAACCAGCGCACCTAACCGTCAAGTCCGATATCCTCACCGAACCATCAGATCCATCGGCTTCCACAATGAATGATATTCCCGTTATGCCGAACGAGCAAAGTTTAATGGATCGATTAAGACTCAAAACTCGTAGCTTCGATCAATCAGGCTTATTTGCTCATGCTCAATCTCAACCAGGGAAAATTGGCACTCAAGGTTTCCCAGATCTCAATAAGTCGGGAAGCGATACTCAAGCTGTGCTACCTGCTTTAGATGAATCTGGGGGACACCAGGCCTATACACCGAATAGCCTTTCTTTGGCTCCTCCCGAACCAGTTCTAAAAGAAACCCAATCGCACCCATCTCACAATGTTCAAAATCAGGTACCTGCACCGACCTTAAGTGGTGACTCTAGTGTTTATGACCAATTAATGAACGCTGACCTAGCTGAGTTGATCGACAAATATAATCAACTAAAGCATAAAATAGATGAAGCTCAAAAACATATGGAGCAAATCGCTAATCAACTTAATGCTATAAAAGCCTTAGGAACCAATCTGATTGGCGGTAGTGGCAATGCCTTGGTTGACGCTTGCAATAAAGTCTTCTCCCAGTTAGGCTGGCAAATTGCTCCTAACAAACAAGATCCGCAGGAATTGTTATTAACTCAAGATGGACAACTATCTATAGCCAGAGTAATTTGGACTGCAGAAGAACCCGAAAGATCTCATTTAGGTCAATTATCTATTTCACAAACTCATCATTGGTGCGAACAAGGTCAAGAACCAAAAGGCATACTAATAATCAGTCGTCTCAATGATAACGGTTTGAAAACCCCCAACCTCACTCATGCTGATTACGAGAGTGAATTGACAAAATATGCAGCCAAAAAGAATGTTTGCATGATGACAAGCTTGCAAGTTTTAGCTATTTATCGCGATTTGATCTTAAAGAATGCTGATATAAGAACTTTGCGTGAAAAAATAATGTCCACGAACGGCTGGCTTGATGGTTTTGCAATAAAATCTTCACAGTAATAATTCAATTTATTATGGAATCTAACTGGGTTTCCCCCATAACCATCCTTGCCCATAATTGACACCTAGATCAATCAAGATTTGAACTTCTTCTTCCATCTCAATACCTTCGGCAATAAGTTCTGCCCCTAAAGCATTAACCACTTTTATAAGCCTTTTCAATGAATAAGCTTTTGCCTCATCTGTAGCTATGCCAGAAACATATTTGCGATCTATTTTGACAATATCAGGCTCAAGGATAATGAGACTTTCTAGTGAACTGCGTCCGAACCCTACATCATCAATAGCAACTAACAAACCTCTTTCGCGTAAAGCCATTACATGATCTTTTAAATAAGTAGGATCACCAATGAATTGCTGTTCACTAATTTCCACACAGAATCGTTCCGGTTTAATATCAGGCGGAAAAATCTGCATCAAACGCTCAATTGGCGTATCAATAATGGTAGATGGAAAAAGATTTACATGATAGCGAATCCTATTGGCTCTATCTTTAAATTTAGATTCGCTTAAAGCCTGGACACAGGTTCGCAAACAGCGCAAATCAACAGCAGTAAGCAAATTGTATTCAACACTAACGCGGAAAAGATCATCAGGCATCTCAAAAGGTCCAGCTGGGCCTCGACTCAGAAGTTCATAACCAACCACCGACAAGTCACGCAAATCAAAAATAGGCATAGATACAGCCTTAAAACAATCTCCGTGTCTGAGCTTATCCATCAATTCACTGAGGGCATCCGGGCTTTTATCAGACAGTATCTTGTGTTTTTCTCCAGATGAAACTCGATTTTTACCGAGTATTTTGCTTTCTTGAACCGCTAAGCGCACTAAAGAAAGTATTTCTTCGATTGAATAATATTCATGCGATAACGCTAAAACACCTAAACTTGCTGTCAAACGTACAGTTTCCGCTGCCAATCTCAAAGGAGATTCTGCCACAGCCAAACGCACTTTTTCTGCTACTAACATTCCTTCGGCAAAACGTGTTTCTGGCAAAAGCAAAAGAAATTCATCGCCACCAGTGCGAGCAATATAGTCAGTAGGACGCAACGTACCTTTTAGTCGCCCAACTACTTCTTTTAGAACAACATCCCCAACACCATGCCCAAATGACTGGTTTATACGATCAAAATTATCACAATCTAAAAGAACAGCACTTGTATAATTTCCGGCCCTTTTGGCACGCTTTGCTTCTTCTTCTAATGCCCGTTCCAACCCTGTTAGATTGAGCACAGCTGTTAAATTATCGATATCGGTAAGAGATTGCAATTTTTTATTTGCAGTTTCAAGCTCTTTTGTTGCGTGTGATAGCTTGGCCTCAAGCCTTTTAACTTCAAGTGTATGCAGCATTCTTTGAAAAACTTGTTTGGCATTAAATTCGCTTCGTCTAATGTATTCTGTAATTCCAAAAGCATTAGCCTGGGCATTTAAATCTTCGTCGTCTCCCTTATCGACAATAAATATGGGTAAAGATGCAGCTTGTTCTTTAACGCGACGGATCACTTCCGCATCTGCAGCATTTTTCAATGGTAGGTCTAACAAAACAAGGTCATAGCCACCTGATTTAAGTCTTGACAAACCAGTATTTAATAGATTGGTTGTTTCAATAGAAAAGTGCGAATTTACTACCGATTCCATTAATTTACTTAAAGCCAAAGGATCCTTTGAATCATTTTCAATCAAAAGCACGCTTGCTTTTTCTTTAGCCATCTTTTGCCCCGATAAAACCCTCTTCCGTTTTAATCTTATAGCTTAAGAGAAGTTTTTGCGACAGTGAGATCCTAATTAATTGTCTTTGCAGTCCAAAACTGTTTTTATCCAAAACGCTAATTATGAACGATAAAATATGCCTTTCTCCTAATCCAACTGCTATTTATGCTAATTTACTAGCACCTTTGTTTTATAAATATGTTTATTTAAAGGTTTAAAATCCTATTTTCAATTTTCCCTAATCATATCGTGTCTAATAACCCTTCTCCACCTTCTATAACCCCTCCTGTCCTTTGGCAGGGAAAACATAAAATCACCAAACAATTAATAGGCATAGTAGCAGCCTGTTTATTAGTTTGGTTTTCATTTAAAGGCGCCAATCTATCAAAAGTCTTAAATTATGCGGCCCAGGCAAATCCATTTTTTTTGGGTTTAATGTGCCTTTCAGCCATTGCGAGCCATTTTGTCCGCGCCTGGCGTTGGACTATTCTTCTACGTCCTTTGAAAGGAACTAAAATCAGTCTCTGGCATTCTTTCTGCGCAGTTATATATGGCTATGCCGTCAATATAGCTATCCCCAGGGGCGGTGAAATCGTTAGATTGATATCCATAGCAAAAATGGAGGATATGCCCTGGGCTGGTGTTTTGCCTACTTTACTAATTGATCGCTTACTGGACTTGGTTACTATAGCCATTTTAATTGGCTGCACAATAATTAGCCTGCCTGCAGACACATTAAAAAGCCTCCCTTGGCTCTATCCTTCCGGCATTACAATCACCATCAGCAGCCTTACCCTGCTTTTACTGTTACCAAAAATGTCTCCAATTATGTCTTTTATTCTTTCCATTTCTGTCATAAAACGTTGGTTGCCCAGCACTATGGTAGAAAAGGTACAGCATTTGTTAGGACAATTTGCTGATGGTACTAAATGTCTAACCAACCCTGTAGCTTATCCTGTAATTGCTTTAGCCAGTATAATTATTTGGTGCTTTTACTGGCTTAATTTCTATTTTGTCATGCTTGCTTTCGGCATAGATAAAAGTCTTACTTTTGGAAAAGGGCTAACTTTATTTACTGTTAGCTCATTAGGAAGCCTTGTGCCTACTCCTGGCTGTGTTGGTGGTTTCCATCTTTTAGTAAGTCAGTCATTGGTTCTTATATTTAATATCAATGAAAACCTGGCTTTAGCTTTTGCAACTGTGCTACATGCTTTTGCCTTTGTCATAACAATATGTCTAACAGCCTCTCTTTGCCTCATTTGGGAGAATGTAATTAAAAATGGCAAAAAGGACTGATATTTTTGTGCTGTATTTTTATTTTTGACAAATCAAACAGAAATGTGTGGATCTTCCGGCCAGTTTGATTCGTTCGATTGGAGATTTACATAATCTACATTTTCTGCCTGTCCTTCCATAAACAAAAGCAGAATGTTGGTAATTACCATTTACCCCTTTGGCATCAACAAAATCTTTTATACTAGATCCGCCTAATTTTATTGCTTTATTCAATGTATTTGGAATTACTTTTGCCAGATTTTTTGCCTGCTTCTTATTTATTTTTCCTGCCGGAGTAAGCGGATGAATGCCCGCTTGAAAAAGAATTTCGTCAGCATATATATTGCCAATACCAGTCAACAGCCTTTGATCAAGCAACGCTGTTTTTATAGATTGCCGTTTCTTATGAAAAAGAGTTTGTAGTTGCTTTCCATTAAGTTCATTCAATGGCTCAATGCCCAGAGATGCAAATGAAGGTATTGCCTCAGCAAGAGTTATTTTTGATGAAACCGCCCATAGCCGTCCGAACACTCGCATATCTTCAAATATAAGCTGTTCACCACTATTAAGCATAAAATTGACTCTCACAAATTTTGAGCGTTTGTCAAAATCATGTTTTTTATCCACCAACAGCAGGCGACCTGACATACGCAAGTGCACTATAAGAAACTTATTCCTTTCCTTTAAATGAAATAGTAAGTACTTGCCTCGCCGACTTATATCTCGGAAAGTTTGTCCTTTCAATTCTTTTCTGAATCTTTCAGGTGTTGGATAACCAATCGAAAGTTCTCTAAAAACTTCCACGCTTAGTATTTTTTTTCCTACCAGTTCTTTCAGCAGACTACGTCTTACTATTTCAACCTCAGGCAATTCCGGCATATAAATACTATTGCTCAACCAACAAAATAAAATCCAGCTCCTAAAATGGCGTAGACCGCCAGCAATTGCACTCCTTCCAACCAATTACATTCGCCATCTGTAGCTATAAAAGCGAGGATTATAACGGAAACGATTATCGATAAAAGCTCCAATTCATTGAAACGCAAAT
The DNA here is from genome assembly GCA_027451745.1 of Candidatus Melainabacteria bacterium. Lineage (GTDB taxonomy): Bacteria > Cyanobacteriota > Vampirovibrionia > Obscuribacterales > Obscuribacteraceae > JABDBL01. The sequence continues at coordinate 66,582 of DAIDIP010000005.1, forward strand.
CAATTGGTTTGCCTATTAAAAGACCTGCAAAAACTATAACAGGTGCTACAAATAAAGCGATTTGTGCACCAGAGCTTAAAGCTATATGCATAGCCAAATTCATATTGTTTTTCCAGGCCATGAGAATAGCTGTGCTATGTTCGGCTGCATTACCAATAATAGCCACTAGAATTACGCCAATAAAAATCTTGTTGAGCCCTAAGGTCGCTGCCCCTGCAGCCAGCGTCTTTACTAGATACTCACTCAACACTGCCACCATTATCGAGGACAAGAGTAAAACCAATAACGGCCGACCCATATTTTTCCACGTCATTTGATGATCAATTTTTTCTTCTTTATGAACATATTTAGGCTTATGCTGATGTGATAAGGACCTGCTCTCGTTCTGTAAACTATAAGTAATACTCAAAAAATAAGTAATGATTTGTACGCCAGCTATTGCTAGTGCTAAAGCAATTTCTTTGCCTTGTAAGTTCTGCAAAAAAGAAGCATTCCTATCGTATACACCACTCAATTGCCAATATTGCGAATAATGGAATACTGCTGGCACGGTCAAACTTATTGCTGCTAGGGCAAGTAATGTTGCAGAAGTAGTTGCCGACCGGCGATCAAATTTCTGACGTCGGTGTTTCCAGCCACCTACTAGCATGCTACCCCCTAAGACTAGCAAAACATTCCCGATTATAGAACCTGTAATAGAAGCCTTAACAACGTCAACAAAACCAGCTTGCAGAGCCACAAAAGCTAAAATTAATTCGCAGGCATTGCCAAAAGTAGCATTTACCAAACCACTCAATCCAGGGCCCACATGTTCAGCTAATGACTCTGTTGCCCGTCCCATAATTGCGGCCAGAGGAATTATCCCTAGGCAAGCTGTTATAAAAACAAATACGGGCGACAGTCCCAATAATTTGCCGATAATGGGCAAAGGAACAAATATCAAGCACAGATTCAGTATGGTATTTAATTTCATTACGTAAGCTTAGATGAATCGCCGTTTGGCGATTATTATTTAGAATCCTACCGCCTACAGTAAGAATTTTAAAGTTATTAACTCGCCTATCTCTGTGCTGGGTTCTTTACCATGGTATTCTTTAATTTGTCTATGAGTAATAATTAAAATTGTCAGTTATTACGTACTTTCAACATTCACAGGACACTCGTAGTAACATACTGTTACAGAGGTTGTAATATGAGCTAATTCATACAAATCTGAGATTCAGGAGGAGGCATTTCATGGTACCCATTAGGTCCGTCAAAAAGGAGTCCGTGGAATGCGAAACTGAGCATTTTCTTATGGCCCAAAAGCAATTAGATGAAATTGCTGCTGAAATGGGTCTTGATGCCGAATTGCACGAACGTTTACGTTACCCCAAAAGATCATTAATTGTCAGCATTCCTGTCCGTCTTGACAGTGGTAAAGTCCAGACATTTACTGGCTATCGTGTCCATCATGATGTTTCTTTAGGACCAGCTAAAGGTGGTATACGCTTCCACCCAGAAGTAAATTTGGGCGAGGTAGCGGGTTTAGCCATGCTCATGACCTGGAAATGTGCTCTTATGGGCTTACCATTTGGTGGCGCCAAGGGCGGTATACGCTGCGAACCATGGAAAATGTCTAGTGGTGAATTGGAACGCTTAACCAGACGCTATACAGCCGAAATTATTAATCTCATTGGCCCAGATAAAGACATTCCTGCCCCAGATATGTATACAAACGAGCAAACTATGGCTTGGATTATGGACACCTATAGTATTAATGTCGGTTATACAGTTCCTAGTGTAGTGACAGGCAAACCAATTTCTATTGGTGGATCATTGGGCAGACAAGAAGCCACAGGGCGCGGGGTCGCTTATTGCGCTAAACAAGCTGCAGCTTTCACTGAATTAAATGCAAAAAATCCCTCTGTCGTTATCCAAGGATTTGGCAATGTTGGTTCTGTAACAGCCAAACTCTTATATGAATCCGGTTATAAGATCATTGCCGTTTCAGATGTTTATGGCGGAATCTATAACATGGACGGTTTGGATATACCGCGCCTTCTTGCTTATGTTTCTGAAATGGGCAAAGTAGGAGAATTTGCCGGTGGGAAGACAATAAGCAATGAAGAGTTATTGGCACTTCCTTGCGATATTTTGATTCCTGCTGCGCTAGGAAATCAAATCCGCAAAGATAATGTAGCTGATTTAAAATGCAAAATAATTGTTGAAGCTGCCAATGGTCCTACTAGTCCAGAAGCTGATCAATATTTGCAAGACAAAAAAATTGTCGTTGTGCCAGACGTTCTAGCTAATGCCGGTGGTGTCACAGTTAGTTACTTTGAATGGGTTCAAGGTTTAATGCATCTATTTTGGACTGAAGAAGAGGTCAATCAAAGACTCGAACAAATTATGGGTCGGGCTTGTCAGCAAATCTTTGAATTAAGCAAAAAAACTGGCTTGCGTCTTCGTATGGCAGCTTTACGTATTGGCATTAGTCGTCTTGCTGAAGCTAAACGCTTGCGTGGTTTGTACCCATAAGAATAAATCTTTCTAAAATATATAGCTTTTCAACGCTAAAAGCGTATCAATCTATTGTTCATTCCCTTTCTGCGAGTAAAAATAATTTTTACTATCGCTAAAGAGTGCAATTTAATGAACAAAGCGGGAACAGAAATAAAGGGATTATATTAATAGGGCATATCCTCAACTTCAAATAACAAATGTTCCAAACAAGCAAATCAGCTTCCTCTAGGGTCTTACGTCTGCCAAAACAGATGGCTTTGCCAAGCACAGGTGATATAGGCTTTGTATGCGAACAAGCAGCCAAGGTTATAGGACGCTTAATAGAATTACCTTTTTCTGCCGCTCAGAATGCTCAAGATAAAGAACATGACTTTATATTGAATGTCTTAATAGCTGCGCAAGGCGCTGAACCTGTTTGGAGTTTGCAACAAATTACAGCTAATGGCGAACAAACTTTATGGCAGCATGCAACCACAGACACTACCCTTGTCCATTCGTTGATACAAGAATATTCTTCTAAACCAAGAACCCCGGCTGCAACCCAACAAGCTACATCCATAGCAACTAATCGTGATCTGGGTAATGTCCCTACTGAAAAATTAACCACTGGTATCGGCATAAGCCAAATATTAGCTGAAGCGCTGGTAGATGAGCGATCGCTTGCCTCTGGAAACTTAAAAACAACACCCATACCAGCTTTGCTCAAAACTATAAATCATCAACACATGACCGGTAAATTAGCCTTAGAGAACAAAAAATTAACTGGGGAAGTATATTTTGTCGATGGCACTCCTGTGCATTGCTTAGTAAAAGGAACTGCTGGCGATTTAGGCATTAAAGAGCTTATTACTTGGCGAGAAGGTGAATATCGCTTTTATCCTGGACAAAAAACATTAGCTTTAACAATCAACACTCAAATGGAGCTCTTGCTCAAAGAAGGATTAACTCTTCTTGAGCAATTGAATTATTTAGAAGCCAACGGCCTGCACATGGAATCATGCCTGGTAAGAAAAAATGCCATGATTTCCGAAGAAGAATTACGGATCCGCCTAGGGAAAACAGCACCAGAAAATGTAGAGCAACAAATAGATTTTTATGAACTAGTCGATAACCACAGCACTATTTTTGAGCTTTTGGCTCGCCGACCTCTAACCAAATCCGAATGGATACCAATCATTTTTAATTTAGTCAGCTCTGCTTTAGTTCAAGTAAGCGATCAAGGATCACAACAAAATCGTCTTGCTAATTTAAAAGCTTTTGGTATTGATGAAACCGAATTACAAATGGTTAGCAAAAGCTTTCTTAAGGCTGAGACAGGGATTTTAACTTATCCTGCTTTTATTTATTTTTTAGACCAAGAGTATATGCGCTATCAATATTTTAATTTTCCTTTCTCAGTCATCGTTTTTAGTCTTGGCTTGAAAAAAGGCGAACATAACCCAATAGAAAGTTTGTCAGCTATTGCCATAAGAAGGGCAATGCAAAGAATTGCTCAGGTCAAACGTCCTGTAGATTTATTAGGTCATTTCGAACAAGCCGACTTTACTATGTTATTGCCAAATAGTAATGCTGCTGCTGCTGCTGCTGCTGCCAATCGTATTATTGAAGTCTTATCAGAAGCACCTCTAACTTCGGATATGGATATGCACAGTATGTGGTCAGCTTACGGTATTGCTACTATCCCCGAAGACTGCCAGGAAATGGACAAACTTTTGCAAGCAGCAAAAAGGGCACGCGATCAAGCACGTCACGGAAGAGAACGTATAATATTAGCTCGTGGAGCTGCTCCTGACTAATGTGATTGCTATGTACTATGCTCAAGCGATACCACTATAACGATGGGTTCAAAGTTCAGCCTGTCTTGTTTGACACCGTCACTTATTCACACTACAAAAATGCTTTTGCCTCTATTAGCTGAATATTCCGCACCGGCTCTATAATTGAGGCCTTGACAGAAATTTTTTTTGGGCGCATGCTTGAGACCAAAGCATGAGTTTAAGCCATGGACACCCTATTTAACGAACCATTTGATTTATTAGAATTCCAGCAGAAAGCACGGGAAATGGTTTGTCCTAAAAAACTTTTTGCCTTTTGGGAAAACATTTGTCGACGCTACGAAAGGCACGAAATTGGCCAATATCAATTAGATGAGATGAAAGAAGTCATTTGGCCTAATTTACTGGCTTTGTCCTCACTGCGCAAAATTATGGACGAAGATGCCCGTCCTCTAAAAAGAAAAACCAGGCGACGCCGCTTAACTGCTAATTAGATCGCAGTAACAGCTAAGGCAGGATGTGAATTAGCCCTATATAACCCCAGATTAATAAACTGGCTAAAAACACGCCTTCTATTAATTGTATTTTTCTTTTCGGATTCTCCTTACGCTTTTTAGACTCAAAGAATACCCAACCCAAGAAACTGATCAATGTCCAGGCAGTAAGCACAGTTGCACCGCACTGGCGCCAAAAATGCAGATCAACTATATCTCCGGGCACTACATAAATTCTCTCTGGAGGATGCACACTAACGCGTTCCATTTCTTGCATTTGCTCGCGGTTAAAATCGTACAGATTTCGTCCTTGACACAGTGCAAGGGCATAAAATGTTTCAGACTTTCCCGCAGTAATTAAATTGCCGTACCGATCAAAGCCATGGATATAGAATTCTACTACTCGATAACCGTCAGCACAGCGTTCAGCTGTAAAAAGTCCTAAAGCGGTAATTTTTCCTGGAGCTGCTAAGTCATCGCGCCATAGTCCACCCTGCCTCAAATATTTGTAGCAATCCTCCACCTTAGCATCCACTTTAACACCAGGAAAAATAGCATCTCGACTATAGGCGGCGCTAAGTCTTTTAATGACTGGCAAATCAGCTTTGTTGGTAATAGGGTTTATATAAGCTAGACCAGGACCATCTTTTAATTTGTCACTTTTGTCTGGATAACAACCATTTTGAGCGTAATAGCACCTGGCGAAATCTGCCAAAGCTTGCATTTCTTTGACCAAAAGCAGTTCCGGAGCACCATTAGCATAATAAATATTACCGTCTTCTGTTCTTAGTTCATCTGGCTTTAATTGATACCAACTTTCTTTGCGAGTTGCCATACTAACAAACATATCCCATAAATCATTCATGCCACCCTTTAGTAAAAAATATGGGATTTTGCGATGACGAACATCGTTTGTAAAAACAGCATATTTGTTATCAATAAAATTAATACCATTAACATCATCAACTGATTTAAATACACCCTTTTCTATTAGCTGCCTAGCTATCAAATTGCTATCAGACAATTCACGTGGTACAAACAATTTAGACAAAGCAATCACAATTGCCGCTATACAGAGAATTACGCTGACAATATAAAAAAGATCGCGCCAGCGATGACGCAAGTTATGAGGCTTAAGTAAACTATTAGCTTGTTCTTCTGCTGACTCGGCCACATAACGTAATTTCTTGATTTTGGTCGATTGTTTTAAATTGGAATACTTTTTCATCGGCCGCGCTTCTTCTTTTTTTGCTGCAGGAGGGACAGATAATGCCTCCGTATTTATCTGTTCAGCAAAAGGACTTAGTCGAGAACTTTGTGTCCCAGAATTCGTTTGAGATGCCCTACCAAGAATGAGACCATGGGTAATTTTATCCTTCTCCACTAATTCTCTATTTGCAAGAGTTTCTTGATGTTCTTGTCTTATTTGTTGAGACAAAGAATGCGCTATACCCAATGCACTTTCTGCTTTACTGGTGGCAAGTTTAAAAACTTGATCTGCCTCATCATATTGACCGTTGATAGCAAAAACCCGCCCAAGGTTAGCTAGGGTGGCTATTACATCAGGATTATTTTCTCCAAGAACTTTTTGCCCAATGTCAATTAACTTATGAAGAAGAGCTATAGCATCGTCAAGTTGTCCATGTTGGGCATAGAGGGCCACAAGCTCTTGCAAACAAATTGCTAAATGATGCGATTGACTTTCATCGCTTTCACAAATCTGAATTGCTTGCTTATATAACTGCGCTGCATGTTCATCATTTCCAGCGCTTTTCGCCTCTTCCGCTTCCTGCAATAGCTTTTCTAACATCAAAAATTTCAGTCCTTATTTAAGCGCTGCCTCAGCTTCGTTCCTCGCTTCAACGCGCGTACTTTACTTCGTTTCGCTTCCGCCGCCTCAACGTCGCCGTTCGCTTCACTTCTTCTTTCTAAACTTCAAGCGCTGCCTCAGCTTCGTTCCTCGCTTCAACGCGCGTACTTTACTTCGTTCGTCTGCGGACGCCTCCTCGGCGCCCTTGTCTCACTCTTTCTTCACTATCCTCCTCTTTCTTCCTCTTTCTTCCTTAAACATAACCGATTAACCTTACTTCTTCTATGAATCTGTTTCGATGATTAAATGAAAAAATAGAATGACAAAGTTTGTCCAAAGAATATCTGCAAGATGCCAAGATCCATCAATTTATTAATCATATTATTGACAGCTAGGCTCGATCCTGAACATAATTTCTTTTATGGCACGGTAGCTCAGGTGGTTAGAGCACGCGACTCATAACCGCGGGGTCGGGGGTTCGATTCCCCCCTGTGCCAGATTCTTTCAATTTTTTAGATATAAAAGCATGAGCACGAAAATACGCCAATGCTAGTACAGTTTGTCGAAACAAATCGGACAACAATAGCCGCTAATCACTCAAGCAAGTTAGCCATTCTTTTTTTATCCACGCTCTCTCAAACCTGGGGAAAATATCACTATCGTTTGCAGAAATTTTCTTACAAGAGATCTTTAGCTAAGTCTCGAAATGCCCGTCCAGACTTGCAATTGCGACTTAAATCTATTTAATTAATTCGAATTTAGCTGCCCAATGAAAAATAACACTTTTAGGGGACAGAAATGACTATTTAGGGTGTGAATGCAATCTCTTGGCAGGGAAGATAATTGTAGTAACAGATCGTGAATGAAGGACGATTCGAGATGACTAAGTTTAGACAAGCCAACAAGCAATTGATCGCGCTCATATTATTGAGTGTCCTTGCTATTACTTGTGGGCCTGCTCAAGCAGCAGACAATCGCATCAGCTCTCTAATAAAAGTGCTGAATTCTTCAAGACTAAGTTTAGGCACACAAGAAATCATCGCTGCCAGCTTAATTAGAGAATCAAGTTTTGAAAGCGATCAATTAGATAGGATTGATTTGCATCATGTAGCTTCAGGTCCCCTTTCACAAGAAAACACATTCCATTTAACTAGCGGCAATGCTCTTTTTACACCCAAAAAGGATATTGCCGTAATTACTGCTTTTGGTAGGGTTTGTATTGGGTCCGGTTCAGCCGTATGCATTTTGAAGCCAGAACCAGGCGTTGTTGCTGTATATAATCTCCATTCTGGCAATGGAAAGAAGGTAAGTGTTGAAATAGGACAACAATGTCTTAGCCTTTTCCCAGGAGTACAAGCCACTATCTGCTATCAAGTCTGTGACTTTGAGACTGTCAATCCAGCCAAACGTATCGCTTACAGAAACTTACAGGGTAAAGACCTTCCTGCTGGTATTAGGGTGTATTCAGCCGAATTCTCAATTCCATCAGCAATTGAACACATTAGCCCTTTACGATCGATATTGTCTTCAAACAATAAAGACGATCAAAAATTAGCTGATCTAATACTCAAAGATTTTGTCATCGCCGATCAATTAGCTGATACTGATGTACCTTACACAGTTGCTCAAGAGCCAGCCCCAGAAGCTTCACCTACCATAACTGCCAATGTGCATATAGATGAAACAAATGGGCAGCTCGTCCCAAATGCTCTTATTCAATAGTACACATATCATTCTCTGAAATTTGTCGCTGTTCATACTTTGTCAGCTACAAATAGTGATTCTTTTTTGCCTAAAAACTTTGGCTTACGCTGTGTGAGTATATCTATCCATGCATACTCGCTAGCAATAATTTCACGCAAATTATACCAGTATTGCTCAATACCATATGAACGCAGACCAGCGTCTACCCCTACTACCGATAAGCCCAATTGTTTAGCGATAAATATTGCCCTAGGCAAATGAAATTCTTGCGTTACCAAAATGGCTTTTTGCACATCAAAAATATTACGTGCTCTATAAAGGCTGTCGTACGTGCGAAAGCCAGCATAATCGCAAATAATGTCTTGGGCCGGAATTCCAGCTGCTATAGCCAAAGATTTCATGGCTTCGGGCTCGTCATAATTTGCGTGAGCATTATCACCAGTCATTAGAATTTTACGAACTTTGCCATTTCGATGAAGTGACACAGCAGTTTTAACTCTATCTGATAAAACCGGCGTACCTATACCAGCCCCAAAAACTATAGCAACGGGCATTTCGGGTACATCGCAAATATTGCGATAAATAGGATGCGCTTGATTACGGATATTTATATAACCAAGACCCGCCACAAAGACTAGCAAAAACACAATTATCAAAATTGCATTCCGGTAACTGTGCTTCTTCTTAACTGGTGCTTTTGGTTTACTCATGAGTTTTAATAGGCAGGAACACGATAGCGTTCTATATCGCCAAAACGGAAATATTGTTGTTGCCGCTGCGCTGCTCTTTCCACCGCTCCGCCCTGCAATACAGCCATTCTTCTCGAACCAGTTGGAAATCGCAAAATACTTGAGCCTTGGAGAGCCTGCACTGCATCCAAAACTGTTTTGTCGTAATCAGCATACCCAGAAGAAGTTAAAATGCGCAAGCGCTTAATTTGCCGGTCTCTAGTCACCTCGCAAACAAACCATGCAGTTGTACCTATAGGATAAACTGGCTCTATTACATGGGTGTAGGAGTTAATTCGGAAACTCCGCACCTGATCATTGTTTAACATTTCTGTCGTACTTCCCAATACAGCTTGAAGAAATCGATTACGCCACCGATCCCAAGCAATCATCAATTCTTTATCATCAGCATCAGGATCTTCCTTGGCAGGCTCCAAATCTCCCATTTGTGCACGCCCTTCCAGATAGCCTGCTTTTCTGTTCTCTGGCGCTTGCAAGCCCTTCTGGAAAGATAGGTCGTTCTCTTTACTGTTCGGTGTATAGTCGTAAGTTTCCGCACCTTTTAGTATTTCGACAGTCTCCGCTTCCTCAACCTTACCCTTCAAGGACTCTTTATTCTCGCTGTCAATTTTATTAGACTTAGTAGATGCTTCTTCAATTTGAGAAAATGCAGATCCAACCAGCATCGGCCAAGTGAATAAGCAGAAGAAAACTGCGCTTAACCTTATTGCAATTTTCACTTCCATACTGTATGCCTGATGAGATATGCCCTACCATATAGTCAGTAATAGCTTACCCTTTTTTTCTTATTCCTGGCTACAAACTTGCGTACCGGAAATTTCAAAATTCGCAATGGAAAATAATTTACAACCAGATTTTTTAGATTTAGAAATAGCAAATTGCTTAGCAAAGGCATGCGAAATTATCGCCAATGACCGGCAGAAAGGCGACATTAAAAAATCATCTCCGCCATCAAATAAAAAATTGCTTGTCGCACTATCAGGCGGCAGCGATTCAACAGCCCTATTATTAGCTCTAAAGGAAAGCGCACCGCTGTTTGGATTAGCAATTCAAGCCTGTCATATAGACCACAGGCTACGGGCTGATGAATCTGATAGAGATGCTCAATTTTGTCAGGACTTGTGCAACCAATTAAACATCGGCTGCACAGTAATCAAGTTGGACTATCCGGAAAGCTCCAACAGTAGCAAACAACAACACTTTAGTGAAGCAACTTTGCGAGAAAAACGCTATCAGTGTCTTATCAATTTTGCTCGCAAAAACAAAATCTTTCACCTGATTACCGGACATACTCTTGACGACCAGATTGAGACTTTTCTCTTTCGTCTTTTTCGCGGAACTTCCTTGTCAGGACTACAAGGCATTAAGGCATCAAGACAATTAGCAAAAGACATTTATTTATTACGTCCACTGCTCAATCTAACTAAATCTCAATGTCAGGCTTATCTAAAGCGTCACAATATTGAGGCTCGCGAGGATTCTTCTAATGCCAATGAGGTTTATAGTCGCAACTACATCCGTCATAAAATCATACCTGCTATAAGCAGTCGCTTCCCTTATTTTTATAATCATCTAGATTCTCTGCAAAACATCATCATTAACGAAGACAATTTTTTGGAAGACATGTCTGGTGAATTGCTTGTTCAACTACAAGCTGCTGATATAAATGTTTGGCCAATTCCAATACTTGAGAAGCAATCACTTGCTATGCAAAGACGCGTATTAGCAACAGCCTTTAAGAAACGCGGCATCGCTTTGTCGTTCAAACGGCTAGATGAGATTGTAGCGTTGATAAAGCAAAGTCAATATCCTGCTTACCTTAACCTCAATAAAAATTGGCGCCTTAAGCGTACTGAGAAGCATTTAGTCTGGCAAGAAATACAAAGCGATAAGCCCGCGATGAATTTAGACCCCCTAGAAATTACAATTCCCAGCGTCAATTTGTTGCCTGCTTTGAATATGATCTTATCAGTCGAGACTTATAGTCCAGGTAAATCCGGACCAAAATTTTTCAACAAAAACCAGAAAGATAGTCAGAATGAAACTATTATGGTTGATTTATCAATGGTAAAACTTCCTCTCATAATAAGGCAGCGCTTGCCAGGGGATAGAATTAGCCCTTTAGGCATGTCGCACTCAGTCAAGCTAAAAAAATACATACACACCCATAAACGTAATTACACAGGCGCTGCTGAGGTATACTGTGCCGCTCTGCTAGCCGATCAAGAGGAAGTTCTATGGCTGCCTGGACTTGGCATTAGCGAAAAAATTAAAGTAAAAGATAGGCCGTCTCACATCTTACGATGGAAAACCGCTCAAACAGAGCCTTGACATACATATGGCTCTGTTAAGCTAAGAAGAAAAATCAAAAGATTAAAATAAGAATTTAAGCTTAACTTAGCTTTCGGCAAACAAATAAGAAATTTTTTGATAAACAAGGAGGCTAAAAGGTATAAAAGATATAAGCTTAGGAATAGTCCTAGCCTAACCATAAGAATGATTTTGTTAGTCTTGAAAAGCTGGGATTAATGGACTGAGCGTGTTATAATCGGTTTTTGGCATTATTTGGAGCGATACAAATGAAGAAGTACGGAACTCCTGGAGCCGTTTTCTTTTTATTACTAGTCTTATTTATTTTAGGCTTCTCTCTGACGTCGTTTAGTCATAAAGAAGAACCTTTAACGTATACACAATTGCTGACATTATTACATGCTGGCAAAGCAGATAATATTTCCAAAGTCATTATTACCAATGGTGAGTCGATCGTACAAGTAAAAATGGCAGGCAGTGAGCGCGAGCGCTCAGTCATTGTGCCAATCGAATCTAAAGAAGCTTTGATTAACGAGCTAAATAAATCTGGTATCGCCCTCGATGTCAGAGAACCAGACAGATCTAGTTTTTGGTTCAGCATGTTGAGCTCTTTTTTCTTACCTATACTTTTATTGGTTGGATTTTTATTCATGCTCAGAAGTGCTCAGTCTGGAGGCAATCAAGCTATGAGTTTTGGACGCAGTCGTGCCAAGCTTATGGTAGATAACAAAGTCAAAGTTAGTTTTTCTGATGTAGCAGGTATTGATGAGGCCAAACAAGAATTACAAGAGATAGTGGACTTTCTTAAAAACCCAGAAAAGTTTCAAGCTCTTGGCGCTCGTATTCCTCGTGGTGTGCTATTAGTAGGCGCCCCAGGTACCGGTAAAACTTTATTAGCAAAAGCAGTTGCTGGTGAAGCCGGTGTACCATTTTTTAGCATCTCCGGATCAGACTTCGTCGAAATGTTTGTCGGCGTTGGTGCTTCTCGGGTAAGAGATCTTTTTGACCAAGCTAAAAAACATGCTCCCTGTATAGTTTTTGTTGACGAAATTGATGCGGTTGGTAGACAAAGAGGAGCTGGTCTTGGTGGCGGTCATGATGAACGCGAACAAACTCTCAACCAATTGCTAGTAGAAATGGACGGCTTTGAAGGTACTACAGGCATTATTGTTGTTGCAGCAACAAACAGACCTGATATTCTCGATTCCGCTCTTTTACGTCCAGGACGTTTTGATCGACAAGTGGTAATAGATCGCCCAGATGTACTTGGACGCGAGCAAATATTGTCAGTTCATGCTAAAGGCAAACCTCTAGCAAAAGATATCGAGCTTAAAGTTCTTGCCAAACGTACTCCTGGATTTACCGGCGCAGACTTATCCAACCTTATTAATGAAGGCGCATTATTAGCAGCTCGTGCTAATAAGCGCGAGATTGAGATGAATGATTTGGAATTGGCTATAGATAAAGTCGTAGCTGGTCCAGAGAAAAAGACCCGCATAATTTCTGCCAAAGAAAAAGCAATGACTGCTTATCATGAGGTAGGGCATGCTCTTATGTGTGTTCTTTTGGAGAATGCTCATCCACTACATAAAGTGAGTATTATTCCGCGAGGTTTTGCTCTTGGCTTAACTATGTTTTTCCCAGAAGATGATGTTCTTACCCAAACGCGCTCACAGTTAATAGACCAGATAGGCGTAAGTCTTGGTGGTAGAGTTGCTGAAGAAGTTGTATATGGTGAAATCACTACTGGTGCTCATGACGACTTGGAAAAAGCTACCAAATTAGCTAGACGTATGGTTACTGAGTTTGGCATGAGTGAAAGATTAGGACCTATGACTTTTGGCAAACGTCATGAACAAGTCTTTCTTGGTCGCGATTTCGGTCATGAACGTGATTATGGTGAGCATGTTGCCAGCATAATCGATGAAGAAGTGAAGCGTTTTATTGATGAACAATACTCCAGAGTCAAAACACTAATAGAAAAATATCGCCCTCATATGGACGCTATTGTCGCTGTGCTCTTAGAAAAAGAAACTTTGGACCGCAAAGAAGTAGATGCTATTATCGACGAAGTTAGCCGCAAACTAGGCTGGATTCCAGAAGACAAATCCCAAGGAACCGGGGGCGGTGGCGCATCTGCTGCTGCGGCTTCTCAACCTGAAGAAAGCAAAGATTCACAAAGCGGTTCTTCAAAAAATCCAGAACCTCCTTCCGATTCTCAACCCGGCTTAAAACCAAAGTTTGCCTAAAGCAAAAAACTTCTATTTTGCTTTGCTAAGGATTGCGCTTTGGCCATCACTATATAAAAGCTGCCAATCTTTTGACTGTGACAGCTGTTTTGAGAGCTCTGCCGACTTAGGCAAAAACACTTCTTTGATATCGTAAGCTTTAAGAAGCTCCTGCCAATTGCCAGCACATTGGCTCATCGCTAGATAGTCGTAAGCAATTTTTGGATTATAAAAACCAAACCTCGTGTCGATGAAAATTTTTGGAGGATTTTCAATACTCCACATAATCACATCGCCAGACTCTGGATCATTCAGTAAATTTCCGACTAGAGGATGATCACTTAAATATCTCACCGCTGAAAATGGTGGATTATAACCAGCAAAAGCAGTCGGTATTGTGGGTGCATAAATTTGAGTAAAAACAGCTGTTAACAGTACTGTTCCTGCTATTAGAACTAATAAACAACGCCCACTTCGCCATTCAAAATAACGCTCTTGACTGCTAGACGATTTCTGCAACAAAACTGCAAAGCCCGTCATAAGGAAGAGTATCGAAACACTCATAATTCGATTTATAAATAATCCGGAAACAATAGCGCCAAAGCCAAGCACAACATACTCCAAACCATCTTTTGACTTGTGCTTCAAGTATTTAATAGCTAAGCAAACAAAGGCTGTGGATAAAATAGCAAAACCCCATAATTGAGGCTGTTTGAAGTCCAATAAAGAAATCTTTTGATATTCGTGGGTAATGTTATTCAGTGGATGGAAATAAAGAATAGGTAGGTCACGCCACAGGTTAAAGCCGCGCGGATTAATAAAAGTACTTGTTACACAAATTAGAGTGCTTACTGAATATGTATTCCAAGCAATCTTTTTATCAGCAAAGACTTGCTGCACAGTGTCCCAACTTGCTAAAGCCAATAAAACAATAATTCCTACTACAAAACCTGCATGAAAATTCGCCCATAGCGCCATAAATAAGGCAAATAGAAAAACCACTCGCCAGTTTATCTCTTTTAGCGAACTACGCTTTATTCTGTCTAGAACAGATATCTGCATAAATATTGCTACAAATAGTTCTGAGAATATTTCAGGACGAACAAACATCCGGCAGCCTGCAGCTAAAGCAATAAAAAGACAGAGTAAAAAAGAAGTTTTTTTACTTACGTATAAGTCAGCAAAAATTCGCGCCGGCACAATGAAAAAGGCATATAGAAATATCAAAGTGACTACGGACAATAAAGTAATCGTTCCACCGGCCCCATAGAGGGCATAGAAGACTACCTCACTTAACCATTGATGAAAGACAATGCCGCTAGCAAAATTTTTATAAGCTCCCATTGTGTACGAAAACGGATCAATTGCGGGCAGCTGGCCATGGTCAACAATCCATCGTCCCAAGGCTAATAAAAAACAAGTGTCTGGCTGAGTCAACGAAACTCGTACAATTGAGTACGAAAAAAAGAAGCCTATAGCAATCAAACAAAGTACTACAGTTTTATTCCAAAACGAAATAGAACGAGAATCTTTTATATTTTCTGGTGATGAATTCACTATTATCTAAATTATTTCATTCTTCAATCTACACCATTATAAAATGTATTCAGTAAATGTATCTTGCACTCTAATACAATGATGCTCAAGGCGTTTTACCCTAATTGGAGGTTTCGATTATGTCTTTAGTCAAAGAAAAAGACTTACTTTGTCAGCAGTTTTTGGCCAAACCAAAAAAATTGCTCATTGATGGCAAGTGGGTCGAACCAGAAACCGGCAAGACTTTTGATACTCTAAATCCAGCCACTGGCGAAGTTTTGGCAAAAGTCTCTGAAGGTGGCAAAGCAGACGTTGACAAAGCAGTCAAAGCAGCCCGTAAAGCTTTTGAACAAGGTCCTTGGCGTAACAAAATGAGTGCCGCCGAACGCGCTCGTTGTCTTTACAAGCTTGCTGATCTTGTTGAGCAAAAAGCAGATGAACTTGCTCAATTAGAAACTCTTGATAATGGTAAGCCCATTAAAGAATCGCGTTACTTTGATGTTCCTGCTGTGGCAGAAACTCTTCGATATTACGCCGGTTGGGCGACCAAGCTAGAAGGAGAGACTATCAACGTCAACAATAGTTTCTTTACTTATACCCTTAGAGAACCCGTAGGCGTTGTTGGTCAAATTATCCCCTGGAATTTTCCTATGCTCATGGCGGCCTGGAAATTAGGGCCCGCTCTTGCTTGTGGCAATACTGTCATCTTGAAACCCGCTGAACAAACGCCTTTGTCAGCCCTTTATCTTGGCGAATTAACTCTAGAGGCCGGCTTTCCAGAGGGAGTTGTTAACATAGTCACTGGACTTGGACCAAATTCTGCTGGTGAATTTCTTGCTAATCATATGGATGTCGACAAAGTTGCTTTCACTGGTGAAGATAAAACAGGCCGTGAAATCGTCAAAGCATCATTGGGAAATCTCAAACGTGTCTCACTCGAATTAGGAGGAAAAGCACCGAATATAGTGTTTGCTGATGCTGATATAGATGCGGCCGTTAAAGGCGCCATCACAGGTATTTTCTTCAATCAAGGACAAGTATGTTGCGCTGGCTCCAGATTATTTTTAGAAAAATCAGTGCATGATCAATTCATGACCAAATTAACTGAACGTGTTGGAAAAATGCGCCAAGGACCGGGACTTGATGAAAACACACAGATAGGTCCTCAAGTTTCTAAAGAACAACAAGAACGGGTTTTGAACTATGTAGGTATCGCTCAAAAAGAAGGAGCCAAACTAGTTTGTGGCGGAGCTGCACCTAAAGGTGACCTAGAGAAGGGCTATTATGTCAAACCAACTATTTTTGAGGGCGTTAATAACGATATGCGCATTGCTCAAGAAGAAGTATTTGGTCCTGTTCTAGCGGTAATACCTTTCACTTCTGTTGAAGAAGTGGCTGAGCAAGCTAATAAAACTACTTTTGGATTGTCTGGTGCTGTCTGGACCCGTGATATAAAAAAGGCACACAAATTAGCTGCCCATATCAAAGCCGGTACTATCTGGGTTAATTGCTTCAACGTTCTAAACACAGCTGTACCCTTTGGTGGTTATAAAATGAGCGGCTATGGTCGTGAGCTAGGCAAACATTCAATTGAGCTCTACACAAATATCAAAAGCGTTTGGGTAAACCTAGACTAAGCTAAACAGTCAATCAAGCTTTCAATTGCGCTCTTTTAGAAGATGGCACAGAAAGTAGATCTGGATTCTTGCGCGCTAACATCTTAATAAGCGGCTCAACAGTTAGCCCTTGTACTAGAAGAGTGAACAAAACAACACCAAATGTAAGCACTACAAGTTGCTCACGGGCAGGAAAGTTCAGCGGCAAACTTAGGGCCATTGCCATAGATAAAGAGCCTCGTAACGCACCCCAAAAAAGAATGGGCCGCCACGCCGCCGATATTGGCACTTTTTTGCTCGAAAGCCATGGCGATAATAGATAAACTACAATAAACCGAGAGATGAGCAAAGCTACAATAGCAATACCTATCTGTGATCCATATTTGGCTAACAATGGTAATTGTATCTGCAAACCCAAAAGAAGAAATAGCAAAGAGCTAACCACAAAAGCCGCATATTCCCAAAAAGAATCGACCGCCACTCTTGTAGTACGAGACATACTCGATTTACCACCAGCATTGCCCAGTACCATACCTGCTAAAACGACCGCAAGAACAGAAGATGTATTTATTTCTTCCGCTAAAAGGAATGCTCCATATGCAACCACGGTCGTTAGCATAAGCTCAAGCAAATGGTCATCAAACTCAGCTATTACTTTCGTTGCTATAAAACCAACTCCAGCACCTACCAGCATTCCACCTAATATTACAACTGAAAACTTAGCTACCGTTTCAGGAATTGAATAAGTAGTACCTGTTAGTACCATAAAAAGCAATAACTGGAATAATGCCACCGCTGTTCCATCATTAAAAAGACTTTCTCCTTCAAGAATACTGCTCAACCGTTTGTTTATTCTCAAACGTCTAAAAATTCCCAATACAGACACTGGATCAGTAGCCGAAGTAATTGCTCCAAACAATAATGCAGTAGCTAAAGATACTTTACCCCACACATTAAGAACTACGCCAACAATAAATGCCGATCCAACAACTCCCACAGTAGCAAGAATACTTATAGCCAAACCATTTTCTTTAGCTTGATTGATGTCCAAATTCCATGAAGCTTCAAAGAGCAAGGCTGGCAAACAAACCAATAAAATAAGTTCAGGGGTCATACGCACAGATGGAAGTAAGCCACAAATACCAATCACCAGACCAACAATAACTAAAGCAATCGAATATGGAACACGAATCCATTTCACTGCCATAGCCACTGTGGCAGAAATTAGTAAAAGTATAGTTATCAAATAAACAGGAAGAGTATTTAATTCCATTGCGACTTCCAATTAATTGATATAACAAACACCTTATTGCCTGCTTATAGCGGTTGAATCAATACCAATGGCTTGGCTCAACAACAAATTATCTCTCTTTAGCAGCTGAGAAAGTTCTTCATTTATCTTCCGTACCACACTTGGACCTTGGTAGACCAATGAAGTATAAATTTGCAACACTGTAGAGCCAGCCCGAATAAAATCGTACGCATCTTGCCCATTACGAATACCACCGCAGCCCATAATAATCTGATTATTTTCTTTTAGTTCATATACCTTGCGACATAACGTTAATGCTAATGGTTTAAGTGGAGGGCCACTTAAACCGCCATTTTTAATATTTTTTACTCCGCTAGTTTTTAGACCCTCTCTGCTTGTTGAAGTATTCCCACAAACATAACCAGCTACTGAAAAACTTTTTCCAAGTTGGATCATTTTCTCGATCAATTCATCGTTGCTGTCAGGCGAGAGCTTGAGCACAAGAGGCAGTTGAACCGTATTTTCTTTGCTTATTTGCTCAATTACTCTAGCCAAGATCCCTGCTTCTTCAACTACACCATCATGAGTATTTGGGCAGCTAACATTTAATGCTACATATAAAAGTGGTAGATGCCTAATCGCTCTGAAAGATAAGAGCATGTCTTCGTAAATAGCCTCACCAGTTACATTAGGTTTATTTGTTTTAGCTATAGTAATCCCAATTGGTATTGAAAAATTACTGACTGCCAATTTCTGCGAAACTTTCAAAGCGCCTTCATTATTGAGCCCCAGCCAGTTTATCAAACCTTCATCTGCTGGAAGACGCCATAATCGCGGCTTTGGATTACCCTCATGACCCTGCCCGGTAATACTACCAATTTCAGCAAAGCTAAATCCTAAGTATTTGAGAGCTTCAACTAAATCACCATTTTTATCAAAACCAGCGGCCAAGCCAATTGGATTAGACAATATATTGCCAAAAATTGAAACCTGTAGATCTTTTCCAGGATAAATAAATTTATTACCCAAAGCGGCAAGAATTGATGTTCCATTTACAATAAACTTATGCGCTAGGGCATGAGCCTTCTCTGGATCAAGTTGAAACAATATTGGTCTAATAAAATTGCTATATATACACATGATGTTAAGTGCGCCCAATTCGTTTGATTTAGTATAACATTGCAATTAGTAAGGTCGACAGATGCAAATAGCTTCCTTTTCACAGGTCAGTCAATAATGATCCAAAAGACTCATCTCAGATTTATATATCAGTTAAGTGGACTCTGTATGGTTCTCCTGACGAGCATAACTCTAATCGGAGCGATTGCACCAAACTGCCCTGCTGCTGAAGAACAATCAAGTGCTATAAAGCCTTGGAACGAATTAACTTCTGATATACAATATTCGATCAGTCAATCTTTTCGTTTTTATCGGCTAAATATTGCCAACGGTAGCTTTGTTGCAATTGTAGTAATGGATCTAAACGACCGAAGTTTTATTCTCAAACCTTTCTTTAATCAAAAAAACAGAACTGTCTCTAGTGTCTTAAAAGAACAAAAGGGCATTGCAGGAATAAATGGCGGCTTCTTCAATTTAAGCAATGGCGAAAGTACAAGCTATGTCATCATTGATGGTAAAAATCAATGCGATCCCAAACAGAATAAAGCATTGGTTGAAAATCCGGAACTAAAGCCATATCTAGAAACTATTTTTAATCGCAGCGAATTGCGTATTTTGGAAGATAACAATAAAAAACGAAAAGCTGTCATCGTTTACCACTCAGATCCTGTACCAGCTGGTTTCACTCTCATACACTCCCTACAGGCCGGTCCAAGACTATTACCAAAACTAACAGACACAGAAGAAGCTTTTACACGCACAGCTCCTGATGGCAAAATTACTGATTCAATAGGCGCTCGTAAAAAAGCAGCTCGTACAGCCGTTGGCATTACATATGACGGTCACATTATGTTTGTATGTGTCGCCAACAAGAATCAGGATGAATTTTCTTCCGGTATAACGTTAGAACAATTAGCTGAATTATTAAGAGATCTCGGTTGTGATCAGGCATTAAATCTAGATGGGGGTACTTCTACCACTATGATAATTGCTGAAGGCGACAATCGCGACGAATCAAATTCCATAATTAATAAAGTAATCTCAGGCGATCCCGAAAAGCTAGTTAAATCAGGATTGATTATAGAGAAAAACATAAATCGCGTTCAGTCTAGATATTCAACCAACTTTTTTCCACCTAAATAAGACAAGTGTGTTGTCCAAGCATCATTGATGCATATTCATTGCATTTAATTGTCCCTCTGCTAATACATAAACTTCAGATGAAGTAAAAGTACCTTTTTGAGCCAATTTGAAATTCTCAATTGCCGATAATGTATTTCCTGCTTTCAATTCATGCATGGCTATAAAGTAGTACATACGTGGTTCTCTATTACTTTCTCTATCAGCCGCCTTAATCAGCCCTTCTGCATCTAGTTCACCCAACATGAATTCAGCCAATGGCTTGGGCCATCTGTTTCCTGAAGAGAATTGCTTAGTTCGCAAAACTGATTCAAGTATATTATGCATATTTTTATCTTGATTAAGCATATAGTAGGACAATGCGCAGTAAAGCGCACCGTCAGTAGAATCCCTTTTTGTGTTATCAACCAAGCGAAGCCAATACTCAAACGATCTGGCCGCCTCAGCATATTGTCGATGGGCTAAATAATCAATTCCTCTTTCGTACCCTTCTCTTTTTTGGCAGCGCTCCAAAAATCGCAACACCTGCTTAGCACTCACCCCAGCATATGCATTTTGCGTTTCAACTTCTTTGCCGTCTGGAAGTGTTGCTACTAATACAGGAAGAGTAAAAACCATATATTTTTGTTGTAATTCTCGGTGTAATTTTCCGACCTCGGTCTCTTCATCGTTCAGCTTGCTTTCAATTTTAATAGGCAAAAACTCTTCATTGACTAATTTCACAACATTTTTATTCAGTAAGCTCGTACTGTTCATAGCTCTACAAGCCTCAGATCCTTCAGCCGTAAAATAATATAAAACTAGCTTCGACTGATACTCACGTCCGCTAAGATCAATTTTGGATGGTTCAGTCCAGTTAATCCCCAGAGCTTCTTGGGGTTGGTATGTTTCCATATACCAAACAACAATACGAGCTAATAAGAGAATTACCGCTATAGATATAAGCCAAACAGGCGTACTTATAGTAGATCCTTGCTTATTCATTCGTATAGAAAAACTCGCGCTTATTCATAATCACAACTGCAATACACAAATAAAGAGCCGTATTTGACACAAAAGAAACTGCGGGCAACCATACCATTTTTATTGAACTTAAGTAAACATCCATATCAATCGGTGAATACATAAAAGCTCGCAAAACATTACAAGCAGTTTTAACAGTATTACGAAAATCGACACCAAAGAATAATGCCGTATTAGGAATAAGTTGCACCATCAAAGGCGCTGCAAAGGACAAATAAAATAATGCTGCAAAAAGAATTACACCAATTTTTGCCGGAAATGCATGTATCATAACCACCAAAGCAGTGGTGCCAAATGCATTCAAGGCTAAGTTTATAGTATCAGTAAAGCCCATAGAAAATTGGGCACCCCGACCAATCATGTTGATCAAAATAATGAAATAAATCAGCTGCAAACCAATTACCGCACAAACCAAAATAGAACCAGCCAACCATTTTGAAAAAATATATGTAGAACGATGAAGCGGTCGCGAAAAAAGCAATGCCAAGTATTCGCCATCATCCAAACTCTTTGTATTGCCTATTGAACTGCTAACGAACATAAACGATACAACTAGTGTCATAACAGGACTAGCAAAAAAGCTTATTAGTGGTTCTAGATCAACTGATACATCCGGCGCCTGGTGCAACGGATAAACAAGTGCGGTCGGTATAGCTAAAACAAACAAAACAAGTTTTATCACTGTTGTTGGCTGTGCTAGCCGTAAAAACGTATACAGAAATACAGCTTTATTTATCACTCTGCATTATCTCCGTTCTTTCGCCTATTTCGCACATCCGAACCCGCTTTGTCGGCAGAAGGATCTTTTTTAAACAGCTCAACTAAGTCTTTTCGCTCATACATAGCTTCTTCAACTTGCACATCTTTGGCCATCAATTCTTGCAATAACTTTGTACCAATGCTTCTAGATGAAAGCCAAAAACGTCCATGATCTTCCATCAGCTCAAATTCAATCATATTATTTTGAGCGACTTCGCTTACTGTTTCATATATTGGAAATGGATGCCCCCAACGAACAACAAAAATTTGTTTAGTCTGCAAAGTAGGTGTAAGCTCTTCAATTGAGCGTATTTTGCCACCTTCAATGAAGGCCACTCTGTCACAAACTTTTTCTACCTGATCTAAATGATGAGAATTGATAACAACAGTTTTTCCTTCCTTTTTCCAGCGCACAAGCAAATCTTTTACAAGTGCCATCCCCAATGGATCCATACCGGATGTAGGTTCATCTAAAAAACACAAATCCGGTTTACCAACAATTAGCTGAGCAAGTCCAAGTCTTTGCAGCATGCCTCGAGATAATTTGCGAATTAATCTCTTGCCTACTTCAGGTTGCAGTCCCACATCAGCAAGTGCCTCTGCCACATCTTCTTTGGCCTTAGACTCGGGCTGATTAGCTAACATATGATGATAATGCAAGAAGTTTTCCACTATCATCCAGGCATCAAAATGTGGTCGCTCCGGAACAAAGCCAGTTATGTCTTTGACTGACATATCATAAACAGACTTACCATTTATCAAAACACTACCAGTGGACGGCTTTAATAAACCGAGCAAACAGCCCATTAGTGTTGTTTTACCAGCGCCATTAGGTCCGATTAGCCCAAAGACCTCGCCTTTATTTATTTGCAAGTTAATATTATCTAGAGCATGAAACTTCCGCAACCCATATATCTTTGACAGGTTTTCGACTTTAATAAAAGCTGGTTCAGTCAACACACTGTCCCCTAAAATGGGTCACCATAATCTAATTATGATAGCATTTCATTCATATTAAACAGCCAGAGGCTAATATATGGACGCTTTAGAAGATATCGCTCACTGGAAGACTAGAATAGCTGTAGGACGCATGGCTTTTGACGCCGGATTTTACAATCAAGCTGCTAGACATTTCCGCACAGCTCTAGAATTGCTCAAAAATCAAAAAGATCCATCCTCTGAATTACTCTCAATCAATTCGATTTGCCTGGCTAAAGCATTAAGTTGTCTAGGACATTATGATGAAGCAGAACTATTAATAAATGAGGCACTGAAAATTGATACTGCTCATCAAGAAAATATTTTGCAATTAGCTCTCGATTATCTAGAATTGAGTAGCACCTGTTGGAAGCAACATAGGCAGGAGCAAGGTGAAACCTATGCTCATAAAGCTCTAGAACTTTTAAATAGCTTAGATAAAAGAGAAAAAGAAAACCATATAACTTCAATAGCGCGCGCTCTTAAGTTAATAGCCATTATGAAAGGTGAACGCGGTGACTATACTGAAGCAATAAAGACCATTGACAAAGCCTTAACAACCTTAGAACACAGCCAGGAAGGCAGCACTTCTCAAGCTTACGGGGAAGCTCTGATGGCAAAAGTAATGTTGTTAGTAGATAAAGGAGAAATCGAACAAATCGAGCCAATCCTAGACGACGCTATCCAGATAATCGAATTGCATAAAGGTATATTTCATCCTCAATTAGCAAAAGTAATGCATGCCCTAGCACAACATGTTAAGCAGTCTGGGAAAATTGATATGGGCATAGCTTTAGAAAAACAAGCCCAAGAAATCGAAGAAAAAAACCGACAAGGTTTGTACTGAAAATTCATTCTCGCTTCTCGCAAATACAATCAATCCCAATAAATAGCACAAGGTTTTTTATTATGAATAACACTGTCATTTGTGATAAGCGGTAATCCAAGCTGCAAGGCAGTAGCAACTATTGCTCGATCAAAGGGATCGTTATGAAATTTCAATCCATGAGAATAAATTACCGTATCTTTGTCAAAAGGCTGAGAAAGTAACATAGGGTGATCATCAAATAACGCTCCTACCCAATCAGCAAAATTTACAGACAACACTATGGCATCATTCTCAACTAGCCTTGAAATTTCCCAAATAACGTGACTGGGAACATAAATAATTCTGCTTTTATTATCTATTGCCTCGACAAATGCTTGCTTAGCTTTCTCACTAAGTTTTTCCCCCCATTAAAGAAATAATGAACTAGGGAATGTGTATACGTTACGAAAGCCTGGCTCATCGTAATTCTTTACGTAATTTTCTACCACTTTCTTTAGTGGCTTTCTCAAATTCTTTTGTCATTCGCTTACCAGTAGCTTCAAGATCGCCAATAATTTTAACGGAGCCCATTTGTCTTGCTTCTGTTTTACCAATCGTTTTTTGCTTAAGTCCAAGCAATAGAGCCATTTGCTGCTCAATTGTATTCTGCTGAGCTTTATTCACAACCATAAAAGCTCCTCACAATCTGTACATAATAAATGTACATTATATTGGTGGTTTTAATAATGGGGTAGTAGGTTAATTTTCACTTGACTTCAATAATTCTATAGCTATAACCAACGCCTGGAACTCAGAATGCAATAAAAAGCATTCTTTCTCAAAAACAATTTCTAAGTAGAGTCGCTAAGCTCTAATTATTTATAGAATGCTTACGACGCTTAATTAGTTCCGCCGCTTTTAAGCGGGCAACAGCTCTAGCAATAGCCATTTCGGATATATATACATCAAGCTTGTCTGCACGCTGTGTCTTTTCTGCTTCAGCACGTTCTTTTGCTTGGTGTGCCCTTGCTTCGTCAATTTCTACATCTAATTCTGCTGAATCACTAAGAACACGAACTCGATCACCTGTTATCTCTAGCAACCCACCAATTACAGCTGCAGCAGATTCATACCCTTTAGTCTTAAAGCGAACAACATCAATTGCTAAAGCAGTAGTGAGCGGCTCATGCTCAGGCAAAATAGTTAGCTCACCATCAATAGCGCATGCACTTACTTGTTCAACTTCTTGATCAAGCACTACTCTATCTGGTGTAATAATTTGCAGTTTCAATGTTCCAGCCATTCAAATTCTCCTAGTCCAACTTTATGATTAACTAGCTAAAGTTGTAATTGTGATTTTATTGTCGACCACACCAGGCACGGTACTATTTTTGTGATAAATAATCTCATCAATAATTCCGTAATCGAGAGCCTCTTTAGAAGACAAATAATGATCGCGTTCGATATCCTTGCGAATCCTTGCTTTGTCTTGTCCAGTGCAACGATGCAATAGCTCTATTTGTGCTTCTCTAAAACGTTGTCCTTGAGCAGCTTGAATTTCCAGATTGGTGATATCACCATCTGCTTCCCACAAAGTTTGATGGAACATCAGTGTAGCAAATTCGTAAGCACTACGTGCTCCAGTTCCTGCAGCTAATATTTCACATGCACCAGAAAGAGCATGCCCCAAACATATTGTATTTACAGGAGCTTCCATAGAGTGCATTACAGCAATGATGGCATCAGCATTGTAGCCATTTCCGCCAGCAGAGTTAATGAACAAGTTTATTGGTTCTATTGAGGCTTGATCAAATTTGAGCAATCGTTTTACAACAGGCAAAGCAATCTCGTTTTCAAGACGTCCAAAAAGATATATATTTCTTTGTCCGCTTGTTTTACCACTTCCATCCACCACAGACTGTTCATCATATTCAATTTGATGCTTCTTTTTCATAACGCCCTGCTTTCATAAGTTAATGGGACTAGTCCTGAGCTAAAGTTCTTGCTTGTTCTTTGACCTCCTCAATATTGCCTACCATGTAGAATGCCTGTTCTGGCAATTCATCTAATTCGCCGCTAAGAATGGCTTTGAAAGCCTGCACCGTTTCTTTTAATGGTACATATTTACCAGGCCGACCTGTAAACACTTCAGCCACGAAGAATGGTTGACTTAAGAATCGTTGAATTTTTCTAGCACGGTTAACAGCAATTTTGTCTTCGGCTGATAATTCATCCATGCCCAAAATCGCGATGATATCTTGCAGATCTTTATAGCGTTGCAATGTTTGTTGTACGCTACGAGCAATTTCGTAATGTTCTTGCCCCACTACTTCTGGCTTCAAAGCTGTACTTGTACTAGCTAATGGATCTACAGCTGGATATATACCAAGCTCAGCAATCTGTCTGCTTAATACAGTAGTAGCATCTAAATGTCCAAATGTAGTAGCTGGAGCTGGATCGGTTAAATCGTCCGCTGGAACATATACAGCTTGCACTGAAGTGATAGAACCACTCTTAGTAGAAGTAATACGTTCTTGCAATTCGCCCATTTCATTAGCCAGTGTTGGTTGATAACCTACAGCTGAAGGCATACGTCCAAGTAGAGCTGATACTTCAGAACCTGCTTGTACAAAGCGGAAAATATTATCAACGAAAAGCAATACATCTTGTTTGCTTACATCACGAAAATATTCAGCTACTGTCAAAGCTGAAAGACCTACACGCATTCTAGCGCCTGGTGGTTCATTCATTTGACCGTATACAAGAGCAACTTTATCTAGCACTCCTGAATCTTTCATTTCGTGCCAAAGGTCATTACCTTCACGTGTACGTTCGCCCACACCACCAAATACCGAGAAACCACCATGGTGCACAGCAATATTGTGAATAAGCTCTTGGATGATAACTGTTTTACCTACACCAGCACCACCGAATAATCCTACTTTTCCACCCTTAATATAAGGAGCAAGTAGGTCTACAACTTTAATACCGGTTTCAAAGATAACAACATCAGTTTGCAAGTCAACCAGTTTAGGACATGGACGATGTATCGACCAACGTTCGTCAGCTTCTACAAGTCCCATTTCATCAACTGGCTCACCTAATACATTTATAATGCGTCCTAAAGTTGCTTTGCCAACCGGCACGCTAATAGACTGCTTGGTATCAGTAGCCTGCATACCTCGTGTCATACCTTCAGTTGCGCTCATGGCAACCGCTCTAACACGGTTATCACCAAGCATTTGTTGCACTTCAGCAATGATTTTTACGTCTTGACCAGCTGGATTTTGACCAGTGATCTCTAATGAATGATAAATTTCCGGCAATTGACCGCTTTCAAACTCTACGTCGATAACCGGCCCGATAACTTGAACAACCCGACCAGGGGCAGAAAGAACCTGTGTGCTCATTTAGACTCCAAGAAAAGTAGATATAGATGATGTATAGATCTTACCAGCCAACTTAACGCTTTTCTCCAATTCGTACCTTTCTTTTATGATCCTTTGCGTTTATATATTGATCAGGATAAATAATGGTAAGCTCTCCTAACGGACTTCATAGGAATCTAAGTGGTTCGACTTTTTAATATTAAAGATTTGTCTTTAAGGAATGAGATATGACTAATCAAACCCCAGCAGAGCAAGATGAGACCCTAATTACGTTAGAAGGCGATGACGGCCTTTCATACTCGTGCCAATTAATTGATGTTTTTGAATTTGAGAAACAAGAATATGCCTTGCTTCTAAAAATAACTGAGGCTGGTAAAGGCTTAGCTACCAAAGCTAAAGAAGAAGAGCCCGGTGAAGGCTCTTTAGTTGTGATGCGACTAATGCAGCGCGATGATCAATGCATTTTTCAAACTATTGAAGACGATCAAGAATTTGAGCGCGTCATAGCTTATATAGAAGAATTGGCCCAAGAAAGTTTAAATGAAACTGCTGATCAAATAGCTAAATCAGAACAGGTTTAATGCCCGTACTCAGTTCGCATCTTGACTGGAAACATCCTATTTCAAAAGTCTCGGATTTAGACAATCCGAATCTCTATACATTTTTCAATCCAATTCAAGAGTTCCTTAAATATAAGGCGGCTCTCTGCGTCTTTTTATTGACAATAGTATGGCTCTTCTGCATACCACCATGCGATGTGTCCATGATTAACCTACCGTCAATATTCTCAGACAATATGATCCTTCAGCGTGGACAACCTATAGTTATCTGGGGGACAGCAACACCCAAACTACCTGTAAAGATAAAACTTGGCACAAACGAAGCTACCGTGGTGCCAGATATAACTGGAAATTGGCTAGTCAAGCTACCTCCTATGTCAGCAGGAAGTAATTACATTTTGTCTATCACCGGTTTAGGCACTATATACGATACCGTTATTCATAATGTTGCCATTGGAGATATATGGCTCTGTGCAGGGCAATCCAATATGAAAATGAAAATGAAAGAAGCGCTTCATTCAAGTGCAGATATAAATAAAGCTAACTCTTCAACGATTCGTTTTTTTCAAATCAAGCTAAATCTTTCCGACGTCCCACAAAAAACTGTTTCTGGAAGCTGGCGTCCGGCTGAACCATCCACCGTGCAAGAATTCTCAGCAGTTGCCTACTATTTCGCACATGAACTGACTCAAAAAACAAAAATTCCTATCGGCATAATAGAATGCACGTCCGGGGGAACAATTAAGGACTGGATGAGTCAAAATTCTTTAGCGGGAATCCCGAGGCATACCAAAGAACTATTCACATCAGCGGTCTATAACGGAATGATCGCTCCCATAAAGGGATACGGTCTCAAAGGAATTGTTTGGTACAAGGGAGAGACTGATGCTTTCTATACTCTTGGGTACGAGAAATTACTATCTATCCTTGTCCAAGATTGGCGAAAGATCTGGAACATAGGGACTATTCCCTTTCTCTGTGTTCAGCTTCCTAATTATCCAAACCGCTGCAACTTTACTGCGAATAGTGCTTTTGCATTAATAAGAGAAGCTCAATTTAAATGTTCAAAAACGATTCCGAATTTTTATTTGGTGACAACAATAGACACCGCTGAAAGTACTGGTGGACTGCATCCTAAATGCAAAAGAGAAATAGGACACCGGTTAGCTCAGATCGCATATTCTAACTTATATTCAAATTTCTTCGTTCCCACCAATTTAACCTATAAATCAATCGAGTTTGCAAATCACAAATGCTTGCTTCACTTTGCACCAGCTCAAGTTTTTGCTAAGACCGAAAATGTGACTGGCTTCGAAGTAGCTGGGAAAGATCAAATATTCTATCCAGCTAGAGCGCAAATCTCAGAAAGCAACCACGACATAATTATTTGTAGTGATAAAGTAGATTTACCAGTCGCAGTTAGGTATGCATGGGCTGATAATCCAAAATGTGATTTATACAGCGAAGCTCGCTTACCCATTTCTCCCTTTCGATCTGATTCCTGGTTGCCCCCAACTTTAAACAATGCTAAGCCGGCTAGCTATTGGCTCAAAAAGGCCTACACTGCTGAAACTACAGCACCCGACATTGTTGTCTTAGGAAATGATCAACTCTTGGCTTTAACTGGTGCTGATGCTTATGTTTACCACAGGTCCATCGACATAACAGGGAACCATCGTTCACAGGTATTGGAACACGATTTCTATGGGCTTTTGAATAAGAAATTTAGCGTTCTAATAGGTGCCCTCCCAAAAGCTAATATTTCAGATTTGTTAATCGTTAGTAGATCACTATTCTCAGCACATTACAAACCGAAGCTAGTAGCAATAGGAATCTCTCCCAAGGAATTTATTGATACAAGTAGCGTTTGCCCCAATAACAGTGACGTATATAATTTCTTCGCAAAAGACAATGCTTTAGGGCAGGAATTAAAACCTGTAATGACAGACAATTTATCTTTCATCGATATGCTGAAAAATCTTTTGACAAACTGGGATTTGGCCATACGCCAACAAAGCAATGCAGATCAATTTTGTTCACTGTCCTGGGAAAATTCTTCGCAATGCATATATCCAAATGGTTTTATGATAGAACCAACAGATGGTTTTGTTTACAGAAACAATTTAAAAGAATATCAGCAGCGTTACAACAAACCATTTTCTCCTCGACTCAAACAACAGTTGAACTGTCTCGATGGCTTGCTAAATTTCTTAAGACAACAACATATTCTAGCTACTGTATTCGACCTTCCATTAACAGAAGACAATCGGAAACTTCTGCCCACAAACTTCGCACAATTTTATTACGATCAAACCATAGCTATCTGCAAAAAAAACCAAGCAGACATAATTATGCTGGATGCTGATTGGAAAGCATTTAATAGTGCTGATTTTATTGATAGCGCACACTTGAATTTACCGGGAGGGTTAAAGCTTAGCCGTCCGATTGCATTGTTTAGCGCAAATAAATTCAAGTGGAGAACTTTCAAACAGTTACGTCAGAACGAAACAAAAATGTATTAACTAATTTCGTCCGATAATATGCGTGCATGGTAAAACTTAAACTTCGCCTGATTATGATTCGAATTTGACCTCCTCGGGAATGAATATCAAAGACGTTGATCTATATTAGCAGTCAGTCAACTTACCCTCATAAAGAGCTGCCTATGAAATACTACAACGGCTTTGGACACCCTAGAAGAAAGCATTTGTCTGTCTTATCTATGCTAGTGATGACTTACGCTTATTTTTTATATCCGTATCAGCCTCCACTAATAGCCTCAAATCTCTCCAAAGAATCCTTCCCAACAATAAGAATCGAAGCTCTACAAGCACAAAGCGATGGTGATCTCGACAAAGCCGATAAGCTGTATTCTCAAGCACTCGCAGAAGCAGAGAACTGCCATTATGCTGCGAAAATAATAGAATTTATAAGTCGACTAGTGCAAGTAAAAATAGTCAATCACCAACTGGAACAAACGGATAAATTGGTTCAAGAGGCGCTAAAGCTATTCCAGACTACTAATAGAAATACGGCAAGTGATTCTAATCTCTCTGTGTGGATGGATGATATGGCGAAAGCTTTCATTTCGAGAGCCGAACATTCTTCCAGAGAAGATGTTAAAGAATATTGTGTTAAGCACTACATAGATATTGAGCTAGCTACCGGAAATCAGTATGATCCTTTACTGGTTGGAAGAATTCATCTATTCACGACATATTTACAGCACGATGGACGATACCAGGAAGATTTGCCATACGAGGAAAAGCTCGTTCAGTATATTAGTAAAACGAGACCAACTGACCTAGCACTTATTGCACAAGCACATTTCACACTGTGCAATATCTTTCTCCTAGCACATAAAACGCCAGAAGCAAGAGCAGCTATTCATGAATGGTTTTCTATCAAAAGTAGGATTGGGCACGTTTTAGGTGACGAAGCAGCTCTTGCTTGGGAAAACGGGCTTATAAGTTTAGAAGAAGGGAATTTGAGAACAGCAGCAAGTATGTGTCAGAGTGCGCTTCTAACACAAAAACATTGCGTAACGACACCTGTAGTAGTCACAGGAATGTATGAAGCCATACTGGGTTATATAGAGAAGCGATTAAATAATCAAAAAAATGCCGAACAATTACTGAAAGAAAGTTTGGATTGCTTCGAAAAATGCTCACTCCCGGAAATTAATGCCACCAATAAATTCATCCATCCAGAAGGTTTATTATATTCAGGTAAAGTCTTTGCAGCAGAACATTTAGCTCAAATATATCAAGAGCAAGGAAATAAAGCTTATACTCACAACTTAGAAATGAAGGCAGAGAAAATATGCAATGAAAACACACATTGGGCAGCATCAAAAAATCCAGATCCAAGTAGGTTCTATATCTTTAGCGGACACTTTCCTTTTCCAATCGATATCGCTCCAGCACGCGTTAATTTAGGGCTGTAGCCAATTAATATAGATACAATTTTTTGAATTGCTATGAAATTTACTCTCACACAAAAAGGCATAGTCTTAGTCTCAATTCCCTTGGTTTTCGAACTACTATTTGTATCGGCTCTTAGTCTCTTGTTAATACAAGCAGAGGGAGAATCTTCTAAGGCTTTTCATGCATCAAGAATTGGTGATTGTTCTAATGTACTCATTAGAGACCTTTTTGAACTGGTATCTATAACGAGAGGAGATATTTCTCAAACTTTATCTTCAGACTGGTACAAAAGTACAATTGCAACAATTAAGGCGGATTTAAATGAACTTCAAATCGCTGCCAAAGGAAACAGTACCCAAGAACATGTTGTGGAAGAATCAGTAGAAGCAGGAGAAGAAGCTCTTTTTCTCTTAGAACAAGTACGCAAAGCATCAGAATCGGGAAATCCTCTTTTAGTGATGGTTAAGTTCAATAAGTTAAAGGAAGAGCTACAATCTTGTGTCAAACGTATGATCTCACGCGATCTTATCGAAATGGCTCAATCCGAAAAACTAGTAGCAGAAAAAAGCCACGAAAAACAGCTAGGTTTTCGAAATCAAATTAAGTCCTTATTAATAGCAGGCTTAATTTTAAATGTATTTATTACAGTTTTTGTAGCACTCATTTTTAGTAAAAAAGTCATTGCTCGCCTAAACATTATTGTTGATAATAACTTTCGATTAGCCAGTGGTTTACCTTTAAACGATCCGGTTAAAGGTTCAGATGAAATCGCGAATCTGGATACAACATTCCACGAATTAACCGCATCACTCGCCAAAGTAAAACAGCGAGAGAAATCCATGATTGAACATTCTGCCGATGCTATATGCTCATTGAATGCTGATGGTAATGTCGCTTCGGCAAATCCGGCTTGCAACTATGTTTTGGGATATTCAGAAGATGCTCTGATTGGAATGAATGTGAGAAGTATAGTTGTAGAAGAAGATGTGGAAGCATTTAGCCAATCTCTCTCTTCAGCTATGTCTGACAATAGTGAAATAACTATTGAATCTCGTATAAGAAAACAATCTGGAGAAATAATTGATGTCCTTTGGTCAATTCATTGGGTAAACTCAGAAAATTCGTTCTTTTGTGTTGGACATGACATTACTGCCAGAAAGGAACTGGAAAGGCTAAAGCAAAAGTTTATGGCAATGATCAGCCATGATTTAAGAACACCACTGTCGACTATAGTAAATTATTTAGAAATGCTGGACACTGGGCTATTCGGTGAACTAAATGAGAGAGGAGATCATTTACTAAAGATAGCGCAAAGCAATCTTCATCGCATGCTTTGTTTGATAAATGATCTCCTCGATTTAGAGAAAGCCGAGTTTGGGGGTCTTAAACTAAATTGTTCAAAACAAAATTTGCATGATCTTGTAGAACAATCCGTTAAGACTGTTAGCAACATGGCATTTAGGAAGCAAGTACACATAGAAGTAGCAACCGAGAATTTATCCGTGTCAGTTGACAACAACCGAGTATCGCAAATCTTAATCAATTTATTGAGTAATGCAATAAAGTTTTCGCCCAATAATGGGATCATCAAAGTAAGGACCGAAGAAAAAGAGCATATGGCCTTTGTTTATATTGCCGATCAAGGAAGAGGCATCCCCGAAGACATGAAGGAGGCTATTTTTGAACATTTTCAACAGGTAGAAGTGGCGGATTCAGTTGATAAAGGTGGCAGCGGTCTAGGCTTGGCAATATGCAAAACTCTTGTGGAATTGCATGGGGGCAAAATCAAGGCTGAAAACAATCTTGACAAAGGAAGCACTTTTTCATTTAGCCTTCCTTTAACCACAAAGAACAGGGCTATAGCCTAGTCTCTTGGCGTCCTTCTTTTGTTTCTTGAACAAGAGGCTTCATAGTAGGGAAAGCAATGACATCACGAATTGATATGCTATTGGTCAATAACATCACCAGTCTGTCTATTCCAACGCCCAGTCCCATAGTAGGCGGCATGCCATATTCAAGCGCCAATAAGAAATCTTGATCCATTGGCATGGCCTCTAAATCCCCAGCCGCCTTTTTGCGAGCCTGTTCTTCTAACCGTTTTCTTTGATCTAGTGGATCGTTCAACTCGCTGTAGCCGTTGGCAAGTTCGCGTCCTAATGCGAACAATTCAAAACGTTCCACTTCACCAGTATTCTTTCTGTGTGCCTTGGTTAAAGGTGAAACTTCAACAGGATAATCAATAATAAAAGTTGGATGCAACAATGTATGCTCAACCAAGGCTTCAAATACTTCATTAACAATTGCCCCGCGATTTTCTAAATCTTTTACTTCAACTCCCAATTTAAGAGCAGCTACCTTTGCATCCTCATAAGTTGTTATGTTAGTGAAATCAACCCCTGTCACGCCTTTAATGGCATCGA
The DNA here is from genome assembly GCA_027451745.1 of Candidatus Melainabacteria bacterium. Taxonomy (GTDB): domain Bacteria; phylum Cyanobacteriota; class Vampirovibrionia; order Obscuribacterales; family Obscuribacteraceae; genus JABDBL01. The sequence goes on from DAIDIP010000005.1 coordinate 100,683, forward strand.
CCATACGCAAGCGCTTCCAGGGTCTAGCAAAATTTATTTCTTTCCCTTCAAAAACAACTGGCATGCCACTACATATAGCATCATGAGCACAAACAAGCATTTCTTCAGTAAAGTCCATTAGCTCATTATAATCACCATATGCAGCATAAAGCTCCAGCATAGTGAATTCGGGATTGTGACGGGTACTTATACCTTCATTACGAAAAATACGGCCTAGCTCATAAACTCTTTCAAATCCCCCAACAATCAACCGCTTTAAATGTAATTCTGTGGCAATGCGTAAATAAAGATCAATACCTAAAGCATTGTGGTGAGTGATAAAAGGACGTGCATCCGCTCCACCAGCTTCGACTTGTAAAACAGGGGTTTCAATCTCAAAGAAACCTCTGTTATCAAGAAAATCTCTAATAGCTTTTATTACTAAACTACGTTTACGAAAAGTTTCTCTAACTTCCGGATTGATAATCATATCGACGTATCTGTGTCGATAACGTGCTTCCACATCAGTAAAGCCTTGCCAGCTATCTGGTAAAGGCTGCAAACTTTTAGTCAAAATATCGTAACTATTGACTTTTACAGAAAGCTCACCTTGTTTGGTTCTTCTGATGGTGCCAGTAGCACCAAGAAAATCTCCTTTGTCACAAAGACGCAAACGCTTTAAATCTTGCTCGGACAAATTTTCTTTATGACAAAAAAGCTGGATTTTTCCACTTTCATCATATAAATCGACAAACATCCACGTATTGCGCTCATTCATTATTCGCCCGCAAACTTTGACTACATCCTGTGTTTCTTCACCAGGAGCCAAACCTTCATATATTTTTTGCAATTGTTCTGCCTTGTGGGTACGCCCAAAAGCATATGGATAGGGATTTACTCCTTCTTCTTGTAAAGACTTAAGCTTGCGCAATCGCTCAGCTCTTAATCGATTATTCTCATTCTCGTCTATTGACAAAATACACTCCAAAACTACTAGTCTTGCTAATGCAAGCAGCTATTGGGTAATGCTAAAATTCTTATACTAAGAATCGCGACAGCTCTATCTTAGAGCATAAACTAAAAGAGCGATCACTTGCTAAAATCACTATTTACTATTTGTCCACAATATTGGGCTTGATGTAATAAGCACCATATTGTTAGACAGAAAAAAGATCCAACCGGGGTAATTAATAACATATGGCTAAAAAAGTTGTAGAAGCTGGCAGTGGCGGCGGCGGTGAAGGTCGCGTTGTTACAGTAGAACTGCGCGATGAGATGCGGCGTTCTTTTATTGACTATGCCATGTCAGTTATCGTTAGCCGCGCTATACCAGATGTACGTGATGGATTAAAGCCTGTACATCGCCGCATTATCTACGGCATGTATGAATTAGGCTTAAGCCCAACCGATAGATATCGTAAAGCCGCTAAGACCGTCGGAGACGTAATGGGTAATTACCATCCTCACGGCGATTCGGCTATATATGAATCCTTAGTTCGTTTAGCCCAACCTTCTGCCAGCCGCTATGTGCTTGTGGATGGACATGGCAATTTTGGCGATCTGGATAATCCGCCTGCTGCTATGCGTTATACAGAAGCAAGACTAGCGCCAATGGCTATGGAAATGCTTTCCGATATAGAAGCGGAAACAGTAGATACCCGTCCTAATTTTGATGACACAAGACGTGAACCAGCTGTTTTACCTTCTCGCGTACCAACACTTTTACTTAACGGATCTTCTGGTATTGCTGTCGGCATGGCTACTAATATTCCTCCCCATAATCTTTCTGAGGTCATTGATGGCACAATTGCCAAAATTGACAACCCGGATTTAGGTCCTTTGGAATTGACCAGATATATAAAAGGTCCTGATTTTCCAAATGGTGGCATCATTATGGGAACAGAAGGTATTAATGAAGCCTTCGCAACCGGACGCGGTTCAATTCCTGTGCGCGGCTTAGCAACTATTGACCAAATTCCAGGCGGTTCTGGTAAGCAAGCACGCATGGGTATCATTGTTACATCTCTTCCATATATGATCGGTCCAGAAGCTTTCACTAAGCGTGTGGCAGATCTAGTTAGAGAAGAAAAACTAACCGGTATCAGTGAAATAAATGATGAAACAGATAGACATGGAATTCGTGTAGTTATTGAATTGAAGCGTGATGCTCATCCAGAAATTGTTTTAAACAATCTCTATAAGCACACCCAACTTCAACAATCTTTCCCAGTTAACACGCTTGCCTTAGTGCGTGGCAGACCTGTAACTCTCAATCTAGCTGATCTTTTGCAAGAATTTATTGATCATCGCATCGAAGTTGTCACTCGTCGCACACAATATTTGCTTCGCAAAGCTGAAGACCGTGCTCATATTTTAGAAGGCTATTTAATCGCTCTAAAAAATCTCGATAAAGTCATAGCCATTATTCGTGCTTCCAAATCGACAGAAGAAGCACGTACAAATTTAATGACTCAATTCAAGCTAAGCGAACCTCAAACCAATGCTATTTTGGAAATGCAATTGCGACGCTTAACTGGATTAGAGCGAGAAAAAATTGAAAATGAACACAAAGAAATTATGGCAAAAATTGCCGAATACAAGAAAATATTGGGCGATCGCAAATTAGTTTTAGAGATTATCAAAAAAGAGCTAGCGGCAATAAAAGAAAAATACGGTGATGAAAGACGCACGCGTATTGAGGGATCGTCAGCCGAGTTAGGTTTATCAAACAAAGATCTCACTCCTAATGAACCAATGGCCATATTTATAACCCGTCAGGATTATATAAAACGAATTCCTTTGGATTCTTTCCGACGCCAACGTCGCAATACACGTGGCAGTACTGGAGTAAAGCCCAAAGAAGAAGATGATTTACAACATTTCTTCATCGCCAATATGCACGATCGCTTGTTAGTTTTCACAAGCGTAGGTCAAGTGTATTCATTAGAAGTAATGGATTTACCAGAAGGTGGTAGGACTGCACGCGGTACAGCCTTGGTCAACTTGTTGCCTATCAGTCAAAAAGAAACTGTCACAACAGTAGTACCAGTATCATCCTTTAAAGAAGGTAATTATTTGGTTATGCTTACTCACCAAGCATATGTCAAAAAAGTTGACATGTCTGAATTAGAAAGCATCCGCCGCAGTGGCATTATTGCTATCACTTTAAATGAAGGCGATCAACTAGGTTGGGTACGTCGTTCTAATGGCAAAGCTGACGTAATAATTGGTACAGGCGATGGCATGTGTATCCGTTATTCCGAAGAAGAGTTGCGCCCACTAGGACGTACGGCTCGTGGCGTCCGCGCTATCACTTTACGTGAAGGTGACAAAATTGTTGGCTTCGACATGATTGATGAAACAAATAAAGATGCGCATATCCTCGTTGTCACAAATGATGGCTATGGCAAACGTGTAAGTTTGGATGAATTCCGTCAACAAGGACGCGGTGGTATTGGTTTGATTGGCACTAAGTTCAAAAATGCTCAATCACGTCTAGCCAGTCTGAGAGTGGTCAAGCCAGGAGACGGCATTATGATTGCCACAACTAATGGTATTGTCGTGAGACAAAAAGTTGACGCCATCAGTACACAAGGACGTATGGCCACAGGTGTCAGACTTCAACAACTAGAAGAAAACGACCAAGTGGTTTCTGTAACACCGCTTGTCGAAGCCACTATAGAAGGTCAAGACGATCTCAGCGAAGAAGATAGTCCTGAAGGACCAGATAGTGCCGCACAAATAGACATTAGCGATGACGAAGAATAAGAACTATTTACTGACAAAGACATTTATCAGTAATGCCATTTTTCTTTGCTTTTGATACACACCAATTCAATGAAAGTTGTTGAGCCAATGCCAAATTTGCAGGCGTATTGATTTGCTTAGTAAAAACCTGGCTGAGCATTTGCTCTAATTCTTTTTGTTCCGGTTGCAAAAAACCAGGTAGAGTCAATACGAAAGTACCTTTATCGCTAACAGAAATAATAGGTAGATATTCTTCTAAAGAATGACTGGCACAGTTTTTATTAAATGATTTCATTGCTAACTCTTTCACGCGGGATACCAAGAGAAAAAGGATATTTCCTTTTTAATCTCTTGCTTATCATAAGTTTACACTCGTCAATTGGCAAGTACATTTTGCTTGCTTGGCGACACTTTTCAGCTTTTTCTTGCGGTATATACGAATTTCGTTGCTGCTCAACGTCACGATATTAAGACAAATTACTGAAACTTATTTGCGACTTATCAGTACTGATCCTTATAAAATGCCTTCGATTTTAATCAAATTGGCTCAAAATCATACTTTCGGCAGTTTTCAAGAATTCAAATTTATATTAAGATAAAACTAATAAAGCCAGTTTTCGGTATCTGGTGAGAAAAGCCGCATCTTCGCCCCATGATTAGGAGCCTCCATGCCCGATTCTCCAAAAAAGAAAGCAAAAAATTCAGATAAGCATAACGCTCTAGAGTCTAGACATGTGCGACGCATTGTTGCTGGCAATCCCAATACCCCAGCCGAAGTATTGCGTCGCTTAGCTAGTGACGAAAATCCAGTAATTCGCCGCTGCGTAGCTGAAAACCCGCGCACACCTCACGATATTTTAAATTTACTTGCCAAGGATTCTAATCCGGATGTGCGCCTCGCCATTTCCGAAAATAAGCGAGTAACCATAGATACCTTATCTATATTAGTTAAAGATTTAAATGTTGATGTCCGTTACGGCATGGCTGAGAATCATCAAATGCCAGACGAAATCCTTCTTGACTTGGCCATGGATGAAAATCCCTACGTACGTTGCCGAGCCGTTAAAACAATTGAACGACTATCGCCAGCAACCCAGAATCGGCTCCAGGCACTCATAACTCAGGCCCTTATGTCTTTCCGCTTTGCTTGTTGATTCAATATAAGCGCTGTCCAGGGAAGCGCTCTGCTTGCCCAGATGCACGGATCGATCCACGCCCCGCCAGACATCTAGGCTCCGCTCGCCGTCCTTAGCTTCGCTATATTCCTTGCTAATTACCTAGAAGGATCTTCTTCGCGCAATACATAACCTTCGCCACGTACTGTTTGAATTAGGCGTTTTGTATTGCCATCTTCCAATTTAGAACGCAAATATCGAATATATACTTCAATGACATTTGATTCGCCAATAAAGTCATAACCCCATACTTTGTCGAAAATAAATTCACGTGACAATACTTGTTCTGGATATTGCATGAATAAACGCAAAAGATCGAATTCTTTAGCGCGTAAATCTAATTGACGCTCTCCCCGTTTGACAATACGGTTAAGTTGGTCCATCCATAAATCAGCATAGGTCAAAATGCCTTCTTGTGGTTTACGACGCATAACTGCTCTAATTCTTGCCAACAATTCTTCTGTGGCAAAAGGCTTAGTCAAATAATCGTCAGCCCCACTATCTAATCCAGCAACTCTATCGCCTACACCGTCTTTAGCAGTCAACATAATAACTGGGACCTTGGACATAGCTCGCAATCTCTTACAGACCTCTACGCCATCCAGCCCCGGCAACATAACATCTAAAAGAACCAAATCTGGCTGATCTTTTTTGAAAAGATCGATGCCCTGATTACCTTCGTGCGCGACAGAGACTTGATAGCCCTCATAGCCCAATTCCAGTTCTATGAGGCGAGCGATATTGACATCGTCTTCAATAATCAAAATTTTCAAAGTTACTCACCTCAACTCCAAGTGTGCCATCTTTAATATTAACCTCCGTTGAATATTGCATGATCTTCTTATTTTGTCTAACAGTCGATATTTGTTACATACCAACAATTAGACTTATCAATAGACCGATTTTCTGGCTATATTTTATTTTCAAGTATAAGCAATAAGTAATTGTGAAATCTTTTTGGACAGCTTTTTTATTGATTTTTGTCGCTGAATTGGGTGACAAGACTCAATTTATGACGCTCGCTCTGTCGTCAAGATATAAAGCCATGACCATTCTTGTCGGCGTATCGCTTGGCACGATGCTTGTCAGTTTGGTCTCTGTCTTATTAGGCAGACTGCTTGGCAATATACTGCCACAGAATCTAATGAATATAGCGGCTGGAATTATATTCATTATTTTCGGTTTGCAAAGTTTGCGACATTACAATCACCCTGATGAAAACACAGCAAAAGAAAACGAAAAATCCACTCATCGTTTTGCCTGGCTTACTATAGCGTCCACCTTTTTCTTAGCCGAGCTAGCAGATAAAACTATGATTGCCACTATAGCTATTGCTGGCCGAGACAATAACTATTTTGCTGTTTGGCTTGGAGCAACTCTTGGTCTAATCGTTTCTAATTGCCTTGCACTGGTTGTAGGCAGAGCTTTGGACAAATACCTAACAGGCAAAACTATACATCTTATCTCGGCTGGAATTTTCATTATTGCCGGTGCTTTAGCTATATGGCATGGTTTCAATAAATAATTCTGTAGTCCAGTTATACTAATGCAAAAGCATCTTTCTTCTAGTATATACAGTTCAATATATTTCATTGTAATAATCGCCATGTCCGATCTTCTTTACCTTATTATCACTGCAGCTTTTTTTGTTCTCTGTGTCGGATACGTCAAGGGCTGCGAACGCATTTAGCCAAAAGAGCGGGGTCTAAACTTGACTGAGTTTTTGATCGAAAGTTTTATCGCTTGTGCTTTGGCGATTTACCTAATGTATGCCTTACTATTCCCTGAGAATTTTTAGAGAGCAACTATGACTTTAATCGGCTGCTTGCAAATAATAATATATAGTCTTTTGCTTTTAGTCATTACGAAACCTGTTGGATTTTATATGACACAAGTCATGGAAGGAGAAAAAACTTTCCTTGAGTTTGTGCTTGGGCATTTAGAACGAATGGTTTATCGCATGAGTGGCGTCAATCCACAAGAAGAAATGCATTGGACAACATACACCTATTCACTTTTAACTTTTTCATTAATAGGTGCTCTTTTCACTTACACCATCTTACGTTTGCAAGGAATTTTGCCATTCAATCCAATGTCTTTCTCGACTGCTGTAGCTCCAGTTTATGCAACATCAATGACACCAGATCTCGCTTTTAATACTGCTGTATCGTTCACAACCAACACAAATTGGCAAAACTACAGTGGTGAAAACACAATGTCTTATCTTTCGCAAATGTTAGGACTTGCTTATCACAATTGGATTTCGGCTGCTGTTGGTTTGGCTGCATGCACTGCTCTAATCCGCGGCTTTGCTCGCCAGTCAGTAACAACTGTGGGTAATTTCTGGAAAGATTTAGTGCGCAGTTTACTGTATATATTTTTCCCCATAACTTTCGTTTATTCTTTATTTCTTGTTTCACAAGGAGTGATCCAAAACTTTGCACCATATACCGTTGCATTAACAGTTGAAGGAATAAAACAAATCATTCCGCAAGGACCTGTTGCCACACAAGAAGCTATCAAAATGCTAGGTATTAATGGCGGTGGATTCTTTAATGCTAACAGCGCTCATCCTTTTGAGAATCCAACTCCTTTCAGCAATTTAATTCAAATGCTTTCAATGTTTATTTTGCCAGCAGGATTCACCTATATGTTTGGCAAGATGGTAAAGGATACTAGACAAGGCTGGGCTCTTCTAGCAGCTATGTTCATTTTATTTATCCTCGGTACTTTTATTTGCTACTACTTTGAATGTAGGGGCAATCCCAATATAAGAGTCCAGCATGTTGAAACTTCCACTAATGTATTAGGTGATCTTGGCGGCAATATGGAAGGCAAAGAAATCCGTTTCGGTTTAGCTGATTCTGCTTTGTTTGCCACAATTACAACCGATGCAAGTTGTGGCGCAGTAAATTGCATGCATGATTCATTGACACCTCTAGCTGGCTTAATTCCTTTGCTTAACATTCAATTGGGTGAGATTATATTTGGCGGCGTAGGTTCAGGGCTGTATGGCATGTTGATTTTTGCTGTTCTCACGGTATTTATTGCTGGACTAATGGTAGGACGTACACCAGAATATGTTGGAAAAAAAATTGAACAAAAAGATGTAAAAATGGCCATGCTCTTTGTTCTAGCAGGTTGTTTTTCTATCCTTATATTTACAGCCTTAGGCTCTGTACTTGAATTACCAAACAAAAGTTCAATCAATGTACCAGGGGCAGCTTATAACAATGTTAACAACACCGGCCCGCACGGATTTACAGAAATCCTTTATTGCTACGCCTCATCAACAGGAAATAATGGTTCTGCTTTTGCTGGGTTAACGGGCAATACTCCTTTTTACAATATCACCAGTGCAATAGCTATGCTAGTTGGCAGATTTTTTATGATGATACCAGCTCTAGCACTAGCAGGTTCTCTTGTCCAAAAAAAATATGTTCCACCATCAAGCGGTACCTTCCCCACGCATGGCGGGCTTTTCGTTACTCTTCTAATTGGTGTAATTTTAATTGTTGGCGCCCTCACATTCTTTCCAGCTTTAACACTTGGTCCCATTGTGGAGCATTTTTTAATGCACAATTCAAAACTGTTTTAAATGAGGCATAAGTATGACCCAAGATAGTTTAACTTTGGTACCTGTACCAGAAAGAAAAAAAACACCACTCTTACAAAAAGCTATTCTCTATCGTGCTTTCATTGACTCTTTTGTCAAACTTAATCCGCTTGTAATGGCAAAAAATCCAGTTATGATGGTTGTAGAAGTAGCAAGTATTATCACTACCATTCTATTTTTCAGAGACTTAATAATAAGAACACCAGCCAAAGTTTTGCTTTTTGAAGGACAGATCACTTTATGGTTATGGTTTACAGTGTTATTTGCTAATTTTGCTGAAGCTATTGCAGAAGGTCGAGGCAAAGCTCAAGCAGATACACTGCGAAAGAGTCGCAAAGAAACAATAGCTCAACGTGAAATTAGCAAAGACAAATACGAAAGTATTTTTGCCAACACTTTGCGTAAGGGTGACACAGTTCTAGTTAAAGCCGGTGAATTAATTCCTGGCGACGGCGAAGTAATAGAAGGCGTAGCAACTGTAGATGAAAGTGCTATAACTGGCGAATCCGCTCCTGTGATAAGAGAAAGTGGAGGAGATAGAAGTGCCGTTACAGGCGGAACAACAGTTCTATCTGATTGGTTACGCATTCGTATTACTGTTCAAGCAGGCGAAACATTTATTGATCGGATGATTTCTTTAGTAGAGGGAGCACAGCGCCAAAAAACTCCTAACGAAATTGCACTCAATATTTTATTAGCTGGTCTAACTATTATTTTTTTATTGGTAGTATCTACTCTTCTACCATTTTCCATTTTCGCCGTTCGTGCCGGGGGGTGCGGGCAATCAACCGATATGTTTTCTTTAATTGCCTTACTTGTTTGTCTTATCCCAACAACTATAGGAGCTCTTCTTTCTGCTATAGGCATTGCTGGAATGGATCGCGTTTTACAGCACAATGTTATCGCCATGAGCGGCAAAGCTATTGAAGCAGCTGGCGATGTTGACACTTTATTACTGGATAAAACTGGCACAATAACCCTGGGCAATAGACAAGCAGTACAATTCATTCCTGCCCCCGGCATTTCAGAAACAATTCTTGCCGATGCAGCCCAGCTTTCTTCACTAGCTGATGAAACACCTGAAGGGCGATCTATTGTTACTCTAGCTAAACAATTTAATTTACGCGAACGTCAATTAGCAAAAGTAAACCCACAATTCATTTCTTTTAGCGCCCACACAAAAATGAGCGGTGTCAATCTCAATAAAAAACAGATACGCAAAGGAGCTGCGGATGTAATTTGTACCTTTGTACGCGAACAAGGCAAAGAAGTACCAGCGCAGATCGATAAAGAGGTTTCGCGCATAGCCAAATCGGGAGGCACACCCTTGCTGGTAGCAGACAATGTCAGAGGACTGCTTGGTTTGATTTATCTTAAAGATGTAGTTAAAGGTGGGCTGAAAGAACGTTTTGCTCACCTACGCCAAATGGGCATCCGTACTATCATGATTACTGGTGACAATTCACTTACAGCGGCTGCCATAGCTACTGAGGCTGGGCTTGACGATTTTTTAGCTGAAGCTACCCCAGAAAAAAAGATGCAATTAATTCGTAAGGAACAAGAAGGAGGACGCCTTGTTGCTATGACCGGTGACGGGACAAACGATGCACCTGCTTTAGCAGCGGCTGATGTTGGACTAGCTATGAACACTGGCACTCAAGCAGCAAAAGAGGCCGGCAACATGATCGACCTCGATTCAAATCCAACTAAATTAATTGAAGTAGTTCAAATTGGCAAACAACTACTAATGACACGTGGATCTCTTACTACTTTTTCTATAGCTAATGATGTCGCTAAATATTTTGCTATTCTCCCAGCAATGTTCGGTAGCTTATATCTCTTTTCTGCCACCAATACACCAAACCACGGTCCAATTTGGGCGTTAAATATAATGGGACTACACTCGGCTCAATCAGCTATTCTTGCTGCAGTCATCTTTAACGCCTTGATTATTATTGCTCTTATTCCTCTTGCCTTACGTGGTATTCATTACCAGCCTATGAATGCTGAGTCATTGTTACGACGCAATTTATTAATTTATGGTGCAGGTGGCCTAATAATTCCCTTTCCTGGAATTCGTTTACTGGATCAGATTATCGTTATGCTTGGCTTAGCACCTTTTAGTTAGACTTTTGGAGATGACATGTTAAAACAATTGCTGCCAGCTATAAGAGCAACTATTATTCTGTCAATTTTGACCGGATTAGTTTTCCCAATTACAGTTACAATCATTGCCCAATTTCTTTTTCCTAAACAAGCCAATGGCAGTCTTGTATACAATAAAACTGGTCAAATAATCGGTTCTCAATTAATTGGCCAACAATTTGTTCAGCCACAATACTTTCATCCCCGTCCATCAGCTGCCGGCACAGGCTATGCAGGCGAAGCATCTGCTGGAACAAATCTTGGCCCCACTTCAGCAAAATTCATCCTCGGACAATTAGACGATAAAAATACAAAAGATATCGACAAGTCTTTTGCTGGTATAAAACAATTATCTGAGAATTATGTCAAAGAAAATTGTTTATCATCAACAGAATTACCTCCGGTCGATGCTGTAACTCGTTCAGGCTCTGGGCTAGATCCCGACATAAGCCAAATCAATGCGTTGTATCAGGCTCGCCGCATAGCTAAGGCGAGGGGCTTGTCTTTGCAAACAATTGCTTCCTTAATTAAAAAGCACAGCCAAGATCGTCAATTTGGCATTTTGGGCGAACCTAGAGTAAATGTACTCAGCTTAAATATCGCCCTGGAGAATTTGGATCATGAATGATCGCAGCGATCCAGATGCAATACTTTCTCGTTTAAAACAGGAAGAGTTGCAAAACAAACGTGGTCGATTAAAGATTTTTTTTGGCGCGACAGCTGGTGTTGGTAAAACATACGCCATGCTTGAAGCAGCACAGGCTCTCAAAAAGCAGCACGTAGATGTTGTTATCGGTTATGTTGAAACACATGGTAGAAAGGAAACTGAAGCCCTTTTGGAAGGACTCGAAATCATTCCTTCCAAATATATAGAATACAAAGGCACAAGTTTACGAGAATTTGATCTGGATGCTGCTTTGCTGCGCAAGCCAGAGATAATTTTGGTAGATGAACTGGCTCATACTAATGCTCCCAATTCAAGACACATCAAACGCTGGCAAGACATACAAGAATTATTGGAAGCAAAAATAGATGTTTTTACTACTGTGAATGTTCAGCACGTTGAAAGCTTGCACGATGTAATTGCTCAAATAACAAAAGTATCGGTAAGTGAGCGCGTTCCTGATTCTTTACTTGAAAAAGCCTATGAAATAGAGCTGGTAGATCTTACTCCTGACGAGCTATTAGACAGGCTCAAAGAAGGCAAGGTATATATATCCGATCAAGCTAAAGCAGCAATGGACAATTTCTTTCGCAAAGGTAATCTTATTGCTCTACGTGAGCTAGCGCTCCGTTATACAGCAGAACGCGTCGTTGCCGAAATGAACACATATCGCCAGCTTCACGAAATTAAAGCCCTTTGGCCAGCAGCTGAGCATATTTTAGTCTGTATTAGTGCTAGTCCTCTGTCGTCTCGGCTTGTCCGAGCAGGCAAACGGATGTCGGAAGGCTTGCATGCTAAATGGATGGTGGTTTATGTTGAAGGACCACGAGAAGCAACATTACCCACCAAAGAACATAATAGCGTTATGCAAACTTTGCGACTAGCTCAACGATTAGGCGCAGAAATTTTAGAAACTTCTAGCCAAAATGTCGCCGAAGAAATCATCCAAACCGCAAATCGGCACAATATTTCTAAAATAATCATAGGTAAGCCTGCTCGTCCTAGATGGAAAGAGATTTTATTTGGCTCAGTCGTTGACGACGTCATTCGTCAAAGTGGACCTATCGATATCTACGTTATTACAGGTGATGAAGTTCGCCCGCTTTCAACATCGTCAATGAGTCCAGTAAAAAAAATAGACCAACTAGCCTATTTTAAAACAATATTGATATTAGCAATCTGTACGACAATAGGCAGTCTGATGCTACGCCATTTTGCTTTATCAAACATTATTATGATTTATCTATTAGGCACAGCTATAGTAGCCACTCGCTATGGAAAAGGTCCTTCAATATTAGCGGCCGTATTGGGCGTAGCCGCTTTTGACTTTTTCTATGTCCCACCATACTACAACTTTAGCGTAAGTGATGTGCAATACGTGGTTACATTAGTTGTTATGCTTATAATTGCTTTGCTTATAAGTAATCTTACTACCGCTCTCAAGCAACAAGTTGATGCATCGCGAATGAGAGAAGCCCAAACAGCTGCTTTATATTCGATGAGTAAGGAATTAGCTTCAACCTTAGACATGGATAGTCTGATCGCAATAGGCTTACGCCATATTGGCAATGTTTTTCACAGTAAAGTGGCATTATTACTCTCAGGCGACGAAGGACAATTATTGCCAGCAACCAGGGAAGACAGTAACCATTGCCTTACAGATCCAAGGATAGAAGTGGCTACCTGGGTATATCAAAACAAACAAGCGGCTGGCTTAGGAACTGATACTATTCCCGGCGCAAAAGAATTATATTTGCCTGTTGTTGGCACAGAAAAGTCTATAGGTGTACTAGCCATTAAACCCACTCATAACAATGAGTTTCTATCACCCGAGCGATTGAAATTGTTAGAAACATTCACTAGCCAGATTGCTTTGGCTTGTGAGCGGGCCAAATTACCTAGCCTACATGAACCTTAGGTCTTTTATTTGGATTTGGTTCTGCTTTACGCAAAATCTCTCGTGTTACAGGTGCCGTTTCACCTTCGCCCCAAAATAAATATTTAAGTATATAAACGATCGGATTTCCCTCAGTCCAACCTAAATACAGGTGCGGTATTTGATGTGTTTGATTGCGCAGGTATAACATCAAGGCAGCTAATGCGTTTGGTACAGCAGTACTTGAGCACTTAAGAACTTTATATTGGCCAACCTTTTCACCTGAGACATCTAAAACATCATCATCAAAATCTGAGGCATCACTTATTCTTACTTCTACAAATATAATTTCGTCCTGGGCAATATTATGATTATTAGCAGCTTCTGCTGCTTTTACTTCGTAATTTATTTGTCCTGGTCTATGAGCAACTAAACGAACTACTTTTCGGCTTGCATTATCAATAAATTCTTTTGCCTGATCATCCAAAACAGTGCGATGTATCCGCAACTCTGTGGATCGAGCTATTCTTGAGGCAAAAGAAGTCACAAGTATAACCAATATAAAGAAAGAAGCGATCTTTATACCATCAGGTCTTTCAATAGTATTAGCTATTGTTGTATAGCAAAATACAAAAGTAATGCCCAGGAATGCTAGACGTTTTAGCAAACTTTCTTTTGAAACACTCAGCAAAGAAGCAATAGCCGCTGAAGTCATCAAAACTAATACACCTGTAGCATAAGCTGAGCCCTGAGCATCAACATCAGCATGAAAGATAAAAGTAACAGCAAATGATACTAGGGTATAAAATGTCACCAATGGCCGACGAGCTTTAGCCCAATCAGGTGCCATTCCATAACGTGGCAAATATTTAGGCACTAGACTTAAGAGCCCAGTCATCGCTGAGGCACCAGCAAACCATAGAATTAAAACAGTGCTAACATCATAAGCAGTACCAAAACCAGAACCCAAATATTTATGAGCAAGATAAGCTATTGCTCTACCATTCGCTTCTCCTCCTGGCTCAAACTGTTGAGGAGGGATAAGAATAGATGTAGAGATAGAGCTTGCCAAAAGAAAAAGACTCATAATAATGGCTGCTGCCGCTAATAGTCTTTTCGTATTTCTAACTCTCCCCTCAGGATGCTGTTCATTATCATTAGCATCACCCTTTACCAAAGGCATAACGGCCACACCAGTTTCAAAACCTGACAAACCAAGAGCAAGCTTTGGAAACAGCAAGCAAGAAATACCTAACATACTCCAGATTGAGCCGTGCGCAATAAACAGTTGATGCCACCAATCTTTGACCATCCACCAATTACTTGATAGATGACACATACCCGTAATAACTACAACAGAACTCAGTCCTAGATAGAACCAGACCAAAATTACGGCTATGCTAATAGCTTCGCGAAACCCTTTAAGAAAAATTCCTCCTAGAACCGTAAGCATAATTATAGTTACAGCCATTCGGTGATCGACTAAAAATGGCCGTAATGAGTTGTGAATTAAAGGATTTTGTACTAAGTGGGTAGCAGCGTCCGCTGCCGAAAGAGTAATTGTAATAATGAAATCTGTAGCGGCAAAACCCAACAAACAAAGAACAAATAACTTGCCCCGCCAACCAGGTAGAAGCCTTTCAAGCATGGCAATGCTTCCTTGCCCATGTGGGCTCCTCTGAGCAACTCGACAATAAACAGGTAAAGCACCAAATAAGGTCAACAATACAAGAATTACTGTAGCAAGCGGGGACAATAATCCAGCAGCTAAAAAAGCAATCCCAGGTGCGTAACTGAGAGATGAAAAATAATCCACCCCTGTTAAACACATTACATTCCACCAACTATCCTGGTGTCCTTCCGGGCGTTGGGACCTGCGAATACCTTCTAAAAACCAGGTTGAAATTCTTTGTCTTGTCGATCTCAAAACTTTTAACTCCGAAAACCCGGCTATCAAGCTATATGGAATCGATAGCTTCCTCTTGTCTAGATCTCTCTTCCTTTAGAAAACTATCAAAACTAATCTATCAATAGTAGATTATTATAGTCTACATATCGCCCTTAACCATCGAGGGATCCAATGCCCGTTTATCTGCTGGTCTTTTTAATTTTCGCCTGCATAAGTACGAATCTGCCTTGTGCAGCTAAATTGGGCTGGCATAAGATGGTCTCGTCGCAATCTCCAAACTCGCAAGAAGTCCCCACTCAAATATTACGAACAGGCATAAATCTATCTGTCCAGCAAATATCACCCAATACTCGTCAATTAGCAGATATTCTTAAAATCACACCGCTGTTGAAAAAAATTCAGGACAAACGTGAATCACTTGGCGAAAAAGACGAATTTCTTACTATTGACGACTTGCGAAATAGTCACCGCTTAGCTCTCAATGTCATCAACGCTATGCAGATAATTCAAGAGGCAAATTTGGCAGTTGACTTTACCCTTGCAGAAATTAGCGCTGAACAAAATGTTTATACTGACATATTAGGCAATTACCAAAGCAGCCGGGATAAAGCAGTTTTCAAAACAAATGCCTTAAGCTTCATCACTAATGGGGCTTTATGGGCTGTCTGCGAGGGGCTAGACATTCCTACTTTTGCTCGTCCTCGATACTCAGTTTCTTCAGGTACAACAGGGATTCTTGCTGGAATTATTCCATCGGTTGCCTCCGCTTATGCCTTATATCAACTAGATGGTAAACACAGATCTTCTGAAGCCGATCCCAATATGCTAGCGAAAATATTTAATTATCCTATCAACCCAGATATAGATTATCCAAATTCAGTCTGGCAATTCTTAAATTCTGTACCAGCAGATGAACGAGGTGCTCAAACAAGGCGCGATCTGTTGATAGAACGCTGGGTAACTGATAAGAATATTCCTAATTTCACAGACCGTTCTTCAAAAGATCAATTAGACGTCATTACAGCAAGTGTGTCTAGGAGCAAGGGGCTTTCTATCGCCACTCTTAATGTGCGACAAGTAATGCTTAAACAACTCAGTGCCGAAATTCTAAAAATGAAGCGTATGCTTTTGGAATTGTCCATGGTTGTTCATGGTGAAAAAAGAATTTAGTCTAAATTATAATAAACCCGCCTGTCGCGCCCAGTCAATTTCTTCTTTGAGCGCTGTCGCCAGTGAATACCGTGGCTGAAAATCTGTTGCTTTAACTAAACGTTCAACACAGAGCGTTGTCGAAGTGGAGAGCTTGTTTAATTGCTCGGTACTAATCGGCAATACTCCAGGCATTAATTTGTCAGCAATCAAAGTACCAGCTTTTAACAACCCTGCCGGTATAGTAGGAATAAATTCACTTTGTCCAAGAGCTAAAGATATTTCTTTTGCCAATTCTTTTAATGATACTTGCTTGGGATTGGCAATATTCAGTGTGTGTTGGCCAATTGGTAGTTTTTCCAAACATAGAGCAACCCCTAATGCAAGATCCTTAGCATAGATAAGGCTTTTTGTTGTTTCACCATTTCCTATATAAACAAAACGTTTTTTCTTTATTGATTGTATTAGCTTTATTAGATTGCCTCTATCACCAACGCCAAAAACCAGTGCGGGTCGCAAACTAACAACTCGTTCAAACTCAGCCGTATTCTGCGCCAAATTTTCACACAACTTTTTCGACACTGCATATGGCGTATCAGCTTTCAGCGGCGTGTTTTCGTCTATCATCACAAATGGCCCAGAACCATAGACTGCCGAAGTACTAAATAATAAAAATGTGCGCACATTGCTAAATTTGGCAGCCTTTATCAATTGTTCAGTTGCTCTCACATTCAACAATTCATAGTCTTGATACAAAGCATCTGGCTGGTGTACCAACCCGGCTAAGTGAATAACTGTAGAACATTCTCTAACCAAACCGTTAAAATCATTGTCTGCTGATCGTGCAAAGTCACACTCAATGAATTCGATTCTGTGAAAATATTTTTCATTGCTAAACTGTGCTCGGGCACGAGGTAAATCACGCACCTGGGCTCGCACATTAAAGCCTCTTTCTAAAAGTACTGGTATTAATGCCCTGCCAATAAGTCCAGTGCTGCCAGTAATTAATACTCTGTTCAGCATATTGACTTATCTATAGGAATCTCTTTCAATGCACGCTCTGGTGCTTTCATTTGCGCTTTTACCAAATTAACAATCACAAATAAGATTGCCCTCAACCAAATAGCCATATAAACCAATTGATTGAATATCGGCCAATAATTTTTTGCTAAATGTTTGCGATAAAAAACTGCCATGCCTTTGTGTAGATCAAAAGTTGTGCCTACTGGACGCAATCTACTGGAAGCGCCATGACTATGATAAATCGCTGCTTGCGGATAATAAAAGACTTGCCAGCCGTATTGTTTAACTCTCCAACACCAATCTATATCTTCACCAAACATAAAAATATCTTCGTCTAACAATCCTATTTTTTCTACAACATTTTTTCTTATCATCATGCAGCTACCAGACAAAGCATCTACTTCCGCTTCTTTATTAGGATCTGTATAAGTCATATTGTATTTGGCAATATGCGGATTTTCTGGAAATAATTTACTCAAATAAGTAAGGCGAAAAAAAGCAGCTGTCGGCGATGGGAAAGACCGACGGCAAGCTAATTGTAATGTGCCGTCCTCATTCAATATTTTTGGACCCACTGCCCCAACCAAAGGATGATTGTCTAAAAAAGCACCAAGTTTACTGATTGCGCTATCTACAACGATAGTGTCAGGATTGAGAAGCAAAATATATTTGCCTTTTGCTTTAGGTATAGCTTGGTTGCAAGCTTTGGAAAAACCGACATTTTGATCGTTAGCAATAACTTTAACATAGGGAAATTCACGAGCCAAAACTGACAATGACTCGTCGTGTGAAGCATTGTCTATCACATAGATCTCAAAGGACTTAGCTTCCTCATCTTTACTTACAGTGTCCAAACACTGTTTTAGCAAAGCCGGCGTTCGCCAGTTTACAATAACAATAGAAATTTTGGGCACAAGCACAATAGACATCCTTTAAAAATTATACTTGCTGCTTCACATGTTCAAGAGCAGCACTAAGATCTGCAATTATATCTTGTGGAGCTTCAATGCCTACTGCCATCCGAATGCCACCAGGATCAATCCCTAAAGCGACTTGCTCAGAAGCAGGATAGCTTACATGTGTCATGGAACCAGGATGTTCTATTAAAGTGCGTAATTGTCCCAAACTTACTGCTAACGTTATAGCATAGGCATGCTGAGCTATATAGTTCATCATTTGTTCACCACGCATTTTTGAATGCTCAGCATTATCACCCTTGAGCACAAAATAAATCATAAAACCAGGAGCGAATTCTCCATCATAATCTCGCAGTAGGCGTTGAGCCAATTCATACTGTGGAAAACTGGGTAAGCCCGGATAGCTTACCTTTTCTACTAATGGATGGCTTAATAGAAATTGAGCCACCTTCAGTGCGTTTTGTTGTTGTCTAGGTACTCGCAATGATAAGGTCGAAATACCATAGACCATAATATGCCAAGCGGTAATTGGTGCAAGCATGCCTCCAAAATCTTTGCGAAATAAAATAAGTGCTTCGTGATATTTCTGCTTTGTAATTACAACACCACCCATATCAGTACCAAAACCACAAAGTCCTTTGGTTAAGCTGTGCACCACTATGTCTACACCATGTTTAGCTGGTCTTTGGCAATAAGGTGTTGCAAAAGTATTATCAAAAACCGAGAGTATCTTTTTGTCCTCAGTCCGCTTAGCATTGATTTTATTCAATTCCTTAATTACTGTTTCGGTATCAATAAGTTCTAAATTAGGATTGGCAGGTGACTCAAGATACAAAACACGTGTATTCTCATTTACAAGAGCTAGAAAAGACTTAGGATCAGTCAAATCACAAAAGTGAACTTTTATTCCCAGCTTATTTAGCCAAGTAGTAAACAGACTATAGGTACAGCCATACACAGTTTTATGAGATATTATTTCACTGCCTTTGTTTAAAGCAAAACAAACTGCTGCGTGTACTGCTGCCATACCAGTAGTAAAAGTAACTGCACTTTCTTGTTCTTCTGCAATAGCCAAAGCATGTTGCAACATGTCTACTGTGGGTTCGCCAAAACGATCATAAATATAAATTGGCTGATGCCCCGGAGCAGGCGGCTGAGAAAACTCAGCAAAACCTTTGGCTCCCCGACCGGCCGAATCTAAACGAAATGTAGAAGAAGTTGTAATAGGAGGAATTACATGATGTGTATAATCCCATTCAGAAGCTGGGGATTGTCCATAAATTAGCCTAGTCGGGATAGAGTATCTTTTATCATCTATCTTTTTTAGCACCATTTTTCAGTGTCCTTTTTATTTTTTCTTTTTGGCTTTTGCTACATTGTAACTGCTTTTTTGTTTATTATTAAGCAATTGACCATAGACAGCTGTTTGCTGCGAATTATATTTCAGCGAAGTGCCAACATTTTCTTTTCGCGAATACACTCGTCCATAAGTGGCAGTAGTTGGTTCTGACTGGACAGGCTGGGTAAGTTTTGCATTAACACGCTCTTCATAAGAAGGCTGGTCCATAGGTGCCTGCGGCATTTTTGCTTCTGAATACCTGGCCTTCACTTCTTCCATAGCTTGGGGAGAAAAAGGAAGATGACCGGGTCTATCATCTGGGCGATTTTCTACAGGATACTGATATGTTGCCTTTGTCGGGGCATGTTTATAACCCTGATTTGGAGCAATTGCAGTATCTGGTTTGGCTGTTTGCACAGGCAGTTTGGCATAGCCTTGTTTATAAGAATAAATAGGGTCCCAATGCCACCTAGCCAAATTAGGATTACCTCTTACCAATCCCTGCTCCCAACCCTGCACTGCCTCTATTCCAGTAGTCACTCTAACTGTTCGCGTCGGAACGCCCTGTTTTTTTGCCTTTGTGTCCGCATAAGCACACGGCACCCCCAAACTGTTTAAAGTCATTAAAGCAGCCAAAAGTAAGTATGAATTAGGAGTTTCCTTCATTTAACAGATCCTCAATCTAATTATTGCCGCTATTTGGCAACGATCAAGTTAAAATCTGTGCCCTAGTATCTAATTTACATATCCAGCGTCAATTTACCTTAATATCTATCATACGCCGGACACGTTTTCTTATTGAAAACCCGTCTATTCTATTCAAACATCCTTAGTCCTCTTACAATCGCTGCCAACAGGTCGTTGTGAATTACTATAATTTAAAGGTAGTGTGTGTAAAGGGTAATAAATCAAACCCATTTTCTTTTTATACACAGCTATTAAAAGGTGAGATAATGAATGTCCTTTGTCGGTAATAGTTTAAACAGACTCAGTTTAAAAGGAGCATTATGTCGCAAACACAAACCATAATGGACACATCTGTCCTTGAAGAAGTTGTTCAATGGATTAAAGCTTTGAAAGACGTTGGTGTTTCGCCAGACACTGCTGCCAACGTAACAACAAAGTTCTTCATCGCCACAAGCGCTATTGGAGAAGAAGAAGACTTTGAAGACGAAGAATATACTGAATACGACGAAGAGTAATCATTAAAACGTATAACCTGGTTGCCATGCCGGGACTTAAGTCATTTGCCTCATTTCGGCGTCTAAACAAGACTGTATTTTTTACTTGTTTTGTTTTTTTGGCTTTAATGTCTTTATGGGTCCAAGCTTTTTTGTCTGCTCAAGCATTAGAAGCAGACTCAAATAATAACTATCAACCAATTTCATCAGACGATCTTATCCACCTAAAAGAACGTGCGCCTAAGATTCTTGATGATTTAGATAAAAAAGTCGCCCAGCGCAATGACAATGGCAATAGCTATTTCCGGCGTGCTTTTATTTACTATCAACTACAAGAATATCCTCGCGCGCTCAAAGACTGCGATCAAGCCTTAAAACTAGGACTTGATCACGCGAATGTACATTTGCTTCGCGGTGAAATTTTATTTGCTCAGAATAAATACAAAGAAGCATTGCCAGAAGTACAGCTCAGTATTGAAGAAAATAATAGTATTGCAAGAGCATATGCCTTAGCAGCTGAAATCAACAACAATTTAAAAGAATATGCCAAAGCTTTGCAAAACAGCAGTAGGGCCATAGAATTAGATCCAAATACTGCTCGATACTATGAAATCCGTGCAGACCTTGCTTATAAAGTAGAACAATATTTACGATGTATCACAGACACTACAAAAGCAATAGAACTTAGTCCTCAATCAAAAACAGCTTATCTATTGCGAAGCAAAGCCGAATTAGCAGTTAAAGATCCACAGCGCGCAAAACTCGATGCTGAAAAAGCCAAAGAGTTGTCCAAAAAATAAAGGTACAACCTAAAAATTAACGACGATTACCAAGCCGAGTAAATAATATGCAAGCCAAGCGCAAAAAAGACAAATCTATGTTCCAAAAGCCATTGACCAAAATCGGCATGGCTATATTGATTTTCACTTCAATTTCCTTATCTTCTTGTAGTCAACCAAATCCCAAACCTCAATCGGTTGTTCCGTCCAATGCCCCTAATCAGGTTAAGCTCTCTCCAGAAGCACTAGGTTCAGCCAATTTTGAAATACTCACTGTTAAATGCAGTCCTAATCATTTGAGTATTATGACCACAGGAGAAATAAGACCCGACGATAATCGCGTATTTCATATAAATTCTATTGTTGCCGGGCGCGTAATCAAAGAAAATGTCGTATTAGGAAAAGTTGTTAAATATAACGAACCATTAGCTACCATTCAAAATCTTGAGGTCGCCCGCACTTATGGCGACTATATTCACCAGGCTCATCAAAATACTGTTGACACAGCTCAAGTAAAAGCGCGTCTTGATCTGGCAAAAAAAACTGTGCAGCGCCTCAATCGTTTAAATCAAGAAGGTATCGTTGCCGAAAAAGATTTGTTGTTAGCAGAGAATCAACAAAAAATACTTGAAATTGATCTTAAAGGACTACAAGAACATCAAGCCCACATAAGAGCAGAGGCAAAAACCTTACTGGCAGCTTATGGTATATCTTTAGATGAAGAAGAGAAAAAAGGACTAGAACATATCAATTCAGGCAGTCCTTTAGTTGCTCCAAAAACCGGCGTCTTAATTCAAAAGAATGTTACCGTTGGTGATGTGGTTAATCCTAGTGAAATCCTTTATGTACTGGCCGATCTATCTCAGGTGTGGCTAAATATTGCTGTATATGACAAAGATCTAGAAAAAATAAAAGAAGGACAAACAGTACGTTTTCGTAGTGACAGTTTACCAGGATCACTATTCACCGGCACAATAAGCTATATACAACCTGCTGCTGGCGACACTTCTAAAACTTTTTTAGCTCGTGCCGTTCTACCCAATCCCAATTTGATTCTCAAACCAGGAATGTTTGGTCAGGTTGAAATTTTTGCCAATGCCAGCAAAGAATTTCCTTATTTACCTGATAGCTCATTACAGAAATACCGAAATGAGAGTTTTGTTTTTGTTCAATTACCTGACGCTTCTTTTGAAAAACGCATTGTGGTTTTAGGAGATCGAATAAACGATGGCTATCTTAT
Organism: Candidatus Melainabacteria bacterium; assembly: GCA_027451745.1. Taxonomy (GTDB): domain Bacteria; phylum Cyanobacteriota; class Vampirovibrionia; order Obscuribacterales; family Obscuribacteraceae; genus JABDBL01. The sequence continues at coordinate 123,422 of DAIDIP010000005.1, forward strand.
AGTTAAAGGCATCACTGCTGGTGAGCGAGTCGTAGGCAACGGCAGCTTCAAATTAAAATCCGAACTAATGAAATCCGACATAGGACAAGAAGACTGATATATGGAAGCAATAATTGCCAAAATCACTCGCCTTCGTTTTTTAATTTGTCTTCTGTTTGCAGTACTAATAGGCACAGGCACTTACTGTCTTCTCAATATACCAATTGATGCTTTTCCTGATCTAACTAATAATCAGGTTCAAATCATTACTGAGGCACCTGGTATGGGCCCTGTTGAAGTAGAGCAACTAGTTACCATTCCCCTTGAATCAATTATGAATGGGCTACCATCAGTTAAACAAATTCGTTCTATTTCTAAATATGGACTTTCTGTTTTAACCGTTGTGTTTCCAGACAATTTAGGTCTTTATTTACCTCGACAACTAATTGCTGAGCGCATACAAACTGCCCATGGGCGCCTGCCTGAGAAAATTGAACCACAACTTGCCCCAATTAGTACGGCTCTTGGTGAAATCTATCAATATATTGTCGATGGTCCTAGTCACACTCCAACCGAACTTAAAACAGTTCAGGAATGGGATATCAAATATGCATTACGCAATGTTCCAGGTGTAGCCGAAGTCAATACCTGGGGTGGCTTAACCGATGAATATTTAGTGACAATCATCCCAGCAAAATTACAGCTTTATGGACTCACTATTCAAGATGTTTTGAACTCACTCAAAAATAACAATGATAATTTTGGCGCCGGCATAATCAATCATGAAAGCGAACAGTATATTGTCCGCGGGCTTGGCCGAGCCAATTCGGTTATTGACTTAGAAAACATTATCGTTAAATCTGATAACGGAGTACCGATATATATAAAAAATCTAGGCTATGTGAGCCATGGAGCCGCTTTAAGACAGGGGGCAGCAACTAGAGATGGGCTTGGTGAAACAGTTGTCGGCTTAGTAATGATGCTGAAAGGAGAAAATAGCCTTAAAGTCATTGGAAAAGTAAAAGAAAAAATTTCCGAAATCGCCAAACAATTGCCTGAAGGAATTAGTCTCAAACCTTTTTATGATCAAACAAAATTAGTTGAACAAACCATAGATACAGTAAGAACTAATCTTCTTGAAGGTGGTTTTTTAGTTGTTCTCGTTTTGCTTCTTACTGTCGGTAATTTACGGGCCGCTCTAATTGTGGGCAGCATCATTCCCTTAGCCATGACATTTTCTTTTTTAGGCATGCATTCTCTAGCAGTCACTGCCAATATATTGAGTCTGGGCGCAATTGACTTTGGCATGATTGTTGATGGCTCTATTGTAATGGTTGAAAATATACTTCGTAATTTGAAGAATAAAGACCTGCATCATTTAAACAAGCAAGAAATAATCGAACATTCTGTATCTGAAGTTGCACGCCCCATCTTTTTTGGCATATTGATCATCACTGTTGTTTACGTGCCGATTCTTTGTTTGGAAGGTATTGAATACAAAATGTTCTCACCAATGGTAGTAACAGTTTGTTCAGCCTTATTAGGCTCTCTTTTGTTGTCTCTTCTCTTAGTCCCTGTTTTATGCTTTTTCCTGCTTAAGCGTTACACTGAAGAAAAAGAAACCTTTATTATCAGTAAAGTCAAACCAGTTTACAAGCATTTACTAGATCTCGCTCTTGCCAATAAACGTCTTACAGTACTTATCGCCACTGGACTATTAGCTGTTAGCTTATTCTCTTTGCTGTTTATAGGAACTGAATTTGTTCCTAAACTCGACGAAGGCGACTTATTACTAGAAGTAAAAGAATTTCCCAGCATTTCATTACCAGCAGCCATAGACACTGCTACTCAAATTGAACAAATTATCAAAGAGTTTCCAGAAGTAAAAACTGTTGTTTCTCGCTTAGGAAGACCAGATCTAGCTACAGATCCAATGGGAGTATACGGCACAGATTGTTTTATAATTCTCCAACCAAAATCGTCATGGCCTTTCGGCATGACCAGAGAACGTTTGGTAGAAGGACTACGCAAAAAGCTCAATGAAACTATTACTGGCACTACTTTCAACTTCACTCAACCCATTGCTATGCGTGTAGACGAATTAGTATCAGGCGTACGATCTGATGTAGCAATTAAAATATTTGGCGAAGATATGGATTATTTGCAAACCAAAGCAGAAGAAGTTTTGCACATAATTTCACAAATTCAAGGAGTAGTCGATTTACAAGTAGAAAGATTGACTGGTAGCTCGCAGATAGAAATTATTCCTGACCGCATAAAAATGGCTCGCTACGAGGTCAATATTTCCGACATACGTACTTTGTTAGAGACAGCAGTTATAGGGCAAGTTGAAACACAAGTAATTCAAGGTAGAAAACGTTTTGATATAAGAGTACAATTCCCTCGCGGTTCTGCTCTTGAACCAGCAGAGTTAGGTAATTTGCTAGTGCAAAGCACCAACAACAAACTTGTGCCTCTAAGTCAAGTTGCAGACGTAAAAATTGCTCAAACTCTAGAAACAATAAACCGTGAATTTGGCCAACGCCGTATAGTTGTTCAATGTAATGTCCGCGGACGAGATGTTGGCAGCTTTGTTAGAAACTGTCAACAAAAAGTAAATAGTGCCTTGCATTTAGAAAAAGGTTATCACATTGCTTGGGGTGGCCAATTCGAAAATCAGCAAAGGGCTATGCATAAATTCATTTTAGTTGTGCCACTTTCTATTTTTATCATTTTTGTTTTACTCATATTGACTTTCCATTCAGGTAAACATGCATTACTTGTTCTTTTAAATGTACCTTTTGCTCTTATAGGTGGCATATTCGCGCTTTGGCTACGGGGTATGTATTTAAGCGTTCCTGCCTCAATCGGCTTTATTGCTCTATTCGGCGTAGCAGTATTAAATGGATTAGTTCTTGTTTCCCATATAAACAAATTGATTGAAAAAGGATCGCCACTGCAGCACGCTATACGGCAAGGCTCTATCGACCGATTACGACCAGTGCTTATGACAGCACTAGTTGCGGCTCTAGGCTTTTTACCAATGGCTCTTTCTCAGGGCTCCGGAGCTGAAATACAAAAACCGTTAGCCACTGTTGTAATAGGTGGGCTATGCACTTCCACTTTACTCACATTACTTGTGCTACCGGTTGTATATGAATGGTTCTTCGCTTTCCAGAGCAAAAACAAAATCGTATAACTTTATCTACCAGAAACCAGTCGAGCAATTGCAAAAGCTACTCCAGCAGCCAGACTGCCTGTGATCACTGTTTGCACAGCATTAATTATAGGCTTATTGCCTGTGAATCTTCCTTTTACATAGCCAAAAATTGCTAAGGCAATCACTGTAAAAACGCAAGAAAGACGTAATGCCTCTTCAACATTTGCTACCATCATATACGGTGCCAATGGAATTAAGCCACCTACAATATAAGACATCGCAATTGTAAAAGCACTGGTTCTGGCCCGCTTAGGATCGGGCTCTTCAATTCCCAATTCAAAACGCATCATAAAATTAACCCAGTCTTTTGGATTATTTTGAAACACCTGTAAAAGGGGAGCAATATGTTCGTCGCTTAAACCATATTCTCTAAATATTTCTGCTACTTCTCGTCTTTCTTGTTCAGGCTTTTCTTGTACTTCCTGAACTTCGCGGCGCTTTTCATTTAGATAATGATCACGATCACTTTTAGCGGCCAAATAACCGCCAAGACCCATTGCAATAGCACCAGCAGCAACTTCTGCCAATCCTCCAGTAACAATTAGTCCTGAAGAAGCAAGCGCTCCAGACAATCCTGCTGCCAAAGCAAAAGGAACAGTTAATCCATCAGACATGCCTATAACAATATCCCTAACTGTTTCACCAGCAGTAAAATGCTTCTCTACATGTGTGGTAACAGGCATAATTTAAATATATTACTTTCAATAGTCCGCTGCAGACTACTTTGTGGTTTTACCTGTTGTTGAAATAGGTTCTTTAAGTTTATCCACTTTGAGATCTGGCGTTTCCTGAGTGTTGATAAAAGTCACTTTTGCTTGTCCGCTACGGATAACTTCTACACCTTTGGTAGCGGTTACAACTGAGTTCTCATACGCTTCTATAACCGCATTATCCTTGGCAATAACTTGACTATTTTCATATGCTTTTACTGTAGAAGTATCAAATGCGTTCACTGCTGAATTAGTATGGCTACGAGTCACTGAATTACCATGAGCATCTACAGCAGTATTGCCCCAGGCAATTACCGAAGCATCGTCATAAGCTTTAATTTTAACGTCCCCATTAGCAAATACTGTGACATTACCATGAGCTGAGACTGTGACATCGTCCTGTGCATACACAGTGGCACTTCCTTGTGCATCAACATCTGCTTTGTTTACAGCAAAAACACGAGAATTATCAAAAGCTTTCACTTTGACATGAGCATTAGCATGAACAACCGAGTTACCGTGAGCTTCTACGCTACAAGTATCGTATGCATAAACAACAGCGTTATCATACGCAGAAACTTGTGCTCCTTCGTATGCGTCTAATTGTCCGGTTTGATTTACAACTGCACTGCCACCATGCAATTCATTCCGACCACTGGTAAACAATTGTGTTTTTTCTTTAGCTAACGACTGTGTCATGCTCAGCGAAGAAAAAACAGAAATAGCAACTACAGCACTAATTACTAAACTTCTTTTTCGGTCTTTTATAAAAGTTATTTGGCGCATGATTTTTCATTCCTTTGCTTATGACAAGCTGCCCAGCAGCTACCAAGTTCCGATAAGCATATCACGCCCCGGTTGTCATAAGGGGTATTAAATGCTAGTCTATGCCGTCTAACCCCTAGTATGCTTAAGGCACTTAAACAATGTCCAATTCTACGCCTGCCAAAACAAACAGTATAGACCGCGTTAATTATGATGCCCTTGATCAAGCTAAAGTGGCTTTTATTACTGCTAGTAGAAAAACATTGGGCTTTGCCAAAAGTTTTGGCTTCGTCCCCCAAGAGCAATTGGGTGCTAGTGCTAACTTATTCAGCTTAAATCTCAAACCATATTTAACACAAGACACCGACAACTTATATATAACTTTAATAGCTGAGGGACTAGGCACCGCTGATGATGCCCGTCCGTATGATCTCTTAGACATTGAGCTCAAACAGTTTTGGCATAATATCGGCATTAAGACTATTAGTGCCCTAACTAATGATGCTGCTTCAGCCGGCCTGCAAACTATTCTCATTTCACTATATTTGCCCAGCAGTAGTCCAGAAAAAATATTTGATCCAGTATTTCTAGACGGCTTTACCAATGGACTTATTGAAGGTTGTCAAACTATTGGGTGTGTTTGGATTTCTGGTGAAACACCCCAGTTAAAAGGAAAAATATACGAAGACAAATTAGATATTGCTGGTTCACTTTTTGCCCTTTTGCCACCTGGCAAACAACCTATTGATGATTCAAAGCTTGCCGCCGGCAACAAAATTGTTCTTGTTGCTAGCAGTGGTCCGCATGAAAATGGCTTTACTACATTGCGCGCGCTAGCAAATAAATTACCTAATGGTTACCGTACAAAATTAGACAATGGTCAAGAATTTTGGCAAGCAATTAATGCACCCTCCAAACTTTATACTCCTCTAGTCCAAGCTTTGCTCAAAGCAAATGTAGAAATCTGTGGTTTAGAAAATATTACTGGTCATGGTTGGTTAAAGCTTATGCGATCGAAGAAAAAGCTGTGTTATCAAATCAAAAAGATTCCACCCATCTTGCCTATTTTTTCTTTTGTTGAAGCACAATCATGCATGTCCAAGGATGAATTATTCAAAACTTTCAATTGTGGCGCCGGTTTCGCCATCTTTTTGCCTGATAATAAAAGCAGCAAAGAGACTATAAGTATCGCCCAAAAACTTGGCTATGATGCTGTTGAAGCTGGAGAAATCTTACCCTCTTCTTCAGGACGCAAATTGGCAATAGAGCCTTTTAATTTAGAAATTACTGATGAGAACTTTTTGCTTGAGAAATCTTAAGTCTATTTTTTCAGTAGAATGGCTAAGATAAGTCTTGCTTTTAAGATTTGCCCGCTTCATCATGAAGCTCGCTTTTAACTGGCAAAGGTTTCCAGACTGTACCGCAAAACTCGCTTGTACATAATCCTTGATTGTCGATTAGATCTGCCTTGTATTCGGACTCGTTTAATTCATTTTCGCCAGAATTACCCTTCAACCAAGATATATCTTTTAACCCTACTCGATCCATAAAGACTCCCGCCTAATTTATATCCATCCAGCCCCAAAAAGTATCTACCCCGTATCAATTCAAACCCCACTCCTTGATAAGCAAGTCCTATTTAAGTGGCTGCCACTTTAAAACTACCAGTTTGACTGCCTGCACTCATCACCCGTAAAGAGGAAATCTTCTCGCCAATAGAGGTATATTAGGTTTTACGATAAATGGCAGATTAAGTAGCCAGGTTTTAGACTTTTTTTCGTATATATCTCAATTGCCGGTAAATTAAATGTTCTTTTCACAAGTTAAAAAACTAATCCTAAAGTCCTGCCCCCTTTGTGCACAGGACTTAGATAAAACATCAATTAATGGGCGTGACCGTTTAGTTTGCTTTTCCTGTGAATTTGTCCATTGGGATAACCCAGCCCCAGTAACAGCAACAATCATTCCTTATATAAACCTTGCTCTTACTACACATGAGCTTGGGGCTATCAATTCATTTAATTCTTCCTCCAAAAACATTGGATTAGTTTTAGTGCGCCGAAAATATCCACCTTTTGTTGATGATTGGTGTTTACCAGGAGGCTTTGTTGAGTCGCATGAAGAACCGGAATTATCGGCAACACGAGAAGTTGCTGAAGAAACTGGATTAAATATTGAAATCGACCGGATTATAGGTGCCTGTGCTCCAGGCAAAGGAATTAATGTCATTATCATTTTCTATCTTGCTAAAGCAACAAATGGGGAACTGCTTGCCGGTGATGATGCCAGCGAAGTGGCTGTGTTTAATGCCAAAAACCTACCCCACAATATAGCTTTTCCTTTACATAAACAAATGATAGACAAATGGTTCGCTGGACAACTTTAATCTAAAACTTCATTTTGACTTTAACCCCTTCTTAATATGTGTGATGCCACCATATCTAATGGTGGGTATTCAGTAAGGGAAACATAATGCGCAATCAAACAAAAATAAAAAGGACTTTTCTTTCAAGCCTCTTTATTCAAGTATTTTTTTTTGCCGTAAGTGAAGTATTAGCTCCTCTGCCTGTAGTTCGCTCGCTATTTGATATAGTCGCTGAACAAATTTAAATACCTGATCAATCTAAATTAGTTCGCCCTGCAAAACAGGGCAATTTTTTTTGAATAAATGATGGGACAAAGAGAACTTTTTATTGGAAAAT
>DAIDIP010000006.1 GCA_027451745.1 Candidatus Melainabacteria bacterium
AAAATTTTCCTATAAAAAGATCTCTCTGGCCCATCATTTATTCAATTAATTTCCACCCGTTTTGCAGGGCGAACTATGTATAGTTTCCAAAATCTCAGTTTGATCCTTACTAATTGGACCAAAATCCCCTTCAATCAAAAGCTTGACTGCCCTATTAGCAGCCAGAATAGGCGTTTTTAAATCATGTGTTAATGTAGCAACAAAGTCTTCACGCTGGCGCTGCAATAATATTCTATTAGTCACATCTACAAATTCGGCTACAATACCCGTAATCTCTCCTGATTCGTTTTTAATCGGCCAAATACTCCAGTCCCAATATGAATCAGTCAGATCAGAGACATTTGAAAGATTTACAGGCACAGCAGTTTTTCTGTATGGTTGGCCTGTCTCAAGTATCTGTTTGAATTCTTCCTGAGGCAAATAAGGACATATCTCAAACAAATTACGTCCGCTCAAAGTCTCATTTGACTGATCTTCCACCAATTCCATAAATTCCTTATTGAATTCAACACAATTGAAATTCGGATTAAGCCTCACTATACCTATAGGAGCATTTTCCAAAATATTTCTTGTAGCCCTACGATCGCTTTCCAGTTCTGCAATTGAATCGCGATGCTTCCGTATAGCTTCTTCCTTTGCGCTCGTATAAGCATCTATGGCCAAACTCATGTCAAAGAAGGTAATCTTTGCTAGCGCATTCACGGTAGCATAAACTCTTTCTGGATCATCACCAAAATTTTCTACGAGTTTCTCTCTAAACCAAGACAGCACTAAGCGATAAGCACCTAAATACCAATGAGGATCTAGTCCAATTCGATAATGAGTCCTGCCAACATGCAGTCGTTCTTCTATGTATTGCTTATCGTAATTACCTTTTGTCAGGCGAAGGAAATATCTAGCTTGAGCAGCTTGAGCTCGCTTCAAAGTTGCCTCATCAGGAAAAAGCTTTTTCGTTTGAGGGAAAGAAAGAAAATGACTGTACATTTTCTCAATCAAATCATCAATATTGTCTTGCAGCAATTGATCAATACCAGTGATCAACTTCTCATCGATTAAAGTTAGTTCTTGCCAACGCTTTCTAATTTCTATATCTTGTACAGAAGCTTCGTCCTGTTGCTCCAATGGCAACCCACTGTTTGGATTCATCGCTTGCCAACCACTAAAATGCATGCTAACTAAGATCTATTCTAAAGAATTCTACTAGAATAATAAAAACTTGATATAAAGATAAGTTTTTAGACATTATTTAATTACTTCTTCACAAGGTACAGATTATGACCGAAGAAACTATTTCCAATAATCCTATATCACTTTTATTAGTTGAAGACCATCAATTAACTCGTATTGGACTCAAAACTATTCTCACTCGCACCCAAGATATCAAAGTAATTGCTGAAGCAAGTAATGGGCGCGAAGCTGTTAAGCAGGCTTGTGAACTAAAACCAGATATTATTCTTATGGACGTTGGTATGCCTCAAATGGATGGTATTGAAGCAACCCGTCTAATTAGAGAGAAAGAGCCAACTATTAACATAATTATGCTTACGTCTCATGACAATGATCGTGATATTTTCGCATCATTATCCGCTGGGGCTGCAGGCTATTGCCTCAAAGATGTAGCTCCCGATCGACTTTATGCCGCCATACGCTGCGTTAATGCTGGAGACGTTTGGCTAGACTCAGCTATTGCCAGCAAAGTGATAAAAAAATACTCCTCTGGAAGTAGCTCTTCTTTCCAGGATTCTCGGAATGACAGTCCAAAAGACAAACCAGCAAATGTTTCTGCTGCATTAAATGAACCGCTTTCTCCACGTGAGCTTGAAGTTCTAAACCTGGTTGTGGAAGGTTTATCTAATCAGCAGATTGCTGACAAGCTAATAATTTCTCTTGCCACAGCTAAAACTCATGTTCGCAATATATTAAACAAACTAGCTGTTGATGATAGAACTCAAGCAGCAGTAAGTGCCATGCGCAAAGGATTAGTCTAGTTATTTATTCTTTCTTTGGTCTAAAATAACTAGACTATAATTGTTCGACTTCTGAGGAGAACTGATGAAAATTCTGATTGCTATTGATGACTCTCCATGTTCAACATATGCACTAGAGAATATTGCTCAAAGACCATGGCCAAAAGATACCAAATTTCAAATAATCATGGTCGTTGAACCTTTGCTTTATGATTATGAATATGCTCTTTCATCTAAGTTAGCATCTGTTTTAGCAGAAGCCAAAAATGAATTCCGAAACTATGCACAAGAACTAATAAAGTCTAAGGTAGAGCAATTCAAGCAAAGATCAGGCATTTCTGATATGTCAGGTAAAATTATAGATGGTCTAGTTACTGACTCAATTCTCGAAGAAGCAAAAAACTGGGATGCAGATCTAATAGTATTGGGTTCTCACGGTCGCAAAGGTATACAGAAGTTAGTACTAGGAAGCGTAGCCGAAAATATTGCCAGCCATGCGCCCTGTTCAGTTGAAATTGTTAAAGAGAAACTGACAAAGACAGCAAAAAAGGAAATTAGCCATGGCAAATAAAAAAGTATCCACGACAAAAAAGACAAATACCAAAAAATTCACCAATGTCCTTGTTGCTCTAGCTGATGATAAATATGGATCAATTGTTGCCGACTTTGTCTCCAATTATCACTGGCCAGCAAACACACAACTACGTCTTTTGTATGTTTTAGAAGAACATGCAATTAGAAATATATTGCGCTTTTCACCACAGCTTGCTGAACAAATCGTAGAAAATGATGAAGAATATGGGGAAGAATTGTTAAAGCGCTGCAAAAAGCGCCTGCAAAAGTCTCTGCCTAATATAAAAATAGAAACTTATCTAGTTCGTGGTTCCGCTAAAGATGAGATCTTGTCTAATGCAAAGAATATGAAAGCTAATGTTATCGTTATGGGTTCTCATGGCCGTACCGGTGTCACTTCGGTGTTATTGGGCAGCGTTTCAATGTCCGTCGCATCACATGCGCATTGCTCAGTTGTAATAGTACGATCTACTTAACTCTCAAAATTACATAATGAAATTAAGCCATCATGCTTGAGTAGCTTTATGCAGCTTAACATGATTAGAAATATCATCCATATCAAACAATTTCAAATGTTCTACTAATCCATGTTTTTTTAGTTGATCTTTAGCAAAATTTCCCGGCATGAAAATCTCACATACAACCGGCTTCCATTTATTTCTGCCATCCAATAAATTTAGATCGGTCAAAGCTTCCCAAATTTCATCACTGTTACAATAACGTTCAAATCTTTTGCTTTGATTAGCCACGTTCAATTCAAAAGCTATATAACCAGATTTACTATCTACTATTACTGTACCTTTAATCACTTTTTAGCCTCATTTTAGTCAGCACTATTTCAACAATCAGTGTCCAGCGCTCATTGCCCAACTCTCTTATGGGATTAATGCAATTACAACATTTTCTGAGTCATCAGTGAATTAATCCGAAGGATGATATATAGTCCAACCAATATCAACCTTAGGAACGATCTTATTTTTAAATTCAATCGATAATATAATGCTAGTCTAAGCGCATTATGCAATGCGTAATTTTAAAGTAGTCAAACTGTTGCCAAGCGCCCACGAAAAGCTATGCATGAAGCAACTATTGCTCAGTCAATTCTACAAATTCTTTCTGAGAAGCTTCTCCAAATTTGCCCCTCTGGCCAAATTGTAAAAGCTAGATTGCTGATAGGAGAATTCCGTAACATCGATGTAGATTCACTCAGTTTCAGTTTTGATACTCTTAAAAAATTTCACCTGGGTATCTCCTCATGCAATCTTGAGTTTGAAACTATTCCAACTGAAGCAGTCTGTCAAAAGGAAAATCATATTTATCATCCAACCTTTGAAAATACTTTTCTATGTGAACAATGCCAAAGCGGAATAGGTAAGATAATTCGTGGAGAAGAATTAGACTTGGTCGGAACAACAATACTCAGTAGCTCTATGGAGAATGATCAGCATGCATGAAACTGTAGATCAACATATGCTAGAAAGCATTCTGGGCCGAAACAATGAACTTGCTCATCACAACCGTGAACATTTTAATGAGCTAGGTTTAGTTGCTATTAATATTATGAGCGCTCCTGGAGCGGGAAAAACAACTTTACTAGAAAAAACTTTGTCTTCGTTGTCGACAGACTATGATTGCTCAGTAATTGAAGGTGATATGATTGGCGATCTAGACGCTAAGCGCTTACAAAAATACATTCCCGCCGTTCATCAGATTACAACCGGTAAGAGTTGTCATCTTGACGCTCAAATGATTGCTCGTCTCTTGCATGCGCAAAAATTTGGCGGCACTGATTATTTGTTTATTGAAAATGTGGGTAATCTCGTTTGCCCTGCCGAATTTCCGCTAGGTGAACACAAAAGGGTGGTGCTTTTGTCTGTGACTGAAGGGGATGATAAGCCTTTGAAATACCCTGTAATTTTTCACAATTGTGATGTTGTTGTATTTACCAAATGTGACCTATTGCCATATGTCACTTTCAATATGGTTAAAGCAAAAGATAGTATTCAGAACCTGAATCCAAAAGCACAGTGTTTTGAACTGTCGGTTCTAAATGATACAGGCGTAGATAATTGGCTCAATTGGATTAAAGGAATGCGCTCATAGTCATGATTAATTCTGCTTGGGAAAAAGAATATGCAAAAAAATTGACTACTGCACTTGATGCGGTAAAAACAATTAATTCAAAGGACACTGTCTACATTCATTCAAATGCTGCCGCTCCTCAAACACTTGTAGAAGCAATGGTAAATCGCGCCTCAGAACTAAAAAATGTAAAAATACTCCATATTCTCACTCTAGGAAATGCCGATTACACAAAGAAAGAATATGCAGAATCTTTTAATGTGCACGCATTATTTATAGGCCCAAATGTAAGAGAAGCAGTAAACGAAGGCAGAGTCGATTATGTGCCAATATTCTTGAGTGAAATTCCAGCTTTGTTTACATCTAAACAGGTTCCTGTAGATGTTTGTTTAATTCAAGTCTCTCCGCCAGACGCGCATGGCTATTGCAGCTACGGCGTATCTATTGACTGCACAATTGCTGCTCGCAAAAATGCAAAAATAACAATTGCTGAGGTGAATAAACAAATGCCTCGTACTTTGGGCAGATCTTTTGTACATGTAAGTCGATTAGATCATATAGTAGAAGTTGATCGACCGTTACCAGAATTAACCCCAGCATTGCCTACATCAATAGAAGAAGCTATAGGAAAAAATGTAGCCAGCCTGGTCGAAAACGAGGCTACTATCCAGCTTGGCATAGGAGCTATACCAAATGCGGTCTTAAAACATTTGGACAACAAAAAAAATCTCGGTGTTCATAGTGAGATGCTATCCGATAATATAATCGATCTAATTGAACAGGGTATTATAACCTGTGATGCTAAAACTGTGTTACCCGGTAAAGTAGCTGTCAGCTTTGTTATTGGCACAAAACGACTTTACAATTTCATTGACAATAATCCAATTATTGAATTTCAAACAAGTGACTATATTAATGACCCTTTTATAATCTGTCAAAATAGTAAGATGACAGCTATTAACTCAGCCTTAGAGGTTGATATCACAGGACAAGTGGCTGCCGATTCAATAGGCAGTTATTTATATAGCGGAGTAGGAGGACAAGTAGATTTCATAAGAGGTGCTTCACGTTCAAAAGGCGGTAAAGCCATAATTGCTATGCCCTCTACTGCAAAAAATGAAAGTCTTTCTAGAATTGTTGCTACTCTTTGTACTGGTAGTGGTGTAGTCACCTCACGAGCAGACGTCCATTATGTAGTCACCGAATATGGTATCGCCCAACTATATGGAAAAACTCTAAAAGAACGCATGCAAGAATTAATAAATATTGCTCATCCTAAATTTAGAGACAAATTAAAGCATGATTGCCACTCTTTGCGATGGTTAAGCTAATAATCAGAACATTAAATAACATGGAGCTTGTATAATAAACAGTTATTTCAATCAGCCAAAGAGTAAACAAGGGAAACAATTTAGGATATAAGATGACCGCTAAGAAAAGCCTCTTATTTATAATTGTAGTCATTGCTTTTTTCGCATGTACTATAGCTGGCACCATTAATCAAATTGTTTTTGCCACTAATCCTTTGCAAGCCAAAGACAAACGCACAATAGTTATTCCGGCCAAAGCATATACTCCAGAACCAACTAGCGAATCAAGCAAATTAGGCCAAGCCTTATTTGTCAAATACAATTGCACTAGCTGCCACTCTGTAGATGGGCATGGCGGCTGTTTGGGACCACCCTTGGTAGGAGAAGGCGCAAGAAGAAGCAAGGATTTTATTTTAGCTAGAATTACGCAAGGAGCTAAGGCTGAGGCAAAGTTTCGACAAATTTATAGGGCTAGCGAATTAATGCCTCACCCGCGCATATCTAAACAAAGTGCCCAAGCAATCACTTCTTATTTGCTAACTTTGGAAGAGCCAAAATCGGGCTTTATTATATCTAAACATCCAACAGTTATCCCTCAAGCACAAACTTCTGCTTTGCTTGAAAAGAAAAACACTTCTAAGACCTTCGTCGCTGAAGGCAAAAAATTATTTTTTGAAAAGGGTTGTGCAGCCTGCCATACTGCTGGTGGGGTAGGAGGACAATTTGCTCCTGATTTGGATGGCTTAAAAACAAGACGTGATCGTGCTCAGATTGAAAGAGTTATAGACAATACTCAATTACTAACCATAGAATCAGCAGATGAATATAGTGAGCGCGGTACGATGATGCCGCCACTCAATCTTACTTCCGCAGAAGCAAGTAAAATTACCGATTTTCTCATGACTTTGCCGTCAAGATGATACCAGTTGTCCTGGTTCGCCGTATAATTCATTCAATTTTGGCTTAAAAACTTTGACAAAAGTAAACCCTTGCAACTTCAAACCACCTAAAGACTCTTCGGTTTTAATTTCTTTGGCCAAATTACTTTTACCCTTATTGATCAAATATAAATATGGCGATCTCCAACTAAAAATTGTTGACAATGGTCTTGAAAGGTTTAAAGCGTTAAAAAACGTTCGCACTATAATATGTCCTAATCACCCCAGTCCTGCAGATATAGAGGTAGTCTCCCTTTTCTCGAAACTAGTCGGAGAAGAGCTCAATTTTCTTACTGCACGCGAACTATTTCACGCTCGTCCAGGACGCATCAATTTACTCGAATACTTAGGCTGTTATTCTGTAGCCCGCGGCACAACAGATTTCAGTGCCTACCGAACCACTAGAAATCTTATTGTTAGCGGTAAAAAGAAATTGGTCATTTTTCCCGAAGGAGAAGTATCTTACCAAGCTGATAGTCTCTTGCCACTGAAAGCCGGAGCCATATATATGGCCTTTGCTGCTTTGCTTAAATTACGAACAATCGATAAATCGGCACCAGTAATGATATTGCCTGTGGCGCTCAAGTACTCTTACAAATCTAATATACGAAAAAACCTAGAAAAAACTGTCCGATTTCTCGAACATTCGTTGCACATTAAGACCAATAGAAAGTCGACTCTGCTTCAACGTATTCGTTTTCTCTCAGAAAGATTCATTACACAGTACGAAAAAGAATACAATTGCTCCTCAACAGAAAATACCTCTCTTAATAACAGGGTTCAAAATCTAAGAAAAACAATCTTAAATGAAGTAGCAAAAGCCCTCGGTTGCGAATTACCTAAAAATTATTCTTTGCTGGATCAAATTCATTTTCTCCAAAGCGTAATCTATGATCTGCGCTGGCGGAAGAAAGAGTACGCCCGATTTTTTCTCAAACATACTTCCAGCGCATCTCAATCTAAATTAAAAAAATGGGCAAAAGACTTACATCATGCCGTAAATATTATGGGCATTTACCAAGAATCATTTGCAGAGCCAGTCGCACAAGAAAAAATGGCCGCTCTCGTTGAAGTAATGGAATTAGACATGTTTAAACACGTTTCGCCTAAGGGTCCGTTACTCATTCATTGCGATATTGGCGACGCCCTCAACTTAGCAGATTACTATGATGAATTTCTGGCAGATAGAAGCAGCACTGTCGATAAGGTTAACAATCTGCTTGCTGCAAGGCTTTTTCAACAAATCGGAAAACTTGAATCCTACGCTCCCCATATCTACGTCTAAAGGACTTCAAAATCATCCTAAAGGTCCATAGAACAATTGTTCTATGCATGTCAGAATTTTCCTAAAATAATATCTCTCAGCGCATAAGGGAATTCGCATCATGAAATCACCACTACAAATAGTATTCCGCAATATGAAAAGGTCCCCCTGGGCGGAAGAATTAATTTTAAAGAGAGTGAGCAAATTGGACTCTTTGTACGACCAGATAATAAGTTGCCGGGTGGTTGTTGAGATTCCACACAAACATCACCAGCAAGGAAATTTTTTTCTCGTTCGCATTAAAATTGCCGTGCCTGGCAAAGAAATTATAGTCAACCAAGAATCTAGAGAGCATAATGCGTATGAAGACATTCATGCAGCATTCAAAGATGCTTTTGATTCCGCCAAACGACAGTTAGAAGACTATGTCCGGCTAAAACGCGGCGATGTTAAAACTCATGCCAAAAAACAACGCCAACATCAACTAGTGACCCCGGCTCCAAGCAATTACGAAACCAACGACTTTATTGGCAGTGATTGGTCTGAAGATCTAGCCAGCAACACTTTAGATTTTGTCACTGAACAAAATTAGTCATAGCCTCTAATATTTGACTCTCCAAATTTTTTCCCTGATAATTACAAGATAAACAGTATTAAATTGGAGAAGTAAATATGAGGACAAAAATTGCATTGATGCAAATTGTGTCTATCTCCTTTTCTTTGGGATTTTTTTGTTTTCTTCCCTTGAATGTGCAAGCAGAGCCAATCAAAGAGCTTAAGAAAGAGGATATGCTTACTAAGGCTCCAAAACCATATATAATTCAACCATCAGGCTACCAAGCTAAAGCACCTACCCCTCAAAGTCGCCGTGGTGAAGAAGATTTCAAACAGCTAAATTGTATGGCTTGCCATTCAATCCATAATACCGGTGGCGTCATTGGTCCACTACTTGATGGTGTTGGCGCTCGCAGAAGCAGCGAATATTTATACGCACATTTAGCAAATACCCAGAAAGAAAAAGAACATTTTGCCAAGTTAACAAATACGGACATTAACCTACTACAGCACCCAAGATTGACCGAAGCTACAGCAAAACTTTTGGTTGCTTATCTTGAAACAATACCCGAACCTCCTGGAGGTTTTGTTCTGTTTCCCCATATAAAATCAAGCCCCGCAGAAGAAAAACAAGACAATCCAGCCTTCAAACCTGCCGCCCAAAGTACTAATAGTCAAATTGGCAAACAACTCTATGATAAATGTGGTTGTATAGCCTGCCATTCAATACATAACATTGGTGGCTGGCTTGGACCAAAACTAGATGGCATAGGTGGCCGCATGAACCGTACTGAAATTTCCAAGTACATAAATAGCCCAGCAGTAAAGTTAAGAGAATCTACCGACGAGCAAGAAGTATGGCCTCAGATGCCTCATTTAGACTTATCAAAATCAGAAATTGACAAACTAGTAGATTATCTTTTGACTTTACCAAATTCAGAAAGCAATAAACCCAAATAAAGCATTATCGCTGCATTTTAGATTCAGCCATGCCCAACTGAGGCATGTCCATAACTTTGCAACCAGTTGGTATTTGAAATAAACTTGCCGTGGGAGCTGCATTAGACCAAGATTTCAATGCCATGACAATTTTTCCACTTGGAGTATTTACCTCAGAATGGACCATATAATGAATATCATCGCCTATCCAAACTTGGCTGACCGTGTCACCATCTTTTGTTTCATAACCATGGCAGGGATGTCCATCCATAACTTTTGCTCCAAGAGATTTAGCATTTGCACGTTTTGCAGAAGCTTCATCAGTGATCTTTGTTGAGTTAGTCTTCATTGGCATTTTCATAGCCAAATGCTGTGCATCCATTATGGTTATCATTGTCTGGGCAGGATAGTCTAGGATAGCAACATTTTTACTGCCATTAGCAGTCATTTCATGGCGCATATGTCCCTTGCCGTCTGAGATCATACGCATCGAGCTATCACCAAGACCAGGATTTATATACTTATAAGTGGCATCGAATATTTCTGCAGGAAAATTAGATAATGCCATTACCGATGAACATAGAACAATGCTTCCAGTAAACCCCATTAACACTTTCAATGTGCCTATTGTTTTTTTCATAGTCATTCTCCATAAGATCAGGGTGTTCTGCAACCACTGATAAAGCCATAACGGCAAAGCCCTCTGATCAAGAGCAAAAACTCGAAAACCATAACTGTTTCCTTAATTGCAAAAATTTTGCCTAAGCTATTTTACTCTCTTGTTTTCTTCTTATAAGAAAGACCTTGCTTAAAAGCAAGGTCTTTCTTGAACATTCATATTTTCAATATTTATGCAGGTTTTACTTCAGAGCATAAATAAACGTCTTGAATAGCATTGAGTATCTCGATACCTTCTTTCATCGGTCTTTGGAACGCTTTGCGTCCTGATATCAATCCCATTCCGCCAGCTCTTTTGTTGATAACTGCAGTTGTAATGGCCTCATCTAAATCATGCTGACCAGATGCTCCACCGGAGTTGATCAATCCAGCTCTACCCATATAACAATTTGCAACTTGATAGCGCGTTAAATCAATTGGGTGATCACTGCTTAATTGTGAATAAACTCGTTCATCAGTTTTGCCAAATTTGACAGCATTATAGCCGCCATTATTTTCTGGCAATTTTTGTTTGATAATATCAGCTTCTATTGTCACGCCTAAGTGATTTGCTTGCCCAGTCAGGTCAGCTGCTACATGATAATCTTTGTCACCTTGCTTAAAGGCAGGATTACGCAAATAACACCACAAAATTGTAGCCATACCTAATTGGTGAGCCTCATGAAAAGCTACAGCAATTTCTTGAATTTGTCTGTCTGATTCTGGTGAACCAAAATAAATAGTGGCCCCGACAGCTGCGGCGCCCAATTCCCAAGCTTGTTCGACTGTGCCAAATAAGATTTGGTCATAGTGATTTGGATAGCTAAGAAATTCATTGTGATTGATTTTGACAATGAAAGGAATTTTGTGCGCATACTTGCGTGACACAGAACCAAGCACGCCAAAAGTAGAAGCAACTGCATTGCACCCACCTTCAATAGCTAGTTTTACTATGTTCTCACCATCAAAATAGATTGGATTTTTAGCAAAAGATGCTCCAGCCGAGTGTTCTATTCCTTGGTCTACTGGCAGAATAGAAACATATCCTGTTCCAGCCAAACGACCAGTACTCAAAATTCTTTGTAGATTAGCCAAAACACGTGGCGAGCGATCGGTTAGCCCATATATGCGATCAACATAATCTGGACCTGGCAAATGTAAGTTCTCTTTTGGAATAGTTGTACATTTGTGATCTAGGTAATAAGCTGCTTTGTTACCCAAAGCTTTTTCAATTTTTGATAATTCTGTCATGACCGGCATAATTTAGGGTGCGCCTCCAACATATCTATATAGAACCTCTTTAGGGTAGCAAATTCTATAAAAGAAGCCGTGAAAGACGCTAGAAATATTTAATTAAGTGAAGAAATTCTAGTTAAGCTTATAGGGACTTCATCAATAAAGACTTTGCTTACTGCTTAACCGTCACACCAAACAGAAGCAATTGTAATTAAAAAGATCGTCTATAAAGAAGTAAAGGTCTGGGTTAGACTTTACAGTCTAATAAAAATAGATGAGATTCTATACAACAATTGATGATTGTGTCCGACTTGATTCAGTGAATGTAGATAGCGCTAAGGATATAACAAATGAAATTTGACAAAAAAATGAAAGTACAGCTTCCCCTGGCATTAGGACTTTCCCTTATATCTGGTTATTCGACAATATTCTCAGTCAATGCTGCTGAGACAGCTTCCACCGAACAACCGAGTGCAAGCATCACTGCCAATGACCAAAATATTGCCATTCGTAATATCTATCTGAATGACAACAAGCAATTGGTTATCGAATTTGACAATCCAGCCCACATCAGTCCTCCATCACCCCAAGTTCGTGACTATCCAGGACTTCAACATGATATTGTCCTTGAATTTCCTCAAGCCTCTTTTGCCGTGGACAAAGCACCTAGGGCAAAAGCTCTGCTCGATGATTTGATGAAAGTATACCCAGAATTAAATAGCATTGCCTACGCTACAGCAAATAATGGTAAAAGAGCTAGAATCCGTATTGGCGTATCACCGAAAGCCACAACTCATCCTGAGTTGGTAGCAATAGGGGAAAATTCTGCCGTTATCAATTTAGATTTAAGCGCAAAAACTGAAATAGCTAGCTCGGCACCAATACAAGATGCAGCCGTCAGTACTCCTGCAGTGGAAACTAAAACTGAATCAACCGCTGCTGAATCTCCTAAAGTCGTCGACACTAACAAAGCAACAAAAACTGTTAAGAATATAAAAGGCGCTTGGCACTCCAGCCTGAAAGCTGGGCAAAGTCAGGTCAATAAATTAGGCCAAATTGCCAAGATAAATCCATTAGCTAAATTAAAACACAATAAACAAAACACCAAATTAAGTACTCCTGCTAACACTGATATCGCCAATGGTGCTGGACCTAATGAGTCAGCAAATACCGCAGACACAAAAGCTGCTGCAACTCCAGCTCAAACAACATCCCAATCTAATGATAAATCCACACAAACAACTGCAGACGCTACTCCGTCCAATGCTAATCCATTTCCTAATGCCATGGACTTCGCAAATCCTGTCGCTAATACTCCAGCTCCATTAACTCCTGAACCTGCAACAACTGTCGCTAATACTCCAGCTCCATTAACTCCTGAACATACAAGTGAACTTAAACCAGAAATAAGCACTGTCCAAGCTGAAGCATCGACTGCTTTAAAAACCGAATCAGTATCTACTGCACCAGTTCAAACTGAATCAGCAAGCGAAAAAGCTCAACCTTCTTTGCCGAGAATTTCAGTTGACCCCACTAGTGACATGCTGGACAAAGTAAATAACGAATCAATTGTTACCCCATTATCAATTGAGCAAGTATTAAAAGAAAAAGCCAATTTGCCAGTTGATAGCTCCAAAGTTAGTGCATCTGCCACCGAACCAGCTCTACCAGTTTCCAAAGAAGTTGAGGGTGACAATTCAATTACAAACGATTTGAAAACTAGTTTTTCTCAACCAAAAATTGAACCATTAATCTCCAACCCTGAAGCAAAGGGAAAGGGCTCCAAAGAAGAAACAGACAAAGTAGCTAGCATTCCAAAGAATTCTCTTGACATTCTAACTAGTGCGTCCGTAGCTATTAATGCCGCTACAGATACAGCCTCAACTGAGGCTAGTGCTACGCCATCAGCCAAAGAAGATATAAAACTCAAATCACAAAAAGCAAGAGTAGGTGGAAAAGACTATTTTCCGCCTAAATTCGCTGATGAAGCTATTGAACATTATAATGCAGCAGTTCGTTTGCACTTAAGCGGTAAATTAACTGAGGCTGCTGCTGAGTACAAAGCTGCCGCAGAAGCTGATCCAAAAATCGCAGAAGCTTACAGCAATCTTGGTCTTATTTATAATCAGCAGCGCAAATATGATCAGGCGATGGGCGAATTTCACAAGGCCCTAACTATAAATCCAAAGGATGCTATCACTTACAATGGCATTGGTGCTGCTATGCGCGCGAAGAATAATATGGTGGCTGCCATTAAAAACTGGAAAACAGCTATTACTTTAGATCCTAATTTAGCCAGTGCTCATTACAATTTAGGCACAGCCTATGAATTGGAAAAAGACCTTGAGAAAGCTTTGTCCGAATACAAAGAAGCAGTAAAGCATGACCAAAAGCTTGGTGAAGCTTATTATCGTATGGGCCTAATTCTTCAAAAAATGAACAATAAAAATTTAGCTCTTGAAGAATACAAAAATGCTATAAAAATTTCACAGCAAGCTACTTATGCAACAGATGCCAAACGAAGAATAAATCTGCTTTCGCAAACCAAAAATCAGTCTATGTAAACCGCTGCTAAGAAAGGGTTTTGATCTTATCGATCAAACCTGTAGAGCTCTTTCTTGGCAAAAATTCGATAAATTTGATCGTGCCACCAATTGCACTTACTGTTGGCGCTTCTGGCAAATTGTCTAAATTGTAATCGCCGCCTTTGACATAAATGTCTGGTTCTGCAGCCTTAATGAGTTCGATTGCAGTATCTTCGTCGAAAATACTCACATAATCGACCATTCTTAGACTAGAAATTATTTCTGCTCTTTCCTTCTCATTAACTATAGGACGCTCTTTACCTTTCAACTTTGCCACCGAACGATCGCTATTTATACCAACCAATAAAACATCGCCAAACAATTTTGCTTTATTGAGCAAATACAAATGGCCAATATGTAAAATATCGAAACAACCATTTGTAAGAACCACAATTTTGTTTTGTTTGCGCCACTCAAGTACCGCAGCAGCAAGCTCTTCACGCGTCAATATTCGATTTGTGTTTTCAGTCATAGCAAACACAAGCCATAAATCAAGCCGTCTTTCCTTCGTAAAAGCCAGCCAAATGATTAATCAGATTTTCTGCTTCACTGCGGCCTAATTCATCCCAATGAGCTACACCAAAATTCTTACTTGAATAGCTATCAGCTTGCTCATCAGTCCAAGCCACAAGATCTAAAGCTCTTCCTAAAACAGTTAAATAGTTTTGATCCGTAATTTCGCCCAAACCCATTGGCGTAGAATGAGCCGGTGCACTTTCTACTTTTTCCGACATTTTTGCTATTTCAGGCTTAATTGGAATAGCAACTGTAGGCTCTTTTTCTTTATAATCTTCCTCTTCTTCACCTTCCAATTCGAGAGGATCCGAATAATCGGTTGATTGAGAACCAAAGGCCGATACGACTGGATTTGTACTAACAACTGGCTGAGGCATAGTGGGAAAACCAATATTTATATTGGGTCCGATTTCAATCTCTTCTGCCTGACTCTGACGAGTGTCGTTTACCAATTCTTTAGACAAAGGTTGCCATGGGGACTCTAATTCACCTTGCAATTCTTGTCTTAGACTAATGGTGATAAAGAGTTGCCTCAATTCTTCTATTTGTTTAGAAAGATCGATAAATTTGCGTTCTACGAAACTACGTAAACCCACAACCGACTCAACCAAGATTTCTTGGTCACCTACTGGTGAGGGCAAACCAATTAATTTAGGCGTCAGCAAACCTTCAGCTTCTAATTGGGGCCTTATTTGTGAAGTTGGCCAACCTTGCTCAACTAATTCTTTAATCCGTTCTAAGACTGATACATCTTCAGCTCTATACTGACGCTGTTGTCCTCTTCCCCGCCTGATTTCCAGCGCAAACATTAGTTCCCAACGTCTCAACTGATGCACAGAAAGCCCAAGTCTGTCGGCTACTGAGTTAATTGACATTAAGTCCATCGGCTGAAGTGACACCCCTGATTTCAATTACTCATTTATACCGCAACTAGCGCAGCTACGCTAGTTGCTAAACCGTCTTGACTAGCCAATCATTCTTGGAGCTTAATTTACTTACATGAAACTCTGGCTTTAGTCTTCTAATTTAAAGCCAACTTTAATTGTCACCTGAAATTCTGCCACCTGCCCGTCCTTAATTAAGCCTCTTTGATCCACTACTTCAAACCATCCCATATGACGAATTGTCTTGGATGCTCGGCTAACGGCATCTTTTACAGCCTCATCAAAACTATGCGACGAAGTACCAACCAATTCTGTCATCTTGTATACGCTCGACATATCTTCCTCCTAAATCGTGCTTAAAATTTTCATTACCGGGAAAGTAAAGAGTAGGGTAAATCTCACCGCTAAGAACCTGGTGGGCTTCCCTTAGCTATCAATCATGTTATACTCGAATTAAGGTGAAATTAGATTAGACGAAGGTTTGTGCAGTAGCTATGCATTATTTTTCCTGTCCACGTTGTAAATTTGTCATGGTCGCAACAAAGCAGCTTTGCCCAACTTGCGGCTTTAAAATACCTCGTCAAAACAAAAAAGCAGACCAGGTAAAGAAAAACGAAGATACTCAAGCTCCAACAAGCCTTTGGTCAAAAATCGTCAAATGGGATTTTGCCTCCACTTCTCATTCCAAAACAGAACAAGATAAACCAGCCGTAATAAGCTAATCTGCCAAAGCTTTGCGCAACGAGCCATTGCACTTAGATAAAAGTTTACGGGCCTCTATTAACTCTATTTTTCTTTTGCTCATTAATACGGCCGTTTTAACATTATTATTGGCCCGCCCTAGAACCTCCTCAGCTTCACTTTGGGACAGTCCACATAAAAGTGAAGTCATTGTTCTTGCTCTTTGTTTAAGCTTATAACTAGTCGGTGTTAAATCAACCATCAAGTTTTCATAGACCTTTCCAAGCCTCACCATGCTACAACTTGTTAGTAAATTAAGAACCATTTTCTGAGATGTGCCAGCTTTCATTCTTGTTGACCCAGCAATTGCTTCCGGTCCAGTAATAACCACTATTGCCACATCACTAACCGCGGCCAATTTATTGTCGTCCTTAGCTTTATTATTAGATATCGATATCGTATAAGCACCCAGTGATTTAGCTTTTCGTAAAGCACCAATCACATAGGGCGTTCTGCCACTAGCTGTAATACCGCAAACAATATCGTTTTTATTTATATTGGCACTTACAGCATCTTGTTCGCCCAACTCTTCGTGATCTTCGGCTCCTTCAGAAGTTTGAAACACAGCTTGCTTTCCACCTGCTATATAACCTGATACCAAAGACAAATCCACACCAAAAGTTGGCGGACATTCCGAAGCATCAAGAATGCCCAATCTTCCACTTGTTCCCGCTCCAAAATAAATTAATCTACCACCTTTGCTCAATCCATCCACTATTAAATTCACCGCTTCAGCTATCTTTGGTATAGCTTTTTGCACACTTTCAGCTACAGAAAAGTCCTCTGCTTGCATACGGCTTACAAGCTCTAATGTATCGAGAATATCCAAATCGTATGTACGAGGATTTCTTTCTTCCGTTATAAGATTTTCTAATTGCTCTGATGAACTCATATACTTTGTTTACTGATTTAAATACATCTTGACGACTATGCTGAACTTTTTGCAAGCTTTAGCGTACTATGAAGTGAGGGATATTATTGAATTTTATCAGCGCTGTCTCATCCTTTGTTTTCAAAGACGACAGTAGCAAGGAGAAAACACTTTTTGATCAACAGTGAAGTCATTGCTAGCGTACGAAACAAGGCTAACATCCTGGAAGTTGTTTCTCAGGTGGTAGTCCTCAAGCGCATAGGCAAGGACTATAAAGGACTTTGTCCTTTTCACAAAGAAAAAACTCCATCCTTTCATGTGCATCCAGAAAAGGGTATTTATAAATGTTTTGGTTGCGGCGAAGGAGGCGATGTTTTTACTTTTGTACAAAAGGCAAAAGGACTGGGATTTCTGGATGGCGTTAAAGAATTAGCCCATCAATTCGGCATTAGTTTAATAGAGACCGAACAAGAAAAAACAGAATATAAAAGACGCACTTTATTTCTATTGCTCTATGAACAAGCTTGCGAATTTTATAGCAAGCTTCTCAAAGATCCCGCTGCCGGGGCAGTAGCACAACAATATCTATCTGGTCGCGGCATAGACGAAAATACAATCCAAAAATTTAGACTAGGCTATGCTCCAGCCAGTTGGGATGCTTTAACTAATTATCTTTGTACAAATAATAAGGTAAGTGCTGCTACACTCGAAGAAGCCGGGCTGTCCAGAGAAAAGACTGACGGACATGGTCATTTTGATCTTTTTCGCCATCGCTTAATTATTCCCATTGCTGACGAACAAGGACGCATAATTGCTTTTGGTGGCAGAACCCTAGGCAATGATCAAGTCAAGTATCTAAATTCACCTGAGACATTGATTTACAAAAAGAGTGAGCATCTCTTTGCCTTTAATCTGGCAAAAGATGCCATTAAAGCTGCTGATGCTGTTATTGCTGTGGAAGGATACTTTGATGCTATCACTGCCCACTTATCCGGTTTCACCAATACTGTTGCTACCCTAGGCACCGCTTTAAGTAATGAACAAGGGAAATTACTTATTCGCCATACCGAATCAAAACGAGTTTATTTAGCCTTTGATGCTGACAACGCTGGCATAAAGGCCACCGAGAAAGGTGCTCATATGTTGGAGCAACTAGCCTCTGGCGTAGGTATTGATTTACGAGTAATTAAAGTCCCAGGAGGCAAAGATCCAGACGAATGTTTACGCTCTCCAAATGGTATGTCCCTCTTTAGAGACGCTCTGAATAATTCGCTATCTTTAATTGAGTATGAACTTAAGCAGGCTACTGCTGGTTTTGATATTGCCACGCGTGACGGTCGTATTGAAGCTGCTCGCAAAGCTGTACCTCTACTGGCGCGCATAAATAATGCCGTCGCCCGTAGCGAATATATCCGGCAATTGGCAAATAAATTCGATATACAAGAAGATAGTTTATTAGCCGATGTTGCCTCTCAGCGCAAAATTAACCGCAATTTGGAACCCAATCGCGGTCGGGAAACTAATCCAAATAATAAGCCTGGTTTAGCAAATGACCGTTATCGTCCAGCTGACGGCTTAATAGAAGCAGAACGCTTATTAATAGCTTCATTTCTTTCGGATCGAGCTAATTATGAGCTCGCTATTAAATCTTTAGCCAATGAACAATTGATGACAAGTTCTCACAATAAAATTATTAAAACTATCTACGAATTAAATAACGATCTTAATGAAACAACTAACTTAGGCTCCAAACTTCTGGATTATTTTGCCCATGAGCCCGAAATGTCAGCCGCTTTGGTAGAAATCATGCTAAAAGCCGAAGAGATAAAAAAGCAGAACATTCCTTTGCCTGTCTTATTATTACAAACCAGGGTAAAACTTACTAAGGAACGGATTACAGCTTTAACAAAAACAATACGGAATCTTCCAACTTCTAGTGATGACTCTAACAAGACCTGTCTATTACAGAGTAAAATAGCAGAATTGAACCGCTTAGAAAGATTGACCTTGCCAACAATAAAAACAATGGCTGAAATCGACGACCTAAACGAGAAGATTAAAGAAATTCAGCTAAGCCTCGACAATCAAAATGGAGAAAATTCTTGAGTCCAAGAAAAGATAAAGAAGATACATTCATTGACAAGCTCGATAGATTAGAAGAAGCGGGCAAAAATCGAGAACGCTCAGATTTAGAAGATCTTCTCCTGCCAGGCGGTGCTGGGATTGATGAAGACTTGCCTGCTTTGCCGACTGGCGAAATAGCTGAATTTGAAGAGAAAGTAGAAGCTAATCCTGTTGAATTTGAAGAAGAAGTCTCTAAAGGCTTATCTTCTGATGATCCTGTCCGCATGTATTTGCGCGAAATTGGCCGAATCTCGCTTCTGTCTGCCGATCAAGAAATAGATTTGGCAAGAAAAATAGAAAGTGGCGGTGCTGAAGGAGCCTTAGCCAAGCGAAAATTGGTGCAAGCCAACTTGCGCCTCGTAGTTTCTATAGCAAAAAAATATGTTGGCCGAGGCATGCTCTTTTTAGATTTAATCCAGGAAGGAAATTTAGGACTGATTAGAGCAGCTGAAAAATTCGACTATGAGCGGGGCTATAAATTTAGCACTTATGCCACATGGTGGATTCGCCAAGCCATTACAAGAGCAATAGCTGATCAAGCACGAACAATTCGTATACCAGTACATATGGTAGAGACAATCAATAAATTAAAAAAAATCACCAGAAAATTGTCCCAAGATAAAAGTCGCAAACCTACCGAAGAAGAAATAGCGGCTGCCATGGAAATCTCGCTAAGCAAACTCCGCGATATAGTCAAAATTGCCCAAGATCCTATATCGCTTGAGACTCCAGTTGGCACAGAACAAGATAGCCGCCTTGGTGACTTTATTGAGGACAGGGACACAGAAACCCCTTCTACATCAGTCACTCAAGAACTATTGCGTGAAGATATTATTGATATTATGCGCTCATTGTCTCCGCGAGAATGCAATGTTTTACGCTTACGCTTCGGACTTGATGATGGCCGCCAAAGAACCTTAGAAGAAGTTGGTCAGCTTTTCGGTGTTACACGCGAACGTATTAGGCAGATCGAAGCCAAAGCTTTACGCAAGCTAAGGCACCCTAATCGTAGTCGCAGATTACGTGAATACATAGACTAATAAGCGATTTATGTGCAAGTGATGTACAAAACACTAGCTCAGTTTAAAAACTACCTTGGGCTATCTTTAATGGTTACATTGTCGGCTTGCTCGGTCGACAAAAGTCAACTTGCTGTTTCTACTAAAACAGCATTTGTACAAAGTCCAATAAATGCAAAATTAAACCAAGTCATTAGACTTCATGATTTAGCAATCATCAAAGCCAATGCTCAAAAACAAAACAAACTTGGCGTACAATTTGAAACTTTGACTTTGCGCACGCTGCCAATTCTTTTGAAATTGAAAGGACAAATTGAACCAGACTTTGGCAAACAAGTTGATATCAGTTCTAGGATTTTAGGACGTGTCGTCAAAGTTTTTGTTCACCCCGGAGATTATGTGAAAGCAGGCCAATTACTGGCTATTATCGATAGCCATGAAATTAGTGAAATGGAAGCCGAACTAATTGAAGCTAAAAGTCATCTAGTAATTACCAATGCCCAAAAAGAGCGCGAGAACCAGATATACAAAGAACAGCTTTTACGTCCTAAATCGCTCATTGAAGCAAAGTCCAAATTATCCGAGGCCCGGTCTCAGCTTGAATTAGCAAATTCTGAATTTCGGCGACAACAAAGTTTATATGAAGAAAAGATTTCTTCTCAAAGAAGTTATACCGCTGCCAAAATAGCTTTTGAACAAGCAAAGAACAATTATGATACTGCCAAACTAAATTACCAACGTGAAGAGCATTTATACAATAACCAAGCCCTGCTAAAAAAAGATTACCAATTAGCTGAAGCTGCACATGAACAAGCATTACGTCATCTTGACACTTTGCGCCAGCGTCTAATTTTTCACGGCATGAGTCTGGACAACGTAACATCAGTAATTGAAAAAAATCATATAAGCGGTAGCTTGCAGATCAAAGCACCTATATCCGGAATTGTAACTTCTGCCGATATAGCAATTGGTGAGATGGTGCACAATACAGACAGTATTTTTAGAATAGTTGATTTAGAAAAAGTGATAGTTAAAGCTGATTTGCCAGAAGCAGATTTAGCTCTTGTCACTTTGGGAAGCTCTGTAGAAGTAATTGTACCCAGTTATCCAAAGCGTATTTTTCAGGGCACAATTAATTTTATTAGCGAATCTATAAATAAAGACAGTCATACCATACCAATTAGAGCTCAACTAAATAACGATGATCATATTCTCAAGGCAAATATGTCAGCCCAGATTCTCTTAGAGGGAGAAGAAAGAACAATTTTTGCCTGTCCAAGAACAGCTATATTTTTGCACGGTGATCATCAATGTGTTCTTGTAGACAATAATCCCAACATTGCCATCCGTGAAATAGTCCCGGGTGCTGAAGCCAAAGATTATGTTGAAATTCTAGATGGGATAAAGCCAGAAGAAAAAATCGTTGTGAAAGGCATTAAAGAACTGCTTTCATCAAAATACTAGCCGTGCTTTTTTAATACCAAATCAAAAAACTGAATTACTCGATTTATTGTTTTGGGGCTAGCAAAATTATGATTAGCTCCCGGGATGATTTCTAAAGTACAATTCGACCGAGCAGATTTCAGCGCCTTTGCTAGCTCCTGACTTTGCTCTACAGGAACGATAGTGTCGTCCGCTCCATGCATAATGAGAAATGGCGGACATCCCTTATGCGCATGCGTAACAGGACTAGCTTCGTCTGCTAGCTCAGGTTTTTCTTCTGGATTGCCCCCGAGAAAGATCTTGACCGGACGTGAAAGAATATAGCTTGAACCTGCTTGTTGGGCAATAGTTTTAAGATCACTTGGACCACACCAATCACAAACAGCCTGCACACTACTAGAAATCTTTTCCGGAGATTCCCACGAAAAATGTTCAGTATCACAGGTGGTACCAAGCAAAGCGGCCAAATGTCCACCTGCTGAAACACCCCAAACGCCAATACGATTTGGATCTATTTTCAATAAATGTCCATGAGAGCGCAACCAACTGATTGCTCGTTTGCAGTCCTCAATTTGCGCAGGATGCGGTGCTTCGTGAGTAAGGCGATAGTTTATTGATGCCACTGCGTACCCGCTATTATTAAGTTGTCCCTGGCAAGTCATATATGACTTATCACCTGCCTCCCAAGCACCACCATGAATGAAAACGATCAAAGGATAACTGGTACTGCTAGGAGCACTGTCTGCATACGGCGGTAACCATAAATCGAGTAAATTGGACTGATTATTAATGCAAGGTCCATAAACAGCTGTCAAACACGGGTTAGTATTTTGAAATGAAATGTGTCTAGATAAATTCTTATGAGTACTTGACTGATGCATTTGCATTTTCACTGCAAATATAATTACAGCCAACCATAAGACAGCGATGATTACTAAAAGATTTTGATTGCGCACCATAACAATTTGAAATGCTACAATTATTCCCTGTGGCGATTTTCATAGCCCTAACTGTTCACATCTTAAATGATAGCGTAAGTGTAATGGTTAATGTAATAAACATACGATGTCATGAACACAGAACTTTCAAAAACTAAGATTTTTCAACTATAGTGACCGAACCATGAAATTGAATCCAAATGATAAAAAAGTGCCGCTTAGTTTTTGGCGTGGACTAGCTTTAAGCCTAAGTACCACATCTGTAATTACGTCTTTCTTCCCTCTTACAGTTTTAGCTAATTCAATAATTTATTCTGCGCCCTCAGATACTCAAAACGCGAGCTTTAACGGGGAGATGCCAATCAAGCAAATAGGTCCGTTGTTATTACCCCGTGCAGTCGTACAGTTCTCCGGCATGGATGTAAATGTTCTGGCTGTTCCAGACTGGCTTTTTGATCGTAATACTGTTTTAGCTGGAACTTTGGTCAATGCCCAAATTGATATGAGCAGTAAAACCGGAGATTTACGCGGCTTAGTTTATTTTTCGGATGGTCTATGGTTAGGCAATCTGGCTTCAGTAAATGCGCCCGATGTAATATCAATAAATTCTGGCGAAATGCTGCGCGGCAGAATACGAGAGCGCTTAAATAATGGCTTTGCGTTCAAACCTGATACAGGAGCAATGCGCAAAATACTTTTTACTGAGATAAAAAATATAAATTCGCCTCGTGCTTATATTTTCACTATACCAAGTGACTCCACAAAAGTTTTGCCCGAAAATAGCTCAGTTAAATTTGATGCTAACACTATCTCTTTTGCTCCTACATTTGGACACGGCTTTATATCACGGTCTGCAAGAATACCAAAATCCACTTTAGCTGGCACAGAACCAGGTATCTCTAAGAACCAACTAGCCGCAATGATCGGCGTGAATGTTGTAACTGAACTAGCACCCGCTATTGCTATACCTCTGGCTCTAAATCCGGGTACAAACGCACAGGCACAACGGGAATTAAGTTATTACAATCAAGTCCAAACACGTTTGCAAGGAATTCCTGTACCTATTAATTTCACCAGTCATTGAGGCATTGAGGATACCTTAATAGCTGAACAGGATAATGCCACGCAACAACACTTGATTGTGACGATCTACTGTAGCGGCAGTCCGCTGGATTGTTCAAGATCTGTAAAAGCTAAAGCATAAGACATAACAGCGTCTAAGTATTGAGTACGAATTTGTACGTTTGCTTGCTGGGCTTGCAATGTTGAAGTGATATCAGATTGTCCCACTTCATAACTACGTCTAGCTAAACGAGCAACTGCATAAGAATCCGACAAAACGTGATCTTGATAGGCTCTGATTTTTTCTCTCTGAGCAACAAGATTTTGGTAGGCGCTGGTCACTTCAGACATTATCTGATTGCGCATAGCACCAATCTGATAATGCAATTGCTTAGCTGTAGCCTTGTAAGTAAAAATATCTCCCTGATGCCAATTGCTAAAAGGTGTTTCAGCATTTAGTGTAAAGAAGGTGGCGCTCAACTTTGGACCAGTCGGAGCATTACCAGATGAAGATTTACCAAAAGTCAACATTGGGTTAGGAATGATATTTCCATAAGCAGTGCGCAAATTAGCAGCATTAACACGCATCTGCGCGTTTAAACTTTTCAATTCTAAACGATGCTCAAATGCCAGATCTATAAAATCCTGCAAAGGTGGAATAGGGCGATCAAAGTCTGGCAATATATCGCTTTTTTCTCCAGTTAAACGAAAAGCTGCTGACTGTCCAGTAAATCCAGGCAAGCCTGGAACGTTCATTAGATCATCAACACCCCTGCCCATAATTACATTTAACTGTTGATATGAACGCAATACCCGCTTCTTACCTACACTTAACTCAACTTCGTTTTGTGAGTTGGCCAGTCTGGCTTTAAGCAAGTCAAGTTCAGGCACATCACCAGCATGAAAACGCTTTGAGGCAACACCAAGCAACTTAGAAGACAAATCATATAATTCTATTAAAGTCTTTAAAGTTTCTTGCGCTACTACAACTTCAACATAAGCTTTCCTGACATCTGCACGCAAATTCCATAATGCCGCTAATAGATCAATTTTAGTTTGTTCAACCAATCTTTTTGCTGCCAATAATCTGAATATAAGTTTCCAGGGCGGCTCAATTGTTAGAGTTGGTCCTAAGCGGAAAACTTGTTCTGCAACCATACCCCTATCCATAAAAACAATAGGATTCGGTCCTTGAGTAGCATAAGCATAATTGGCCCGCACAATAGCAAACTGGGCTCTCACCGCTGCTGCTCTTGGGCTATTCATTAAAGCTTCGTTCATAGAGCGAACTACTGATAACCCAGGCTGACTTGAGATCGGTGCTAATGAAACATCATATTCAATTGTGACTTCTTCTTTCTTCTTTTCTTTTTTTTGTTCCCCGCTGGGAGTTGTGCTAGCTTGGACCTGATCAGTTTCTTTTCCCTTGTTAAGACTGGGAAGCTTTTCTGTTTTAAGAGGTACTTCGCTATTGTCAGGAACAACTGTAGGCATTAAGGCTGGCGACTGCGGCATGCTGGTGCTGGGTCCGCTAGGTGAAACTACCGGTCGAGGAGAAGGGAGAGAGGGGGCAGGTTGCATAGGGTAGCCAGCTGCAATTTTTAAGCCCGTAATATCAGACAAGTTCTTGTCATTGGTAGACTTGGCTAAAGATCTATCACAGAAAAAAAACACAATACAGTATGCCGCGCTCATAGTTAGCACAAATAAAGTCGTACATTTCGCTTTTAGTATTAATTTCATTAGCAGGTCTAGTATATACGGTGTAGTAAATTAAATGATTTTGCCATTATCAAAAGCAAATAAGATTTGCAGATTTACGCTAAACTCAGCTCTTATTGCTAATTCCTACGAAATCAAACCCTTCGTAATTTTTACAATAAAGTTTAAATAGGAAACTCTTTCCATGCCGCGTCAATTCAAAATTATCCGTATACTACGCCTAAAAGTCTTGGATAAACCTGGCTATCTCGGACGTATCGCTACAAAATTGGGCGAATTACAAACCAATATCGGAGAGATATCCATCATCAATCAAGGCCCTGATTTTATCATTCGCGAAATAAGCCTGGCTTTAGTAGATGAGAATCATTTGAATTTGGTCGTTGACGGTATTGACAAACTCGAAGGGGTAAAAATTGAAGCTGTAATTGATCCAGTTCAAGTAATCCACGAAGGTGGAAAAATCGGTATTAAGAGTCGGGTTAATTTAGATAGTCTCTCTGTCATGAGGAATGTTTATACACCAGGCGTAGCGGAAATATGCAAATTGATTGCCAAAGATCAGCAAAAGGGACTTAAATATACTGCAATACCAAATACAGTGGCAATCGCAACAAATGGTTCAGCAATTCTCGGACTAGGAAATATCGGACCAGTTGCAGGTATGCCTGTGATGGAAGGTAAGTCCGTTATTTTTGAACAAATGGTTGGAATTAGTGGCATACCTATTTTGATTGACTCATCAGACAGCAACACAATAGTAAACACCATAAAAAACATAGCTTCAACTTTTGGCGCTATTCAGCTAGAAGACATTGCCGCCCCCCTTTGTTTTGAAGTAGAGGAACGTTTACAAAAAGAGTGTTCCATTCCAGTTTTACACGATGATCAACATGCAACTGCTGTAGTTGTTCTCGCCTGCTTAATGACCATAAGCGCTCGCACTGATCTGAGATTGCGAGACTGTCGTGTAGGTGTGATTGGCTTAGGTGCTGCTGGCATTGGCATTAGCAAACTCTTATTAGCCTATGGTGTTAAGGATGTTCATGGTACAGACTTGCGCGATGAGGCTATGCAAAGATTAGTCAGCACTGGCGGCAAAACAGGTTCGCTAGATGAAGTTATGGGGGCTGCGGATATTATCGTTTGCACAACGGGTGTCCCAGGATTATTAAAACCAGAAATGATTCGTTATGGACAAGTCATACTTGCCTTGTCCAATCCTGATCCAGAAATTGATCCTGAACTGGCAAAAAAGAGCGGTGCCCGTTTTGCTGCAGACGGTAGAACTATCAATAATGCTCTTGCTTTTCCTGGATTATTTAAGGGGGCTCTAGAAGCAGGCTCTAACAAATTTACCGATGAAATGAAAATTGCTGCAGCCGTAGCAATATCAGGTCAAACAAAAGCAGACAATCTGGTACCCAGTATTCTCGATAAAGAATTACATATAGCTGTTACAAATGCAGTATCAGCCGCATGGCTCAAAGGATCTGTATAAGCTCCTCTAGATAAGAAAAAAGATAAAGAAGGAATCACCGATTAGGAATCGATCTACACATCGCATATTTAGTCTATCTATTCTATAAAACTAAGAGGATACTTTTCTACAGCTGCGAAATAGACAATCGCCGAATATGCAGATATAGCGGATTTGCCAAGAGTTAAGACATGTCTTTTACACAGGTTTTGCACATAGCATTCCTGCGTAGATTAGACATACAAATTATCTATAAACTGCTCTATAAAGAAATCAAGATTTGGGGTTATTAGCCTTTTTTTATTTCCCAAAAATCATCGCCCAGCGTATCCCAGGGCAAGCGATGTTCATCTGGGTTTTCAGGATCAAAATGCTGATTGACCATATAGATCATATTAGCTGGCTGCAACCAAACATTCGCTACCCCATGAGCAACTCCTCTAGGAATATAAAGTGCTTGCGCACGCCCAGCACCTAAAACGAAACGCATACTGTTTTGGTACGTTGCAGAAGTTTTCCGTGCATCTACTAACCCAACCAGGACTCGATCATATGGCATCACAACCCATAAGTCTTCTTGATTGTAATGCAAATGAAATGCCTTGATAGTGCCCGGCATAAGCAAAGACAAATTGCTCTGCCTTACTTTGAACTCAGGCAAAGCTTGCACATTGCCATTCTCATCTAGCCTGACAATTTCCGCCATCGCCCCGCCATCATCAACAAACAAATTTAACGGAATTATTTTTACCCCGTCGATATTAGGCTTTTTTCCATAATCTTGTACCGATAAATCACTGACAAAGTCTTTACCAATTGCATCTTTTGTCAATGATTTAAGTGTCATAATCGAAATTTCCCTTGCTGGAGGCATTTATATAGTCTCGTGCTATCAATCCATTAGATTATAAAAGGGCTGAAAGACTTACTCAACTATATGCAAGATTCTCCTTACTCATCCTTAACTGTAAATAGTCTTGCAGTGAATTTTCCCATTTAGGCAATGAACGACCAATCGTGGTTGTCAAGGTATCTTTATCTAAAGCTGAATATTTTGGTCTGGTAGCTGGTCTTGGCATTTCCCTGGTAGATATCGGCACAATTTCTGTTCCTAAATGTTTAGTAATGGCGCAAGCAAATTCAAACCAATTTGTTAACCCTTCATCACTAGCATGATAAATACCAAAACGCTCCGTTTGGATTAAATCAGCAATAATAGAAGCTAAGCTAATAGTATAGGTTGGCGAACCGACCTGGTCTGATACCACCTTAAGTGGCTTACCCTGTTGAGCTGAATTTAGTATAGTCTCAACAAAATTCTTTCCATACGGACCATACAACCAACTGGTTCTAACTATATAGAAATCTTTCAAATGTCGCTGAACTGAAATTTCACCAGCTAATTTAGACTTACCATACACTGAAAGAGGATTCGTTGCATCCCACGGAGTATACGGTCTTGTTTGTTCACCATCAAACACATAATCTGTACTGACATATAGCATTGGTATGCCGAGTTTATTGCATAATAATGCCACATTCTCAGTTCCGTAACCGTTCACTAAGTATGCTAATGCTGGCTCGGTTTCAGCCTGATCAACTTTAGTATATGCCGCACAATGTATAACAAGGTCTATTTTTTTTATAGAAGAACAAACTTCTTTTACTAGCGCAAAATTAGCTACATCAAGATCTTCTTTTGTAAAGCTGTGAATTTCATGGCCGCATTTTTTTAAATGTGGTGAAAGAACGCTGCCTAGCATGCCACCAGCACCGGTGATAAGAATTCTCATTTTGCTTCTTTTATCATTAACAAATCACATTTATTTTACTGAACAAGTTGGCTTAGGAGTTGTTTTAATCGGAGTGCTCTTGGCGCTCACAGCTTTTAGCCAGTTCTGGTTTTCTTGATACCACTTGATTGTTTCTCTAATACCGGTTTCAAAATTATATTTTGGTTTCCAACCAAGTTCGGAAGTGATTTTCCTTGGATCAATAGCATAACGACGATCGTGCCCAAGTCTATCTTCCACGTAATTAATCAGTGTTTCAGGCTTACCCAATTCTTTCAAAATCAACTTGGTAATATCAATGTTTTTTCTTTCATTATGTCCACCAATATTGTATACCTCACCAGCCTTTCCTCTTTGGTAGGCCAAATCAATTGCCTGACAATGATCTTCCACATGCAGCCAATCGCGCACATTAAGGCCATCACCGTATACAGGCACTGGTTTATCGTTTATGGCATTATTTATAAAAAGAGGAATAAGTTTTTCTGGATTTTGATAAGGACCATAATTGTTCGAGCAACGGGTAATAATTACAGGAAGCGCAAATGTGTGAAAATAAGCGCGACACAATAAATCTGCACCAGCCTTACTTGCTGAATAAGGACTATTAGCAGCTAATGGCGTGTCTTCTGTAAAGTAACCTTCGGGTCCAAGCGAACCATATACTTCGTCAGTTGATACTTGCAAATAGCGGATTGAATACTTAGCTCCAGTGCCACTTTCGCTTCTGCCATAATTGAGAGCAGCATCAAGTAATACCTGCGTACCCATTACATTTGTATTCACAAAAACAAAAGGATCAGTTATTGAACGATCAACATGCGATTCCGCTGCTAAGTTGATGATTCCATCAATTTTTCCAAAACGCTTTCCGCTAACAATATCATCTACCAATTGCTTATCGGTGATTGATCCTTGCACAAAAGTATAGTTGAGATTGTTTTCGACATCAGAAAGATTTTCTGGATGAGCAGCATATGTCATAGCATCAAGGTTGATAATTTTGTACTCTGGATATTTCTTCAAGAAATAACGCACCAGATTACTTCCAATAAAACCTAGCCCCCCAGTAACTAATAGCTGCATTTTTACCTCTTCTGTTTGTGTTCTCGAATCCAAAAATTATAAGTCATCAAACCACTTCTACTTTGCTGTCGTCACCGAGCATAAGGCGATAAGCCACTGGTTTTTGTTGTCCTCTTGTAATTTCTACATTTGCGCCCAACAAACTATCCTCAATTCGTCCGTGAAGATCAATAATTTGGCAGTTTTCACGCACAATACAATATTCTAATTCAGCATAACTGACTTTAGTTTGATCTCCAATTGAAGTAAACGGTCCAACATAGCTGTGTTCAATTAGACAATTGTCACCAATCATCGCTGGTCCACGAATTGTACATCCCTTAATAACCGTCCCTTTACCCACATGTACTCTGCCCGAAAGCTTTGAATCCTCAGATACTGCACCAAGCATACTGACATCATGCATTTCATCAAGAACCACTCGATTAGCCTCGAGCATGTCATCCTTTTTCCCAGTATCCAACCACCAACTCTGTAGTACATGGCTTCCAACATGAAAGTTTTTTTCGATTAGCTTTTGAATAGCATCAGTAATTTCTAATTCACCGCGTTTGCTTGGTTTTATTTCATCAATTGCTGTGTGAATATTCTTGTTAAATAAATAGACGCCCACAAGAGCTAAATTAGACTTCGGTTTGGCTGGCTTTTCTTCCAAACAAATTATTCGTCCGTCACTGCCTAAATGGGCCACTCCAAAAGCACTGGGGTTGCTGACTTCTCTTAATAAAATAAATGCATCAACATGAGATTCTTCAAAACGCTTTACTAGAGGAGCAACACCATCTTTAATAAGATTGTCGCCTAAATACATAACAAAAGTATCATCTTTAAGAAAAGGACGCGCTGTTTTTACTGCATGTGCCAAACCAAGCGGTTCTTCCTGCAAAATATATTCAATTTTTATGCCCCAACGATCACCGTTGCCCACTGCAGTCCTTACAGCTGGACCTGTTTCTGGAGAAATAATTATGCCTATTTCTTTAATCCCAGCATCAACAATTGCTTCAATTCCATAGAATAAAATTGGTTTATTTGCTACAGGCAACAATTGTTTGGCTGCAGTATGCGTAATCGGACGCATCCGTGTACCTTTACCACCACTTAAAATAAGTCCTTTCATATGCGCTGCCTCATAGCTTCAAGTTCGCAACGGCGTAATTTATACGCCTTTTGCTCCTTGTCTCGTCTCAACGCGCGTCCAGACACTCCATTTCGGACGCCTCGCACGTTTTCGGCGCCCTTCATTCCGCTAAAACTCATGTTCTCTATCAATGTGCGCTGCCTCGCCTTGTATCAAATCGCTCCCCGTCTGCTCAGAACTGCTCTGACTGTTGCAAAAATAATTTTCCAGTCTAAGAAATAGTGCCAATTATCAACATACCATTTATCAAATTCAACTTTGGTAATATCAGACAATTCGTCTCGACCATTAATTTGCGCCCAACCCGTAATACCAGGCGCAAAATCAAGCACCCCAGCTTGCAGCCGTTGAGACGTCAATTCTATCTGATTATACAAGGCTGGTCGAGGTCCCACCAGACTCATCTCCCCTTTCAGTATATTGATAAGCTGTGGCAATTCATCAAGACTGGTCCTTCGCAATATTTGACCAAATTTAGTTATTCGACTGGGTAGCAATTGCATTTCATTGGTAGGCAACTCCGGTGTTCCTATATGCATGCTGCGAAATTTGTATATTTGAAAAAAATTGCCTTTTTTCCCCACTCGTTTTTGTCTGTATATGGGCGCTCCGGGCGAATCCAAACAAATCAATGCAACAATTACTACACATAGGGGTAATAAAACCACTAAAGCAAATACAGATACTGCTATATCAGTAATTCTTTTCATCAGGAGCTGGATTAGCTTAGTTGGCAACTCCTTCTCCAGTCTTGGTTCAACTATGGTTTCTTTCCCGGTCATTAGGCAATTTTACGAGGTATTTCTTTTGCTTCAGCAATAAAAAATACTATTTAACATTTTTCATAGAATGTGATTTTTTTCTTTAGCCCTATTTTTACATGACTCAAGGATATTAATATGTAATATCAACCACAAAAGGTTCTCTTGGTGCGCTTATCAATAATTATCGTTAACTGGAATACCTGCCAATTACTTGACAGGTGCCTTAATACTCTTCAAACAGAGCTGCAGGCACAGAATCTCTTTGAAAAAGATAGTGAAGTCTTTGTTATAGATAATGCTTCTCAAGATGGCTCCGCACAGATGGTCTCCCAAAAGCATAATTGGGTACATTTGATCAAAAACCAAAAAAATACTGGCTTTGCCCATGCTAATAATCAAGCCTTAAAACAAGTAAAGGGAAATTACATTTTACTTTTAAATCCTGATACTGAAATTTATCCAGGAGCAATTAAGCATCTAATAGATTTCATAGAAAGTCATCCCCAGGCAGGTATAGTCGCCCCTCAGTTAATTAATACCGATGGTAGTATCCAAGCTTCTTGTCGTGCTTTCCCCTCATTTCTTGGCTTGTTTTGTGAGCTGATAGGAATAAGTCGCATAATGCCTCAGGGTTCTAAAGCTCGCAGTTACAAAATGCTGGATTGGGGACACAATGATGTACGGCAAGTAGATCAACCAGAAGGTGCATGTTTACTGATAAAGCGCGATGTCTTCTCTCAAATAGGTTTATTTGACGAAGCATATTTCATGCTCTTTGAGGAAGTTGATTGGTGTTATCGCGCCAAACAAGCTGGTTGGGAAATTTGGTTTACCCCCGAAGCGCGTGTTCTTCATCATCTTGGACAAGCAATCAAACAAATAAAAACAAAAATGATTCTCTCGTCACACAGAGGCATGTATCGTTACTGGCTTAAGCACCATAGTCACGGCAATAAACTTCTTGAGCCTATAGTTTATGGTAGCTTGCTATTACTTGCCTATCTACGAATAGCAACTTATTCAATGCGCAAAGCTTTATCTTGAATTCATTCTTCAACTAATAGAAGCTTTTATCTAGCATTACTGGCTCGCACAACAACAAAGTCACCACTTTTAGACTGCTGTAAAGCCTTTTTGGTAAGTACAATAAGTGATTCTAAAGTCGTCCCATCACGAGGTATATTGCCAACGCCAAAAGATAGTTTTAGTAAATCAGGTTTCAATTCCGCCGATAATGGCTGGCTTTTTAAAATCTCCGCCATTTGCTGAGCTATTTGACAGGCAGTCTCAACAGTTGTATCCGGCAATAACAATGCATAATCGATCGTTTCAAAATGCCCAAATAGGTCTAGTGGTCTTTTTATCGCCACAATTTTACGCAAAGCAACCAGTGTTTCTTGCTTATTAATTAGATCCAGTCCACCTAAAGGAAGATTGCTTGCTTTGTTCATTCCAAAAATAATCAAGCTCAAAGGTGTATCATTTGCTTGAAACCGTAAATACTCATATTGCAAAAAATACAAGAAGGCCGGATAGCTCAATATTCCAGTTTCTTGTCTTGTAAAACTGGCTTTAAGATTTTGCACCGCTGCTTTAGCATCACCCAGAAAATCAAGCGATATTTCATTCACCGCCAGTGGTGTCCTGATTTCGATTAAACCATTGGCAAATAAGCTAAATACAATAGGTAACCATTCTGACTTGGATACTTGTCCTCTCTGAAATAATTGATTAACTGTAAATCTTTTGGGAAGATTTCTATAAACGGAAATCATTGGTCCTGCATCAGTATCAACATTTTTGCTCAATAAAAGCCTCAGTTCATTATCACCTAAATTTTCTTGCTTTTTGACCATTAAAGACTGCGGCTGTAGTCCCGCTTTTTCCAAATGGACCAATTGATCGCGCAATGAAAGAGCATGATTGATTATTGCATCAAGACCATTACTCACATCGTGTGTTATCGCATGCTCTTCCACAAAAAAACGAAAACTACTGCCAGTCCACAAAATCATTTCGACGATTGCTTCATCCCCTTTGATTTCGATACTTTGTCCATCTAGTGTTGAAACGCTGGCATTATATGGTGTGCCTTCCTCAAAGAAAATTTCTCCTGAACCATGAACTTGATTAATCAATTCAAGTTTGCCCGTAATTTTATTAATCGCCATTAGCTTGATAAGGTGCTTATTTTGCACATTTGACTGTTCAAGACTGCCGCTCACAACCGTGTTGGATACAGCATAGACAGGTAGATTACCGTGTCCACCTGTTATGCTCGCTAAGCCTTCAATTATCATTTGTTTAATAGCTAAAGCCGGAGCATCATGTCTTATTGTCTCTCCACTAGCCTGGTGCACCGTACCAGGAAATGCTGCCTGATTATCTGAGACAATTGGTAATGTCTCGCCAGATGCAGAAGGCACCTTTTGCTGGCTATAACCTGGGTTCGCTGGAAAACCGCTCCCACTTGCTATATCTCCTCCTGGAGAATATGGGGGACGCATCCTAGTCAATGACTCCCTTAAACTACTTTGCAGTGAAGCTTTAATACCATGGTAAGAAGCAGAAAACATTCTGCGATAAGGACTGTCTGGTTTAGATTGCCCTTGATGAGGATATGAACCTGACATTGTATCTATAATGTCTTTGGTTGTTGGATCTAATATAGCTATTTTCTGCTCAATACTTTCAAGATCAGAAGTTTCGTCAGACCAAAGCAACTGCGATCCCTGGCTACTCTCTTCCCAAAGTGTCCAATAAGGGTGATTTTTTTCACGCTCCGCTTTAAGAATTAAGCTAAATAATCGCGAAACACTGTAATCAGTCCATGTAATCTCGACTTCTTTATCGCGATACTGAAATGCTTGATTAAAAGCAAACTCTAAGTAATCCTTAGTCGGCGGCATACTGCGTCTGGGCAGCCGGATTCTAGTATTATCGGAATCTTGTCTTTGTCTAAACATCTTTTATGAAACTACTGTCAAACAGAATCGCTAACTTGTTAGGTTTAGCTAATTTGACAACCAAAGTCCTTACTATTTCTAATATACCGGAAAATTGGTATGAATAACCGTCTCATTTATTCTAGAGGCAATTTTAGGCATAAGCACCTTTACCGATTGCTTTAAAATGAGAAACTAGGCAGTCACTGCTTCCAAATGGACAATATTTTTCATATAAAACTCTTCCATTTCAGCAGGCTCACCATGAGCAACAATTGAACCTTTATGTAAAACAATTGCTTCATTGCATAGAAGTTTAATTTGCTCCAGATTATGAGAAACCAATACTACTATCTGTGATGCATTTAAAAGCTCGGTCAATCTTTTCATCGCCTTTTGTACAAAATGAGCATCACCAGCAGCAAAAATTTCATCTAACAATAAAATTTCAGGATCCACAATTGCCCCAATAGAAAAGGCAAGTCGCCCCTGCATACCAGAAGAATAATATTTTATTGGCAGATCTATCATTTCGCCTAATTCAGAGAACTCAATAATTTCAGGTTCTAATTGCTTCATTTGTTTATATGAGCGGCCAAGTAAGGCACCGTTCAAATAAATATTTTCTCTTCCACTCAATTCATAATCAAAACCGGTCCCTAGTTCGATCATTGGTGTTATTTTGCCTTGTACATGAATATCTCCAGCATAAGGCGGATAGATACCAACTATCATCTTAAGCAAAGTCGACTTCCCCGCCCCATTTAAGCCAAGTATTCCCAGTCGGTTGCCACCGCACAAAGACAGGTTGATATTTTTTAGAGCATCAAATTCTATAACAGATTGGCTGCTTTGATTTTTTGTAAAACGTCTAATTACTGTTTCTTTCAAACCTGGCGACGGATTTCTATATATGCGAAACTTTAACGAAGCGTTTTCAATAATTATTTGTGCAGACATATCTATACCGCTCTATATCCTAAAGTCTAAAAATAATATCGCGCTCTTTGAGTCTAAGAATCAAGAAGCCAATACACAGTGCAATCACTGCAAACCCAGAGGGAATTAACCATTCTTTCAAAGTTGGCACTGTACCATAATAAATAATCTCTCTAAAAAGATTGATAAAGAAAGTAAATGGATTATTTTCAAAACAAAATTTGTACTTACTAGGTACCGCTGACAGTGGATAAACAACTGGAATTAGATAGAAGAAACAAGAGAGTACTACGCGTGTTAAATGAGCAATATCACGGAAGTACACAGTACTTACCGCCATTGCCAAGGCAATACCAAAAGTAAATAGAAAAGTAATACCCAGTGCTATTGGTAATAAAAGCAATGTCCAATGTAATTTTAATCCCAACAAAACAGCAAGCCCTACCATGCTGATAAGACTCAAGCCAAAATTTATCAACTCAGTAGAAACAGTAACTAATGGAAAAAATATTTTGGGAATATAGACCTTTTTCATAAAGCTTTCTGCTGAAGTGATCGATCCGCAACCTGTAGCAATACTTTCAGAAATAAAAGTCCAAGGCAAAAGACCCGTAAAAACAAAAACACCAAAAGTTTTTGGATCACGTTGAAAAATTATAGAAAAAACAGCT
This sequence comes from Candidatus Melainabacteria bacterium, assembly GCA_027451745.1. Lineage (GTDB taxonomy): Bacteria > Cyanobacteriota > Vampirovibrionia > Obscuribacterales > Obscuribacteraceae > JABDBL01. Next base: position 36,246 of record DAIDIP010000006.1, read on the forward strand.
GTGAGCACTATCATCATCAAAAGCGGATTGAGCAAGCTCCAGGCAAAACCTAAAACAGATCTCTGATAGCGGCGTCTCAAATTATTAACAACAAAACTTGCCAATGCAAATTTTACATACCTTAGCTCACTTACTGTTCGCCACGTATAAGCAAAGAACGATTCTTTACTCGGCTTAGAAGTAATGTCTACAGTATCGTTAGTAATTTCATTATGATCGATTGGCTGCAAATGCTCAGGCGTCATAATTCCCTGGCTGTCCACAGCATTAATTTCTTTGGGGTCAGTAGTGATTTCTTTTTGTAGCATCAGTTAAGGGTTTATAGTCTATCAGCCAATACTCTGCTGGCCAACAAAGGTTGATTATACTTGACGACTGCTCGATAATGTCTTTGATTATGCCTCTGTAATATGATTCGCAATATAATTTGAGAAACGCGCTTGTCAACCAATCAGGCAGCAATCAGTCTGGCAAAAATCCTGTTTTAGGGCTATTTCTGACTGCCCATCTCCAATTCTATATTGATCAATTTTCTCATCAACCAATTTTCGAATCATAGAAATAAATTTAGGATGACTGCCTGCCGTTTTCGCTCTGTGGTAGCCAATGCCAAGCTGCTCGCATAATTGCTTAGCTTGCGTATCCAAATCAAATAGTATTTCCATATGATCAGATACAAATCCTATCGGCGCTATCACTATATCTCTGACACCTTCTTTTGCCAGTCCTTCTATAACATCGTTTATATCTGGTTCTAGCCATGGCTGAGTAGGGGGTCCACTTCGACTCTGATAAGCTATTTGCCACGCATTAGTTACATCTACTGTCTTAATGACTGACTTAGCTACTTCCTGTAGTTGTTGTGCATAAAAACAACCATTAGCCATAGATAAGGGAATACTGTGGGCCGTAAAGACTATTTTTGCCTTTGCTCTACGATCTTCAGATATAGAAGCCATGGCAGTCAGTAATTGACCAGCATTAGCCGCAATAAAATCAGGATGATTATAAAAAGGTCGTATTTTCTCAATCACTGGTGCCGCGTTTCCTGCTGCCAAGCAAGCTTGTTCAATATTTTCTAAATACTGCCTGCAACTAGAATATGAGCTATAACCAGTTGTTGCAAAAGCAATCACCCTCTTTATCCCATCAGCAGCCATTTGTTTAACTGTATCAGTTAAAAGAGGATACCAATTGCGATTCCCCCAATAAATAGGCAGCTTAGGTCCACTTGACTCTACAACAGGTTTTAGAGCAGCTATTAATTTACGATTTTCTTCATTTATAGGACTTACACCATTAAATAATTGATAGTGTTTGGAAACTGCTAGCATACGCTCACGAGGAACATTTTTACCCCGCAAAACATTTTCTAAAAAGGGCATTACATCATCAATTCCCTCTGGCCCCCCAAAGGAAAGAAGTAAGAAAGCATCATATTTGGTACCAAGCTGCTTTTGCATAGCTAAACCATTACCGCCTAAATAACTAATTGCGTATCATACATTTTGACACTTTCAGTAAGGAGCCCGGGGCAAGTAAGAAATAGTGTTAACTTTTTTATTTTTCTCATCTAACTAAAATACTAAAATAGTGATCTATGTTACCAAATATCGCCATAGCTGAAAAGCTTCCATATGCACGTGCTGAACACGTTTCAAGTAAAGTACGGTCGTCTTTTATTTTCGCACTTATAATTTTCCTCATTTTTCTCGTAATTACGCTTTCAATTCCGCCCCGCAGTGGCAGATTAGGATATTTTGCTGCCTTAAAGGATAAACATCATCATCTAGAGACATTGAAATCTCCCAAAATTGTATTTATCGGCGGATCTAATTTAGCTTTTGGCTTGGATAGCACTTTCATTGAAAATAAATTTCACATTCCTGTAGCGAATATGGGCATTTGCGCTCCCTTAGGGCTCAGATACATTCTTGAAGAAGTAAAAGATAATATTAAGGCCGGTGACGTTGTGGTACTGGTGCCTGAATACGGGATCTTGCAAAATACTATAGACGGCACTCCAGATCTCATACATGCCGTTGAGGTCTATCCTCGTTCAGCGCTTTTTTTGATAAGAGCCTATACGCAATCGCCTCAAGCATTTTTCAATTTTCTAGCCATAATTCGCGAAATCCCTACAGCAAAATGGTCTGCTTTTTATACAATTTTGACCAATATGTGGCAAAAAGGACATTACGACCCAGACCTAATTGAGAACTGGGAAATAAAAAATCAATTAGGAAAAAACACACGATTCTATTTCGATAAACATGGGGATTATTTTGGACACTTCGCTAAACCAAATATGTCTTTTGAGCCTGCCTGGGGACTAATTAAGGACATGGGAAAAGAGGCGGCCAATTTGATTAACGATTTTGATCAATTTGCGCGAAAACGAAATGTACAAGTAATCATAATACCACCACCGATACCACGTGAAGACATTTCACCAAGTCATTGTTCAACCATAAGTGTTGCCTCCTGGCCGGATCAAAAACTAACTGTTCCCATTCTGGGCAGTCCACAGCGATATGCGTTTGACGCTAATCTTTTTTATCAACCACCATATCATCTCAATGCCTCTGGGCGCTCCATTAGAACAAAGCTATTATCAGAAGATCTTGATAGATATTTTAGAAAAACACATAAATAAAGCTATGACGTTGCAGAAGGATATCGTTATACTAAAATTTTGTTATACTGAACTGGACTTCCGTAGGCCCAATATGAGTATTGCCAATCAAAATTATATTGAAGCAAAATCTTTAACTATATCGAACAATAGTCATTCTCAAGCATACCTTAATCTCTACCTGCCATTTATTTGTTTATTCCTTATCGAGCTCATTACATTTGGTATCCATGCTAAAGACGTTGGCGTCTATCAAGACGAGTGGATTTATTTAAGCAAGCTACACTTTGTCCCACAATCTTTAAGTGGCTTTATTTCGACGTACTTTTGGGACCCTAGAATATTGGTTCGTCCGATTGAGGCACTCCATTTTGGACCTCTGTTTTATTTTGTGCATGAGAATCCTCTCTGGTATCACATTATCTGTTATGTCTTTGAATTTTTTGGCGCTTGGTTTTTATTTTTAGCCGTTTCTAGACTGGTCAATGATCGCTCAACGGCTTTAACTGCTGCAATTCTATTTCTATTATATCCAACTCACGACGTTACTCATTATGAAATAGTCGCTTCTTCACTTGCCATTAGTATGTCTTTCTTTACAGGTAGCCTATGGCTGTACTTAAAAGGTATAGACGAAAATCGTTATGGACTAATAGCCTGGTCCGCATTCGCTTATTTTTTAAGCCTTTACAATTACGAGCTTTGTCTGCCCTTAGCACCTTTGTATGCACTCATATACTTATCGAGACAAAATCCACTTACCAAAGTTCTTAGCAATGTAAAACAATTTATTGCTTATCAGATTCCACCATTCGGCGTTGCTTTCAGCATGATTTTATATCGACGCTTACTTTTCAATATGCAACTGGGTTATCGCTATGCTCTAGTCTACGATTTAGTCAATTTTTCCTCAGTCATTTGGTCTGGACTTATTGTCAGCCTCTCTCCCTATACAGTTACATTCAGCATCTCTATGCTGTTCGAAGCACTAAAATCGGGATTTTCGATATTTTCATTAATATGTTTATGTGCTATAGCAAGCTCAGTCTTTTTCACTCTAAAAGCACCAGCAACACTAAGCACATCCAAAAACAAAATGCTTTTATTGGTCACTCTTGGATTAATAACGATAGTTCTTTCTTACACCATTTACGGACTAAGCCCAGAGCACAAACCAGTAATAGATGCCTGGCTAAATCGTGTCAATGTCGGCAGCTCTTTAGGGTCCTGTTTTGTAATTGCAGGACTGTTTGCTCTCTTTAAGGATCACTTTGAGCCTTTAAAGGGGGTCCTAAAATCATCATCAGCAAGACAAAGCCTATACGCTTTGATAATCTCATTGTTAGCCGCAGCTCTGATAATTATCGATTGGCAATTTGCTAAACCTTGGATTGTCTCATGGCAGGCCCAGAAAGAATTAATGAATGTCCTAAGAATAAAGTCAAACGAAATCAAGCCTGGTGATTCTATCATCCTCGGCGGCATCATCCGCTATGCCAGCAAATGGGTTCCAGTAGTTGATGGTATCTGGGATTTTGGAGGTATTATATGCACAACCTTAAATGATCAATCAATTAAGGGCACTGTTGTTACTGATCGTTTGGTCATAGAAAAAGACCTACTGGTTGATAAGTATGGCGATATAGTTTTAGGAACATTTCCTTTCAAACAAATGATTTTGTATGCTCCTAATAAAAATGTATGGAAACGCATATCATCGCGTCAAGAATTTATCAAAGAGGCTCGAAAGCTTGGTTGGAGCATTCCAGAAAGTAAATCTAGTTCACCGTCCAGCTAAATACTTACTGAATCGCCCAACACAGAACTTATCTGGTTTTCTATTTGCAGCATATATTTCTTAAAGTCGAATTTTGTAGCCACAATTTCAGCGTTTAATTTTCCGTCTTTAACCCGCTCATTATCCTTTACAAGATAGTTTTCGATTGCGTTAGTAAATGCAAGAATATCTCCATAACAAACTATTTTGGCACCACCGCCAGCAAGCATTTCTGGAACACCACCAGCACTGTTAAAAGCAACTACTGGTAAATTAGCCGCCATGGCATTATGCACCACACAAGGAAATGGGTCTTTTCTAGAAGGTAAAGCAAACAAATCAGCCCCATGAAAAACCGGGCGCAAATCTTTTCTGGATGAAAGCAAGTGGATATTGCTTTGAAGATCGCCTTGTTTGACATCCCAATCTACATAATAGTGTGGTGAAAATCGCTCTATTTTGTCTGCGCCCACCCAAACAAAATGTATCGGTCTATTAGAAAATTTTGCTGAATCTTCGTGCCACTTCGACAAAATTATCCTTGCAGCAACTACAAACAAATCCATACCCTTGCGCATTTCAGGAGAGCCACAGCCAAGAACTATCAATGAATTTTCTGGAGCCTGAATTTCTCTAAGTAAGGCACTGCGGGCCAATTCGCGATCATAGTCGCCAAATTCGGGTTCCAGAAGAGCATTAGGAATTATAGCTTCCTTTGACCTTTGTAAAACTCCTGGAATTGTTTTTTCCGCAAATTCTCTAACGTATTCTGCTGGAAAAATGAGTCTGTCACTACGTTCGAAAACATCCTTAAGAAATTCATGGGGATATGTATCCACCAGCTCATGGACAAGACTTATAATTTCAATACCATTTTCTTGCATTGCTTGAGCATAACCACCAGTCTCAAGACTATTTAACAAACAAATTTTCGGTCTTGCAAAATGCATGTCATCGAAAAGCAAAGACATGTACTGACCGCATTTTTTCTCTCTACCTAATGCCTCGTGAAAATTAATAATATGTGCACAATCATTGAAATCTTTTTCTATTTCCCCAGTTCTTTCTAAGAACAATAAACATTCCCAACCTTTTGCAGTTAGATTCTTTGCTATATGCAACAAAAGCAACGGCGCACCACTAAGATTAGCTTGATGTGAAGCAAGAATTATCGTCTTGTCGCTATGCATAAAATCATAGGCATTTCTTTTTATCGTGAATGATTGTACAAGCTCTTTATATAGCTGATATTTTTCTTTCGATAAATTTGCTTTAGCAGCCTGCCTGACAAAACTAATAAATTGTGGCTGCACCGATTCATAATCACTAAGATCGCGAGGTATAACTCGCCAGTATTTTTTATTCTCTTTTACTGACTTAAACTGTTCTCTAGCTTGAACTTCATATAAAAGTTCAAAACTGGGAAAGGGTAATACTTTTTTCTTTAGTCCTTCCGACAAAAAATAAGTAAGTAGGTTCTCTCGCCGAGTTAGAATCAATCTAAGTTTATTCCATTCGCTTATTTTGTTGGCTTTACCATCTTTTTGAATCTTTACTTTTCCTACACCACGAACAACATTCAGCTTTTTGTTGGCACTAACATGGTAATACAGAGCATCCTGAAGATCAGCATCCTGCGCCTTTGACCGATATTTTTTTGGATCAAAAATTGGTGAGGGAGTTCGTCTTTCTTTTGCTCCAAAATTAAGATAGTGTGCAAGAGGATTTATTGTTGCTCTGCGTACATCCACATACTCGTTTATATAAAACTGTACATCAAACAAAGGATTAGGGTCTCTACCTTCTCGCCCCCCCTTGGTAATAAAATGCACCAGTGGATTATTTATAGAAAAATCAATGTCTTTATTTGTGCTCTTATAAAATGCCGTGTCGAACAAAGGATGCAAGTCTAGATTCTGAGCAGCTCCTGTATTCAAATAATGAGCAATCGCAGTTGAAAGACCAGAACAAGACTCTTCTAATTGTGTATTGTAGAATTCCAGATCAAAAATTCCAGACTCTCTAATAATTTTGATATTTTCTACTACATCCTTACCATTAGTTAGTCCTAACGCTGCATTAGCTGAAGCAGTACGTAAGGCATTAAATGTAGAAGTTAAGGTCTTAATCAAAGCGATTCTCCAGAATCAAGCATAAATAGAAGCCAGCTCAGCACAAGCATTTAAAATGCGAGGACGGGGGACAGGAGTAATGAATTGTCCACCAAGCTTTATGTATTCTTCTTGTTGCTTCAATATCTCTTGGGCAAAATTCCAAGTAAGCAATAATACGTAATCGGGCTTTTGCCTAATGAGTTCGACAGGATCATAAATAGGTATTTTTACACCTGGCATAAAGAATCCTTGTTTTGCAGTACTACGATCCACAGCAAAGTCAAAATACTCATTATCCAATTGACAAAAATTTAAAAGGGTACTACCTTTGGCCGATGCTCCATAAACGGCTAATTTCTTTTGCTCATTTTTTAACTTCTTAACTAAATTTACTAGCTCTGATTTAAGAGCGTTTACTTCTTTGGCAAAATTTTCATATCCGTTTTTACTATCAAAACCTTTCGCCTTTTCCTCTTGCAAAAGTACTTTCACATTATTAGATTGTTCGCCATTCTTAGATACAAAAAGTCTCAAAGAACCACCATGAATTTCTATCTGTTCAACATCCTCTAAAACAAGACCATTCTTTTTAAACAAATTGTCCAAAGCAATAACCGAAAAATAGAATACATGCTCATGATAAATAGTATCGAATTCCAATCGGTCAACCATTTTGACAGCGTAGGGAACTTCTATTACCGCTATACCAGTATCTTTTAGTAGTATGCTCAGTCCTTGCATCATGCTGTTAATCTCTGGAACATGTGCCATCACATTGTGAGCATGAACAATATCAGCTTTCCCTCTTTCGGACACTATTTTTTGAGCTAAGTCGAAATTGAAAAACTCGCTAATAGTTTCTACACCACGCTCTCTAGCTACCTCAGCTACATTACGCGCAGGCTCAACTCCCAAAGCGGGCACTTTGAGCTCATTATAATTTTTGAGTAGGTAACCGTCCCCGCTCGCTATTTCAACTACGAGAGAATCATTATTTAATTGTCTCTCTGTATTGAGTCGCAAGCAAAGCTCGCGTGCATGCTTAAGCATCGTTTCAGAGAATGACGAAAAGTAAGCATAATTTCTGAACAATTGCCCTGGAGGAACAGTACAACTTATTTGGGCCAACGCACACGATTGACATACAAGTACTTCTAAAGGTGCAACAAATTCTTTTTCGTTTAATTGTTCTTTCTTCAATAATGAATTAGCTAAAGGCGTGGAGCCCAAATCAAGAACCATGACCAAATCATGACTTCCGCAAGCACGGCAATTTTTTATTCTTTCCATAATTCCCATCTACCTACGTACTGTAGTTTTAGCTAATTCACCAGTATAGCTCAAAAATTCTCGATACCAATCAATAGTCTCAGCCAACCCTTCTTCCAAAGAAAATTGTGGCTTCCACTTGAGTAATTTTGTCGCTTTAGTGGAGTCCAAATATTGCGAATGAATTTCGCCACATGCTTTATCTTCAATCACTGGTTTCAAGTGTTGTGCGGACATTTTTTCTTGAATCAATTTCACCAATTCAAGCACGCTCACAGGACGTTCGGGGCTAAAATTGAAAGCCTCACCTAAACACCTTCCTTCATACACAGCTTGCGCCAAGCTCAAATAAGCTTGTACTGTGTCTTTTACATAAATGTAATCTCTTACAAAAGTTCCGTCACTACGGATTTGCGGGCGCTCGCCCAACAACAATGATCTAATAGTACCTGGAATTATGCGACTAAAGTTCAAATCGCCGCCCCCATAAATATTGCCACAACGAGCTACAGCTACAGGTGTTGAATAGCTTTTATAATAGCTTTGGCAAATTAAATCACCGCAACTTTTCGAGACTTCGTAAGGCTGTTCGCCTGCTAATGGCATATCTTCAAAATAAGGCAAATTTGGAGCAGCACCATAAGCTTTATCGCTAGAGGCAAAAACAACCGCTTTGACATAATCGCGATGTATGCGTGCTGCTTCCAAAACATGATAGGTGCCACGAATATTAGATTCAAAAGTAAGCAATGGTGAACGTCTGGCCGTAGATACAATAGCTTGTGCTGCTAAGTGAATAATAGAACTACATTCACTTTGACTAATGGCTCGTTCCACTGTCTCATACGATTCCAATCCACCACGAATAATTTGTACTTGTTTGTATTGTCCGCTTAAAACAAGTTCGGATTGTGGACTGAGATCACGTGTTAAAGCAGTCACTTTAGCGCCATTAGCCAAAAGCTCTTTAGTAAGCCAGCTACCAACCAAACCAGTTGCACCGGTCACTAATACTCTTTGTCCTTGCCAAAATGAATTTTGCATTACTTTCTTACAGCGCCTCTTCAATATTAATGAGGACTAATCCACACATCAATAAAAACCGTTCAGTATCTCCGTTTACTTAGACTAAAATTTGCATCTTACGCTAAGATCTGCCAATACAATGCGTTACCTCAAACAAGATTATCCCTCACCCCTGCATAAATTAGGAGAGCAATGAATATCAAAGCAGTCATATTAGCAGGTGGATTTGGTTCACGCATCAGTGAAGAAACTCATTTGAAGCCAAAACCTATGATCGAAATCGGCGGTAAGCCAATTTTGTGGCACATTATGAAAATTTATTCTCATTGGGGTATTAACGACTTTGTTATTTGCTGTGGCTATAAAGGCTATGTAGTCAAGGAGTACTTTTCCAATTATTTCCTCCATACATCTGACGTTACATTTGACATGGTTAAGCAAACTACTGAAATCCATGAAAATGTATCCGAACCTTGGCGGGTTACTCTTGTAGACACTGGCGAAAGTACTAATACTGGCGGCCGACTTCGTCGCATAGCGCGTTATCTCAAGAACGAGCGCTTTTGCCTCACTTATGGGGACGGGCTGGCTGATATAAATATCCCTAAACTTATAGCTTTTCATGAAAAGCAAAAATCAATGCTCACACTGACTGTCGCTCAGCCACCTGGTCGTTATGGCTCTGTCTCATTAAATGACAATGGTCATGTAGAAGAATTTATCGAAAAGCCTCAAGGCGATGGCGGCTGGGTTAACGCCGGCTTTATGGTAGTGGAACCCGGCTTTATAAATAAATATACTTCTAGCGATCAATCTTCTCTAGAAAATGAAGGATTACATTCTGCAGCTGCTGCTAAAGAATTGTGTGCATTCAAACACCAAGGTTTCTGGCATGCCATGGACACTCTTAGAGATCATAATCATCTCAGCAGTTTATGGTCCAATGGAACAGCTCCTTGGAAATTATGGGACGATAATAATCAACGGTCACTTCCGCAGAACGCTTCAGAATCGCCTAAATCACTTACAAATCAATCACTTTTAAAAACTACGTCGCGCTAAGATCAAAACAAATAAAGATATCAATTCAGATTTTTCTTCATCATGCGCAAAGGAGCTGTGAGCTTCCAGGACTGACTAGTGAGCACCGCATCTAGTTTGTGTGACAACTCGTCGATACGTTCTTCCAATACTTTTTTCTCAGCCTGCATTTCGTCTATCATTCGTGTATGGCGACGAAAACTATTTTGGTCTAAAGATCCAGACCGAAGCTCTTTGCTTTGCGAAGTACTATTGGGATCAGACTGATTTCCTTTCCCATTTCCATCACCTTTAATTTCTTCATATTGCTGCAAAAGGTCATTGTATTCGCCGGACAACCAATCTCTTTCTTTTCTGAGCTCTAAAGCGTGAAGCAAAGCTAAATAACTAATTCTTTTATAGTCACGCAGGTCATTTTTAATCTGCTCGATTTCTTCAGCTTGATCATCTGCATTATCAATAAATCCTTTACTTGCTTTAGATTCAGACAATGCGCCAAGAAAAGAATCATAGTTTAGCTGCAAAAAATTAGTAGCATAATCAACCATATTGATAAGTTTCTCGGTCACAATTTTGTATGGTTGTGTATCCGATTCATTGGAATCAACAAGATATTTTTTATGTCTTTCTGCAGTCCTTAGTAGTGTCGGAATGAATTCTAAATTGTTCAGCCGAGCGGTAGTTTCTGAAACAGGGTGAACCCTATAGTTAAATAAAATTTGGTCTATATAATACAAATCGCCGTGCGCAAGAATTTGTGCCCAATAATCAAGATCACAATAAATACCTAAAGGCAAATCAAAACCGCTCCCCTTATATTTTGCTCTGAACATAACTGGCGAAATAATCCAATTGGTAAGCGTGCGCATATTACTGGCGATTGCTTCTTGTGAAGGCATCAGTTGCGAGCTGCTATAAGGTCTATCTTCGCGGATCAATTTTCCATTTTCATCGATATGTCTTTTAGCGCTAGTGACTAAAACCACGCTTGGATTATCGTTTAAAATGTTCACGAATTTTTCTAGACAGTCTGGCTCAAAAATATCATCAGCGCCAAAAAGTTCTATGTATTCCCCGGTAGCTTTTTCAATACACTTATTGTAATTGAGCCCTGATCCTATATTTTTCTCATTACGCCAATATTTAATACGCTTGTCTTGCTCAGCATATTTACTAGCGACTGCAGCAGTATTATCAGTAGAGCAATTATCTGAAACTAAAAGTTCCCAGTTTTGGTAACTTTGACCAATAACACTTTCTATAGCCATAGGCAGGTAATGCTCACGGTTATAGACAGGTAACAGGATTGAAACTTTTGCTTTTGAATCCATATAAAAACGTTATTGCCTCGGGCTAGAATCCTATACAATTCCAGCATTGCTTTACAGCTTCGCCTTGATAAACTAAGTACTATTTTAAATACGATTAAAGATCAGCGCATGAAATAGGCATAAGCTTCAATAAAGTACTCGATAGTCCTGAACTGGTAATTTAAGACAAATGAAATTCTCCCAAACGAATCTTCCCGGAGTCATATTGATAGATATAGAGCCTATCAACGATGAGCGCGGTATGTTTGCTAGGGTTTGGTGCAAAGACGAATTCAAACAAGCTGGACTTTCAACAGAATTATCTCAATCTAGCATTTCTTATAATAAGTTAAGAGGTACTTTGCGTGGCATGCATTATCAGCTACCCCCACATGCTGAAACTAAAGTGATCCGTTGTACTCAAGGGTCCGTATATGATGTGGTTATAGACCTAAGACCCAATTCGCCAACCTATAAACAATGGTATGGTTGTGAACTTAGCGCTCAAAATCACCGCATGCTTCATATACCAGAAGGGCTTGCTCACGGTTTTATTACCCTGGTAGACAACACAGAAATGTTGTATCAAATATCAGTACCATATGCAGCTCAATCCGCCCAGGGTGTAAGATGGAATGATCCTAGCTTTAATATAAACTGGCCACTTTTGCCTATGATTATTTCTGCTCGTGACACCAGTTATCCCGATTTTGACTCAGAACAATATTCTAAAACTGCTAGTACAATTTCGTAACAATTTAAAGAGGCACTATGAAAAATATCCCGGTAGCAGGTCCTTGGATCACACAAAAGGAAATTGACTATGTAACCGACGCAGTTAGCAATGCATGGTATGGCGATGCAAATATGTTTCATGACCGCTTCGAACGCGCTTTTGCCAGTTATGTAGGAACAAAGTATGCAATTACTCTTCCCTCCTGCACCTCCGCTATTCACCTATCTTTGCTCGCTTTAAATATAGGACCAGGTGATGAAGTAATTGTTCCTGATGCTACCTGGATTGCTTCAGCTGCACCTATTAATTACGTGGGCGCTACTCCAGTATTTGCCGATGTTGATCCTAAGACCTGGTGTATCGATGCTAAGTCTTTTGAACAAAACATCACAAAAAAAACCAAAGCCATTATTCCAGTGGATTTATATGGCAACATGCCAGACATGAATGAACTTACGGCAGTAGCCAAAAAGCATGGCATCGTAATTATAGAAGATGCTGCCGAAGCAATTGGTTCTCTGTATAAAGGCAAAAAAGCAGGTAGTTTTGGCAAAACTGGCGTCTTTAGTTTCCATGGTTCTAAAACCCTCACCACCGGCGAGGGCGGCATGTTAGTGACCGATGACGAAGCTCTTTATAAGCGCATACTTTTCTTGAGAGATCACGGACGTCAACCAGGCGATCGTCTGTTTTGGAATACAGAAGTTGCCTACAAGTACAAAATGTCTAGCATGCAAGCAGCCTTAGGTTTGGCACAATTAGAACGCATCGAAGAATTGCTGGCTAAGAAGATTGAGATTTTTAATTGGTACAAAGAAGAATTAGCTAACTGCAGCGAATTTGAGCTCAATTTCCAATCACCTGAAACACGTAATACTTATTGGATGGTAACTGTTATTCTCAAAGAAAGTTCTGGTTTGAACAAAGAAGATGTAATTACAGAATTGAAAAAGCGTCACGTGGATTGTAGACCCTTTTTCTACCCTCTAAGTTCTTTACCGGCCTATAGTCACTTAACCTCGGCACAGCAAGCACAAATTAAAAATACAGTTAGTAAGCGCCTAGGCAATTACGGTATAAATCTACCGTCCGCTCTTAACCTGACAAAAGAGCAAGTGCAATATGCTTGTGCACAGCTAAAAGAAGTAGCCGCCATTGCTACTACTGCAGTAACAACTTAATTTATCCGTTAACTAGTCAGAAACACACCGCAAATAACCATCCGGTGCAACAGTAATCTGCAATTTATCTGTTATAGGTCTATCTATAACAAACCTTTTATTGCTCTTCAAAAACTCATGCACTGCCGTATATGGATTGTCACCCGGGCCCCAAGGTTTACCTGGATAAAGTTCAACAGGCAAGAATTCGATCACAGTATCTAAAACAACGAGATAACACCCTTTACTTACTAAAGGTGAGTATAGTTCTAATTCTTTTAAAACATGTTCATGGCTGTGCATAGAATCTAATATCACCATGACAGACTCTTTTCCTTGAGCATATTTGCCTGCTTGAGCGACAGTATTTTCATCCACGGATGACCCCTCAACCATAGCAATTCGTTTATATAAAGGGTGTTTTTCAATTTCACTTCTATTGTGAGAGCGAATATCTATGTCGATACCAACTACTTGCCCTTTGCCACCTAGCAATTCCAGTATCGAGGCATGAAAAATCAAAGAGCCACCATGAGCAATACCAGTTTCAATAATTAGATCTGGTTTTGTATCCCAAATAATTTCCTGAATGGCTACCATATCTTGGGGATATTGAATAATCGGGCGCCCTAACCATTTGAAATTATATGAGTATTTTTGTTTAACACTCGCTTGCAGCCATTTAGCAGACTCCTGACAAAAATCTTTGTCTTTGCCCATTTGCTCTATTTCAATTTTTCGCTCTTCTTCAAATGCTTTAACCGGATTCATTTTTACATCCTTGGGTTCAATACCTTATGGTTCAACAAAAACCTGATTATAGCGAATATCGACTAGTAAAAGAAGCTTCCTTGTCATTATTAGTTAAGGTCAATTTCATAGAATTGAAACCCTCTTTTGCCCCGCTGACTTCAAAACCAAGTCTGTTGTATAGCCGTATTGCTCTTCTATTGTCAGCTTTTACTTCAAGGAAATAATCCGATATGCCGTAAGTGCGTTTCCAGAATTGGAACAACAAACAAGAAGCTTCATAAAATAGTCCTTTTCCTTGCGCAACCCTATTTCCGGCCAAGATGCGTCCATATTCTGCCCTTTTCTTTTGCCAATCAATATTGTAAATGCCTACTTGACCAATTGCTTGGTTTTCGAAATCGCTTGACTCCAGTATGTACAAATAATCAGTGCTCAAATTTTTATATTTTTGATACCATGCTGTATGCTCTGCAGCATCCAAAATTCGACTATTTTTAAACCATATCCTGATATCATCTTGATTGCGCCAAAAACGAATTTGATCAATGTCCCTTTCTTCAAGCAATCTAAGAGAAACTCTCTTGCCTTTGATCGGTTCATGCTTCAATTTGTTGCCTGGTTTGTCCATTTGTATTTAAACCTGTTCGATAGGGCACTTCAACAATATTGTTGTGGCTTTGAAATTCGTTTATTGCAAGACTAATTCTTTTCACATCTTCATATGTAAGCTTAAGATGAATAGGCAATGACAAAAGCCGCTCACAGGACAAAGTGGCTCTAGGACAACTATTTTTAGCATAGGCATACATGCGGTATTGAGTATTGTCTGTATAATGCACACCTGGATAAATCCGCTGTCTGTTTAGTGCAATTAACAACTCATCTCTTTTGTCAGACAATATTTGATAGAGATGCCTTGACGAATCACAATTCGGTGCAATCCTGACCCTCTCAACACTACTATCAATAAGTTCATCATACCAAGCAGCAATTTGTTTTCGATAGTCGTTGTCAGACTCCAGATATCTCAATGCCACTATGCCAAGCGCAGCCATAACCGAATTGCCATGATATTTAAAACCCACGTTTTCTACATCGTAGCGCCACTTATATAAACTATCCGAGGAGGTCCGCTGATACGTATCTTTGGTAATACCTAACCATGTCCATTCCCTTACCAATTTATCAAGTTCTTTATCTTTAAAACAAATCATGCCTCCATCAGCTGTCGGCAAGTTTTTAACTGAATGAAAACTAAATACCGAAACATCGGCTTCACTTCCTATATGACGGTCAAAAAGCTTGGTACCGGCCATATGAGCTGCATCCAGAATCAGTGACAATCCATATTCTCGACAAATATCAGCAACTTCAATCAACTGTCCCGAATTCCCCCCTAATCCAACAAACATTACTGCTTTTGTTTTTTTAGAAATTTTTTGTCGAACAGAATCAGGGTCTAAACAAAGATACTCATCAACATCAGCAAATATCGGCTGCAGGTGCTCGTACAAAATAGAATGATTGGTTGAGACAAAAGTTAGTGGTGTGGTGATTATTTCATCACCAGATTGCCAATTATGTTTTTCTTTCAGTAGTTTTACTGCCAAATGTAATCCAGCAGTTGCTGATGAAATAAAATGGGCGTAAGACAATCCTGTATAGGTACACCAATTCTTCTCGAATGTAATTGTTTTATATCCCAGCCCAGTCCAGCCGCTCTCAAGGCACTCTCGAATTTCATCAAGACATTCTTCACTGCGATAATATGGAGAAAAAAGTTGAATTTCTTTATCGACCAACTTTCATTCTCCTTAAAGGACGGACTAAAGATTTGCCTACTTGATAAATATATTTATTGGAGCGACAAATTCTTTTAAGCTCGCGTAAAGGCTTAGTAAGCCTCCAAGAGAAACTACGCATCAGCATATTATGTTGTGAATCAATTTGGGAATACTTATTCACCATATCGTAAAAACTATCACTGAGTTTATTCTGATAATTCTCAAGGTGACCATAACAAACCTGTAGCGTATTATAAGCGCTCAAAACACCACTCAATTTGTATGCAGATTCACATGTTCTTTTGCATGAATATCTTGTTTCGGCTAGATAGAGATTGAACGCCGCAGCAAGAGCATCAATCTCATTGTTTCCTGTTCTAACGTCAGTCTGATTTTGTTCAACAAGCCATTCTTTAGCCAAATCAACAGCATTACCTATGTCTGAAGTGCGCAAATAATGTTCAAAGGTCAAAATTCTCAATTGTTTAACTTCTTCTCGACTCATCCAATCATAAGAATTAAACATGGATGCTTTATCACTTACAATCGAACTAGGCTGAAGCAAATGATCACGTTCGGTGGCAAGATATTTTCGAGTAAGGTCGTCATACAAACTGACAGACATGCCAATGGAATCATTTTGTAATGCTCCGTTTTCATGAGCAATTACAGAATTACAACGTACAGTTTGAATTTTTTTCTTACCAATGCGCAGCCAAAGATCCCAATCGCAACACCGCTTCACTAGAATATGAGGATCGTACCACCCTACATTTTCAACAGTGCTGCGCCGAATCATCACACCACAATTGCCTATGTAATTATATTCCACCAACCGCGGCAGATCAAAATTCTTTTCACCAAGTATAAAAGTCTCGCCGCCAGGGACTTCTATACTAACGCCGCCATATGCCATGCCGGCATCAGGATTATTTTCCAAGCAATCAGCCAACAGTCTCAAATGGTTAGGAAACCACTCTGTATCATCAAATGCGAATGCCAATAGTTCACCCTTAGACTGCAAATAGGCGTGTGCTAATGTACGAGCAGGCAATCCGACATTTTTCTCAAAACGCATGTGTTTAACCCGTCCATCTTTTTTAGCGAGATCGCCTATATAAGCTGCCGCACCATCGGCAGAGGCGTCATCCACTATTAACAATTCAAAGTTTCTATAGCTTTGCGCCAATACACTCTCCACAGACTTCGATAAAAGTCCACTTTTAAAACGTGCATGGGTTGGTAAAAAAACTGAAATTAGCGGCTCAGACATACATCAAATCAACATCATTCTATGCGACCATATGCTGTCATAGGAAAAATCAAATTACAAGATGGACTATTTAAGAGACGTCCGTCCATTATTTGCAGTTAATATCGCTTGCAGCGATGATAGAATTATTACTTATGTCAAACCCTGTACTCGCACAAAATAGCCCGTCTTCGCAAGAAGAAATAAAGAGATCTACCAGCAAAAGAGGCTTTGTTTTTTTTGCTTTGGCTTTACTCGCAGTAAATATTTCAATGATTATATGGTCGCTCTTTGATCATTCCTTACCGGTATATGACATGGCGTGCCATATCCTTAGCGGCTTTGCTTGCTGCGATTTGTTACAACATATTCACTTGAGAAGTATGGACTGGTGGCAACAATTATTAGCAGTGAATCCTCTCTACCCACCCTTTGTTTATTTTATTTATGGGACTTTCAAATTACTTTTAGGTCCTCAGCATTGGGTCGATAGCCTAGTACGCTTAACTTTTGCCAATATTCTTTTTTTCAGCGTATATGGACTGGGCAAAATTCTATTTAAAGACAAAAATATTGCCCTAATGTCAAGTTTGCTTGTTTTCTGCGCTCCCATCGTTTTCAATTTAACTCATTACGACATGCTAGACATTCCAGGACTAGCCATGGTTTCGCTAGCTATATTTTGTTTAGCCTGGTGGCAAGAGCAGCCATCTATTTTGTCAAGTTTATCCTTAGGTGTTGGCTGTGCTCTTGCTGCTTTAACCAAAAACAATTGCATAGCATTCTTAGTAGCACCACTTTTGATATCACTAATACAGGCTGCCTATACAAAGAACTGGCTAAAAATTAGGCTTTTAGTACTAGCTGGTGCGACTGCATTTATAACTATGCTTCCTTGGCTAACAATTGCTGCTCCCACAATGTTTAAGATGGTTGGTTCCTATCAGCAAAAGAAATACAATTACGATTTAATCTCTAGTGCCAATTACTACATATTTGGCTTGCCTGCTTTAGTG
Source organism: Candidatus Melainabacteria bacterium (assembly GCA_027451745.1). Lineage (GTDB taxonomy): Bacteria > Cyanobacteriota > Vampirovibrionia > Obscuribacterales > Obscuribacteraceae > JABDBL01. Next base: position 54,119 of record DAIDIP010000006.1, read on the forward strand.
TCTTATTTTTTGTTTGCAATGTTTTTAATAGTGTTATGTACAGCTCCTACAGAGATACATAAGCGACTCTTTCTCGTTATGTCATCAATACTGGGAGGACTTTCTGTTTTAATCCTTTTTCCTTGGAATGAACAAATAAGATACGCTTTGCCAGCCGCAATTCCAATCGCCCTATATACAGCTTGGGGCTTCAAACATTATTGGACCCTACTCAAAACTCGTGGTCTGATTGTGATAGCCGCTCTAACCCTTGCCTTTGCTTTTATAGAAAATAATTTCACCCCATATCCTCTGCCCAGAATTCAAATACCTTGGCAAATTGCCGGCTTTATCGGTATTGAACCAGCCAGAAAAGATGAGCATCACGGCGCTGGTGGCACATCAATGTATCCAACTCCGCCAGCTGATTGGGGCTACAGTTGGGTTATCGATACTATAAAGCCTCATTTGGGATCCACCAAACAGCAATTCTGTATAATGCCTGATTGCGAAGAAGTGAGCTCCACAATTTATTCTTATTTAGTCCGCTGCAACAATCTCAATCTTCATGCATTCACTCCTCGTAATTGGACAATGATTGGTGATGATGTGAGTTTTAATCAAAAGACAGCCCTATTTGTTCATTGGTATTTATTGAAGACCGGCAGTAATGTTTCTCCTGCTTCTCACTTTTCCGGCAAAGCAAGTGAGGAGGCATATATTCAGTGGTGTAATTTTGTCAGAAATTCCGGACACTTTAAACTAATTGGCACGAAACTTCTGCCAGATAACACTCAGTTGGAATTGTATAAAAATTCGTCCTACTAAAGTTAGCTTTTTTGGACAGCAGTACTCGCTTTATCTCGATACCATTGTGCTGTTTTTGCCAAACCATCTTTAAACGAATAAATAGGCTTCCAATCTAGCTCACGACAAATTTTTTCGTTATTAGCTACCCAAACAGATGTATCCCATTTGCGATTTGGCATTGAACCCCATTGAGGCTCTTCTTTAATCGAAAACAATTCTCGTGCAGCTGCAACAACTTCACGCAAAGTTGTTTGTTTACCTGTACCTAAATTATAAACAGCCCCAGGTTTGATTTCTTGCGTAGCTGCTGCAATAAATGCTGAAACAGTATCGTCTATATAAATGAAATCACGAGCAATAGTTGGATCCACAAGAGGCGGCAATTTGCCTTGCAAACCATGTTCAATAATTGTCGGAATTAGCCTACCTTTATCTTCGTATGGACCATAAACTGAATATAGGCGCAGAACTACGGTAGGCAATTCCCGCTTTTGTGCATATAGCCGACAAAAATGTGTTGCAGCTGCCTTAGCAATGGCATATTCACTATTTGGCTCTACCCATTCATCTTCTTTTGGAGCATGATCTTTATAACCATATTCTGAAGATGATCCAGCACTTACAAATGCTTCGCAACCAGTCTTCGCACATGCATGCAGTAAATTAGCCGTACCTAAAACATTCGTTGAGAGTATGCGCTCAAGATCATTTTGCCAAGAATATGCACCATGCGCTGCAAGATGAAAAACCCAATCAGCTTTTATTTTTTCCAAAGAAGAAGTCAATACCTCTTTATCTGTCAAAGGTATTTTATGCATGATTAGGTCATTTTTAATATCATCTATTCGCCACAAATCACTTTCTGGACGACAAATAATATGCACCTGATGACCACTGGTTAATAAGTGTCTAACTAAATTAGCACCTACAAAACCAGCAGCCCCGGTAACTAGAGCACGCTTCATACACGCACTGGTGATTTACTTAGAATATTCTCGTAATTGAATACTTTCAAATACTGATTGGTCAGCAATTGAATTTCCAGTTGCTCGTCAGCAGACAATTCGTTAGCAGTAGCAATATTGGCTTTTGTGCTAGCTTCACGAATCGTTCCCCAAGGGTAAACTTCTTTCAAAGGTTCACCATTCCAGCTTGGCTGACTAAGAGAATCAGTTACTTCTAAGCCTAGCTTTTTGCATAGCTCGCCCAAAGTTTTCTTAGGATCTGCCATTACATCTTCAGTGCGGATAATATGAAAACGATCTGGATATTTTTCTTTGAACATTAAGGCGTAGTACTGGTTCATTGTCCAGCCTAACATGTAATGCTGCAAAGAAAGAGGTACAGGACGTTTCTTTGTGTCAGCATATGCAGACCAAGGATTGCGGACAATATGCAAGAAATGAGCTTCTGGCATATCATCAAGTATTTTATTAGCATCAACAGTAATGATTGGGCTATAGCCAACATACATTACTTCTTTGCCTGTACGCTTATAGTCTTTCCAAGCTTCAAAAGTAGCTTTGAAAAATGCGGCCATATTATTGGCGCGACTGCGTCCGGTCTTCTTTACATGTGCAACATATTTGGCCATGCGATCATCGTCTGAAAAGTCAAAAGGCATATGACGGAATTTGCTCACATTAGGGGTGCGGGCTCTTACTTTGCCTTCTTCATCGATAATAGCTTTATAATCCTGCTCAGGTGTAGCTTCTAAAGCAAACGTTGGCCAGCGATATTTCAATGGATACATTGAGCTCAAATAATCATTGACATATTTGGTTCCTGGCTGAGATTCAAACGGATAAACAAAAAGTTGTGGGTGCCCATCCAAAAAGCGGTGCGATGTATTACCGCCGTTTTCATACATTGCCCCAATCATTAACAAGCGAAAATTTTCAGTCATCTACTACTCCTGAGTGTTAGTACGTAATTATCATTACTGGGCGCCATTTCTTTTTGGTTGGCCTATAGAGAAACTATAGAAGAGATTTTGTTTTTGGCCCTTTGAATGGCTTGATTTGTAAACAAAAGGAAAACCAGTAGTGATTTTTTGCGAAATTGCTTCTATGGCAAAAATCTGATTACCTGAGGGCCAAATCAGGCTACCCACTAATTTACCAGTTTTCATATCAATAGCATGAATTCCACACTGGCTTTTATTTACATCTAATCCAGGCGCATATTGGCTGAAGCGAGGAATAACTCTTGATGTACCAACAAAAGCTAAAGAAGAGCTAAAGCACAGACCTCTTGTCCAGCCTGACAGCTTCAAAACTGGCTCAAATAGCCCATCTTCGGCATAGCCAAATTCTCCATACCCACTATTGTCAACCCATACTTTGTTTTTATAGAGTCGAGCTGAATGAGGACGAGTTAATCCACTGGCATAAACTTCTCTACTTTTGCCTGAAAAAATTACACCGCGCTTATCCACAGGAAAATTTTTATGCCCCGGACGGCGCTTGGAAATCTCATCACAGGAGGCAGAAAAATAAGATTCTTTAATGTTGTCACCAGCGGCTATTGAATTAAGTTGAATATGATTTTGGCCAAATACGGGTCCGTCCTCTGTCTCTATACACTTTGGCCACCAGACTCGCTCATAACCAAATTGTGAATCTAGTCTTACCACAGCATTTTGCCCCACAGCATTTGCATGTAATTGTCCACCAATCATGGCCAAATCATGAATGTATAAACAACCTGGATAGAATCGCGATCGTACTGGAATTAATGGCTTTCCAATCAATCTAGCTTCATCTCTATCGAGCCTGTCTATGAGTCTATTTACTACAGCCAGATCATATATTTGATTAGGGTTGCGCGTACTGGCAATATATACCAATTCTTTTTTGGCATCAAATGCAATACCAGATGGATGTGGCATACTCAAATAAGTTACTTGTGGCCGTCCATCAATTACGGTTAAAGCCAACAGCATATGTTCGTATTCACGACCGACAAGCAAAGTTATACCTTGCAATGCCTCCCAAAACTTACCCGTCACTCTAAATTGAAGTAACGATAAATCTATTTCGGCCGCTTGTCTCCATTGACTAGTAACCTGCTCAGGTTCTCGCCATTCTCCATGGTGATGCGCCCAAAGCGTCTGTAAGTCTGAACTTCCCTTTTTTAAGCGGGATTTGTTTTTTTGAATTGTCGCCAAAGAAACAGTGCTCCTAAGTACATTTTTATAGCAGAACCATAATTAGTAGTAGATTTGCCCCCATGTCGACGCGTTGAAAGAAGGGGGACTTCTAAAATTGGATAATCATATTGTCTACACACAGCTACAAATTCAGCATCAATCAAATCATCTTCGCGAGAAAGTTTGAGTAAAGGCGCAAATTTGGCTGGGAATACTTTTGGAGTACCGTTAATATCCCAGACCGGTGAATCAAACAGCATTCGACACTCAAGATTGTAAAGTAAAGAACCAAGTCTTCTTCTAAAGCTGTCTCTTATTTTTCTATTTGCTTTTACTACAACATTAGGATAAATAAGTCCATAACCCAATACTGTTTTTAATTGCTCAGGGCTTGTTCTAGCAGAATTTGTATAGCAAATCAAATCACCGCTTGCTTGCTGCAAGCCAAGTTTGACCGCATAACCCCATCCCCCTCTTTTTGTATCAACCACTTTTATATGTGGATCTTTACGCGCTAATTCCTGGCACACACTAACTGAATTATCTGTGCATGCATTGCAAACAAGTACGAATTCATAATCTTGTGCTACACCAGAAAATTCATTTATATAGCCTTGAATTATCGCGCCAATGTGATCAGACTGATTATGGACAGGCAAAATGATTGAAACTAACACGTAACCCCCGACAATTTCATTACATCACTAACTTTTTGAGCAATTGCCTGAGGTGAAAGACCATATCGTCCATAAAGAAAATCATGATCACCTGTAACTGAATCCGGTGGGCGAGTGAGCCCTATTCTTGTTAGTTTAGCCTTCACAGCATTGTCGGCCATACATTCACTAACAAGTGAACCTAAGCCTCCTTGTATGTAGTGGGCTTCTACAGTAAAAATATTGGAATAATTAGAAAGCAACGACACTATATTTGGCGCCGGATTAATGCTAGCTATTACAGCGTGAGCACAAGACAGACCAGCTTCTTTCAGTTGAGCAGCAGCCAAAGCTGTTTCATTGCTTACAGCGCCCATACTCAATAATAGGCAGTCTTTACCTTCGCGAATCAACTGAGCTTCGCCCTCGATAAAACTCCCTTCTAGTCCAGGAACAATTGTTCTGTCATCCTTTCCTAAGCGATAGTAAATGGGTCCTTTAGCATCGAAAGTGGCTTGTAATATGCTTCTAGTTTGATTAGCATCAGCTGGTGCATAAACCGAAAGACCCAGCTGTGTACGCATCACGCCAATATCTTCTACACCAAAGTGAGTCAATCCATTGTGACTATATTCCATTCCTCCACCAACTCCTGCTATACGCACAGGCAATTGATGAGCAATCGGTCCATTTCTAATAAACTCATATGGCCTTAAACTTGCAAAAGTGACTATCGAATAAACAAACGGTATAAAGCCTGCTTCAGCCAAGCCTGTTGCAACGCCAACCATATTTTGTTCAGCCACACCTACATTGACATATCGATCGGGAAATTGGTCCCGAAATGGCTCTAGAGCACTGTATCCCAAATCAGCAGTTAATAAAACAATCCGGGGATCTTTATGTGCTAGTTCAACCAAAGTTTTTATAAAAGTAAGTCTCATTAGCCTTTATTCACATCATTGAGTGCTTGGGACAATTCGGCTTCAGACAAAGGGCTATAGTGCCACTTGATTTGTCCTTCCATGAAAGAAACGCCTTTGCCAAAAACAGTATGCGCAAGAATAACATGAGGGCGTCCATTGACAAAGTTTAGTTCATTTACAGTAGTAACTATTTGCTCTAAATTATGTCCATCTACTTCATGCACATCCCAGCCAAAACTCTGCCATATTTCTCTAAGACGCGGCAGGTTAATAACATCTTTCGTATAACCAAAAGCCTGTTGCTTATTTAAATCCAAAATGGCACATAAATTTGCTAATTTATGATGAGCAGCAAACATTGCTGCCTCCCAAGTAGACCCCTCATTACATTCTGCATCACTCAACAGAGCAAAAACACGTCGCTTCGACTTTTGCCATTTGGCAGCTAGGGCAGCCCCAGTAGCAAAAGATAGCCCTTGTCCTAAAGAACCAGTACCAAAGTCTACTCCCGGTGTGTGCGGCTCAGGATGCACACCGAATGTAGTATCGTTCCCACAAAACGTTGAAAGCTGCTCAGCACTAATCCAGCCCTTGAAATATAGAGCAACGTAAAGTCCAAGGGCCGCATGTCCCTTAGAAAGAACAAATCTATCACGATCTGGATTATTAGGTTGATCCGCTTCAAGTATGTATCCGTACAGTGCTTCTAATATCTCGACAACACATAGTGCAGAGCCTATATGCCCGACATGAGCACGAAATGACTCTTTCAGTATTGCTTCGCGCATAGCGCGCGCTGACCCAAACCAAGCTTGATTAGAGGCAAGAATACTGCCACTTGGATACACTATTTGGGGACTTCCTTTTTTTTGCACCATTTAGACTTAATTTACACCAGCCACAGGTTGGGGAGCGATTCAATTAATAGAGTATCAAAAGATACCCCAATAAAGATGTCAACGTTTTGCTAGAATAACAAAACAAATCTAAGCAAGCTGAAAATGCCGTTTGATTTTGTCAATACCTAAAGTATTCTAATCTAAATTACATTTTGTTTTCAATATATTCTAGGGATATGAGCATACGTGAATAAGCAACCAATGATTTTCTGGGGCGCTAAAGGCCAAGCAAAAATGCTCCACGAGTGCATGCTTAATACTGAATTTCAATTAGTAGCTCTTTTTGATTCAAAAAAAGATATAACATCACCTTTTACTAATATTCCTATATTTCACAATCAAAATGAGTTTTTGGAGTGGATCAAACAAAACTTCAAAAATCAGACCGTGTCTTGCTTAGTTGCTATTGGGAACGGTGGTGAAGAACGGTTGCGCATACAAGAGCTTCTAAAAAAAGAAGGGCTTAAACCCATTATCGCCCAACACCGTACCGCTTTCGTAGCTGACAATGTAACTATTGGTGAGGGATCTCAAATTTTGCCGATGGCTTGCGTAAATACAGAAGCATCTATAGGACGAGCCACCATTATCAATAGCGGCGCCATAATAGAACACGAAACAAAAGTAGGCAATGGTGTACATGTAGCGCCAGGAGCCCGATTAGCCGGATGCATAGTTGTAGAAGACTTTGCCACTATTTACACTGGCGCTGTCATAGGCCCGAGGATAAAAATAGGCCAAGGCTCAGTAGTTGGTGCTGGGGCTGTAGTACTCAAAGATGTACCGGCCTATTCACTAGTAGCAGGAATCCCTGCAAAAATAATTAAGAATCTCAAAAATACACAATCTTCAAATCACTCCATAGCTACGAGCAAATAAGATAGCCCTTGAGCAACAGTAATTCTAATCTCTCGATAGAATCAGTCTCCAGAATGCGACTAGACGTTCTGGCAATATTTTTACTGGTAATAATAGAATCACTTGTCTTAGTATGGACTAGTTATGATCACTCCATTCCGTGCTGGGACACAGCAGCACACAAGATCAACAGTTATCATGTATTTGAACTTTTAAAGCATCCTCATTTGAGATCTATTGAGTGGTATAGAAGTATTTTTGCCGTAAGTCCACTCTATCCACCTTTTTTCTATTTTCTAAGCGCCATCCTCAAATTTTTTCTAGGAATAAATGCTAATACCGAATTAGTAGTCAATCTGATTTTTATAGTTGTACTTTTTTACTCAGTTCGGTACATAACAAAAACAATTTATCAAAACAGACTGGCCTCTCTTATAGCACCCGTTTTGATTTTTCTATATCCAGCAGTTTTCTGGTCTACCCACAGCGCCTTGCTCGATTTTCCTGCCAATGCCATGATTGCCCTGGGACTGGCTTACTTTATTTACTGGAACGAGAACCCTCAATTAAGCAGATCTATTATTCTTGGGATTGTATTAGGCTTGGCCCTTCTAACTAAAAACAATACACCCATCTTTTTTGTCGGACCTTTATTAGTTGAATTATTAGGACTATATTCCAAAAAACAACACAGAATAAATTACAGTCGACTTAAACATCTCTCTATTGTGGCGTTGGTTGGACTAATTGTAATTACTCCGTGGCTCATTTTAGCCGGCCCAAAAGTATCAAAATTCATTTCCTCAATCCAAGCTCAAAATTTTCAGATACATAACTATCAATCTCAAAATAACATTGCGTCATCTCAGCTTCCTATACTAGAATTCTTCTCACATTTTCAACTTTTTTCTTTCGTCGATCTTCCCCTAATTTTGTCGCCATTGCTCTTTGTCTGCTTTCTAATCGCGCTCCATACGAGTAAGCCTTGGGATAAAAGAAAGTTATATTTACTCACATCGATTATATTTGCTCTATTTACAGCAAGCGCTTTTCGTTGGCCTCATCAGTTCAGATATATTGTGCCTGTGACTATTCCCATAGCTGCTATAACATCAAAATTATTTTCTGAACTCTGGACAAGTAAAAAAATAACGCCGCGTTTTCTTCTAGGCACAATTATTGTTTTGTCATTTGTTCAATTTGTATACGAGGACTTCAGTCCTTTTCCTATTCGTTTACCTACCTGGATGAATATTTCCATGAACAATATAGGCGAACGATTTAAAGTCCGATTATGTAACCCGCAAAATCCGGGCGTAAGTGTCAATCCCTTACCAGATTATGATACGGGAATAATGTGGTCTCTTGAAAAAATTGAAACAGCCTCTGTTGGGAAATCCACATCATTAATGATTATGCCTAATGCCAATCCAATAAACTGTTCGCCTTTCTATTATTTGGCAGAAATTAGAAATAACAAAATCGTAATTGGCAGCCCCAGAGAACATACCGAATTAGGAGACAAAGTTAATTTTGATCGCACTAAAGCCTTGTGGTATGAATGGTACCTACTCAAGTCGGGGGATCAAGGTCTGCCCTTGTGTGACACCGATAGCTCTATTGCTTACAGTAAATGGCTGAATTTTGTGCTACATTCTCATTTCTTCGACCTCGTTGAGAGCAAATCTTTACCAGATGGCTCAAGTTTGGGACTATATAGACGAAACACAAAGCAATAAGCGTACGAACTTTCTCGTACTATAAGATCTAAAGATGGCACAGACTTCCATGTCTATAAAAGCTCAGATGATAAAAACACAAACTCAAAAAGAATCAAGACCAATTGAAGGAATGTCTGACACGCCATCCTCGATCATCAGTACTTCGTCCCCTAAAAAACAATTAGATGCTTTAACCTCTCTACGTTTTTTTGCTTGCGCTGCAATTATTTTTCTCCACTCAGCCTGGTTTTTTGTAGACATCGACTTCATGAAAAACTGGCAATTGGACGAAGGAGTTGCATTTTTCTTTGTATTATCGGGCTTCATTCTTACATATGTTTATCCTAATTTGCGCGGCGCCGAAAACATCAAAGAATTTCTTGTTAATAGACTTGGAAGAATGGTACCAACCCACATTCTTTTAACTTTCGCCACTCTGTGTGTTTTGCCTTGTTCCTGTGCAACATTCGGGATTTTTATTGCCAATTTATTCCTCATCCAATCTTGGATACCTCGACGTGACTATTATTTTGGTTTGAATGCACCGTCCTGGAGTATTTGCGTTGAAATCTTTTTTTCGTTTGCTTTCGTCTATCTGATTAGACCATGGCGCTGTGAGCAGTTCGACCAAAAGGATATGTATCCCCTCACGTTAAAAAAAGGGCAACTCTGGACACAAACTATATATATGCCTTCAAGCTCAGAACAACGCGCTAGTTGGAATAAGCTAGGTTTACGCCTTTCAATTCACGTCAAAGATCCAAAACACCTTCATCAATATCGAATTTTAGCCCCTGCTACAGATAGCATTTCAAATAATCCAGGCAGCATAGATTGGTGGTCCACACGACTAACTATTCCCCTAACTGCAAAAGTCTTATAAACCACTCTGACAAAGTATTTCTCTAAGAATTTTGTTTAAGCATTTCTGTTTCATTTATTTTTGCATAGATAGCTTCAAGCCCATCTACCATATCAGCTATTGTGCGCTCTGGCTTTATGGCTTCTATCAAAGAACCGAGCAATTGGCGATCATTTATCAATCTCATCAATTGTTCCTGCAGTGATTTAACATCACCTACCTCAAACAACAATCCATTTTTTTCATGCTTGATAATTTCAGACATGCCACCCAAATTAGTAGCTATCACTGGTGTTTTAGCCGCCAAAGCCGATTGTATTACTAAAGGTGTATTCTCATACCAGCGCGACGGAACAACTAGTACATCAATTTCTTGAAAAATACCGCCTATTTGATCATTAGGAAACGTTCCGGCAAACCTTATTTTCTCAGCTTGGCGAGAATCGCTTGAGCTCGATACTATTTCTGTCAATTGCTTGCCAAAATCAGGAAATTGATTGAGATCGCCATATATTGTCAGAGAAGCTTTGCTGTCAGGAGGCAGCTGCAAAAAGGCTTTTACTAAAAGATCCGGTCCCTTATGTTCACTAATAGTACCTATGAACGCAATACGCAACTCATCACTCGGCGTTTTGTTGCGTCCTTTTTCTAGCGGCTTTGTATCAATACCATATGGAACACGATGAATGATTTGAGAATTTAGTCCATTTCTAACAAATAAATCTTGCATAAGTACCGTGGGCACGGTTATTGCCGAAAGCCTGTTGGCAAATGATTTCAATACATTAGCGCGGACCATTGTTGCCTGTATTGCACTTGGTAGTTTTTTGGCTATGTAAGCAAAATAAGTCGCACTCGCAATAGCTTGGGGAAACCCTGCCTTCACATTTTTTTCCAACAACTGAGGATATTTAGTAGATAAAGCTTCTTCAAATTCTGCTTGCTCAGGCATTAACTCTGGCGTATAGCAAGACAAACAATTCGCTCCAAACGGAGCAGGCCCCAGACAGTTGCTACCATCAGGACGTCGCAATTGTACAATTGGACATATAAGCCAAAAGTCAGTCGCCGAATAAATTACTGGTATTCTTCTATCGTATGCCTCTTCGAGCAAACTTGTAGAAAGGTTTTGCAAGTGAAAACAGTGCACTATATCTGGTGACACCGTTTCAAATATGTTTCTAAAGTGTTTTTTTAAATAAGGGTGATAATGCTCGTTAGAAAAGCGATTGTCATGCAGGCGCGCCGACTCATTAAGACAGTAAACGGAAATGCCTTCATATTCATAAACAACCAATTCACCACTATTTTGCGACACAGATTTTCTCCGGGCATCTGTATCCGGTGGATCGGCAGTCACTACACTCACTTGATAACCGCGTTGTTTCAATTCTTGAGCAACTTTTAGTGTCAATACCTCGGTACCAGCTCGATGAGCTGGAAAAAATTTGTGTACTGTAAGTAAAACTCGCTTCATGATGAAAACTCTCTCAACTTCTGAGCTTACGCGCATTATAAAATGAGAACAGAGGAAAGATCGTGGAGAAATTATTGCGCGTTTGTATTATTTCTCGTGAATATCCCCCAGACACTGGCTTTGGTGGGATAGGCACTTTTGCTAAGCACCTTGCCCATGGCTTGGTTAGCTTAGGGCATCATGTGACTGTAATCTCACTCGCGAAAGACAAAGCCAAATCATATACTGAAGGCGACATCCAAGTACATCGTGTTGAGCCATATTTTGATCAGCATACTCTCAATCTAATTGATTGCGCTATGCCATATAGCAAATATGTTATCAGCACTTCAGCTGCCCTGTGGCAAAAGTTTATAGAACTGCATGCCAAGCAGCCATTTGATGTAATCGATACTCCCGAATTATTAGCCGAAGGTTTTTATCCAGCAATTACAAAAGTGGTCCCTTTAGTCATAAGACTTTACACTCCCCACTCTAAATTTATTGCTGAAGCTCTCCATAATGTCACTCCTTCTTTTGACCATCAATTTGTCGCCATGGTCGAAAGAATAGCAATGAATTATGCCGATGCTATTACATCTCCCAGCAAAGACCTCGCTCAATTTGTTGCCAATGATCTATGCATGCCTCTTGAGCGAATTAAAATCATCCACAATCCTATTGATGCTGATTTTTGTTCGCCCCACGGTAATCGATCAATTCCAGAAAACGATTCTCTAAAAGTTCTATTTGTTGGTCGCCTAGAAGCTCGCAAAGGGATTTATTACTTAATCGAAGCTTGGAAAGATGTTGTTGCCGTAGTACCTAAAGCACATTTATATGTCATTGGGGATGACACCAATACTGCCACAGGACAAACGTCCGTTCTAGCTGAAATTAAAAGATATATCGCCAAACATAATTTAGAAAACAGTATTACTTTTATCGATCGAATACCCCTTGTAGAGTTACCAGCATATTATCGCTCCGCTGATGTTTGTGTCGTTCCCTCCCTGTACGATAATTCGCCCTACACTTGCCTAGAAGCAATGTCTTGCGGAAAAGCTGTAATCGGCACTTCTTCTGGCGGTACAGCAGAATATATAGTAGCTGGGGAATCTGGTTTAATTGTGCCTGCCAAAGATGCCACTAGCTTAGCTCAAGCTATGATTGCTCTTTTAAAAGACAATAAAGAGCGTAGACGTTTGGGTGATAATGCAAGAAGTCGGGTATTGGTATGTTTCCAAAGACGCGAAATAGCTAGGCTTACAGCTCAATTATATAAACAAGCAATGGAAACCTTTATAGAACGTCAATCTCGCATGACTGCTAATTCTCTCTATACAAGAGGAGCAGAAGAAATGCTAGGTGATATGGAATATTTTGCTGGCACTTTCAACGAGATGCTCCATCAATTTTTGTTTCAATGGTCCTATAGCTATCGCATCCGTACCTGGTATAGAAAACTAAAATCGCGCCCTAAACTATATTCTATAAAGGCATTTCTGCGACTAATCGACGCTATGACCTTTTGGTTAACCCCAGATGAACGCAAAGCAAACTCTATGTATTCTTCTCTAGAAAATATGGTGAAGGGTAAAGATATAAAATCTTCTCCTAAGTTTTTAAAACAAAGTGGTCTCAGTTCAAATGAAGGGAGCTGACTTTGCGATTTGCTTATATTTTGATTTTTGCGATTTCTCTAATATTGCGAATTTGGTTCAACCTTTTTTGCTCAGGTAGCGGTACCGCTTTTGCTTGTGACGCAGCTGAATATTTTCGTCATGCTCAAAATATAGACTTAACTTGCAAAACATTATTTTCTCAGCCCGGAGCCTTAATAGCTTGTGCAAATGTTTTATTAGGACAATCACATCAAGACGATCTTACTCTGGTTAAGCAGACATTTTTACCGCTGCAAAGTATGTCCATTGCTGGTCCAATTTTTCCTATTTTTTTACTCGCGTGTTATAAGGTTTGCGGACAAAGTCTTTCGATGCAATTATGGGCTATACCTCTTATAGCTCAAAGCATTTTATCAGCAATCGCCTCAGTACTTATTGCTTCAATTGGCACTATGTGTTTCAAAAAAGAAACTGGTATTGCGGCTGGACTTATTGCCACATTTTATCCCGGTTTCATTATAAATAGTGGTCGACTTTATAGTGAAAGTTTCGCCTGCTTTTTACTTTGTCTAACTGTATGGATTGTCACTAGTTATCTAATACAAAACAGAAGACATTATATGTGGGGGTATTTACTGGGGATTACTTTGTTTTGCTTACAAACTACCCGTTCAATTATGTGCATTCTCTCAATTGTAATCATCACATCTTTTGTTATTGCTAGTATTTTTAATTCTCAAAACAAAAAGGTAATTTGCAAATACTGGCTAGCAATTCTAGTCGCATTCTTTATTTGCTCTGTACCATGGCTGTCCGTACAAAAATTAGCTTTTGGCAAGGCTTCTCTAATTGTCGATCGTGTCGGAAGCTATAATTTATTCGTGGGCACTGATACCAATAGCCTTGGATGGCTAAGCGTTCCTTACCCTGATTTATCCGGAATCGAAACAAAAAAATATTCAACCATCGTTGACCATGCAATAAAACAAAGTCCAGAGCGTTTCATAAAGCTCATGCTCGACAAACCAGGCAGATTATTTAAATTGCCCTGGAACGACTTTCGTACCAACATTGGACCTCTGAGACCTGCTTTTCAAGCATATTTTCATCAGTTGATTTTTGTCTTAGCAGGAATTGGCTTTTTATTGACTCTTTGCCGTTTTCATAAAGAACATACTCAAACACATATTCTAAGTATCGCCATCATCGCCTTTGCATTTTTACTACATCTCACTTACTTAGCATTCATAACTGTTCCACGCTATGCGCTTACTGCTATGCCTGAAATAATACTGTTTTCCGCAGTAGCCATAGAAAATATTTTATTGGCGCTTAAGAAAAAAGAAACTGCAATTACTTCTTACAACTTAGTCTTCATTGTTTTGCTCTTAATTTTCATTCCTCACTTAGATCTTTTTATTTCTCTGAGCATTTTTCCCGATGATAATATTTCTGCTCCCAATATCGTTATCTGTATAAATATTATTCTAAAATTCTTACTGCTTGTTTTGTCTGCCCTTATTTTTTGGAAATTTCTCACTCAAACTATTAGGCTTACAAACTACAAACTTCCTATCCTCTACACAATAATATCGCTTCTAATAATTTCTCCGTTTTATTGTTTTCCCTTAAGAGCATACGGGCGTACGTTCGAGTGGAAAACTGACATGTACAAGAATGGCAGCCATTGTACTAGTGTTGTCTTCCCAAGTAAGGACCAATGCGAATTCCTAAAAACAACCGATGCCTATTTAGCTATAAATATAGAAAATGGATCAACTTTACCAACCGACTGGGACATTGCTATTAACAAGGTTAGAATAAACGGTCCCTTCATTCCCTCAATGTCTTTGTCTCAAGATTTGACACTAATACACTCAAACCAAAACAATCTGTGCATTGAGCAAGAATCTATTGTAAAAAGCTTATGTGATGCAGCTGCAATTACACCATTAGACTTACGACAATGGTATTTAATACCGATCTCAGCTTCCCAATGGCAAACCCTTATAGAAAAGGGCGCCGGACAGAATAATCCTTCTTTAAAATCAAATTCAACTTGCCTGAATATGGTCGTACAAAAACGTGCAAATGGTAATGCAGCGATTTTTGGTGTTTATTGCAACAATCCGAGATTTGCTCTTATACCAAGTTTATTTGGTTTTTCTTGGGAAAAAGCATTTTATGGCGTAGAGAATGAAGATGGATTATCCGACCCTGCTTATGATCAAAAAATACACATTACAAATGCCAAGAGTCGTTATCTTCCAGACATTAAGCTTTTTATTCCAAAACAACCCGAGCTCAGCAAAGATCGAAACAGTGTTCGCTTCGTTTCTTGCCCAACTCTCACTCTAAAAGATTCACAGCAAAAAATTTCCAACTTCAATGGTAAAGAATGTCAATTTTCATTCAAAGCCAGCAGCATTTTTTCCCCTAATCATAAAAACAATTTTTGCCTAATACATTTATTTGGCTATATAGAGGGCTGCGATAATCGAGATATCTCTATAACGCCTCAACTGTGTTTTACTCCTAAAGCATCTGCGCCCAATAACCCGATCCTGTTTACAAGCCCCTGGATACCAAAAACCGTTAAGAAGTCCGATGATGACAATCACATGAAGTTCGATGTATGCTTTCCCGTGCGTATTGACGCTTTTCCAACTGCCTTGCAAAACATTGATGTCAGCGTATCAGCATCCGATATTCGTAAATCAGTATCAGTCCACAGCTCAAACTCCAAAATAAATCGAACACCAAACATTCACTGTAATTTGCAAGTCTTTCAAATGCCTAATTTAATATCCGGGGTGCAATATGAAATTCTCTAGATTTTTCTTAAATCTAATAATACCTATAGCGCTTATCTCCATTATTGCTCTGTCTGCATTTAGTCGAACTATTAATAGTTATTTTTTAGAAGATGATTTTGGTGAAGTTCTTTATGTCTCTCAAATTTTTGCCGGCGACTGGCAAAAAATAATTACCAACTTCACCGGTAATTACATGGAAATCCCCACTATGAAAGTTTATAGACCATGTTTATTACTTTCAATTATGTCCGACTATGCCTTATGGGGAACCAAAGCCTACGGCTATTTTATTACTAATATAGTATTTCTGATTGCCGCCGCAGTAGCACTATATATGGTGCTTATAGAATTAACCAGATCTTGGTATCGTCCAAGATCGATATTGTTTGCCATTTTTAGTGCGGCATTATTTGCTAGTAGCCCACTACATTGTGAATCTATTTCTTTGATGGTTGGACGTGTTGATATTATTTGTGCCTTTTTCTATCTTTTGTCTTTCTGGAGCTTTATTCGTAGGGGCGATAGGAACGACACGCTACTAACTATTCTAGGGGTCTTATCTTTCTGGATTGCCATGCTTACAAAAGAAATGGCTATTGGTCTTCCAGTATTGTTAAGTGCTGCTAGTTTTCTTTTTCCAGATATTTTTATGAAGAAAGCAAAAGCTGATGGGGTGTTCACCAGCGAACAAGTTAAACCTTCCTGGTACCAACGAATCATTCTTGCACTTACAATATCCTATCCTATATGGTTAAGCTGTTTGGTTTATTTCACCATCCGTTATTTCGCTTTAGGCACAATATTTGGCGGCTATGTAGGCAGTGTGGGGGCTAGTCAATTTGGCCATATTCTTCAAAAATGGACTGACTTGGATGCCCTTTACAGGGTTATTTTCCCTCTAAGTAAAGCTGTTTTTACCGAACAGAATTTTTTCTACTTCACCTTGCTATTGATTTATGCCTCTATTTTTGTATTATTTTTTGCCAAATTGATCATATCCGGAATACCTCGCAAATGGCTTGTTTTCCTGGGAGTTTGGTCACTCACTACTTTAGCTCCCATCTATCAACTTTGGGGATTAGGGCTTAACTTAGAAGGAGCAAGGTTTTTATTTTTCCTCACCATTCCTCTTTCTATATTTCTGCCTTTACTAATCTTTGCTCCCACTCATATGGAAAACGCTATGAGTAATTTAAAAGGCAATATTTTAAACGATATCAATCTTACCGAGCTAAAAATACTTATCCCCGCCACAGTCTTATTGTGTCTATTAGTCCTGATAGACACAACTGCTACTGCTAAAAACAATATTCCCTGGGTACATGCTGGTGCACAAACCAAAGCTTTGTTAGAAGAAGGACAAAAGCTCGCCCAAATTTTACCCGCTAATCAAAAGGCAATTATTTTGGGCATACCAAAAGAAGTTGATGGTGCCCATGTAGTTTACAATGGTTCGACCTTCAATTTTATTATGTCTCCACCCTTTGCAAAGCAAAGTTATGTGGATAAATTCATTACTTTTGATCCTGTTTTGTTTGGTAATGCTGACTTGATAAATACGTCACGATTTAAAGAATGTCTCTCAAAGACAGATATGGCTGGCTGTTATCTATGGCAGACCGACAAAAAAACTTTTGAGCCACTCCATCTAATAGTCCCCAAAACGCTATTAATGTCACCTCTAGTATTGTCGTTGCCAAATCCAAAAGAAATAATGCGTCCTTTTACGTCTGAGCGTGGATTTTGGCATATTGAGTCAGATCACATTGAAATCCTGAACTGTGAAAAGGGTTCAACAATAGTCATATCACCAATAAATATCGATCCTTTTCTTTACGATTTGATAGAAATTGAAGCCTCAATAACTCCACCACCGGATGCTAAAAATATTACTGTTTCTTGGTGGTCTAGCCCCACTAGTCCACTCCCCACCCAAAATAAAGCTCCTGCAGACTCAGTTGATGGCGAGTATCAAACTTACCGGGTGGCGCTATCCAAACATTGGCGATGGTTTACAAATGGACAAATACAACAATTACAAATAGATTTCCCTCCTCTTCAATCAATGTCGATTAAAAATATCCGCTTACTTAATAGCGAAAACACCCTTCCAAAACTGGTTGTTAAAGATATACAACCCGATAATAGAGGGGTTTATCCGATTGATAAAAATGGCTTTAATTTGGAAGTAAATGCCAATCAAATAAAGGATTGTGCGAGCATAAAACTCGAATACTCCAAACCAAACTATTTTTTTGACAGCTTTGATTCTGATGGCGAGGAAGCTGTATTGTCCAGTATTACGAGTCAGGAAACTGTAAAAAATCTATTATTCAACCCCGACACACTTTCAGGTCCTGGTTATTATCAACTACGCGCTATTGGTTTAGATAAGGATGGTCATTACATTGGCGGCTGGTCTGATCCACTCACCATAAAATTCTAACAAAATCAATCTTCTCTACTTTAATTCTTCCTTTTATATGCTAGACTGCACATTTAATAACCCGTTAAGTATCTTAGAATTATGAAAGCTTTAGTTATAGGCGGCAATGGCTTTATTGGCACCCATTTAGTATCAGCGCTAAAGGCTGAAGGTGTCAGAGTACGCGTCTTTGACCGCTATCCAAGTAAAATTGCTGAACCTGATCCAACAGTTGAATACATTGTTGGAGACCTGGGCAATCACGGTGCTTTGAATGAAATAGTAAATGGTATGGATTGGGTATTTCACCTTGCTTATACCACTTTACCTAAAACTTCTAATGACGATCCTGTTTACGATGTGCGTTCCAATTTGATTGATACCATTCAACTTTTGCAAGAATGCAACAATTTTGGAGTAAAGAAGTTTGTTTTTGTTTCGTCCGGTGGCACCGTATATGGTGTACCGCAAACAGTGCCTATAAAAGAAGATCACCCCACTGATCCTATTTGCTCTTACGGCATTACAAAATTAGCAATTGAAAAATATCTCCAGCTTTTTTACCACTTGCACAATCTGGATTACGTCGTGCTTCGACTATCCAATCCTTATGGTCCTGGACAAAATCCTAATGCTCGTCAAGGAGCAATAGGTGTGTTTTTAGGTCGGATTGCCCAGGGAGAAGCAATTGAAATCTGGGGCGATGGAAAAGTAGTAAGAGACTATGTTTATATTGATGATGCTGTGAATGCCTTTGTCAAGGCTGCTCAATACAAAGCCGCTCAGCATGATCCTCGAATTTTCAACATAGGCTCAGGAGAAGGTCATTCTATCAACGAAATCATAGACTCTGTCCGGGACGCAATAGATAGTCCCGTTAAGTCAAAATATTTGCCCTCACGCGATCTGGATGTACCAAAAAACGTTCTAGATATATCTCTAGCTCAACAAAAATTAGATTGGTATCCAACTGTTGACTTATCAGATGGAATTTCTCGCTCATGGCAATGGATAAAATCTTTAGACCTAACAAAACATGAAACAGCAACTGCTTAGCAATCGCCTCATACCAATTTGGCTCATTTGTGCTTACTTTTTACTCATCGCATTATTTGTTTCATTAAGCGGTAATTTTCCTTTGAACGATGATTGGGCTTACGCTGAAGGAGTAAGAATATTTCTTAAGAACGGAAAATTGCTCCTGCCAGTAGTTTGTGCTCCTAGCTTTACTCATGTTTTTTTAGGCGTTGCCTTTTGCAAACTATTTGGCTTTTCTTATGTAGTGTTGCGCTCCATGGTTTTTGTAATCGGACTCATTGGCAGCATTGTTTTTTATATTACGCTACGCGAGATAGGCACTCATCGCAATGCTGCTATCTTTTGTTCTTTGTTATATGCCTCTAACCCGCTAATGGTCAATCTGTATTTTTCCTTCATGTCCGATGTAACGTCTACTACCCTCATTATCATTTACCTGTTTATCCTGTTCCGGGCAATAAAAAAGAATTCTTTAGAACTTGCTATTTTGTCTATTGTTCTGTTTGCTCTTGCTATTGGAGCAAGACAATCGGTAGTGATTTTTACGCCTTGTAATTTAGCACTGCTGTCAATACAGACAAAGAATCGCGGACTGTTATATTCAATTTTAGCCGCATCATTGGTAATACCAATTTTGTGTTATATAAGCACAGATTATTGGCTTACTCATAGAGTTTATGCTATACGAGACTATGCCGACGTTAAACAAGGACACGCACAATTCGTAAGGGAAGCCTTTTGCAGCCCTCTCACATGGCTTTATAAAGTCCTTGTTGGTTTAGGCCAAACAACATGTTATATGGGGCTATTTTGTCTGCCCATACTCTTGTCATTCATTTTAAGAAGCAAAAGATTAATTAGCAAATACATAAGTCAATTGTGGGTTTGGATTTTATTAGCAGCTTGCACCATATTCATCAGTGTAAAAGAACTTGCACTTACACAGCATAAATTGATGCCTTTCAATCAAAACCTATTGCGCTTGCCTATGGTATGCGCTCTTACCATTATGGGTTTGAACATGCCGCTGCTTTCAAATAAAAATCTAAGATGGGTGACTATCATTTCTTTTATATTAGCTTTTGTATTAGTGACCATAATCGGCTCGCTTGTTTCATCATTAGTCGCAGCTAGCAAGAAATTTATAAATACGAACGCATCTAAAAAATCTGCTGCATCAATTTTTTCAAAGAGGTTAGCTATTACCTGGATTTGTGTTATCACCGTATTGGTATCATTGGGATTTTCGGTCACAGAAACAATAGTTCGCTGCACAGACCGTTATTATATGATTGGGTTTGCTCCCTTAATTTTAGCCTTAGCCTGGCTCTCCCGCCGCGTGCAAGTAAAAGTAGTCCATCCTCTATCTATACTAACTCTAGTACTCATAGCCATTTATGGAGCATGTGCAGCACAAGATTATTTAGGCTGGAATCGAGCCAGGTGGCTCGGCTTGGAGCAGCTTGAGGCTCAAGGAATCCCCTCCTCAGACATCGACGGTGGATACGAATACAACACTGTGCGTGATATGAAAATATACGACAGCACTAATCATGGCACCGCACCTCAAAATAAATGGCGCTGGTGGGCAATAAAAGGAGAAAAATACATCGTAAGTTTTTCTCCTATCCCTAATTACAAAATTATCGGTCATCTTCCCTACTGGAGCGCATTAACCTTCTCCAAATTAGAAGTCTTAATTTTGCAGCGTGAAAGCAACTAATAAAAGCATGTATCCATTAGATATCACTTATGCAAAGTTTCGAAAACTATTATGGCGCGACTCAAGAACCAAATAAACTCGGCTCCGCAGACACAAAACAGCAGGATTAGTAGTAATTTATACACCTCCGCTTGCATGTCATCTTGAAATCCAGGATGATAATCGCAATTTCCAATAGAGATACTGTCTCTTTGCTACCGGTATTCGATTTTCACAAATTACAGATAGGGATAAAACATGAATAAACCCATGCTTTCAATCGTGGTAGCTGTCTACAACGAAAGCACATATAATCTTCAGGCTGTTATTGAGCGCTTGAATAAAGTATTTTCTCCTTTAAACTTTTCCTATGAAGTAGTTTTTGTCAACGACGGCAGCAGAGAAGAAACCAGCAATTCGCTAAACGAATTATGCCAGCAACACGACTATATAAAGCTTGTCAGTTTATCAAGAAATTTTGGTCAACAAGCAGCTATTTCTGCCGGAATGGATTTTGCCTCTGGACAGGCAATTGTTAATATAGATTCTGACCTTCAAGATCCTCCAGAACTGATACCAGATATGGTGCGGCTCTGGCAAAGTGGTTTCCACGTTGTCTATGCAAAGCGATCTTCACGAAAAGATAAACTTCTAAAGCGCTTCACCGCTTTTCTTTTTTACAGACTTATGTCAGCTGTTTCTTCTATCGAGATTCCACAAGATACAGGCGAATTCAGATTGATTGATCGTAAAGTTGCAAAAGCCTTACAGCAACTGCCTGAACGCACTAGATATATTAGAGGTCTAATTCCATGGCTCGGTTTTAAACAAACAACTATTCCAGTCGATCGCGGCGCTAGACAGCACGGAGAAAGCACGTACACAGTACGTAAACTTATAGCCCTGGCGATTGATGGCATGCTTTGCTTCAGCTACGCTCCTTTGTATGCCATTATAGCTTTTGGACTATTATCTATTTTTGCTTCTATTAGTGTTCCAATCATTTCAAACACGTTTTTTCCAAATAATCACCCACATCTGGTGTTGTTAATTGGTGGAATTGTGTTTTTATTTGGATTGCAATTTCTGTTGCTTGGCATAGTAACCCTTTATATAGCTAAGATTTTTGATGAAGTTAGAGGCCGCCCTATATATATCGTTTCTGAAATAGCCGGACGTCCTTTTGAGATTAACAAGCGCTCCAATAAGCGAACTGCTACAAATCAAAAAGAAGAATTTGCCTTTGCTGAATTTGATGCAGATCCCAAATCTCTCTTTTCTTATTCAGAAAAAATTGATTACATGATCCAACCAGACATGGATCAAACTTCCTAGACTCCAAATTCGTATAATACAAGAGGAATAATGGACTGGGTAACCCGGCTATCCGAGCGGCAAAAGGACAGGCTCTGCATTTCTGCGATCATCGGTATTCTGTTAGTTCGCTTTTTTCAACCAATATTTTTGGGTAAATCAATATCCAAGTTTTTCTTGGTAGCTCATTGGGATTCTTTATTATATTCCCTTAAAAACGGTCAGGGCTTGGGCATGGACCCGTCTCTAGTGCAATTGTTCATTCCTTATAGATTTCTTGTTGCGGAGTATTGGCATCACGGACTTCCTCTGTGGAATCAATGGAGTGGCTTTGGCATGCCTTTGCTAGCGGATCCTCAATCATTAGTATTTTCACCTCTATTTGTTTTTTTCTGTTTGCATCCCAGTATGCACATCTGGGATCTCATTCTTATCGTTCAGCTTGCTGTAGCAGTCATATCCACATACTTTCTTTGTAAAGAACTAGAATTGAATTTTGCTGCCGGCTTAGTTTCATCTCTGCTATTTATTTTTAATCCCTGGCTGTTATGGCAGATCGAATTACTGGGAACTGGGACTTGCCTGGTACCGTTTGTATTTCTATTTTTTTGTAAGATGGCAAAAAAAGGTTCTTTTGGAAATATTGCACTTGCCGGAATTGCTGCTGCAATAGATGTTTTATCAGCTCACCCAGAAATTTCTTTTACAACTATATTTTTTGCTTGCATATTTACTTGCTTAACCACATATTACAACGATCGCCAGCATCATTCTCTTCTTTCAATACTTCACTCAACTATGAGTCGCATCTTTCTTGCCGGATTAATAGCCTTTGGACTGAGTGCGCCGGTGTTTATTCCTTTTCTTGAATATGCACACAATGCCGAGTCTTACAAGTTAGAGACTATAGCGTCCGCAGGACTATCATGGCAGGCAATTTTTGCCAATTATCTATTTCCTTTTCAACCTAAAGCAAGTTTATTCTTCGGAGCACTTTCTTTGTGGGGAGTCTTAGCATTATTGTATTTTGCCAATAATTTGAAACGGTTTGCCCATCCCATAATTATTTGTCTACTCATAAGTATAGTTGGCGTAGTCAGGCCCTACCCATTTGAGTTGCTTTTTAAAATTCCACCCTTTTCTATGACTTATGCTACCTACTGGATGCCTGAATATTTCCTTTTTGTTTGCATAGCTAGCGGATTAGGTTGTAGCTACTTGATTGACAAATGCTTCAATGACAAATTCTCTCTAACATCCAAACAAACACAAGTCTTTGTCCTTAGTGGCTTAATACTGCTAACAATGCCGCTTCTCTATTTTCTCTGGCATAACAATACTGAGGCTATTCAATTTGACAAAACATTTGAACCTTCACAGTTCAATTGGAAAATATGGATATTTAATACCTCTAGTACGCTAATCGCCCTCTTTGTGTTATTGTCCGCTACTAACAAATCAAAAAAATGGAAATCTTTTGCCTCCACTATCTTTTTGATATTGGGTTTTTCGAGTCTAGCTTTAGCCTCGTCAAAATCTCTAATCATCAGGCCTTCTTTTCAATATCCTAAAACTCTACGTTTAAGTGAGTTCAATGGGTGTGCAGATAGGTTCATGTCCATCGGAAATCACCTGCTGAAACCAAACACAAACTTGATCTACAGGTTACCTTTATTACAGGTCTTGAATCCTATTTTTCCAAAAGGGTTTATTGCTTTTACTAAAGCCTGTGGGGCAGAGACTGATCAATACACACAAATTTTTTCTCCAATAATCAGTCCATTGCTCAAGATCGCTGGTGTCAATAAAATTCTTTCCGAACAACCCATACTTGATCGTTCACTTTTAAATAACCTCCCAATATACAACTATAAACAGAAGCAAGCTCTCTCTCAAACTCAAATAAACTACACAGACCTAGTAAGTCTTCGCGGTATCAAGCTTCTATTAGATAATAGAACCAATGCTCTTTATTTTTACAGCAAAGCTTTGTCGTCCTTATCAAACGCAGAAACATCGCATCTTTTACTTTCCATTGAAGACTCAAAAGGCAATTCAGTTTGCTATATTGAACCGCAAGCAATTGTTAGCAACCCTAAAGAACAAGAAATACTTGCCTCAGGACTAATACCAAAAGATCTTAAACATTGGGCAGTATCGTTGCGAATTATGAGGGATAAAGATTGTTCTATTGTCGCTCCTGAACATTTACCATTTGGAAGATTACGCTCTAATAATTCTTGGTTAATATCTAACTCAGGTGAATCAGGTCGTTTCATTAGAATAGACAATGACCGTTTCAAACTTACTAAACAAGAGGGCAGTCTGCTAGAATACGAGGACACCAAAGCATTTAACCGACATTTCTTTGTCAATAAAGTAGTTTGGGTGAAAAACAAAGAAGGTGTTCTTTCATTTCTAACCGCTCACCCAAATGAATTACAAAATGTCGCTGTTCTAGAAAGCAAAGAACAAACATCCTTTTATAAATCCCTTCAGAGTGTGGTCCCTGACCAATCAACAAACACATTATCTAAATTAACTGGCAAAGCACCGTCTATCGTATTCGATCAATCTGCCTCAGTATTCAGAACCGAAAATGCCGATCTGAGTTCTGTATTCCAAAGCAGCACCGATTTTTCGCTAAAAGTTAGTGCTAACAACCCTGCTCTGCTCATATCATCCAATATTTATTATCCTGGCTGGAAAGTTTTTATAGACAATAAAGAATCAAAAATTTTCTGCGCTGACTATCTCTTTCGTGCTGTCATCATCCCATCTGGACAACACATAATAAGATTTATTTATCAACCACTAAGCTTTACACTTGGTATTTTATTTTTCGTGCTTACGGCAATAATATTACTTATATTAACTATCAGACAGACAGTAATAAGGCAAACTTGATGAAATTTATCGATACTGCAGTCCATTTTATTCACAAATATTTTATCTGGATTTTATTACTATCCTATATAGCCGCTACTCTAGCGCCCAAAGCGGGATTATTCCTTCGTGATTTATCAATTGCTCACATAACAATGTCTGGCACTTCTTCTCTCAATATAAGTCCTTCGTTATTGATGTTGTCTTTTCTTCTTCTTAACGCCGGGCTTGGCATTAAAGTACAAGAAATCAAAGATCTACTCCTTAAACCCAAATTAGCCATAATTGGTTTTCTAGCTAATGTTTTTTTTCCCATCTTGCTAATTTTTCTGTTAAAAGTCATTCTAGGACTGTGGCATAATCAAGACGAATTACAAAATTTACTTACCGGACTAGCTCTTATAGTAGCTATGCCCATAGCTGGATCATCAACTGCGTGGTCTCAGAATGCCAATGGAAATCTTTCTTTGAGCTTAGGGCTTGTCCTACTATCAACTATTTTCAGCCCCCTTATAACCCCAATTGTTTTGCATTTATTTAGTTTTCTGACCACAGGAGATTATTCCGAAGACCTACAGGAACTCGCCCGAGATGGAGCTAATATTTTTATGTGCTTTACTGTTGTAGCGCCTTCTTTATTGGGAATTGTTCTTCATTTCTTTCTTGGTGACAGAAGAATTTCCGGTATCAAACCTGTTCTAAAACTTATAAATTTCGTTGTTCTGCTTGTCCTTAATTACTCAAACGCTGCCACTTCCCTACCACAAGCTTTAGGCAAGCCAGACACAGACTACCTTGGTTTTATTTTAGTAATAACTACTTTATTATGTACTGCTGCCTTTGGTTCTGGCTGGTTAATCAGTAAGATTTTTAGAACCAACAAATCAGATAAGGCTGCTTTGATGTTTGGCTTAGGTATGAACAACAATGGCACAGGACTTGTTTTTGCCGCGTCTACTCTTTCTGATCATCCAGCAGTTTTACTACCAATAGTATTCTATACTCTTATTCAACAGACTATAGCTGCTATAGTTGACCGGATATATTTTCAAAACGAATCAGCAAACACAAGCAGTTAAAAATCCATAAAAATCATCTTCTAATCTTTCCGTCTATATAGCATAAGCTCACTGCCGTCAGGAAGAGCTTTTTGCACAACTAATTTGTAATTACCACTATTACAAACAAAGTCCACAACTTGCTTAAATTTAGATTCTTCTTTCTCGTCAAAAAATTTATATCCTACCGAACCAGTTTTCCACAAATACCATTGTGATTGTAGTGCTTGGTCTGGCGTGAATTGTACTTTGTCACCAAAAACAGTAAATAATCTACTTGTTGTCGGAACTATATTGACTCTACCCTGCTCTTTAAGAAGTAGTTCAAAAGCATGTACATGCAATGTTCCCATATTAGTCAATACATTTAAAAATACTGGTTTATTGCCATCAGTTTTAGTAATTGTATTTATCACTAGATCATGACCCCAATCACATATTGGCGTTGGGTTCACTCGCTCTTTTGAAATAACGAATTGTTGTAAAAAGTTCGGCAAATGCAAAGGATATGGCACAAAATTGAAACCAATATAATTTATTAAAGCTGCAAAACAAATAAAACTCGCTGTCACTTTATACTTTGAATTAAATAATTTATCTAATAAAAAGCCACTATAAATAGCTGGTCCAATTAAAAATGGCGCTAAATATCTGGGATCTACCGCATTCCCAGGCCATGCAAGCATTAATGCAAAACCGCCCAGCATGGATAATCCAATCGGCATTAACTTAATATACTTTTCCTTGCCAATAAAAACGAAAGAAAAACCTGCAAGAATAAAAAACAATGGTGACATTATTTGCGGCACCAAGAGCAAATAATTCTTTAGTCGATCAAAGTACGACCATTGCACCTTCTTAAGAGCAAAATCGCCCATAATCATGCTGGTCATATCATGCGTTGGTTTGTAATTAATAAGTATAAAAGGCAAGCCTATTGCTGCCGCTATAGTACCCAGAGAAAACAAATGAATGAGCCAATTCAATTTTAGCTTTCTAGATGAATCAAATAGTCCTAAACTATTCAATAGAAAATACAGTGCTACAGGAATAAGATAGGCAGCCACAAGTTGTTTAGTCAAACAAGCTATTGCTAGAACAATCCCCGTAATTATTGTGCGCTTCCAACTGGGAACTGCGGGCTTTTGCCACCACAACAATGTCATCAATCCTATAGCAGTCATTGCCACTTCAGGCAAATCAAGATAAAAACCGTGGCTCAATTTACATATGAGTGGAAACATAGCTAAACAACAGACGCTCAGTGTTGCAGCTAAACGGCTGCCACTCAAAAGTCGTACTGTGATATAAATAGCACCCGTCATTATGGCGACAAAAAAACTTAGAGCTAATTGTTCAGTGAGTCTAGATTGTCCAAATAAAAGAAAAAAGAAACCATTTATTAAATAAGCAAATGGGGGGTAATAACAATTTATAGTTAGAACTTGATACCACCAATGCGAACTAAAAGGATGAATATGGCTCAACAATCCTCTAG
The DNA here is from genome assembly GCA_027451745.1 of Candidatus Melainabacteria bacterium. Classification (GTDB taxonomy): domain Bacteria; phylum Cyanobacteriota; class Vampirovibrionia; order Obscuribacterales; family Obscuribacteraceae; genus JABDBL01. The sequence goes on from DAIDIP010000006.1 coordinate 81,799, forward strand.
CTACAATACTATTCATAATATGCTCTGCTTCGTCTTGACTAGGAAAATGATAGTCAAACGAAAACCAAATCATATTTAGGCTGCCAATTACAAAAGCAATTAAAGCTGCTGTACCTAGATCAATAAAAATCTTTTGCTGTGAATCACCATCTATTGAGACGGTCAGATCATTTTCAGTTTTCATCGCTACTTTCATTATGCAATTCTTGTTTTAGCTCTTCCATAATTAACTTAGCCCTGGTGAGCAGCGCTTCTTTGCGTTCAGGTGCCACTTCAGTCAAATAGGTCTCTAAAGCAACCATAGGAGTAGCAGCAACGCTTTCATTTAATTGAGGCATACGCATGCGACTTTGATCCATATGAATTTCCGGTGGTAATAGTCTCAATGTCAAAGCACTCACGCCTGCTTGTTTCACTAACTTTTCATCAAAAGACGCTAATTGTTCCTGTTTTATTTTGTATCGAACACGCATAACACAACCAGGAATTAGAGCTTTACTTATTTTTTCCATTGCTGTTTTAGTTGGATTTTCTGCTTCAGTGAGATCCGCATCTACCGTAACAAATGGTCTAGGATTTATTGATCGAAAAGCATATTTTGTTTTCCCACGCGCTAATTCAACATGAATAAATCCTTTGTCTTCTTTTTCTTCACCAAAATCAACTCGCTCCAAACTGCCAGCATATACAATTGCCGGTTCTTTCTCTTTTATTATCTGATATTTGTGCACATGTCCCAATGCAACATAATCAATTTTTTCATTGATAAAAATTTCTGTAGGAAAAGTAAGTGTATAACCTATAAGTAATTCTTGTTCAATTCCAGCTAAAGCTCTGTCTAGCGTCATATGAGCAGTAGTAACAGTTGGCAACGCAGGATCTAATTCGCTGTAATAACCCCTTAAAATAGCTCCTACTTGCTCAGTCAAAACTCTGTCTATCTCAGCAGCAGTGATATTTGCATATTTTTCTAAGGTTACCAACTGATGACGCGTAACATGCGGCAAACCAATTAATTGAAACTTCCCTCGCTTAGTTTCTATAGTCATCAGCCCAGGCTTATCCACAGTGGTGACTCCTGGAACCGATAAACTTTGAAAAACAGACATAGCATGGCTATTAGTGGCCCTTAAAATTTGGTCGTGATTTCCCACTAACAAAATAGTCTTAATACCACTATCTGACAGGCGCTTAAGTCTGGTAGCAAACATTTTTTGATATATAGGCTCAGGTGTAGCATTTTTATAAGCATCGCCTGAAAACAAAAATGCATCTGCCTCTATATTTATGGCATAATCAACTACTTTATCTAGGGCACTGACAAAATCTTCAAAACGAATATTCAACCCAGTTTCAGGATTCAGGGAACCGTGAACTTCTCCTGAGCCAAAATGGATGTCAGAAACATGAATAATATGCAAAGGCTGTGACATTCCAGTTATTATAGTACAAAGTAGCAAACTGAGGCGACATGTGCGGCGAAGTGAGCGAAGCCGGGTACGCGCGTACGAGGTAAGGGGACCGAGCCGAGGCAGCGCTAATAAAGGAGCATTATCATTTTACACAAAGGCAAACAAATTGAACTCAATATAGAGTCCCTGGCTCCAGGCGGTGAAGGTGTAAGCAAAGACTTTTCTGTTCCTGTTTTTATAAACAAAGCTGCTCCAGGCGATAAGCTATTAGTCGAAATATATGACTATAGACGTTCTTTTGCCAAAGCCCAATTACTTACAGTAATTGAACCTAGTAATGACCGCGTAGAGCCAGTTTGCAAACTTTTCAAAGTTTGCGGCGGCTGTCAGTGGATGCATTTAAACTATGATACTCAGCTTAAGTCTAAAAGAGCAATCATAGAACAGTCTCTTTATCATATTGGTGGTAAAACTATCGGCGATCTATTGACTCCTCTTTTATTGTCTACAGTTCCATCAAGCAACCAACTTGCTTATCGCAATAAAGTTCAATTACCTGTACGCAATCCAAAAGATTCAAATCGCCTTTTAGCTGGCTATTTTGAAACAAATTCCCATAATCTAGTAAATATTAAACACTGCCCCATCCAACCTCATTTGCTTGACGATATCTTGGCTGAAATAAAGCTTTTAGCTGAGAAATACAATTTTGTCGCTTATGACGAAAAAACAGGTAGAGGATTTTTACGCCACATTCAAATGCGTATAAGTCAAACTCAAAACCATGTTTTAGTCACTTTAGTTTTAAATTGCAATGAAAAAAATATGCCTACTTTTATGGCCAAATTCGCCCCAGAATTAATGGAAAAATTCAGCCAAATAAAAGGTGTTTGCGCCAATTTTAACGAAGCAAAAGGTAATCGCATATTGGGTGATAATACTATTTGTTTATCTGGACAATCATTTATTGAAGAAAGTCTAGCTACTACAAAAGTTGATTTTCCACAGATTTTAAAAGACGGTCTAAAATTTAGACTTTCTCCAGAAAGCTTTTTTCAAGTCAATACCGATCAAGCTCTAACTCTTCTTGAATTAGTCGCTGAAGAAGTAAAAAATTACATCAGCCAATGTCAATCCTCCTCCCAATCCAACAACATTACCTTGCTCGATGCTTATGCAGGCGTTGGCACAATTGCTTTGTGGCTAGCCCCTTTTGTCTCTAATGTTGTCGCCATAGAAAGCAATCCTCATGCTGTTAAAGATGGTGAAATAAATCAGTCTTTAAATAAAATATCTAACGTGCAATTTCAATTAGCTAAAGTTGAAAATTATCTGCCCCAATTATTAAAAAACGGCACTTCTGTAGAGATACTCGTATTAGACCCGCCACGTCAGGGTTTGGACCCTGCGGTTATAGATGCAATTATAAAAATGCAGCCAAAGCTCATTGTATATATCAGTTGCAATCCAGTAACATTAGCCCGCGACCTTAAGCTCATTCTGTCTGAAAAGTCAGTCGATTTATCAGTTAATGCCGACCCTCAAACTGAGAAAAAAAATGATTGCCTGAAGTTAGATTCTGGGTATAAAGTGGAGAAGATTCTGCCAATAGACTTATTTCCACAAACTTATCACATAGAATCTATAGCTGTGCTGAAAAAACAATGAATTTAAGACATTTCGAGCGTAAATCAAGGATGGCTGCTTATGACACCAATTCCTTATTGGCACTAGAAATTAAACGCGACAAAAACATCCCCCCAGCAGCCGTTCAGGATATTTGTGAATCAGTAGGCTGGGCTAAAAGAGACGCCGATCTAATCACTATTGCCTTAGAAAACAGTCTAGTAGTTATTTCAATATGGGAGTCTGGACGCTTAATTGCTTTTGCAAGAGCCACTGGCGATAAAGTGTTCAATGCCACAGTCTGGGACGTAGTAGTCCGCCCCTCTCATCAAAGGCGCGGTCTTGGCAAGCTACTTATGAAAGAAGTATTAAGAGATCTCGACTCTTATAATATCCCTTTAATTACGCTTTACGCAGACCAGGGCACAGAGTCTTTCTATCAACGATTAGGTTTTTTAAGCGATCCTACAGGCGCTAAAGGCATGTTTCGCGAAAAATATTATCAAGTGTGGTAAATTTAAACCTTTCGCACCCGTGGCGGCTAATTTAACTTAGCTGAGCCTAATGGTGGACAAGACGGAAAAGCAGCAAAGCGAAGGGCGGCGCGCGGAGCCTAGACGTCCGGAGCGAGAGCGGGGAAGTGTGCGGAGGAGCCGAAGGGCGACGGAGCACTTAATTTAGATGAGGAAATATGAAAGTTATTTTGCAAGATAATGTAGTCAAACTTGGCAAAGCCGGAGATGTAGTTGAAGCAGCTCCAGGATATTTTCGCAATTTTCTTGAGCCCCGCAAATTAGCTGTATTGGCTACTCCAGGTGCATTGAAAAAGCGCGAAGAAGAATTAGACATTTTACGTAAAAAGGCAGAAAAACTTCACGACGAAAATATTGCTTTGTGCCAGAAAATTTCTACCCTTGGACAAATCACTGTTCCTGCAAAAGCTGGTGAAGAAGGCAAGCTCTATGGCAAAGTAACGACAAAAGAAATTGCTGAAGTTCTAGAAAAAGAGCTCAAACAAGAAATTGACAAACGGCTAATTAAGACCAATCAAGAAATAAATGCTCTTGGTACCTATACCGCTACAATAAAACTTTCAGCTGATGCTCATGCTGATTTTTCTGTTGTCGTAATTGCTGAATAGTTTTTATATACAAATAGTTAGCAGTTTGCGAAGAGCAAAGTATATCCGCTAGACACTTGTATAAAACTGTGGTAGTCGTTTTCAATTTCTTTTATTGCAAAACCGCCGATTTTATCCACTTTCAATCGTAGTTCACAAAAACCTCAAACATTACGCACAAAAAACTCACAATGATTATCTAGAATTATCCAATTCTGATAATCAGCTGTCTGACTGGTTTTTGGATATTTATGCCCAAGAATTCATTAGTTTGAAACACAGACTATCCTAATGAATAAGTATGACGAGCAGATAAACATGGGTGATATTGTCAGTCCACGCGATCGGGACCTTCCTCAGGAAGCTGGTCCAAACCCTCAGGTCAATGATGAGGTTTATAGGCTGCGACGGGATGGAAATTCTTTCTCATCGTCAGGAAATGGCGGCGCTGCTGCAGGACGTCCTTCAAGTGACAGAATACCAGGCACTAACAATTCTTTAGATCGTCAACAATCACCATTTGCTCGAAATGACACTAAAAATCCTATTGATATAAGCGGAGATTTACAATATGGCAGCCATTTACAAGGTAGAGATAGACAAAGCTTTGAAACAGCCCTAAAAGCTCTACATTCAGGCAATTTTGGCGATATGCGCCAATTTTTACCTAATGGCACAAATCCTATGTCAACTCGTACTGCTTTAGCTTTGGATGCAACCTTAAAAAGCAAAGGGTTAACGCCTTATGTAACTTCCAATGGTCGCGATCAACAATTTATTGTCAGTCTTTCTGATTCAAATGTTGGTATCAGAAGCACAATTGAGCCAGATAAAATCACTCAAGATCACGTTACTATAAATCATTTAGGTATGTTCAAAAGAGCTAGACAAGTTGATCCAGTTGTTTATGCTTCTAATGACCCGTCCAAAATTCAAAGTCTAAGTCGCACAATAAAACAACGTATCACTGGTAAACAGGAATCTGTCCAGCCTACAAGTGAAGTCCGAACAAATATTCCTGTTAGAACAGATTCACCCACAAGCAATAGACCTGTCTCTATTGAAAATAAGGCTGCTGCCCACCCTAAAGAAGGACAAGCATCTGAAGTTGTCCTCCCTAAAAAAAATCTACAGCCGGTCAAACCGACACAAGCTCAAGATCTTCGATCATCTGAAGTACAAACCAGAGCTAAAGGAGAAACTCTTCCTTCTGGCTTTAGAGCAGCCCTTGATATTTTGCCTTTAGATCGTGGTTCAGATCTTCCTCAAACTGGAGAACTCCCTCAAGGTGTTTTTGCTCCAGTTCAACCAAAAGAAATACCCCTACCCAAAGAGCTAGCCAATGGCAAAGCCGGTGTTGATCTACATAATATGGTTGAAGTATCGTACCCCGTTGGCAAATTAGAGATCGGCTACAACAAAGCTGGCGAGCAAGTATTAATTCGCAGTGGAGATGGCACAACACAAATAAAACTAGGCAAAAAAGATCTTACTAGATTAGGTGTTTCCAGCAATAAAACAGGTTGGTATCAAAAAAACAATGAAACTGGAAAATATCAAAAGGCACTAGATGGAACAAGATTCAATGAAAGTGACAAAAGCTATATTACTCACAATAATTCTGATCATGCCAAATTATGGAAACAAGATGGTAGCGTAATAGACGGCAAAATAAATGCTTCAGGTGCCTTTGTTCAAATCGATAGCACTGGCAATCCTAAATTAATCGTCCGAGCTGATAATTCACAAATAATGGCTTATTCCACTCAAACAGACAAAGACACAAATAATCATAAAACAATCGACAAAATCGAAGAAATTACTGCCGATGGACACCGCTCTTTATGGACTAAAGAAGGAGACAAATTTGTAAACCGGGCAGACAATGGAAATGTAATAGGCGAACGCAAAGACTTCGCACTTCACCAAAATGGCAATGTCACTTTTAACGATATTACCAAAGGTAAAACAGATGGAAACACTATAGTACGGGGAGACGGCACAACCATCCTTACAGGAGAAGGTAAACCACAGTACGAATTTGATACAGAAGGACGCTTCGACAAAATTTCTGCCGGCAATATAACTCGTCAATATAGTTATGCCGGACAAACCACAAAATTAGATAAGATTACAGTGCAAGATAATAATCGTTATCCTGATTTGACATTTACACATAATCGTTCTCAATCTGGTGAGTGGACCGCCACAGACAATTATGGGCGCGCCTGGTCTGCTTATCAGGGTGTACACCACCTAGATCAATCTACAGGGCAATATACAGTTGAAAATCAGATTGGCAATGGTTATTCACAACAAAGAGTTTTTCAAACCAGTCATGCTGATGGAAAAACCGAATTTCAAAGACTCACTTTTAATCTTGACGGCACTACTTCAGTAAAACAATTTAATTCTCAGGGCACTGTCATTGGCGAACATCAGGCTAATCCTAAAGATAAAGCTCTCAATAATTTAGTTACTGCCTGGCAAGATACTCAGTCAATACAAAACAATCCTAAATCAGAGCACAAACACGCAGAGCTTCAATCAAAAAAACCTCAAGACACACCCACAAAGGAAATCGCACAAAAAAATAATTCGCCAACGACCCACGAAACCGCAGTTAATCAAGCATTACAAAAACTAGCTGACATCAAGATCAACGATGAGGCTAAAATGGAAGCACTAAGAGAAACAGAATTTGAACAAGCAGTTCGGGATCGCGTAAATGTCTACAGAAGTCAATATCGCTTGCCGCCATTACAATTTGACGCTGCTACTAAAATTGCTGCCATGGTAGCATCCACAAACCAGGCACAATCTGGGGCTCTAGGACACTATGGTGGAACACAAGGATGGGATTCCCCAGCAGCACGTCTGCAACAAATTAACCGTCAATCACCTTTTGGTTACATTGAAAACGCTTATCAGGGTCCAGCCGATGCAGTACGAGCAGTAGACAACTGGATGGCCAGCCCGGGACACGTTGATTGCATACTTAACCCTAATGCTCAATTAATCGGTGTAGCGTATAGTGGTCAATTTGCCACAATGTCTGTATCAAGGGGAGAACCAATCGCTCCTGTACTTGCAAGAAACGAAAGTTCAAAAGACATTCAAACTGTACAAAACATAAGGCCTGAAGACCAAATTTCACATACACACACAGTTTCACATAAAGAAACTCATGAGCTTGCAAAAGAAGTAGCAAAAGAATCAGACAAGCAAAACACTAAATCTGTAGATAGAAGCAGCTATGATGATCTTATCGTCACAAGTCAAAATTCGCCTCCTGTAGCAGGTTTCAAAGAAAAAGTGGAGGCTGAACTAGATAAGCAATCAGATGAAGTTATAGCCGAACTAAGAAATCGAAATACTAAAATTGTTCTTGGTCATAATCTTGGTGCTTTAGGATTTCCCGGTTACGAAGAATATTCTGGAATGACCCAATACACCCTGAATAAAGTATACATAGCTTGTGGTTCTATGCCTACACACTTCGAAGAAGAATATATCCCCAGGGCTTTGAATCATGAATTAGGACATCTACTTTTAAATACTGGCAATGAAGGTTCTGCCGAAATTTATGGTGCGAAAATGTCAGGACATGCTGCTTACAGTAACACAACATTAGAAGATCAAAAACAATTTCAGTTATTACAAAATAATGGCAAATTTTTCAACGACATAATTGGCTTGATCAATAGTAAAAATTACAGTCGCAGTCCTAATGGTAATCGACGAGGATTATTTGCACTGAACGAAAAAGACTAAAAAAGGAAATAATTCTTACTCATGGCAAAACTGCATTTAGTCTTTGTTGATAGGATGCTCTCACTAATTGTTGTGTTTCTGACAATTCTTCATTGATAGCATGAATTTTTACTTGGGCTTTTCGATTAATATTATCAACAATTGAATCATAATCAGGATTAGGTACGCGGTCAGCACAGTCATCAATAGGATCATATTGATAAATTTCCTTAGGAACATTTGCAATGTTTGCCTTCGCATCATTATTTATTGTGTCAATTCTCTCTTGTGCTTCCCTGCTATGTCTATTAAGCACATGATTCTCTTCCTCTGAAATTCTTTTTGCTTCGTCAGAATCGGCTGTTGTTAATTGTCCAGGACTAGGATAGCTTGAAGGACTTGGATTAGTCTGAGAATTAGATATAGCTTGTAATGCCATTTCAGAATATGATTTGATTGCTGGATCTTTGGTCAATCTGATACAACAATTGTATTCTGAAGCAGCCTCAGATAATCTGTTCAATCTGCAGTAAGCATTGGCTAAATAATAATGCGCTGTGTCATCTTCAGGATCCCGCTCTATAATTTGAGATCCAATTAAAATAGTTTGCTCAAAATTGCCGTAATTGTATGCCAAAACCTCATCTTTCAATTGATAATTAGCCGCCCAGCATCGCTGATCTAAAAGCATCATGAAAAAAAATAAAAATACTAATAGTCGCATTATTTCTCCTACCTATTCAAACGAATCTTGAAAATAACTTCACTGCAAGTGCTTTTTCACCGGTACCAAATGACGGCAAGAAGGCTATGGGGCTACCAATTAAGCTATTCATCTACTTCTACAGCAACGTTTATATTTTCGCCTAAAACAAAAGTTTCGACTACAACATTCCCGTTAGTCGAACGTTTTAAAATTTCAACTTTTTGCTCAGCAGCAGATAAAAACTTTTCACATTCATTACTTAATTTCATGCCGCGTTCAAATAAAGCAAGCGCCTTTTCGATGGGTATATCACTATCTAATTGCCCAACTACTTTTTCTAACTCTGCTAAAGTACTAGCAAAATCTGTGCTTTTACTCATATATTCTCCTTATTTTTATAAACAGAATCTTTATAGACAATCTTCTTATAAACACTATCGGTCGTGTGTTCATCATCTTTTTCTGTCCAAGTAGAAATTGATTTTTCTACTTTTACAATCAATTTTCCTTCAGTCAACAATATTTCCAAAACATCGCCTGCTTTACATTGCGATGCTTGACGCACTACTTTGCCATCAGTTTTTCTGGTCAAAGAAAAACCTCTATTCAATACTGCCATTGGTCCAAGGTTTTGTAATTTTTCAAAATTACGCTTCCAATTAAAATGGCTTGCCGTTAAAATTTTTTCCATAGTAGTCATTAGTCGATCTTGCAAATTTAAAATTTGCAAGCGATGATTTTGTAGACGATGTTGATAATTATCCAAAAACCTAATGGGGTTCAGTTGAGCTAATTGGTGTCGAGACAAAAGCAATTTTTCTTTTATTGATCTATCCAATACATTTTGCAAAGCCAGCCATTTTTCTGTTAACTCATTCTTTCCTCTGGCTACCAGCTCTGCTGCTGCTGTAGGAGTAGGGGCTCGCATATCAGCTACAAGATCGCAAATAGTAATATCTGTTTCGTGACCTATTCCAGAGATCACCGGCACTACAGAGCCAACAATTGCTCTTGCCACAGCTTCAGTATTAAAAGCCCAAAGATCTTCTATTGAACCTCCACCTCGAACTACCAAAATTACTTCTATATCTGGATATTGTCCTAAGCTTTCAATTGCTTGTGCTATCTCCTGCTCACTACCTTCCCCTTGCACTCGACACGGAGAAATCAACACGCTTACTGATCGATTACGCCGAGCCAATGCACTAAGAATGTCTTGTATAGCTGCTCCTACTGGACTAGTTACTACTCCTATTTTTTTTGGCATGAGTGGAATTGCTCTTTTACGTTCTGGAGCAAGCAGTCCTTCAGCCTCTAATTTGTTTTTTAATTGCTCAAAAGCTAACTGCCAATCACCAATGCCAACTGGCTCTAAAGTACTGACAATCATTTGGTAAGCGCCCCGAGGAGGATAAACACTTAAGCGTCCTCTAGCCACAACCATCAATCCATCTTCTAGACGAAATTTGATTGATTGATTAGCATTTTTAAAAGCTACACATGGGAGAGTTGCTTCTTTATCTTTGAGTGAAAAATACCAATGCCCAGATGGATATATTTTAGCATTGCTGATTTCACCAACAATATATATATCTATAAATTCGTCTTCCAAAACCGAACGAATTTGTGAGGTCAACTGTGAAACAGTTAACACTCGATGAAGTCCAATACTTTCTTGCAGACTAAACAAAAGACCTGTTACCTTTGACAACTGTAAGGGCTTGCCTTATCAGTCTGTCAGATTTTCTTTCAAATTTCATTTGACTATCCAACCTGTCATACTATATATTAGTATGACATACAAAAGTAGGGTATCAACCCTAACATAGTTTCCTAAATAAGCTTATTCAGCGCTGGACGCAATAAGTTGTTTTAAATGCGGCAATTTTAGTTATAGCTCAGCGTTATACGGGCTTAGCTTTGGCCATACATATACTTGGCTAGCATTGGAAATAAGTAAAAAAAGTAGAAGTAGAAGTAGAAAAGGAATACACAATGCACAAGACCCTATACACCCCCACCATGATCGATACTTTTCGCGCTTGCAGCAAAGCTTACAAACTAGCATTCTTACAGAATGACATAGAAAGTGTGAGTCTTTCCTTTATATGCAAACAGTTCTTGTTGCGGGTAGTTTCTCAAATAAACAAAGGCAAAATTACTACAGTCAGTCAATTACAAAAATATATGGGACAGTATTGGCCAGCTGATCAATTAGATAGTTCATCCAATCGTGAAGACGTAACAAAAGCATTTTTATATGTCTATAAAACTCTTTTGCGTTATTTAGCTAAGCCCTATCGTCCAGCTGGTAGCCGTATAGTTGGAGTTGCACTCAATATCCGTGCCCGCATTCCTCAGGCAAAAGTTTATATAGAAGATACTTTCGATTTAATAGTTTGGTATCCAAATGAACAAAAACTGGAATTTGTCGATTTCACTATGCAACCATTAAAAAATTCCGACCCAGCCTGGCCCAGCACCACAGTTTTAGTAAAAAAATATCTGGCTGAAAAACTAAAAAGCCGCTGGCCTTATAAAAAACTTTCCATCCGAACCGAACGCCTTGGTTTGCAAGACTATACTCCCATTATTACTAATACAGAAGAATCCATTTTTAGACTGCATTGGACAGAACTAGTAAAAAGCTTGGAACAAATGCAGGTTCTAGAAAACCAAGAAATGGAAGGAAAAGGTTCTAAAAAAGCTTTGTGGCATCAATCTCATGAATGTCGTCATTGTCAAACAATTATGTCCCGCTTGAAAAAACAACAATTTCTGCTTGAAACAGACGAGCATTATATGAGTGCTTAAGTCTTTCAAGTCAGTCTTTTTTGTTTATCCATTAGCTATAATTGGCTTTAATTATAGACTAGAGTCTAGTTCACAGAACATGGACTAGGACAGTCTGACTGTTAAATTCGATTTTTGAGGTTGATATGGATAAAGAAAAAGTACTTGCCGCTCTAAATTTAGATCTCGAGCACGAGATGACTTCCATAGTGCGTTATTTGCACCATTCATTTATTGTCTCTGGTCCAATCCGCGCCCCTTTAGTGTCTATGTTCAGGCAAATGGCGACCGATTCTATGCAACATGCCATCAAAGTTGGTGAGAAAATAACTGCCCTTGGTGGACATCCGTCTGTCAAGATCCAAGAAATTTATGAACCAGGTGATCAATCTATTATTGACATGCTAAAAGAAAATTTGGAAGCAGAGAAGCATCATTTGACCCTTTACGAGAAACAATTGGATCTCGTAAAAGACAATACGCCACTACGCTTGATGCTCGAACAAGTGGTCGTTGAAGAATCAGCTCATATAGAAGAACTAGAAATGTATCTTCGCAATGATGCCACTGCTGTCGGAGCAAAAAAATAACCAGATCTTTTTGCACCCTATTGCTTTAAGCAAATCTTTAGCTATAATTCTAAGGTCGCCACCATCAGTGGAGGCCTTTATTTTAAACTTATGAGCATATGTACTATTGAAAGTTAGTTCAATATCGTTTTGGAGGTAAATCACTGTGCCTGAAGCTATGAAAAATGTATCCCACTCAGGGAGCAATCTAGGGCTGGATGGATTTGAGCAAATTTTCGATGAACCAAATGGACTGGAGTCTCTCACCACTTCTGGTGGCTTACCAAATCAAGAACAGCTAGAAAAACTTTTAGGTAGACTTACCGAACTCATTGCTTTTAGCGTTGACCAGCGTGTTGAAAATGCCCGTATGGCTGGCCAATTGATAGAAAACCAAAGACAATTAGTCGCCACACAGCAAATACTCATCCGTTTAATGGAAAAATCTATTGAATTAACCAAGCATATTTCAACTATCGAAGAAAAACTTCCTTTGATATTCGAATTACCTAAACTAGTAGACAGCATTAGAGACAGGCTTATCCATATCGAGGGCATTGATATAGACTAAGTCTATATATCGCAGTTACAAAGCAAAATCTTAGCAAAAATTAATATCAGTGCAAATAATAGCATTATTCTGCCATCCTTCAAGCATAATAACGCCCGAAACACCCAACCTGCATTGGTTTTAGCCAATCAATAGAACTCTGATTGAAAGAAAAAATACTTTGAAGTTTTTGCTTTTTTTAGACAACAGGTTGTCAGCCGATCTTTTCATGCATTAAGACTGGCCTTACTATAGTGCTTGCGATAGTCCCTTCTCTAAATGGAGTCTTAGGTGAGCATGACGCACGCAAATGGTGGAAGTCATCATGCTGGAAATCATCATAGTGGGCATTCCGTCCATAGTGCCAGCCAATCTGGACATCACAATTTAAACATTGGAAATCTCTCCAATGGCAACATGCTTGGCGGCAATTACCAATACTGGAATCTTGCCAATTTCATGGAAGGACTAAAAGTAAATACAGGTATTCGCTTTGCTGTACTTTTTATTGCTTTTGCTGGTTGGCTCTATGTAATTTATTGGATTCGTCATCATGAGCCCTTCATTAATCAAATGATTGGCACCCAAACCAGCCTTGCCCCAACTGCTGCCCAAGATAAATCTATGGTTGCTGCTATACGAAACGTTTTTCCTTGGAGAACTTCACCGAGTATGGGTGAACTTTACGTCCCCTCCCCTGAAGTAAAAAAAGATTCCAGAGAAATTACAAAAATGTCGCCCACCCCAAGCTATGTTGAAAATAGAATGATATTTGGACCAGGTCAAGCTATCTCTGCCCCGCTTGAATCAACTAGACCAAATTTTGATGATCGCTTTGGTTCACCAGTGAACGAACAAGTAAATTACACTCAAAACGGTAATTCATTTATGGAGCCAATTAATCCAAACTCAGCTAGCTTTGGCTTTTCTAATGGCAGTAACATAGATCCAAATTTTGCTTATCAACAAAACTATCAAATACAAGTAAAGCCTAGACCAAATGATCTCCTTAGAACTGTCGTAACACGCTAAACATTTATTACTTGAATACTCAAAAATTCAGGCACTCAAAAGGCTTTTCCATATTCCTGTCTGGCCTCAAATAATGCTGCCTGTAATACCAATCAATTCTAAGCTTGCCTCTATAGAACGATCCGAAAGTCTGGCTTCTGCTTTATCAACTGTTAGGTCACGTATACAAGTCTGAGCTATTTAAATCCCTATGTTTGCTTGAAGTAAAAACATTAATCCGTTTATTGAGATTGGCAATTTTTCCTATCATTTGACGATTTTATAAAACATGATTATTAAGTTAAGTCCCTTCAAAATTCGACAATACTACCCTAACAAGCCTAATTGTTTAGTAAAATGAAATCTCAGTTCAGTTTTATAGTAGGAATATTTTACTCTAATGGACGTTTTTGACATTATTATTATTGGTGGCGGTCCTACTGGTTTATTTGGAAGTTTTTATGCAGGTCTTCGTGGACTAAAGACCAAAGTAATAGATGTGCTACCAGAAATGGGTGGTCAGCTAAGCGCCCTTTATCCAGAAAAATATGTTTATGACGTCGCCGGACATCCAAAAATTTTGGCTAAAGATCTAGCAAAAAATCTTGCCACACAGTCTCAATTATTTAAACCAATGGTCTGCTTGGGTGAAAAGGTCACAGACTTAGTATGGATGCAAAATGAATCTGTCTGGCAAATTAAAACAGACAAATCATCCGATCATTACACCAAAGCAATCCTTCTAGCTTTAGGCGCCGGCGCATGTGTACCTAAGAAGCTTGATATCGACTACAATCACGCCTTCGACAATAACTGTATCTTTTATGCTGTTAAAAACAAAGACTATTTTAGGGACAAAAATGTTCTCATCATAGGCGGTGGAGACTCTGCTGTCGACTGGGCAAACGAATTTTCTGCTCATTCAAAACATGTTACTCTAATCCACCGTCGCGATCAGTTTCGTGCTGTACAAACTTCAGTTGAAGAAATGGCTAAGAATAAAGTGGATGTAAAAACATTCTACGAATTGAAAGAGATTCAGGGTAATGGTCAAGTCGAAAACGTAGTTATTTTTGATAATCGCACTGGCAAAGAAGAAACCATCCCTATAGACGCAATATTAATAAGCATTGGCTTTGTAATCAACCTCGACTTCCTCAAGAGCTGGGGATTAAAAATGGATGTTAATGCTATTAGCGTCAATGAAAAAATGGAAACCAATCTGGCAGGCGTCTATGCCGCTGGTGACATCTGCTCACACCCTGCCAAACTGAAATTAATTGCCACTGGTGCAGCTGAAGCAGCTACTGCGGTCAATTTTGCCGTTACTTATATCAATCCATCAGCTAAAGCATTTCCTGGACACAGCTCTAATCTTAATTTGAGCATCTAGCCAACTGCATAGCAGCGCCTGTTTAGAATATATTCGCCTTAAAAATATTGCAGCTATTAGCCACAGCCTCTTCTAACGCTATACTGATAAAGAAATATCTTGCCGCCGAGGGAATCATGTCTATACTAGTAGACTTTGAAATTAGAGCTGCTATTGCCAGCAAAGAATTGATTATTGAGCCGTACAATCCTGGCCTTATTCAACCAAATTCATATGACGTAAGGCTAGCCAATAAATTTTCTTGGCACGAAGCAGGATCTGAAGTTATTGATCCATATCAATCTCAGACTATTCTTGCTGGACTAGTAAGTGTAAACGAAGATAGTTTTATTCTTGCACCTGGACAATTTATTCTGGGCGCTACCGAAGAACGTTTTTCTTTACCTGCCAATATCGTTGGACAATTAACTGGCAAATCCTCGCTTGCTCGCTTGGGCGTCATGGTTCATGTTACTGCCGGATTCATAGATGCTGGTTTTAGTGATCCTCCTGCTCAAATCACTCTTGAAATTGTTAACGTAGGCTCCAGACCAGTTAAACTACACGCCGGTATGTCTATTGCTCAAATGGTATTCACCCGCACCACTCCTTGCGAATTACCCTACAACGCAAAGCCGAACGCCAAATACAATGGACAAGACGCTGCTGCTCATAGTCGTTACTATCTAAACACTGCAGCCGTAAAATAATTCAGCATTAATTTTGCATTCTATATTGAACTAAAAGCCTTCGACATACGTTTAAGTATTATCTCTTCAACGTAAACCGATATGCCTATTTATATGCCCTGGCTTACAGTATCAGCAGCTGTACTCGTAATTGTCGGCGGGTTTGGTACAGCCTGCTCGTCAATTATCACCCTATACTTTCTAGCAATCATTTTTTTGTTGATTCTGTCGTTTTTGCAAATCATCAACATACCAAAATCGATTTGGATGCTCTGCTGTATCCCTGTTTTTAGTTACTTATATTTTTCGTGGCGAATACCATATGCCGATACAAATGATTTGAGTAATTACTTGAACAGAGAAATCAGCCTTGTTGCTCAATTTACAGACTTCCCATTAGCCACAAACCATTCTCAAACCAACAGCTCTGTCACAAAAATCAAGACTCTCACTTTAGATTTTCCTGAACATAAAAAGCTAAGCGGACAAGCTCAATTAATAATCGTCGATCCAGATAAAAAGAATCTATCCACCTATCACAGGAAACAAATCGTACAAATCAAGGGTAAAGTGCACTCTATCGACAGAATAAAAGAACCATGGGAAGCTGGGTTCACTAATACACTTAAGCATAACGGTATTCTTTGTCAGATCCATACCAACACGCAAGACATAAGAGTAATCAACAACTCAGAAAATAATTTAAAAGGAACAAATAGGCTCATTGACCGACTGCTAGAAAAGTTCACTGGCAAAATTGATCAACTAAGACAGCAAATCACACAAGTTCATATACATAGTCTCGGCAATAAAGTAGGCAGCCTATTAGCTTCAATTGTACTGGGTGATCGCGCCGTATCTTTGGACACAGATTTAATAACAATCTTTCGAAAAGTTGGGTTATCTCACATTCTGGCCGCATCTGGCTTTAATCTGACAATTGTAACATTGATTACCTATTGGTGTTTACGCATTCTAGGTATAGGTAAACAATTTTCTTTCGGCATAGTTACCATCAATATAATTTTTTATGCTACTTTAGCTGGGTTTTCAGCATCAATTGTTAGAGCCGCTATAACCTGCATTTTGGTACTCACTGTGCGATCTTATCATCGGTCACTACACAGTATAGCGGCGTTAGCTTTGGTTTTCATTGTAAATACCATTATTGATCCTAAAGTTATTTTTGAAACCGGGGCCCAACTTTCTTACGTGGCTGTTGCTGGTATTATATATGGTGCGAAACCATTAGCAGCCTCATTGTCCGGCAATTCAGCCAATAAATTGGTCAAGATATTTTGCACTTCAATCGCTGTTGTGCTCAGCGCTCAAATGTCAGTACTACCCATACAAGTCTATTATTTTTGGCAAGTCAGTCTGCTATTTTTACCTGCAAATTTATTAATCGATCCATTGGTTGCTCCTATCACCGTAATAGGATTTTTGGCATCTATCTTGGGATTGATCAATCTGCCTACTTTATCTTTAGGGCTATACATTAGTCACTGCTTAGATCAAGTAGCATCTATTCCAGTAAATACAATCATTTATATAGCTGAACATTTAGCTTCTTGTGATTTCTTGTCTGTAACCACCGGACAACCCAGTCTTCTCGCTATTCTCTCTTATTATTCAACTGGCATATTTCTTATCACATCTTGCGCTCGCGAGAGACTGCGACTTATTGCTACCATATTATTTTTATGTGCATTGTTTATTTTGTTTTATAAGCCGGATCTAAAACAGCCCACAATAATATGCTTACCCAGATCAATAATTGCTATTGGTACACAAAGGCAGGCAATCTGTTTGGGAGAGAACAATATCAAATCAAACAAAATTATTTCCTACTATGCTGCATCAATTAAAAATCAAAGCAACAAAGATATGCCAAAGAACTTTCTCTTTTCAAAAAGTTGGTTTCTTCAAATATCGAATGTAAATTCTCAATCATGTAACAACAATTTTCTATGTCTATCAGCTCGTTCTCCATATATTTCTCAAAAATATTTGATTAGCCTCAAAACTAATTGCCTGCCAGAAAATATCTATCCCATCTCGCCAGCGTGGTTTCAAAAAAATCTTCCAGATGTTGACTTGAAGATGTGCTGCCCACATCGCTCAATTTCTTTTTATCTAATGCCGCAGTAAACTTGAGATGCTAGCAATCAAAAATCTTGTTCACGCTGTTTAATCTCGTTCAATTCATCAGTAGTGTAATTGAAGGTATATGCTAAGTCTAAGAAATCAGCTGCATAATCAGCTGGCAATCTGCCAAAAGGGGATGCTTCTTTCACAGCTGTCATTGCCGAATTATCTGCATTTGCATCTCCTGATGAACTGATTAATTTAATAGCCACCAAATTACCATTCTTTCCTAAACGGAAAATTACCTTTATATGATGTACAGTGCGAGATGGTGGAGCCCAATATTGTTTGAGCTTTCTATGTAGATCTTTTAGATATTCGCTAAGCGAAGATGGAGCTCCTTTACCATCGCTTGAATGTCCTCCGGATTGCCAAACGTCATTGCTTGTGTCACCTTCATTCTCTTTTATTTCCACCATCTCTGGTGGCCGTACTTCTTCTATATTGAGATCTGTGTTCGGCTTATTCTCGGAACTCCCGACTTTTCTTTTCACAGATATTCTTCCTAATGGTGCATTCATTGGTAAATATCTATTGGCCGATTTAGTTATATCGACAAAACTTTTGCTTTGAATTGCGATATCTTCACTGCTTTCTTTCTGTTCAACCACCTGCTTTTGTTCGCCCTTCTCTTGAATTTTTCTTTGTCCTTCTTCACCTTGTGTTCGCACCACAAATACCGGTGGAGCAAATAAATCACCACGAGATTCTAAGATTGGACTGGTTTTTTTTGCCAAAAACGGTTTTGGCTTTGTTGCCGGAAGTATATCTTCTTTGTTTCGAAAGTCCGTTGGTGAGACCAATTCAATATCAACAACTTGTTTGAGCCTATCTTTCTTATCAAAAAAATATAGATGGTTGTATATGAACAAACCAACAAACAAACCTATTGAAAAAAGGCTTGACCAGGCAATATATGGTGATAAAGCTCGCTTTTGTCCATAATAAAGATTGAACACACGCGTAAAGTGACTATTTTCAATAGCCGAAAGCGCGGTCTGTTTTTCTATTACTATCAAGATCTCAACCTTGGACCACGTTTACTGGTTCACTACTAGGGCACTAAAAATCTAATTCTAGCCCCCCATAGCAGCAAAATAAACATTGCAAGCGTAATCAAGATATTCTCTAGACAATCTTGGTTCTGTTTGTAAGAACGAACAAAGATTTATAATCTGATCTACTATATCGCGTGGATGACAGCATCGCATTTGTCTTTTACCAGATTTATATTGGGTTTCGATTAGATAATTGACAGCCTCTTCATTGTAAGGCATGCCTGTACGCTGACAATATTGTAAGAAAATCCATTTAAATTCGTTCTCGTTCGGATTTGTAATATTGATCTTATAAGGTATGCGTCTTAAGAAAGCCTCATCCACAAGATCTGCCGGATTTAAATTGGTGGAAAAAACAATCAACTGTTCAAAAGGTACTTCCAGCTTTTTACCTGTATGCAAAGTCAAATAGTCAATTCTTTTTTCTAATGGCACAATCCATCTATTTAACAGTGATTTATGGTCGATTCTTTGTCTGCCAAAGTCATCGATTAGTAATAGTCCACAATTTGCTTTAAGTTGAATAGGTGCTTCATATAATTTAGTCCCATAATCAAATTGCAACTCAAGCATATCTATAGTTAGTTCACCACCAACAACCACACAAGGACGTTGGATACGTACCCAGCGATTATCATAGTCGCGGGGGTAATTAGCTGCCGAGACTGGTTCATGATTATGTGAGTCATAAACTCTGATAATTTGTCCATCAATTTCAACAGCATAAGGAATAAAAATATTTCCTTTAAAGCTACGTGCTATCCGCTCAGCAATAGAAGTTTTACCGTTACCAGCTTCTCCAAATAAAAACATCCCTCGTCCTGAATTTATGGCTGGTCCAACAGCATTGATAGTCCGTCTATTAACCATAATGTCTGAAAAAGCTACTTCTAAATCCCGCGGTGTTACTAGTTCCCGTCTAATCGTTTGAAATTTAAGCGAATCAACATAGCGATTCCAAGGCACAGGACAAGCACCTACATAAGCGTTGTGGTCAAAAAATGCTCTGGCGCGATCACGCCCCTTTTCGGTAGGCGTATATTCATAGTCAGCCAAACCACCCGAACTCCTAACTTCGACTAACAATTGTCTTTTCAGGTATTCAAGTATTTCTTCGATAATTTTAAATGGCAGGTGAATACGGGCTGCTATTTCCCGTCCTAAGGCAAAATTTACAAGATAAAGGTCTTTGAGAATTAACTCTTCCAAAAAGCCTTCTTTTAAGCCTGTATCAGCAATAGTTGCTGGATAAGGCGGAATGAACTCTTGCTGCAATTGGGTTGCCGTTTTCACACTTTGAGCCATGGCTTTTCTCCGTAATTTCCGCTAGAGAATATTCTAGGGCAATTTCTTCATACCCAAAAGCACACAATTATCCGCACAAATATCAATACTTTGTCCTAATTATGTCTTTTAGCCCATCCTGGTGAAGGTTCTCATCTGGTAAATCGGACAAAAGATATTAAGCAATCAGTTTTTTGTACAGTCCAGGATATTATTTATATACCTTGGCAACGCTCGATATATACTTTCATAGATAAAACAACTTATCCAGCCATATTGAATTTGCATATTCTCTGTCATTTGCTTATGATGCGATTACTCGCTAAATTGTCTGGGTATAAAGGTCTCGGACTAGCACAGTCCTTTGGACACCTTTCTTGGCATTTTGACAATCAGAAAATAGGCACAATAAATGGTGAAAGCCCAAAATTTTACAGGTCATACCTTACCGGAACCCTTATCTTTAATAGCCTTAACTAGCTTACTTTCTATGCTGGTACTTTTTAGTGCCCAGCAATCAGCCTATGGTATTGGCTTTATCAGTCATCATTCGCCAGATAAGTTGCCTGCTCATTGGCAGCATAAAGCCGCTCATTCTGGGCTCAATCACAAGACTCATCATAAGTATGCTAGTAAAAAACACTCTCCCAAACATTTGGCAAAAAGTACACCTGTGCCTGTAAAAGCAGTGCCAGTTTGCCCTGAAAATCTGGTAGCAAATCTGCAGTCCAAACAGATCTTGCCAGGAGTTATATATAAAAAAGGCAATGGGGCTTTACGGCTTAACATTCTAGATATAGATACAGTAAAAGCACCAGTAGTCATCAAACCCATCATTGCCCCACAAGGTTCTTCTCGTCTGAAAACAGTCAAAGAATATACTTCAGCTAATAATGCCTTAGCAGCCATAAATGCCAATTATTTCAAGAAAACCGGGGTTCCATTAGGAACGTTGATTATTAACGGAGATTGGGTTGCCGGTCCTTTATATGATCGGGTTGCTTTAGGTATTAGCAAATCCGGTTTTGTTCGTATAGATAGGGTTGGATTAGGTGGAACTCTTTATACTTCTAACAAAGAGATCCCTCAATTTTGGATAAACAATATCAATGTCCCTCGTCGTACAGGTTGTCGTACAGTTGCCTATACAAGACGCTGGGGAAGTTTTGTTCGCCTACCATATGATGGCGTGCTCGTTTCCATAGACGCCCAGGGTAGAGTTATGAATACGAATAAGCGCGAAATGACCATCCCCTACGGTGGCATGGTTATTACTGGCAGTGCCGATAGCCCCCTTACGGCTTTAAAAGCAGGAGATGAAACTCATTTACGTTGGCAGGTGACACCCAATTCTTGGGACGATATAGGCGACGCTGTTAGCGGCGGTCCGATGCTCATTAAAGATAACAGCTATTGTATAAATCTAAAAGCTGAGGCTTTCCACAGCAATTGGACAAGCAATTCAATTAAGGCTCGCACTGCTTGCGGAGTCACAGCCAATAATCATCTTATTCTGGTTACAGCCGAAGGCACACATACACTATATGATTTAGCCCATATACTTCATGAATTAGGAGCCGTTGATGCCATGAATCTAGATGGCGGTGGCTCAACAACAATGGTCATTCATGACACCACAATGAATATGGAAAACAAGTCTAATGAGCGCAAAGTGGCTGTAGCGCTTGGTATTTTTGTCCTTGCTAAAGAAAATGCCAACCCAACACCTAAACAAACTTCAAGCAAACCAACTATAACTGCTGAAAGACTATTAGAAAATCTACCGGTTGCTAATTAAAAAGACTTGTAGAATATTTTTATGGACAGGTCAAAATAATTGGGGTTGTAGTAAGTAATGGCTAGTTTAGCTATCGGTGTAGATTTGGGCGGCACAAAAATCGCCTGTGGTGTCGTTGACATAAAAACTGGAAGATTAATCGGCACAACAAAAAAGAAAACTCGCGTACTGGATGATGAAAAAGATGTTTGGCAAAGACTGCAATCAACAATTGATGAATTGCTAGCTGAAACCAATGTTGATATTAATGATACGCTTGGCATTGGTATCGGTACAGCAGGAATGATTGATAGAAAAAAAGGCATGTTATTGCTTGCTCCCAATCTAGGAGTAAGCCAAGTTTCTATCACTGAACCAATTAGTAAACATTATGCCATTCCCTGCCGACTAGGCAATGACCTGGAAGTTGCTACATTAGGTGAATTAGAATTCGGAGCAGGACGTAATTTAAATTCTTTTGTCTGTATTTTCATTGGTACTGGAATAGGCTCAGGCATCATATGTGATGGCATCCCTTATTTGGGTGCTACCGGAACCGCTGGCGAAATAGGACATACAATTGTTGTACCTGATGGACGTAAATGTGGTTGCGGTGGATCTGGCTGCTTGGAGACCTATGCTTCTCGTACAGCTATTGCCAAAGATATATTGAGCGGCATAGAAAAAGGAATAGGTTCAACAATAAGTGAAAAGATAGACTTATCCAAAGGCATAATCCGCTCCAAAGCATTAGCTAGCGCCGTAGAATCAGGCGATCAATTGGTCATAGGAGCCGTCTCTAAGGCCGCTCGTTATATGGGTATCGGGCTTGCTTCTTTGATCAACTTTTACAATCCTAGTCGCATTATATTAGGTGGCGGTTTAATAGAGGCGGTCGGGCTCTATTACGAAGAAGCTCTAAAAGAAACCAAACTAAGAGTACTTTCAGTACCTGGTCGCAAATTAGATATAGTCAAAGCTGAATTAGGAGATTTTGCCGGTATCATCGGTGCTGCCATGCTTATGAAAAACAATCATAAGTAATAGCCTGGGAATTCTCGCATGACCAATTACACAATTTCAGATGTCGTGCATATATTGCTTTTTCTATCTGTCTGGTTCATCGTTTTTAGCATACAAGGATTTGTCCTCGGACAGTTGACCAACGTTCTAGACTTTCGTTCTTCTTCGCTTTTTAAAAAACTCTGTTTATCTAATATACTCGCGCTTGGAATAATACCTTCCCTTTATTATCTAACAGGTAAAATAGGTGGACTTCAATCAGTAAGCGCCTTAGTAATCATTTTATTAGTAACTGCGCTTTTATTATTCTTGGGTACTGACAAATCCCAGTTAAATACTAAAACACTTTTTTTAGAAATCCAAAAGCATAACTACCTATTTATAGGCATCTCAATATGGATCATTCTTGCTTTGTTATCACTAGTCGATTTTCAAATAGGCAATAAGCTCTACCTAAGCATCACCGCCATCGATAATGCTGGCAAAGTGGCTATTACAGATGCAATTTGTCGCACGGGTATTCCACCTGCTAATCCAATGTTTTTTCCCGGACATCCAGTTCCTTTTTACTACTGCTATTATTGGACTTTGTTATGTGCCAGTATAAGCACATTATGTCAATCAGCCTTTGATACTAGATTTGCTGTCTTGTCAGGTATTTTATGGACAGGTTGTACCTTAATCGTTTTCCTTCCATTGCTTTTAGACTATTTTGGAATAAACGAATCAACAAAACGAAAAGCAAAAATATTTTCTCTGTTTTTATTATTAGTATCAGGTCTCAATATTTTAGTCGTTCTACCATCAAATATTAGATCATGGTTTATTTTCCATAAAATCTACGTTTCAGACATGGCTTGGTGGGCTAATGATCAAATAAATTTATTAGCGTCAGAAATGATCTGGACGCCCCATCATATAGCTGGACTAATCGCGGGAACATTAGGATCAATTTTATTGCTTGAAACAAGCAGTGAAAAAACTTTCAAGCGAAAGTTTTGGCCAATTTTACTTAGCGGAATTTGTTTAGCAACCTCCTTTGGATCATCTGCTTATATTGGGCTTGGCTTTGCTGTAAGTTGGGTTATTTGGGGCTTATTGTCCTTATTTTCAAAAAAATTTGTCGATCTGATCACCGCTATGTCTGCAGCTACAATCGCGTTTCTTTTCTCTTTGCCACTTCTTACAGAACTCAGTCATGCTCGACAATGTTCAGCTCCTTTAGCGCTTGGCATACGAAGATTCGATCTGATGGATCGCATAATCCCTCACTTTTCTCATGCCCCTAGATTCGTTCATCAAACAGTTGATCTTTTTGGTCTGCCTTTAAATTATTTGTTCGGCTTTGGTTTTATTATGTTCGCTGCTTATATGTTTTGGTATAAAAAAGAAAATAGAAAACTTATAGCTTCGAGAAAACAGCTCTTCTTAATCATAATCGCTTCGACTGGTTTATTACTTGGTGCATTTATTAAAAGCGTAATACGTAACAACGATTTTGGCTGGCGAGTGCTTATGCTGCCTAATGTAGCATTTCTCCTATGGTCTGCTCAATATTTAGCTCAATTGAGCGATGAAAAGAAAAAGCTTTCATCGATCGGACAAGGATTACTTTATCTTGGTGTCTTTGGATTTGTTTATGGGTTCGTCCTCGATAGAATATCTCCTCCATTAGCAGAGAATACTGTCTCAAGCAAGCAAAGTTATGCTTGGCGCAAAATATATGAAGACTTAAATAAAAAACTCCCTCAAGCTTTTATAGTGCAACATAATCCTCAATATGATTTTTTTGCCTGCGAACCATTTTTTAGTTACTATTCTCATAGACAAGTAGTAGCATCCGACGATCAAGTGGGTACCAATTTTGGTCCTAGGCCAAATGATTATTTCAAAGTTGCAAGAGAAGTATCATACCTGTATGAAAACCCGCCTTTAGATCGGGCAATTAAAATTTGTCATCAATATAAGATCAATGTCATCGTTATTAAAAATACAGACAATATTTGGTCAAATAAAGCCGGTTGGATCTACAAGTTTCCAGTTGTAGCAAAAAACGACTATGCTTGTGCCTTTCAAATTCAGCCATGAATTGTTGGAATTTTAAACATTAGTCTAATCAGTTGCAAGCTTCTCTTAACCCCAATTGGTAATCTACTCTCTGGATGATGTGTCCAGACAACCGGATGCTGATAAATAGTCATATTTAGTTTGTGAGCAATATAGAGAATTTCTGCATCGAAATAAGCACAATCAAAAGTCATTCTATTAAACAGGCTTTCCGCAGCCGCAGCACTAAATAATTTATAGCCGCACTGAGTATCTTCATAAGGAAGTCTCAAAACAATTTTTTGTAATTGACGAAACAATAAAGCCAAATTACGTCTAAAAAATTTTTGTTGTTTTATTAGCTTACTATCTTCATGGCTGCGCGAACCTATAACAATATCGTAGCCCGATTGAGCAACTTCTAAAAATTTCGAAAGCGTACCGATGGGTACAGCATGATCGGCATCCATGAATAATCTATATTGGCCTCGTGCTTCCAACATGCCCATTTTAACTGCAAATCCCTTGCCACGATTTACCGGGTAAGAAATTACACGCAAATTTGGGAAAAGACTAATAAATAACTCAGCGACTTGAACAGTTTTGTCCCCGCTACCATCAGTAACAACAACAATTTCACTGCCAAAAGAAAGCTGCTTCAAAAAGTCTATGCATAAATGAAGTGTGTTCGGCAAACGCGATTCTTCATTTATAGCTGGTATAACAATTGATACTAATGGCTCTGGCACTGAATTTGTCATGACGACCTCACAAGAGATCACTTTCTATCTAAGTACTAAAGTTTTATATTTACTGCCCTGTCTTATATCATTTTGTTCGAGATATTCTTCAAGAGTGACATTTAGGCGGGTTTTTTCAAAACACCATTGAGGAGCAAGAATTTCGTCCTTACGTCCTTCAGCTAATAATCGCATAATGATAATATCAGGCGGTAAAAGCTCAAGTGCTTTTCCGACCATCTCTATATATTCTTTCTCTTCTAATACAGATAATCTCCCTTGCTTATACTCTTCTTCTAAAGGTGTTCCTTTATAAATACAAAGCTGATGTATCTTTATACCTTGCAATCCAATTGTAGAAACTTGTTTTACTGATTCAAGCATCTGTTCTTTTGATTCGCCAGGTAACCCAAATATCAAGTGAGTAGCAATATTTAAGTCATATTTTTTTGCTCGCTCAATACAATCAAAAAATTCTTCTGCTGTATGTCCGCGATTTATAATTTCCAAAGTCTGGTTAAAGGCACTTTGCAAACCTACTTCTAACCATACAAAAGTTTTCTTTTGGTATTCAGCCAATAATTGAAGAATATTGTCCGGCAAACAGTCTGGTCGCGTGCCGATGCAAAGACCAACAACATCTGGTACAGCTAATGCCGTATCATACAATTCTTTAAGCACAGCTTCCGGAGCGTAAGTATTAGAAAAAGCTTGGAAATAAGCAAGAAATTTCTTCGCTTTAAATTTTTTTCTAATGTGTGCAATTTGTTTATTTAATTGCTCTTGAATGCTTAGCTTAAGGTCTATTGTAGGCGCCCCAGAGCCTCTATCGTCACAAAAAGTACAGCCACCGAATGCACGTACGCCATCGCGATTAGGACAGGTGAACCCAGCGTCTATAGGCACACGATAAACTTTGGCATCAAATTTTTCTTTTAAATGTTGATTAAAAGTGCGATAGCGGTACACGGCTTAAGCTTATTTCAACGTTTGATAGTATGATTGCAGTAACAACTCTAGCATGAAGTGTTGACCTCTATTAACGCTTTTGTTATTCTGGCTAACTGGTGCCTGAGATGCCCTCATCGTCTAGAGGCCTAGGACACCTCCCTTTCACGGAGGTAACAGGGGTTCGAATCCCCTTGGGGGTAAATTTTGTTTTCGGAGAAGCACTATGCCTGAATTGCAATGCACAAATACCGAAACATACCAAAAGCTGGCTCAGCAATTGAGAATTGACAGCATTCGCTCCACTACAGAAGCTGGTTCTGGACACCCAACCTCTTCTATGTCGGCAGCAGACTTAATGGCTGTACTTTTAGCTAAATATTTTAAATATGATTTTGGCAATCCACAATTAGCCAATAACGATAAACTTATATTTTCCAAAGGACATGCTTGTCCTTTACTCTACTCTATGTATAAAGCTGCTGGCGCCATAACGGATGCGGAATTACTTACTTTGCGCAAGCTCGGCAGTCGTTTAGAAGGTCACCCTGTACCAAAAGTATTACCTTGGGTTGACGTAGCCACTGGTTCTCTTGGGCAAGGCTTACCAGATTCTGTGGGCATTGCCATTGCTGGTAAATATGTAGATAAAATTCCTTATAGAGT
This sequence comes from Candidatus Melainabacteria bacterium, assembly GCA_027451745.1. GTDB lineage: Bacteria > Cyanobacteriota > Vampirovibrionia > Obscuribacterales > Obscuribacteraceae > JABDBL01. The sequence continues at coordinate 109,090 of DAIDIP010000006.1, forward strand.
TTGGACATTATTAGGTGATAGCGAAATGGCTGAAGGTTCTGTTTGGGAAGCTCTTGAATGTGCTTCTTACTACAAACTAGACAACCTGGTTGCTATTTTAGACATGAATCGTCTTGGGCAAAGAGGACAAACTGCACTTGGCTGGGATTCACCCGCTTATGCAGCTAGAGCTAAGTCTTTCGGTTGGCAAGTAGAAGAAGTTGATGGTCATGACTATACTCAAATTGATAAAGCCTATGAAAAAGCTCTTGCCAATTCTGGCTCGCCTTTTTTCATTGTTGCTAAAACCGAGAAAGGTCATGGTTTCAGTAAAATTGCTAACAAAGATGGGTGGCACGGCAAACCTTTAGATAAAGAGCTGGCGACCGAAGCAATCAAAGAACTTGGTGGTGAATACAACTCTACAATTCAAGTTCGCAAACCAGATCCACTTCCAGCGTCAGCGAAAAAATCTTCGACTCAAACTTTTGTTTGTCCAGAATATACTGCTGCCTACTCAACTCGTGAAGCTTATGGTGATGTACTTAAAGCTTTAGGATCAGTCTTTGAAGATCTGATAGTTCTTGACGCTGAAGTATCCAATTCTACTTATTCTGAAAAATTTGCCAAAGCATATATTGATCGCTTTTTTGAAATGTTTATTGCTGAACAATGCATGATTGGTGTAGCTACTGGTTTAGCTAGCAAAGGCAAAAAAGTATTCGCTTCAACTTTTGCTGCCTTTCTAACTAGAGCCTATGACTTTATTCGCATGGGTGCTATTTCACGGGCCACTCTTAAACTATGCGGCTCTCATGCTGGGGTTTCTATAGGTGCCGATGGTCCATCACAAATGGCACTAGAAGACTTAGCTATGATGCGTGCTGTTTATGGCAGTACGGTTCTTTATCCCGCCGATCCTACTTGCACAGCTAAACTTGTAAAAACCATGGCCGAATTACCAGGCATAAGTTATATGCGTACTACAAGAGAAAAAACCCCGCTTTTATACAAAGCAAGTGACGAATTCCCAATTGGTGGCAGCAAAACTTTAAAAAGTTCTGCTAACGATAAAGCGACTGTAATTGCTGCTGGTATCACAGTGCATGAAGCATTGAAGGCTTATGAGGAGCTAAGCAAAGAAGGAATTTCTATTCGAGTAATTGATGCTTATTCGATTAAACCTATTGATTCTCAAACGATTCAAAAAGCTGCAACTGAAACTGGTACTTTAATCACTGTAGAAGATCATTGGCCAGAAGGTGGACTTGGAGATGCTGTATTAGCTAGCTTTGCTTGCTTAGGTGACACCACTTGCTCTTCTGCCAAGAAGCTTGAAACTCCTGCTGCACCAAAAGTAATTAAACTAGCAGTAACGACTATGGTCGGCTCCGGCACTCCCCAAGAATTAATGGATAATGCTGGAATAACCGCTAAGCACATAGCAAATGTAGTTAAATCTGTTAGCTAATTAAACGCGACTTGCTGATTTAGCTGGCTCTATGTCTTTGTACCAGTTTACAAATTCCCGGACACCATCTACAAACGAAATACTTGGATTGTATCCGAGTATTTTTTTTGCCTTATCAATATTGGCATAAGTATATGGAACATCAGCACAATGTAATTCTTTATAAACAAGCTGCGCCTTTTTACCCATCACTAATTCAATTGCTTGAATCATTTCCATTATATTGACAGGTTCGCTGCGTCCCAAATTGATTATTTCATAGCCAGAAAAATCGACCACCATACTTTGAGTGATACCATATACAGTATCTTTTACAAAAGTGTAGTCACGTTTTGTACTGCCATCACCATAAACTTCAATTGATTCACCATTTTCAATTAATCGATAGAATTTTGGCAAAGCAAGATCGGGTCTTTGTCGTGGACCAAAAGCGTTAAAAAATCTAAGACACATAACTGGCAAGCCCGTCGTATGATGCGCCACATAGCACAATTGCTCACCAGCAACTTTTGTCGCTGCATATGAAGAAAGAGGTCTATCTACGCGATCTGTTTCTACAAATTGTTCACCAGCACGCTCACCATAAACCGAACTTGAAGATCCAAACACAAAACGTTTAGCTCTATTTTTAATGGTTGCATCTAACAACAATTGTGTGCCGTTTACATTCACATCGGTATAAAGAGTTGGATTTTCAATTGATGGTCTCACTCCTGCCATAGCAGCTAAATGCACGACCGCATCAAAAGGTCCAAAAGAAAAGGCTTCTTCTATTTTTACCTTATCTCGTATATCTCCTTCAACTAATCTATAATTTGCCGAATTTAAATGTTCTTGAACATTTTTTCTTTTTATCTGCGGATCATAGAAATTATTGAAATTGTCTAAATTAATAACAAAATCCCCATTGCTCAAAAGCACATCAACCAAATGACTGCCAATAAAACCAGCAGCCCCTGTAATCAATATTTTTCTTTGTCCTTTTGTCATATTATTGCTCTTTTAAATTCACTTTTATAACGAGAATCAACTCCATCACAATATAGGATATAGCCGACGATTTACTTTGCGTCCACAATCAGGACAATCAGGCTCTCCATCCAAACCTCGTATTACTTCAAACTCACCGCTCAAGCAATCAAATTTGAATAATTCATTCCCTTGTACAATGCCTATCTTTGCCAAATATTTTATTGACTCTAAAGATAGCCAAGCATCGACTAATTCTATGACAGCATCTATTGTACTTTCAACTGCTGGTTTACGTGGAACTTCATCAATACCAGCTAGAGGTAAGGCACACCGTAAACAAGCTGAACGCCCAGGTATCATCGTATAGATTTGAAAGCGAAATCCGGTAATGCCGCTGTGAACAAGAACCTTATCGTTCTCCATACATACATCACTAAGAGCCAATTTTTTTTGCCAATCAGAAAGTGTGTCTATAACAAGATCCGCCCCGCTAATAGCATTTTCTATATTTGCTATTGTCCAATCAAGATCAATCTTTTGACAAAAACTATTTTCAGTCGCATCAACATTCTCTGTTTTGGTGGACCCCGCATCTACATTTAAAAGACTAATCTTTTTCGCTCCTGCTTTATACAAGTCTCTAACAACACTGAGTGCCGTAGCGTAAGTCCCTACAACAAAAATATTGGCTGCGCATAAAACGTCCTGGATACGTGACGCGTGATATTTGTTGCTAGAAGATTCATTTAAAGACAACGATTTATTCCTGCATCAGAGGTGTAAGCACTAAAGATACACCAATTAGCATGCTCCGGTAAATTCGATTCTAAAAACCAAAAACCCCCTAGGAGGAGGTTTTATGGCTGGCGTTGGCGGGGTAAACTTTTGCAGAATTTATATGGCTGGCTCTGCTGAACCATAGTGTCGTAAAACACAAATGCAATTGAGAACGTTGTAAGGCCTTTGTTTAGTAAAGATATTTCACAGAGGGATTTATAGATTAAGGGTAACCCAGAAAGAAGTCAAGCGCCCCTTTGTTGGCGGGCATACACAATCTCCGATTTCATCTATTAAATCTGGGCATCCCCCAAAAATGAATTTAGAAATGTAGCCTGGGATACACGCCTTGAGTAGACTCAGTCGAAGCAGCGCCTATTTATGAATTAATGAGATATAGCGTAGCGAACGGCGACGGTGAGGCGGCGGTAGCGAAGCGTCTGTACGCGCGTATGAGGTGAGCAGAGCGAGCCGAAGCAGCGCCTATAAAAAGAAACAGCCTGCAAAAAATCAGGCTGTTTCTTTTGTTGTTGTCTTTTATTGTTGTTTAGCTAAAGAGGTTAGCATCACGGGCAGAAGCAACTAACCAGTTAATAGCACCAGGTGTTGCCAAACCACCGGTCACACCGGCAGCTCCGAAAAGTACACGTTTCATAGCATCTTGTGTCCCTGCAGCCATGTGCATAAAGCCCATAATCATTGTTGGTCCACCCCAAGCAATGCCTAGGATTTCCATACCGTTTGCAATGATATTGAGTAACGCTTCTAAGTTAGCCAAGTTGTTAACACGCACTGTACCTGCAGTGTTTACACCGGTAACAAAGGTAGCCTGACTGCCTTGTGGAGCAATAGTGGCATTAGATGCGCCTTGTAACAAGGGTGAATTAATACCGGCTCCAGCCAGACCTGCTTGTTGAGTTTGGGTTCCGGTTTGCGGACCAGTATACCCATATTGTTGTCCTTGTCCTGCTGATAGACCAGCACCAGCTCCGGCAAATGCATCACCAAAGCTCTGTGATGGTGTTGAAGACGGGTCAGCTAAGGCTGGCATTGATAGCGCTAGACTTGCTGTCATAGACAGCCCGATAGCACCGATAGTAAGTTTAGAAAGACTATTCATTAGAGAACCTCCTGGTAAATATGGTCTCGGTCTGAGTAAGGAGCAAATATAGTAATATCGATTCTTGTACTTGTTAGCCGCTAAGGCGGCCTCTTGAAATCGACTCGTTTAGCTTACGAAAAACAAGGGTACAAGTCAATCGCCATTTTGTATTCTGCCTAACAAAACTTTTTCTTCTAATCCAGGAAACCCCGCCAGAATGAGCCTCATGCTTGACAATAGCATTTCACATTTGACACAGAAAACGTCCCACTCTTTGTTGGCTGGACAACAGAAGCTCCAGTATTGCTGCGCCGTATGGACTAATTCTTAATTCGCCCAGACTTTTTTCCAATTGCACAATTGTCTGAACAATGTCACTTTGGCTGATTTTTCTGTCTTTATGTGTCATTGCCAAAGCTTTGACTTTTAATTTAATAATCGCCAATAAAACAGCCAAATGATTAAAACCGGTAATGATACTTAATTGTCCAAAGCCAGCTCCAAAATAAAGTTTGGCAAAAAGGCGAGAATAGAAAAACCTATAAAGCAAATCATTACTGTCTGCATCAATAGACCAAGCAATATTATCTGTTTCTCTTACCAGCTGCTCAATATTATTAATATAAGGAATAGCGGTCATAAAGCTGCTCAGATTCAAGTGCAATTGGCCATAGCTTTTAGCACTTTTATTTTGCGGCGGAAAATATTTTCTATATAAGGCGACCAAAAGAATTTTGTCCCATTTATTGAGTGCCGAAACAGAGCCATTTGTAAGACTAGATAAATCTGCATTAGACAATCTAGATTTTAAATAAGCAGAACCTTCAATAAATCGTTCTTCAAGACTCTTATTCTTGTTTTGCATAATAGAAAGAATTGTTTTTTCAATATCCATATATTGCTCCCAAGTCAATGGCCAATTGCTCGACAGCTTGATTTGAGACCAATTAGGGTGATGATCTGGATAAAGTTTCTGGAACTCTTTATATTTTGACTGCAAATATTCTTTTTGCTCTATTAAAGACTGCCCCGAATTAAAAATAGCTCCTCTACTAATAAAGCTCACTGTTGTGTATACGCCATCAGGGGTTTCATTAAAACAATAAGGAAATAGCTGACAAATAGAGGGCTTAAACTGTGCACCAAATTTACTATGCATAAAGCACAGATTGTCTTTTAAAAATGGACATTGTCCGTTGGGCTCTGGATTGATTGCATAAGCATATGGAGTGCCAATTTTTTCATTAGCTTTTAGAGTTCTAAATAGATTTTTGTTCTTTAAGTCAGGATTAAGGTCTGCCCAGTTCACAGCATTAATACGTTGATAATCCTCTTCTGTCATAGGCACAGACCAACCGCTACAGCATTTACCACAACCTGTGCACTGGTAATTGATATCTGCTGGGATCTTAAGGGTATTATCAGGGCGCTCCGTTGTTTCCATGTTTCAATCCCTTCGCGCGTGTCCTTACAACTAACTCATTTCCTTAATATATACACAAAATTGAGGCTTTCAAATTGTGACTGGAATGGCATACCGGAGATCTCTTTGCATAATCGAATGATAAGATATCCCCAATTCATTAATCATAGGTCTATATAATGTCAAAAAATCAAACAACAACCTGTCAAAGCGAAAAAACCGATTCTGCCAATTTGGCTGATAAAGCGGACTCTATGCGTATTGGCAAGGGCAAAAGTACTCGCCGAGCTTATGGATTTGATGAAATCGCTCTGGTTCCTGGATCAGTTACTTATGACCTAGAATTGTGCGATATTTCTTTTCAGCTCGGCAAGCACAAATTAGGCATGCCGATTATTGCTTCTGCTATGGATAGCGTTGTTGATGCCAATATAGCTGCTGTAATGGGTAAATTAGGTGGACTAGCTGTATTAAATCTGCAAGGTATACAAACCCGCTATGAACATACAGATGAAGTTTATAGCAAAGTCACTACTTGCGACAATCAAAGCTTTGTTTCTGTTATGCAAGAGCTTTATTCTGCTCCTATTCAAGAAAAACTTATTAGCAAACGCATAGAAGAAATAAAAGCTAAAGGCGTGCTGGCTGCTGTCTCAGTAACTCCAAACGTCGCTGAAAAATATGGTCCCCTCGCCGTAAAAGCCGGCTGTGATGTTTTAGTTGTTCAATCCACAGTCACCGGTGTTAAGCACCATTCAGTTAGTGGCGCAGCAAGTTTGGATTTAGCTAAGTTTTGCAAACAAGTATCCGTGCCAGTAATTGTTGGCAATTGTGTTACTTATGAAATTGCTCTAGCACTCATGGAAACAGGTGTAGCTGGCATATTAGTTGGTATCGGTCCTGGTGCTGCTTGCACATCTCGCAGTGTGCTTGGAATTGGCATTCCTATGGCTACAGCTATAGCCGACTGTTCAGCGGCTAGAGAACAATTTGTTTCAGAAAATGGTCAACGCCCTCTAATTATCGCTGATGGCGGTATGGTTGTTGGCGGCGATATTTGCAAAGCAATAGCTTGTGGCGCTGATGCTGTAATGATTGGTTCACCAATTGCTAGAGCCAAAGAGGCTCCAGGACGTGGCTTCCATTGGGGTATGGCCACTCCAAGTCCAGTACTTCCTCGAGGCACACGAATTAAAGTAGGTACAAGTGGCACTCTAGAACAAATTTTGCTAGGTCCAGCCCACATTGATGATGGCACCCAAAATCTTACCGGTGCACTAAAAACTAGTATGTCTACTTTGGGTGCTTCAAATATTTCCCAAATGCAGCAAGTAGAAGTAGTTATTGCCCCTTCCATTCTTACTGAAGGTAAAGTCTTCCAAAATGCACAACACCTTGGTATGGGCCGCTCATAGTTCTGTAAATTCACTCAGGAGGATTATTATATGGCATTTGAACCAAAAGCTAAGTTGTTTAAAAACGCGCTGCTTATTAGCTTATTGTTAGCCACAACTTCAAGTTATAGCCCTCTACCAGTTCATGCTCTTGTAAAACCCATCGAGTCAAATACTATTGCCGACCTGGCAGAAGCAGTAGCACCAGCAGTAGTAAATATTGAAGTAAATCAAACAATTACTCAACCAAATATGCCTTTTATGGAAATGCCTGGTGGTTTTGAATTTTTCTTCAATGGTCAAAGAGTTCAGCCACAAATAAGTCCACGTAGACCACCTGGGCCCCCAGGCAAATCCCCTGCACCTAATAATAACCAGGCAGTGCCTCATTTTGAAAAACGCAATGCTGGTTCCGGTTTTATAGTTAAACCAGATGGCTATATTGTCACTAATCGCCACGTAGTGCACAATGCCTCAAAAATAAAAATCACTCTTTCTGATAAGCGTGTATTTGATGGCAAAATTATTGGTGAAGATAATTTTTCTGATATAGCAGTAGTAAAAATAGAAGCCACTAACTTACCTACAGCTCCATTAGGCACATCTGGCACATTACGTCCTGGTGATTTTGTTATTGCCATCGGCAGCCCTCTGGGTTTCGACCATACTGTGACTTTTGGCATAATCTCAGCCGTTGGTAGAACCGTTACTGATGTAAATGGCAATATCAATTTCATACAAACAGATGCCCCGATTAATCCGGGTAATTCTGGTGGACCGTTAGTAAATATGGACGGTGGCGTTGTCGGCGTAAATACAGCCATACAAGCCAATGCTCAAAATATTGGTTTTTGCATTCCTATTGATATAACTAAATCAATCATTGAAGATCTTATCAATCACAAAAAAATCTTGCGCCCCTGGATTGGCATGGCTATGCAAGACATGGACGAAGTGCTAGCAAAAAGTCTTGGCTTGCCTACTACCACCAAGGGTGTTTTAGTTGCTCAAGTACTAGATGGTAGCCCAGCCCAAGCAGCTGGACTAGAACGAGGAGATGTAGTTCAAAAAATAGATGGAAAGGATGTACCCTCAAGTAAAGTAATACAGGAACTGGTGCGAGCACATAAAGTTGGCGATACACTCAACTTCTTTATTTTGCACAATAATTTAGGCAAAGCAGTGGCTGTCCACATTGGCGAATACCCAAGCGACAAGACTGCTGTCCAAGAAGAAGCACCAAACGATTAAAATAATTACTCATCGCCATAGAGTAATTATTATACAAAGGACAAAGATTTAGATTTTTGACCTAATATACTCTCACTTGGACAATCTAACCACTTATCCAAAACGGTACCCAGCAAATCATAATAACCAATATTATTCCGATTGCCATAAATTGATCCATTTACAGATTTGCCAATCACAATTGCATGATTAGTATAGCCATGATCAGTGCCTAAATTTTTGTTTTCTTCCAGACTGCGCCCGAATTCTGAACTCACCAAAGTTAGTACTCGGTCAGCCACCCTTACTTCTTCCAATTTTGATTGAAACATATACAGTCCTCTGGATAACATTTCCAAAAGACAAGCATGTTTGCCCAATTGATTGTTGTGGGTATCAAATCCACCTAGACTAATGTTGTAAATGCCCGCTCTGTTATCTTCTTTTATCAGCTTTGCTGCTAAATTCATCGCGTCTTCAAAACCATTTTTCGCAATAGTACTATTATGTCTGTCAGCAACTTTGTTTAACTCGTAATGCAAATCTAAATCTAGCTCAAAATTTTTATTATGGCATAAACTTGATACAACTAATTCAGAGGATACGAGCCTTGGGTTGAAACTATCCTTGTCCGATAAAAATAAAGGCTCCACGCTTATAGAAGGAAGTGATGATCGGCTAACTTTATTTCCTATAACATACTGCGCATAAAGACGCATCCAAGCCGTATTTATTTTCATTGCTCTGTCGTGGGATAAAAAATGATCTAACCGACCTGTATTTAGTAATACAGCAACCTGATTGTTATCATACAAATGTTTAATACCTTCCAAAGCCGGATGCAATGCCAATTGTTCATTCAGCTTCAATAATTTATTTTTCTCAATTGTCAAATTTGGCCGACTTTTATAATAGCTCGGATTAGCATATGGAATTACAGTATTGAACCAATCATTACCACCAGCCAAATGAATAACAACAAGAACATTATTTTCTTTGTCGTTAACAGGAGCAAAAATCTCAGAACTTCTTTTAGAAGCATTCAGATCAAAAAATGGCAGTAGACTTGTGAGAAATCCCGAACTATAGCTAACAAAATCACGTCGGCTAATTTTCATACTCACCTTAGCCTCAGTAATTACGTCCTTGGTTTTATCAAAAGTTTGCTACCAATAAGTTCGTGGAGTGAGCGTCTAATTGCTTCTTCATCGCCATTTGCTGTGTACTCACCAAGCTTAGTCAACGAATTTTTTAGCACGCTTGCTTCCAAAGGCTCTGGCTTACCAACTAAGATTTTTTCGTAAGATGTTTTACTCAAAGCTTCAGAAGCTGTTAGTAGTTCTTCATAAAGCTTTTCGCCGGGGCGCAATCCAGTAAATTCAATTTGTATATCTTGATCTGGCTTTAGCCCTGAGAATCTAATTAAATCATTGGCTAAATCCAATATTTTTACCGGCTTACCCATATCTAGCACAAAAACTTCTCCCCCGGCACCAAGAGCTGCGGCTTGCAAAATCAGCTGCACTGCCTCTGGTATCAGCATAAAATATCGCGTAGCTTCAGGATGTGTGACTGTAACTGGTCCGCCATTGGCTATTTGCTGACGCCATATTGGCACTACAGACCCACGGCTTGCTAGCACATTGCCAAATCTTACTGCCACATATTTTGTTTTACTCTTTAGCGCAAGATCCTGCACAATCAATTCAGCTATGCGTTTGGTTGCTCCCATTACAGAACTTGGATTAACTGCTTTGTCACTAGAAACCAGAATAAAAGTATTAACTCCATGTCTTGCAGCTAACTCTGCTACAACTTTTGTCCCAAATACATTATTAGTTATTGCTTCGCAGACATTTGCTTCCATCAGGGGCACATGTTTATGGGCAGCAGCATGAAAAATAACGTCCGGCTTTAGTTCAGTAAAAATCTTTTCTAAACGATTCTGATCACGAATATCAGCAATGACAGGCAAAAATTGGACCGGCTCCGGTCGTCCTTGTAATTCTTGGTAAATGGAAAAAATAGAATTTTCGCCTTTGCCCAAAAGAATGAGCCGGCGGGGTTGATAGCGCACTATTTGCCGACACAATTCGCTGCCAATAGAACCACCTGCGCCTGTAACTAAAACACATTTGTCTTCTAAATAGCCAGCTATCGAAGCAGTGTCGAGCTTTACTGGCTCTCGTCCAAGCAAATCCTCCAAAGATACTTCTCTTAATTGACTAACGCTTACACGTCCATTTATTAGTTCAAACAAGCCGGGCAAAATCTTTGGCTCAACTTCAACTTGTCGACATACATCTACTATGCGTCTAATTTCAGCAGCAGGAGCCGATGGCATTGCAATGATGACTTGATCAATAAATAAATTATCAACTAATCTAGCCAGATCATGAGTTGTACCAAACACTGTTAAGGGTCCTATGCGCCGTCGCAGTTTTTCTGGATCATCATCTAAAAGTCCAACTACATCCACACCCAAATCAGGTCTTTGATTGAGCTCTCTCAACACCAATTGCCCTGCGTCTCCTGCACCAATCAATAAAGCACGTTTTCTGACTGGTTGCCGCCAATGCCGTCTTTGTCTGTGCTCTGTTTGTAAGCGTCTCAATATCCGAGGACTAACAAGCAAGAGGAAGCTTAATCCACAATCAATGAGAATGATGCCAGCAGATAATTGATGACCATATACATTAATCAAACCCAGTAAACGAATAGCCAATAAAACCGAACTTGAAATAAGAAGTGATATTCCCAGCTCCATCACTTCTGTGAGTCCTGTATATCGCCACAAACGACGATAAACCCCTAATGACCAGTTAACCCCTACCTTGGACACAGTGAGGGGAAGCACAAGGACCAACAACTGGCTTAGATAAATGTGTCCTGGATGTCCATCAAATCTAATCAGGTATGAACAAGCAAAAGCCAGTCCAATTAAAAATGTATCTAGAATTACTTGCGCAAGCCTGAGCCAACCTATTTTTATGCCTAGTGTTGCTACAGGGGGCTGAGAAAGTTTAGACATAGTTTAGACATTCGTTCGTTTTGTAGTCAAGAATGTCATATATTAGCACAGACACTTGCCAAAGCGCTCTGTCAGTCTCAAAGTATCTAGACCTCAATTGGGACGCAATTTTCCCTTATTTTTCTTAACCCAACCTTCAACCTGATAGTCTGGAAGTCCTAAGCTTTTAGCGGATCCTTTAATAGCGTTATCGTGGCTGACATCTAAGTCCATCAATTCGTAATACTTCTTGACTGCAGCATGCTTAAGGGGATGCTCCTGAAACGTGTCTTCAATGCCAATACTAATGAAACTAGCCGTTGCATAACCAATTCCTAATGAAATCAATCCTGCAAATAGTCCAATAGAATCATAATCTTTGGTTAGCAATATCAAGCAATAATGCTGAACAATAACTGCCACTATAAAGGCAGCAAAAAATACATTGGGTGACAGCCCAAATTTCTCAGTCATAGGCTTGGCTTGTCCCCTATTAAATATTTCCGCCCGATCTTTTCTATATAATCGCGATTGGGTTGGATCTTTTTCCTTCTTCGGCACCAAAACCAAGTAAGCTCCTGCCAGAGCAAGAATTATAGATGTAAGTCCAAAAAAGCTAACAGTACTTTTTTCATGTTCAAATGGTATGGGCCAAACAGGAGCACGCCATGCATCAAAGATTTGCACACACCAAGGCAGTACTGCAGCTACACAAACCAAAAGAAGAAAACGTCCCGGCGCTAGTCTTTTTTCTACCGGGATGCCAAAAAGACACAAAAAATATACTGAAGCCCCCAACTGCCCCAAACTGGTCGTTAGAAAATTAGATATATAAAACAAACGAGCAAGATCGCCGAATTTTTGCTGCGCTAATAAATCAATTACTCTTGAAGCCCTGATTGTATTTTCAGTCACCCAAACTGTGCTGTGGGCTGACTGATAATTATAGAACGTAAAAAGGGCCAGCATAGCCAACAATCCCGTTAACAAGGGTAGGGACTTTCTCTCTGATATTCCAACCGATTTAATTGCTGATGGCTGTATCATTTATTCCTGATTTAGCTAAAGCATAGTAATTGAGATAAGCTCTACTATTTAAGTTACCACGTTAACTAGTCTATCTATCACTACTATAATTTTTTGCACTGGACGGTTGCCAATGCGAGCCTTAACTTTGTCGTCAGCCAAAGCAATAGCCTCAGCCTTTGCTTTTTCTAGACCACGCTGGATGGTTTTTTTGCTAACAATTTTGCCATTAACTTGCAATACAAGTTCCATTTCATTATCAATGGTCAATTTTTCATTGTATTCGGGCCAGCCATGGGTATGAATAGAATCATTTTCACCAGCAGCAAATCCTAAATTATGCCAAATCTCTTCAGTAATATGCGGTGCCATCGGCGCTAATAAAAGCAATAAATTACAATAAGAGAAACTAAGAACCTGCTTTTCTTCTTCTGTATAACCAATTGAATTATGTGATCCGTTATCATTATTCTTGGACGATTGATCCCCATCTTTAGTACCATTACCACTAGATTTCTCTGTGACAAATTTATAAAGACCATTAAGCAATTCCATGCATCTAGCAATGGCCGTATTGAAAACGTAGCGTTCCTTTTCTAGATCTTGGCTCACGGCTTTGATAGTCTTATGACTCAATTTCAAAAGAGCTAAAGAATTAGTACTCAAACGGCTCTCAATCATACTTTCAGGCACTAGCTTTACCAAAAGATTTTGTTCTTGCAATAAACATGCAAATCGCCATAATCTGCCTAAAAAGCGATACTGCCCAATTGCTGAATCTTCCGACCATTCCAATTCTTGCTCAGGAGGCGCAGCAAACAAGCTAAACAATCGTGCTGAGTCCGCTCCATATTGTTTAAAAAATGCAGTGGTCCCAACTACATTGCCCCGTGATTTGGACATTTTTTCAATACGCCCAGATTGAGGCGAGAACATAGTTACCATACCTTGTGAAAGCAAATTGGTAAAAGGTTCATCGCAATCTAACAAACCAATATCTTTCAAGGCTTTGGTAAAAAATCTAGAGTAAAGTAAGTGCAAAATTGCATGTTCAACACCGCCTACATACTGATCGACAGGCATCCAATAATTGACTTTATCTAACGCAAATGCTTCTTTCGTATTACTAGCATCTGCATAGCGCAAAAAATACCAACTAGAATCAATAAAAGTGTCCATGGTATCGGTTTCGCGCTTAGCGCCCCCACCACACTTAAAGCATTTAACATTCAACCAGTTTGGCAATTTTGCTAATGGAGAACCCCCTTGTCCTTTTATTTCTACCCCTTCTATAGGTAATAGAACAGGTAAGTTTTCTTCTGGTACAGGCACAATACCACATTTGTCACAGTGTATTAGCGGTATAGGACATCCCCAATAGCGCTGACGACTAATCAGCCAATCACGCAATTTGTATTGGACACGAGCATTTCCACAATTATTTGAACGTGCCCATTCAATAATTTTCTCTTTGGATTTTTCGTTATCCAACCCGTTAAATATACCTGAATTTACAAGCACGCCCGACTCCAAATAAGCTGCGTTCAATTCAGAAACTGCCTTTCCATCAAGCGAGACCACTTCTTTAATTGGCAAATTGAACAATTTGGCAAAAACAAAATCACGTTCGTCGTGTGCCGGTACCCCCATAACAGCACCAGTTCCGTAGCCAGCCAATACATAATCAGAAATCCAAATAGGTATTTCATCACCATTGAAAGGATTAATGGCCAAGCTTCCTAATGAAACACCCGTTTTAGATTTTTCAGTAGCCATGCGCTCCAACTCAGTTTTGTGCTTAGCTGATTCAATATAAGCTTCGACCGTCTCTCTTTGACTAGCTTCGGTGAGCTCTAATACCAGTGGATGCTCGGGAGCTAATACCAAATATGTAACACCAAATACAGTATCTTGCCGAGTAGTAAATACATTAATGCGAATATTTGGTTTACCCTCAACAGTAAAATGCAATTCGGCCCCTTTTGATCTACCGATCCAATTTCGCTGCATCGTTTTTACATGCTCAGGCCAGCCTGTCAATTTATCTATGTCATCCAATAAACGATCAGCATAATTAGTAATTTTTAAAAACCACTGACTCATTTGTTTTTGCACTACTTCAGTGTCACCGTGGCGCCAGCATTTACCATCTTCAACTTGTTCGTTAGCTAATACTGTCTGACATTCCGGACACCAATTTACCGGTGCTTCTTTACGGGTCGCCAAATTATGCTTGAAAAACTTCAGGAATAACCACTGAGTCCAATGATAATAATTGGGCTCACAAGTTGTTACTTCACGCTGCCAGTCATAGCTAGTACCAAACTTCTTCAACTGCGCGTCGCGCATATATCTAATATTTTCCTGGGTCCATTCTTGTGGATGCCGTCCTCTAGACATAGCCGCATTTTCAGCCGGCAAGCCAAATGCATCCCAACCCATTGGATTCAATACGTTGTAACCCTGCATGCGACGATGGCGACTAATAACATCCGAAATTGTATAAACACGCATATGCCCCATGTGCAGATCGCCAGAGGGGTAAGGAAACATCACCAGTGAATAAAATTTCTTTTTATCACTTGCATCTTTGGCACGATAAATTCCCAGCTCTTCCCAACGCTCTTGCCATTTTTCTTCAATACTCTGTGGTAAATATTCTGGATTCATATTTCAATAATTCAACCAATTGGTGTATCAATAAGGAGCAGTTTGCAAGCTTGTGAGTCCCCGCCCAGATTTCTATTTTGCTTCTTCAGATAGATTAACGGAGAAGCCCATAGAGAACAAGTAAGTTTTATAATCATGCTAAGATTCTTAAGCGAATAGCTTTTATTAGCAAAGCTTAGCCAAACTCAGGTCGACTCTCACAGATCATAAGTTCTCTGACCAATTACCTTTCGAGCGGATAAATATCATGTCTGAGAATGCTGAACAAGACAAAATAGATCCAGAGATTCTAGAACAGGCTCAGGAATTGGCGCGCGGAGCCGAGATCCTTCCTCATGGAACAAATGCTCTTGCTAACCGTTTGCAATCGGCTAAGAAAGACAAAAGACCTTTACGGGTGAAATTCGGTGTTGATCCAACATCTTCTGACTTACATTTAGGTCATACAGTTGTACTTCGAAAATTACAACAGTTTCAGGAATATGGACACCGGGTTGTCATTATAATCGGCGGTTTTACTGCTCGAATTGGTGATCCTACAGGTCGTGATATTACCCGTCCACCACTGAGCGATGAAGATGTACAGATCAATGCCAAAACTTATTTAGACCAAATAGGTTGTGTCTTAGACTTGGAAAAAACAGAGATAACTAATAATGCTGATTGGCTAAAACCAATGGACCTGAACAACATCATAAAACTGACTAGCTCAGTAACCGTAAATCAATTATTGGCTAAAGAAGCTTTTGGTAATAGGCTAGACAAACAATTACCTATTTCTTTGCATGAACTCCTTTACCCTCTCCTTCAGGGTTATGATTCTGTTGCCGTCCGAGCTGATATTGAATTTGGTGGCACCGATCAACGCTTCAATAATTTGCAGGGACGCGAAGTTCAATTGTTTTATAACATGGAACCACAATTAGTCCTACTTATGCCTCTTATTGAAGGAACAGATGGCGAGAGAAAAATGTCTAAAACTTATGGCAATCATATTGCTTTAAAAGATTCGCCATCCGATATGTTCGGCAAATGCATGCGTATACCAGACAATTTAATAATTAAATACTTTAATTTAACTACCACTCTATCTGGCAAAGAAGTTGAAGCAATCGAAAAAGAATTAGCTCAAGGTGTCAATCCCAAAGACATTAAGCTCAAACTTGCTGAACAAATAGTCTCTCAATATCATGGAAAAGTAAAAGCCGAGCTGGAGCTACAAAACTGGAATAAAATACATAGCCAAAGGATACTACCATCTATAGAAGACATGCAAACTTACATACTGCCACATCCGCATCCTCAGTTGTTTCGCCTATTGGTGGAAACGGGACTCGCGTCTAGTAGTAGCGAGGCTAAAAGATTAATTGCCGAAGGAGCCGTCCGTTTTAACAATAAAACCATTGATGATCCAAGTGGAGGATATCTTCAGCTTGTCCACGGCAATCAGCCTAGCGGAGAACTCGGTATATTGCAGATAGGACGTAGAAAATTTGTTCGAATAGTAAGTGAATTAGCGCTAGAGGAAAGAATATGAGCAACACAGCTACTGAACCAAAAGAAGAAAAAAAGGCCAGCCCTCCATTGCGTCGCCAATATGTGAGCTTTGCCTGCTTTAAAGTAGATCTCGCTTGGCGCCGCCTACCACAGTCTGAAAGAGACAAAGGCAAAATAGAATTTGCCGCCGTAATTAAAAAATATGTTGACAGCAAGAGCTGCCAAATACTCTCTTATACAATGATGGGCATGCGTCCTGAAGTGGACATGATGCTCTGGATAATTTCATACGAAATAGACGTTCTTCAACAACTAGCCACTGATCTAGTAAAAACAGGATTGGGACAATATATAGAACGTCCTTATTCTTTTCTAGCTATGACTAAACGTTCAATGTATCTCGATCGCATTGACCCTGAGCATCAAGAAGATCGTGTTCATATTAGACCAGGCAAACACAAATATTTCTTCGTTTATCCTTTCATCAAAAAACGCGATTGGTATATGCTCTCTATGCCTGAACGCCAAGAATTAATGGACGAACATATTCGTATTGGCAACAAATATCCTTCAGTAAAACTTAATACCACTTATTCTTTTGGTTTGGACGACCAGGACTTTGTTGTTGCTTTTGAAACGGACTTCCCCTCAGATTTTCTTGATCTAGTACAAGAATTACGCGAATCAAAAGCAAGCATGTACACATTGAAAGACACACCAATCCTCACTTGCATATTCAAAGAAATTGATGAGGTTCTCGATAGCTTAGGGTAAAACAGACTTGTGATATCACAAGTCTATTGGGAGTTGAATCATCTTGAGAACCGCCCTTGGAAGAAGCTTCCCTTTATTCTGGCTAAGCTTCTTCATCCTTTTCTTGGAGATTATGGCTATCCGCTGGATGGGAATAGAAATGCCCACTGTGCGGGTCTTTCCCAATATAATAATGATGGTTATCCTAGTCGCTACTTCGGCAGGGTTGTTATCAAACAATAGCAAACAAGAAAAATTTTCCCTTTTAAAAAGTCCTGTCCTTTTGTGGATATGTGGTTTTTTTATTTTGGGTGTCCTAATTGCGGCTCCTCAATTGCATCTTTACGAGCAAAGTATCCACCTAAGTAATCAGTGGTTAGAGATAGTCTCAAGTGTTGGCTTTTTGTTTTTGGCTGTAATTTCTCTCTTTGTAATTTTTATAAAATTGGGAACTTTATTAGGACCGCTATTCAATGACCTTCCACCGCTAAATGCATACGCTACTAACTTAATGGGTAGCATCGCGGGAACGGCGACCTTTTCAATAATTTCTTGCTTTGCCGCGCCTCCATACATATGGTTACTGATAGCTGGTGTAATTCTATTTATTGTCAGCAAAAAGCCCCTACATTTACTACTAGCTTTCTTATTCTCTGCCTTAGCATTTAGCTTCAACCACACGAGCTATTGGTCTCCATATAGCAAATTAGATGTTTTGCCTCTTAAGGTCAATAATCCTATCTTAACGAAAGATAGCTTTATGGTTAATTCCAATAACTACTACTTCCATTTGGCTGTAAATACGTTTTCGACACCACTATTACGCTCTTTTGTTTCAACCATTAAAAAAACCGATAATAATTTTGCCTCGCAACTTGCCAAATTGTATTTTACGTGGTTGGAAATACCGTACGAGTGTGCTCCATGTGCTGATAGCGTGCTGATTCTCGGAGCTGGTTCGGGCAATGATGCTGCATTTGCTCTGAGTCAAAACGTGTCTCATATAGATGCTGTAGAAATAGATCCAATTATTTGCAATTTCGGGAAAACAAAACATCCTAACCATCCCTACTTAGACAAACGTGTCAGTTTGCACAACGAAGATGCTCGCACGTTTTTACGTTATGCTAAAAACAAATACGATTTAATTGAATTTGCTTTTTTAGATCCTGGCAGTACTCTTTGCTCTTCTTCGTTTCTTCGAGTAGACAGCTATGTTTATACAGAAGAGTCAATTATGGCTGTGCTAAGGTGCTTGAAACCACAAGGTTTAGCATCCATTGCTTTTGCACCAGATCAGCAAAATAATATTACTGCTAAAATTTATAATACGATAAAGGCCGCGTGGGGAAGACCACCCATAACCATTATTAATAAGAGCCGTAAGGATGTCTTATTACTTTTTGGTCCCGGCTTGTCTGAAGAAAAAGTTGCAAGCATCATTAAAAACAGCCCCGACTTAGGAATATGGACTCCTTCTGTAAAACAAATTTCTGCACCAGCAGTCACAGATCAATGGCCATTTTTGTACACATTTTTTGACAACAATGCTGTCGCTCTCTACCTTGCCATTTTGTTTGCTTTAGTAATTCTGCCAGCTCTTGTAATTTTCATGAGCCAAAAGAAGGACGGCAATATTTACGAGACCGGAAATATGTTTTTACTTGGACTAGCGTTCATGCTTATAGAGACAAAATCAATAGTACAACTCTCCCTGCTCTTTGGTGCAACATGGATAGTCAGTGCTGCAGTTATTGCAATGGTACTTTTTCTTGCTTTAGTGGCTAATTTAATTGTTCAAAAGAACAAACAAATGCCTCTGCAATATTTGTACGCTGTTCTAACCCTAGCTATATTTTTCGATTACTTCTTTTCTGTTCCTCAAGCAACTGACTGGCATCCTTTGTTAATGACTTTCATCTCCATCTTAATTACCTGTTTGCCTATTTTATTTAGCGGTATGATTTTTTCAACCTGTTTTCGTAATGCTAAGAATCCGTCTTCTTACCTAGTCCATCCTGCAAAATAGCTTTTTAAAAACAGGCAATTAGGCGGTAGGCTCCGGAAAATCATATAGAGATTTTAC
>DAIDIP010000007.1 GCA_027451745.1 Candidatus Melainabacteria bacterium
TAAAATCTCTATATGATTTTCCGGAGCCTACCGCCTAATTGCCTGTTTTTAAAAAGCTATTTTGCAGGATGGACTAAATAAGTATTCCCAAGTATGTCATCCCCGCACCCAAGCAAGAATTTACGGCGCTCATCTTGTTAAGCATCTAAAGATTCCAGTTCCGACAAAATTCTTTGAAATACCCAATAGCTATACAGAATTACAAGTGCCTATTTTCAATGCGGAGCTCAATGTTTTTTATCTGCTCCGTGCCAGACTGTGCAATTTTTCAATGAAGCTAGGCTCTACAAAACAAAGACTGCCAGTACAATGCGCCACTTCATTTAGAGTATCCAACTCTTCTTCTGTTAGGACTTCTTCTAAAGTTTTTTCAGTCGATGAAGTTGTTCTAGCCAGTTCGAGAATACGATAGGCTATGGCAGGATCGAGCCACACCGATCCAAGCCTCACGGTAGTTATTGCTGTTTCTATAGTCGCTGGAAATTTGTCTTTAAGGACATAACCATCTGCTCCAGCAGCAAAGGAGGTAAAAATAACCACATCATTTGTACATGAAGTGAGCATGACAAGTTTTATGTCTTTGTTGTGTTGGCGGATAATTTTTGCCGCTTCTATGCCATTCATAACCGGCATATTAATATCCATTAAAACTACGTCTGGGTTGATAATGCTTGCCGCTTCAATGGCTTCTTGGCCGTTTGCAGCTTCTCCACTAATAGTGGCGTAATTTCCTTGAGCAAACATTATCTTGATTGTGTCGCGAATAAGCGGCACATCGTCTACTAACAAAACTGAAATTGGTGCTTTATCTACCATAAGTGACCGATTACTATAAATGGTCTTGTTTTAACCTTAACTTTTGTCAAAGCGGACTGTAATTCAATGGTCATAGACACATGTAATTATTTTACTCCTGAAAGTAAATGAGCTCAAGAGCAAATGGTATGAATCAAGCACAAATATCTGCTAAATAAAAGATCGAGCCAGTGAATGGAAGTACTTTTGAATAAGGGGCAGACTCATTTTAAAAACGCCGTCGCTTGATTGTTCAAAGTGCAGATGCTGAGGGTCATTAGGTAAAGCAAAGGGACGCGAATTGCTGCCGTGTGGATTTCTTATAGTAACCATTTGCTTGGATGGATCAAAGTCTATTACTGTATAGGCATGATTGGAAACCACTAATGGGGGTAGGGTGGCTAACTGGAAAGGGTTATATGTTGCCGCCACAATTGGATTCTGAGATTTTATTGCTGAACCAATAAAGGCCGATAGTTCTTGGACATCCGTGCTTGCTGGATTTATTGTCTCAGCTCTACAGCCAGTTATGCACCCTAGACCGATCTCTAATCGCGATTGATTGTTGTCTTCACCGTTGGCTCCTGCATTATTAGGAAACTTCTTAACTTCAGCACATTCTAATATAGAAGCCCATAAAGCCTTGTCATGTATACCACTACTGGCAATATCATCTTCACTTATTTTGTATTCTACGCCATCGTTTTTAAAACGGACAATATATCCGCTATTATTCCCATAGCGAATTGTATCTGCCAACAATCTCTGTCCTCGAGGAAGTTGTGCAAGTGCAGACATTGACGCTTCAAACCAACAGTTTGGATATCTGCTTTGATCAATGCCCCCTGCTCCATCTTTGGCTATGTCTGCGGCTGAAAAAGGATGTCCGTCTTTTGCGTTGGCTCGATCAATAGGTGGTTTAGGAGCCCTAATGGGGTTTTTATTGACTAGACCAGTGCGAATAATCTCTAGATTTTTAGGTTGCTCCCGCATAACTTGCTGAGCGGCTGCTCTTCCTTCACTTGTATTTAAGAGTGCCCGAATATTGCTGGGTAACGCATCTTTAACCGCCTGAGGTAAATCGCCATCTTCTGAAGCAGACTGTTGTGTTGACTTAGCTTTGGATTGAGAAGACAACATTTTTTGTGCATAAATAGCTTCTTGCGAACCTGGGAAATCGCTTATCAGATAATTGAATAATTGATTCGCTCTAGCAGTTCGTCGGCATTGCCAATTTGCTAAAGCTGCGTAATAGCACAAAGTGCGATTAATCTTTGGACCGGATAATACTTGATCAAAAGCACTGGCTGAATCAGCATAAGCTTGCTGATTATAGAGCTGCAATGCTTTGTCGGCATCGCCTTTTTTAGTACCTGCAGCAAAAGATGAATTAAATGGCAAAACCAAGCAAAAAGCAGATAATAAAAAGGTGTTCTTCATATACAGTCCAGTATATTTTTATTTTTGTGCACTATTCGTGAATAGTGCACAATTTCTAATACGTTATTCCCGCTTAATGAGGCTGTATAATCATTCTTATGAATAATGGCACAAACCGTTTAAATAAAGAGTTTTCAAGCGTTTATAGAAATAGCCTATGCTTTGTAGTCCTTTTATTTACATTCAATCTTTTTGTGCCAGCATGGTCTTCTGATTCTAGTGCCTATATAAAAGTTGTTTATCCTAAGCCAGAAAGTTCTATTGACGCCAAATCAACGTTTTTAGTCGGAGAAGTTCCACCCGACTCTCATCTGGTATGCAATGGTGAAAGCGTTAGAGTAAATCGCTCTGGATTTTTTGCACACGTAGTGCGTTTACATTACGGTGAAAACCGTTTTTTACTGGTTAACACAATGACTGATAGAAAAGACAAATTAGAATGGACTGTTTTGAGAAAATCGCCTCCTAAATCTATTGTGCATGACGAATTAAAATTGTTAGTGCAAAAGCCAGATGGCAACTTAGGAATCACTGCTGGTGATACCATTTATTTTTCTGTTCGTGCTACCCCTCAAGCGAATGTTTCTGTACAATTGAGTACACATCACATTAGCCTCTCCCCACTACACAATGAAGCCACGAATACGGCCGTGGCTGATGGGAAGACATATCATCCCTACGACAGTAGTCTGTCTGATTTATATAGTGGATCCTACAGGGTGCTTGAATCTGATCGCTTTGTCTCCATCCGGCCAATATATAAACTTACTTGCTCAAAAGGTAGTCTGGATGTTATCGGAAAATCATCCATTTCTACGGTAGATCGTCTTTATGTTGCCCACACTATTAAAACGCCAACTGTAGCACGCATTGGACCCGGCTTAGCGAGAACGACACCGCTAGTTGAGGGTGTAAAATTACTAATTGATGGTTGGTCAGGGGAATATATGCGTTGTTTCTATTCTCCAAATCTTCACGTTTGGATAAAGAAGCAGGACCTTATTGTTGAAGCTAAAAAAGATTTGCCTCGCACTATTTCAGGAATGAAAAAAACTTATTCTGATGGGGTATTACCTCAAGCCGTTGCGCAAACAATTAACATAATTGAAGACAGTTACGGCGAAAAAATTTGTCTTCCTCTTAACGAGCGCCTCCCTTATCAGGTAGAACAAAAGCTTAACCCTAACTGTATAATTATGCGTGTCTATGGGGTATCCGCTGATACCGATTGGGTGACTAACGAACCTAAATCAACCAATAAAGAAAGTTCAATGATAGATCATATAAGCTGGCGCCAAGTAGAAGATGGTGTTTACGAGATCACTGTCTATTTAAATACCAAAAGACAATGGGGTTATCAGGTTACGTATGCAGGGACAACTTTATGCTTAAGGCTTAAAGGTTTACCAAAACTAACCGGTGATGGTAGCTTACGGGGACTAAAAATTTGTATAGATCCAGGACACGGAGGGACAGAACAGGGCTCTATCGGTTGTTCAGGAGTGCCGGAGTCTCAATTGAACTATGAAATTTCTGAAAAAGTAAAATCTTGTTTGGAAAGCAATGGTGCAAATGTAATTATGACCAGACCAACTGCTGGTGACGGACCATCTTTAGAGGATAGGGTCAAAATCGCCACTGACAATGAGGTGGATTTTTTAGTTTCTATACATAATAATGCTCTGCCAGACGGACGAGATCCTTGGAAAGAGCATGGTACTTCATGTTACTGGTATCATCCTCAATCTATTGAATTGGCTGGTACTTTAAAGAAAGCTGTGAAACAAGCAAGTGGATTTCTTGATCTGGGAACTCGCTATCAAAATCTGGCATTGGCAAGGACTACTGCTATGCCAGCAGTTTTGCTAGAAGTTGGCTTTATGATAAATCCTGATGAATTTAGTAATCTAATAAATCCTAAATTTCAGCAGAAAATTGCTCAAAGTATTGCTGATGGAATCAAAGAATATTTTTCTAGTAGTCAGAACGAGCTTAAGCTCTCGAACTAAAAAGTATGACTGCACAGAGTTGCTGAAGTGGTGTTAACGAAAATTCGCAATACTTCAAATGGAGGAGTTCTTTCATTCTCTCCAAAGTAGAATCTTGAATTATGTTTGTATTGACTGGCAGTTACATACAAGTAACCGTCATTTGCTATAAATAAATGATCTGAATAACAAAGCTTAGGGCTACGAGCAACTATATCTATTTGCCCATCAGGATGTCGACGCCAAATAGCATTATGTTCTATATCAGACAGATAAATCCTATTTTGTTTGTCGCATTCAATTCCTGTACCAAGAGCAACCTTATAATCTATATGTCTTATAGTGTTTTCTACTTCTTTATTGGTGGCATCTGGATCGCACAGCTTGTTTAAATCAACACTATAAATATCTTGTGAAGCTACAGCCGAATAATAAAGGCGATTACGTTCTCCATTAACGGTTAAACCAAAAACGCCTGGGAGCCAATCATTTTGATTATCATTATTTTTGCGAACTTTGACCATTTCGCCTTCAACAAAAACAATCGAATGTTCATCAGGACGTACTGACGAATGCTGATGTAAGCGGCGCATGGTATGTCCAGAATCCAAGTCTGAAACGATCATCGTTCCAGGAGCCAAAGAACCAGAGGCCGTAATCAATGCTGTACCCGCTTTGCCACGCGTTGGATCTATCTCTAAATCGTATAGTACTATATCTGGTGACAATACATAGTTCTTTAGCAAAATAGTTTTAAATATTCTGTTGGTGCTTAAATCAATGCCAACAAGCTTCGCTCCTCCATATATAAGAGTTCTACCTTTGCGCCCATTATCGAGAACCCAAAGATGATTGCTATCGTCAACAACTGCTGCCATCGCCGATATAAAACATTGCACAGGATGATCTATATCGATTTTATTAGTTTCAACATCCGGAAAGGGAATTGGTTTGCCGTCTTTAATCTCTACTAGGGTAGGTTCTTCAATTTTATGCCCTCGCGGACAACATAAAAATATACGACTATCAGCCGAAACAGCGATACTTCTTGGAACTATATCTGTGAAGCTGCTAACAGTTTCGATATTGGCATAATTCTTGTCTGCGACCTGAATGGCATTTTGCACATTCGCACAGTAAGCATTATTGCTTCTAAAAAATAATGCAAGTCCGAGCAATACAGTGATAACAGAGAATATATTGAATAGAATACGCCCTACACTCATAGCGAGATTCACATAATCAAATTATAGTAAGTAGTTACTAGCGATTAAATTTTCGCTGCCCTGTGCCCATAATTTGCCCATCACCCAATACCCATAAAACCATCTTAGCTGATCTTCAGAACGTATAAGGTTAATCCAAATAATGATTGTTCTGTAGATTACTTTATTAATGGTGATGACCATGACTATGATGATGCATGCCCATAGTTTGATTATGGCTTAGCATATGAACAAGCATATGATGGTGAATTTGTTCTTTTTGCTTTACTGTCATTATTGCCATTGCATCCAGCATTTTATTTACACGAGCTGTAGCTAATTCGGCTTTTAATGAATTCATTTTCTCATTAAGTGCCAAAATTGCATCTCTGTCAGTTTTTTCTTCGGTCATAAGTAGCATCATTTTTTTCATGTCTGCCATTAATTGAGCTTTTTTCTCGGCAGTTTTAATTTCGCAATCGGATTTTAGTGAAACCAATTTTTCCATTTGATCATCTGTTAGTCTCAGTTTTTCTGGCCATGGCTCACAAGCCACCGGGCAGTCAACCTTTACCGATTCTTCAGACATAGGATCGCCAGAAAGAGGCACTCCTTGTGCTTTTGCTCCTATAGGACCGCTTATTATAAAAATAGTGGAAGCAATCAAACCGAGTGCTGAATTTTTTAACTGTTTCATACTGACCTCCGGTCAACAATGCTTTAGATTTGGCAAACAATAAATGGTTATTTTGCAGTTTGTGTAAGCTAACCAACATAACATTTATATACTATAGTCTAAAATTGTACTGTAGTATATTAAAACTGGTTCTCTGTCAAAAAATTTAGATGGCTAAAAGTAGACGTGAGTTAAAAAATGATTTGACACGGAAGCAGATATTATCTGCCGCTCTAACTTTGTTTAGTGAGAATGGCTATGATAATACATCTATGGATGATATAGCAGCCATAGCTAATTTAGCCAAAGGTACTTTGTATTATCATTTTGATTCTAAAGAATCAGTTGTAGTTGCTCTGCGTATAGATTCTTTCATCGATACTTTGCAAAATGCTCTTGCTGATCTTAATAAAAGCAGCAAAGTAATACCTATTTTGGAAAAAGTTTTTCTGGAACGCGCAGCATGGACTGAAAAAAACCCAGAACTTGCCAAAGTGTTTTTTGAACAGCGCATTCATCAGTTTTTATTTAGAGAAGACACATCGTTAGCAGTTGCTGAAGTCAGTCACGCAGCAAAACTTTCATCGGCTCTTCCTCAGCGTATAATAAATATCAATGATGAATTAGATCCTAAACCTGACACAAGTCGGTTTTATGCGCTAATCAGAGATCTTATTGTTTTGGGACAAAATAATAATGAACTCAGATCTGATTTGGATGCAACCGAAATAGCCCAAATTATTTTAGCTACTTTTATTCATGCCCAGGGTTCTTGGATAGGAGGATATAGCAGCACTTCATTAGTCGATAAAATGCATAGATGGTTGCATGCAATTCTTGATGGCTTATATGTATAAAAAATCTGTCTTTTTGGTTGTTATTATTGCTCTAGGCAGAAACCGAAGCCAATGGATCGAGTCTAAAAGCGCGTTCCAACTCTTCTCTATAGTGCAGATTAGTCAAGGCTTCTTCTGAAAAAAACTCGTCCTCAATATAAGGTGCTTCTCTCCCTTGTAATTCTTCGATCCGTTTTACAAGGTGGGCAGGGAGATTATTTTCGACCATTACGTCCTGGGCTTTCTAGATTATTTGTATTAACTGGCTTGTTTTTTTGGCTTAAGTAGGTTTTCGTTTCTGCTCTTCCGATATCGTATGTGAATTAATAATATGTTGGGAGGATGATTAATACATACTTGAATTGTCGATTGCAGCTATAAATTGAGCTATAATAATTAATAGAAATCGAGGCTAGCAGGGCATTTCCAACGTTCGCCATCTGTCAGTTTAATCTACTATGTAAAAAGAGCAATACTTGACTACTGTTGTTTTTGGTGTATTTTAGAAAGGCGAAATATAGATCATTTAGCCCCAGAGCGCTCGACTTAATCAGGAGAGACAACACTATGAACCTTAAGCTTCGCCTCGAAAGACTTTGTGATAATCGGTCATGGGTGCGTCTTCATTTTTCGGATGGCACAACACTAACAGGAAGAGTACTAAGGCTTGGTCACGATTATGTGGAAATGGAATCGTATGGGGACTTTGATAAGCCAAACGGAAGAGATTATTCTAAGCATCTTGTGCCACTAAATTTGGTTAAGCTTATTACAATCGAATCTTCATCTTTTGCTGATGCTGAAAGACAAAGACTGAGTTTTATGTCACAAGCGGACAGTTCACAAGAAAGTTTTCCAGAAATAGAAAAATAAAAAACTTAAGTCTTTTTGGGCTTTTGCTGTTTTCGTTTTTCGCTCCAACCAGCAATGTTTTCTTGCTTGACGCGTCGCACAGCTAGAGCGCCTGCTTCTACATCTTTGGTTATAACTGTGCCTGCTGCAATAACGCTCTCTTTACCGATATTTACCGGTGCAACAAGGACCGAGTTACTACCTATGGATGCCCCATCTTCAATATGTGTAGCTGCTTTTATCTTTGTAGTATGGTCGTAGTTGGCTGTAATTGTGCCCGCACCAATATTTGCATCTTTACCTATTGTGCTGTCGCCAATATAACTTAAATGACCAACTGCACTAAGAGAATCAACATTACTATTTTTGATTTCAACAAAATTGCCGATGCGTACTTGATTGGCAATTTTTGATCCGGCTCGCAAATGTGCAAAAGGTCCAACATAGCAAGTATTACCAATCTCACAATTTTCCAAATGCGATTGCACAACTTTTGTTTCATCCCCGATTTTAGTTTTGCCTTCTATTACGGTATGAGGACCAACTATGCAAGACTTGCCAATTTGAATGTCTCCCACAAGCCAGCAGCCCGGCAAAATTACTGTGTCAGAGTCGATACTAACTTCAGGAGCAATCCAGGTTGAAACTGGATCTACCACCGTAACGCCAGCTTGCGACATAAGAGAATATATAACCATTTCGTTAAGATATTGATTAGCTAATTGTAGGTCAAAGCGTGAATTGACACCTGTTACGATACGAGAATCATCAATTGAGAATCCTTCAATTTTAAGCCCTTTATTTACAGACCAAGAAACTAAATCAGTTAGATAATATTCGCCTTGCTTATTATTATTCTTTATTGCGCTCAGCCCGTCGC
This sequence comes from Candidatus Melainabacteria bacterium, assembly GCA_027451745.1. Classification (GTDB taxonomy): domain Bacteria; phylum Cyanobacteriota; class Vampirovibrionia; order Obscuribacterales; family Obscuribacteraceae; genus JABDBL01. Next base: position 8,673 of record DAIDIP010000007.1, read on the forward strand.
CAATGGCTGACCAATTAAAACAATAAATACTTGCGCTAATCTCTTTTATTTGTTTTTGTTTTTCGGAAGCATCCTTTTCTTCTATTATTCCTAATACTTCTCCTTGCTCTGATCGCAATACTCTGCCATAGTCATAGGGATTACTCAGTCTAGTACTCAATATGGTCAAATCCGATTTTTCTTTCTTGTGCGACAAAAACAATGAATCAAGGATTTCGCTTGTAAGTAAGGGTGTATCGCCCGGTAAGACTAAAACTTCTCCTCCAAAATTATCCAAAGCGCCCCGTGCCGACATAAGCGCATGTCCAGTACCAAGCTGGTTTTCTTGTTTGTGAAAAAATATTGGACAACTAAATTGTGCTGCCTTAACACATTCTTGGACATATCCTTCAACTTGTTCAGCGTTATGCCCAATCACAACATGGATTTGTTCCAAATCGACTATTTCTTTAGTGACACCATCTATTGCCTTTAACAGGCGCCAAATAATAGGTTTGCCAAGTACAGAATGAAGCACTTTGGAAGAATCGGATTTCATACGTTTGCCAAAGCCAGCAGCTAAGACTACTGCGCGAACTTTTTTCTCTGTATTCTCTTGCAAAATTGCCATGTCAATTCTAGATAATTGCTTATTGAAACCATATTATTCTAGATCAAATTTGGTTCAAAGAGCCCAAAATATCTGAAATTGGATTTTCAAGACATTAATATTGGTCGCAGTGTTGGTGCTGCCCCAACGGACTCAATCCCTTAAATCCCTCAGCTGGAGACCCTGCGTCGTATATATAGAATATCCATTTAATCTGGCTTGTACAGCAGTTTTTGCGTATTCCTACGCACCTTTAAGCATTGATTTAGCTTTTAGGGCCCTGAAAGGCTAATGCAGGAAGACTTAGCAATAGCATCCAAAAGTTTCTTGCCGCCAGAGCTATTCATATGAGCAGTATCGTAAAAATCGGCTGTAGTAAACATAGGATTTTTATTTAAATCTATATAGGGGAAACCATTGTGTTCTGCCTCTCTTTTAAGCAGATCGCTATAAAGCTGATACGAACCAGCTGGCATCATATCCATATTTTCTTTAGTGAGGGGCATATTGAGAATGATCAGATTAATATTCCTTTCCTTAGCTAAAGAAACCAGTTTTACAAAAAACTGTTTCTGCAGATTAAACATCCATTGGAAATTTTGACCTGAGCCATAACGTCTTTTATAGTCAGCAAAGTTATGCTCATAAGCATATGGAATATGAGCCTTTACTATTGCCATCCCTTCTTCTACTTCTGAATGCAAATTAGCAGGGACATGCTTACGATAATCAAGTTCATTGAGCATACATGGAGAACACAATTTATCTGCTAGTGGTCCCAACCAAAGCTTAGTCTGTTCACTGCACCATGCTTGAATGTCCAATTTTTTTGCCCAGGGATAAAAAGTTTTGCCAAAATAATAATCAAATCTCTGCCAAAAAAGTGGAAAGGCAATATTTACTAGGTCGTCGATATCAGTAAAGCGTCGAAGATAACGAAAGGGAGGTGTTGTACCAGGACAATGAGAAGCATTGTCTATGAAATCCCTCAAACTCAAACCTAATATCACATATTTTGGCTTATGCGGGTCCTTTAATAAACCTCGCACAATCATATAGTCGTCTGACACAAGATCGCCAGGCAATGAAAAATTAAAACACACAGGCTGACTAGTAAGATGAAAACGTTTTTGTAATTTGCTCCCTAAATATGATGAGTAATGATGACGAACATAGTCCAAGTCTTGATTAAGAAAGTCAGCATCTTGTCTTGATATTGAATGCATAAATAAGGAAGAACCAACTAGCACTACAGGTGGTGTTGGTGTATCGCTTAAATATTCTTGTGTCGCCCACCAAGTCCAAGTATGTATAGCTGGTAATTTAGCGGGATCAATATTGTCAAAAGGACGTGTAAGACAAAGAGCGCAATTAATTAAAACGAGTACTAGTAGTCCTAGTATGAGTACTTCGTTTACTAAACGTCCCAGCGATTTTTGACTTGCATTGAGCTCCTGACTAGCGTAGCTTTGTTCTATTTGTTCTAAAGAGCGCAAGTGCGAAGCAGTCGTTTTCGACTTGCTGGTTTCAAGGTTATCTATAGAATCTGTTTTAATTGGTGATGACATTTTTGCCAATCCTAGAACTGAAAGTAAATAAACTGAGGAGCATAATCAGGGCTAAACACAACTAATAGACATATGCTCACTGCCAAGACGCAAGCTAAGGCCAGTCGTTTTATTCTTGTTGGTACGATGAGAGCAGTAAGCGGGTTTGCTGGTTGGTCACGCCACTTGCCTATAAGCTGACCAATTACAAGAGTCAATAAGATTATAGGCAGGATCAAAAACACTACTGATTCTTTGTCGTTTAGGATTGTAAGCACAAATGGATTTGAGACTGTTTGTAATTGTGATAGAAATAATAAGCGCTTTATGATCAAAAATGCGCTTGAGACACTTTCGGCTCGAAAAAATATCCAACCGATACAAACAACGTGGAACGTAAGTACAATTGAAAATAAATGGAATAATGTACTTCGCTTAAGATTATAGAACCAGGCAATTTTGTCGCTCCAGTATTTAAATTCTTTGTGCGCAACCAACAATAAACCTTGGTAGAGTCCCCAAATTGCAAAATGCATGGCTGCGCCGTGCCAAATGCCACCCAGAATCATTGTTATCATCAAATTACAGTAAGTAAATAGACGACTGCCCCTATTGCCACCAAGAGGTATATAGAGATAATCGCGTAACCATGTAGATAATGATATATGCCAGCGTTTCCAAAAATCAGAAATAGAATCAGCCCAATAAGGAAGATTGAAATTTATGGGTACCTTAAAACCGAGCAATAAAGCAGAGCCTCGGGCAATATCTGTGTAGCCAGAAAAATCAAAATATATTTGAAATGCAAATGCATATGCCGCTAGCCATAGATCTATTGAACTCAATAACTCAGGATGTTCAAAGGCGCTGTGCACAACCGTTCCTAAATTGTCAGCAAAAAGAATCTTTTTTACTAATCCCAATACGATTAGGTAAATGCTCTCTTCTATGGTGGCTAATTTGAGTTTTTTTATTCCCGTCAATGCCAGTTGCGGCATGAAATCTTGATAGCGTTTAATGGGGCCAGCTATTTGAGTGGGAAAAAAACTGGCGAACAAGGCAAAGTCCCAAAAGGATTTTATGGGCTTGCTGCCATGATAGACGTCAACTACATAATGAATAAATTCAAAAACAAAAAAGGATATGCCTAAGGGCAGAATAATATTTAATGTTAGAGGGGGTACATGCGCACCAAATATAGTGCTTATGCGTGCAGCAAGATCATGGAGAAAATAACTATACTTAAAAAAGGCAAGAGTCAAAATATTCAAAGAAACTGCTGTAAACAAAGCTACTTTTCTATTTGTCTGTAATTTGCTAATAAACAAACCCATAAGATAATTAAGCAGTGTCAAGGCAAAAATGAGTAAGCCATATATTGGCTTCCAACTCATATAAAAGCCATAACAGGCTACAAGCAGAAGAAAATTACGGATGCGTTTAGGACTAAGCCAGTAAACTAAAACTACGCTTGGTAAAAATAAAAGATATTGAAAGCTATTGAAGAGCATTTTTTAGAGGTGTATTACATTCTTGCAGGAACAGAAATACCAAGCAAGTATAAAAGAGTCTCCAATTCAAACAGGCATAAATCACTTAAACCTAGCCACGAAGCTCTTAATGCCTCATTCTCTTCACTTAATATATGACATTGCAAATAGAAGCGGTTAAAAGTATAAGCAATATCATACGCAAAATCGCAAAGATAATTTGGCATACGTTTGTGATAAGCCGAGTAGAGTATATCAGGCATTCGTAAGAGTTCCAGCATTAACTCTCGCTCAATACCGGTAATGGTGGTAATGGGACCGATAGCCAGTTCTTGTTCTTTAGCCTTGCGTAAAATTGCTTTAATACGGACTGCTGCGTACAAAACATAGGGACCGGTACGTCCTTCGAAACGTGAAAATTTCTCCAAATCAAAAACATAGTCTGTATTATGATCATGCATCAGGTCGCCATATTTAAGAGCGGCAATCCCAACCGCTTTAGCTATTTTTTCTTTTTCTTCCGCATCATATTCAGACGCTGCACGCATTTCAGCCAGTTTTTTCCTTGCTTCTTCAGTAGCTAGATGTATAAGCTCTTTGAGCTTCATTACTCCACCTGAGCGCGTTTTGAATGGTTTACGATCAGGACCATTGACTGTGCCAAAAGCGATATGCTCTAGCCCAATATTTGGCGGAGCCATACCGATTTTTCTGGCGGCTAGAAATAACTGTTTAAAATGCAAACTTTGTCTTTTATCAACTACATGAAAAATTTGTTCGGCATGCAAATCTTCAATGCGCTCCTTAAGCGTAGCCACATCGGTTGTGCCATATAAGTAAGCCCCATCCGATTTAACCAAAAGAAGAGGTGGAATTTCTTCTTTACCTTCAGGATCTGTTAGAGGAATAATTAACGCACCGTCGCTTACTACGGCGTGTCCGGCTGCTTTCAGTTTTTCTAAAATGCTAGGGATTCGATCATGGACATCACTTTCACCTTTCCATAAATCGAAATAAACATCTAACATTGCAAAGTCGTCTTTCAGAGCCGCAATAGAGACATTTACAAAATGTTGCCATAAAGCTCGAGCATAGGGCACACCCTTTTGCAATTGAGTTGTTTCGTACAGGGCCGCCGCCATAGCCTCTTTGTCAGTTTGACAGCGCTTACTAGCTTCAGGATATAAACTTTCTAGATCTTCTATTGTTACCGGCGATTCAGTTGGATAAGGTCCTTCGTAATTAGGCTTAAAGTAAGGAAGTTCAGGAAATTTATGTCTAATCTCGGCAATCAACATACCCATTTGTGTGCCCCAATCGCCCAAATGGGTATCACTAATTACCTTTAGACCCAAAAAGCTACATAATTTTTGCAGCGAATCGCCTAGAAGAGTTGTGCGCAAATGTCCAACATGCATGGGTTTGGCAATATTTGCTCCGCCAAAGTCGATAACTGTCTTTTTAAGCTCATCTTTGGGCAAAGGTGCAACTTTTTTGCTTTCGGCAAAGAATCGCACCAGGCTAATTAAAAACTTATCACTTAGCTTGATGTTGATAAAACCAGGACCGTCAATTGTTAGCGCCGAAAATACTTCTTGTTCTTTGTCTTTATTCACTATCTCTATGATTTTTTCGGCAATCTGGCGTGGATTTTGTTTGAGATCTCTAGCGCCTGCCAGTGCCCCATTACACTGATAGTCACTAAGGTCTCTGCGCTCAGAAACGACTACCTTGCCTAATTCTTCTTTTAAGCCCAACTGGACAAAAGCGCGAGCGAAAATCTCAGTCAATATTTCGCTGACTGAACCAAGCGTCTGATTAGCTTGAGGCTGCAGATTATTCAATGAACTGGGGCTCATTCTTGAAGACTATTATATTTGTCGGTCTTTTTCAAACTTCTTTATATCGATAACAAGAATTGTAGCGAGATGACTTTGCATCTTTATAGAATTAAGGCAAGAATTTTCCGTGTCGTAAAAAAAGAAATATATGCTTATAGAAATTTAGGTTATTCTTGACACTTTCGTATTGGGATTGCTACCATGCCCATCTATTCTTCTGCGCCCGTAGCTCAGTGGTAGAGCACTCGGCTTTTAACCGATTGGTCGTGCGTTCGACTCGCACCGGGCGCAAGTTTTATGATGTCATTAAGTGCATTTTTGCTCAGTTAGCCAATCCTGCTATTTAGCAAGTAAGGAAGGGCTAATAACACAAGTTCAATATCAACAATTTACTAATAAAATGATTGCAGTACTTACATGCAAATAATATTGGCGTTTTTAAAATCAAATATTGCCCACATTCTCGCACTGAAAATTGCTTGTGTTTAAAACCTAAGACGGGCATGTCATATAAAAGTTTAATCGCACAATGTGCGCACAATGTGATATCATAATATTGTTATAGAAGGCAATTTAAGATGAGTGGTGCATTAAGTCGTAAAAGACGGGAAACCAATCTAAATATTCGAGTAACACCTCAGCAGAAAGAGGTGATTTCTCAGGCGGCACAACTTAAGCAAACTACGGTCAGTCATTTTGTTTTACAACAAGCTTTTGAAGCTGCTCAAGACATAATTCTTGAACAACGTCATTTTACGTTATCGACTCATGAGTGGAGAGCCTTTTGCAAAGCCCTGGATGCTGCACCTCGTAACTATCCAAAATTGAAAAAGTTGCTTACTGAACCCGGTGTATTTGACTAAGGAAAGACAATGGACAAGCCGTGTTCTCTTCAAAGCGAACATCAGGTCAGTAATTTTGATTGCGGTGAAGCTTCGCTCAATATCTATATTCAAAAATATGCGCTGCAAAGCCAGCGCAGCCATGGCGCAGTTACGTATGTTGCCATAGTAAAAAATAAGGTAGTTGGCTACTATACATTGTTATACGGTTCGATTAGTAGAGAGCAAGCGCCTGAGCGCATAACCAAGGGACTTGGAGCTTATTCGGCAATTCCTGTGATTATCTTAGCGCGGTTGGCTGTAGATCGTTTGATGCAAGGGAAAGGACTCGGGAAAGGACTTTTGAAAGACGCACTTTATCGATCTCTAAGCGCCTCAAAATTAGCTGGACTTAGGGCTTTTGTTATTCATGCAAAAGATGACAAGGCTGCGGCATTTTACAAACAATACGATTTTGAGCCGCTACCTGAAAATCCTTTGCATCTCTATAGACTTATGTCGGATATAGGACGCGATCTTAAGAAGTAATGAAGAGTCATAGCTCAGTGGTAGAGCACTCGGCTTTTAACCGATTGGTCGTGCGTTCGACTCGCACCGGGCGCAAATTCTACAATCCTTAGATACAGAATTTGTCCAATTACTAAAGTTGTTCTTTTATAAAGTGTTGCAAAGCTTTCCACTACCAGGGGAAATTTACCCGGAAATACAAAGGTACGTGGGTGGCTTTAAGTCCTTCTGTAAAATCTATGACGCCAATCTGCACTCCCCGATCTTCAAAAGAATCCGGATACAAATAAAGAGAAGCTGAATATTTTAAAACTTTTCCTCTATTAGATGCGCCCGGCTCTAATAAAAAGACTGCTTCTAAACCGCGCGGTGATTTAGCTGGCTGCTCCAATTCAAAATATTTTTCCAGAAGAATATCTTCACCGTATGGCGGTGGTTCTTGAAAATCTACTGGTAGACCATGCGTAGTCCAACGCCAATATGTTTCGTCACTACCGGCTCTTTTAATGCTGATGCTGAGCCTGGGAAACCAGGGATCTGAGTCTTCATCCCCTTGTTCTATTTCTCGAAAAACGCTCAGTCTACCCTTTGTTAGGGCTGGTCGATCGGTTAAAAGTTGTCTTCCCTGTGCGTCAATTTCGTCCATGTGCAGATCGGTCTCCTAATATATAGTTGAATATACATTGTAATTAATGCGTAGTTTATAACAAGTAAGCATAACACTGATAGGATTTTTCATTGAGCCTATTGAAATTGTTGTCAGGTATTAAACTGTTTAGTTACAATAATTGCCAAGTACAATGATGCCCTAATGAGAATTTTAAGTATATTGCCAATGAAAACAACTAACGATCAAACAAAAATATTAGCTTTCCCACAAAAACGCTCTATAGGAAGCCTTTATTACGCTTCGCTAAATCAACCGGAGGAGTGGGAACTACTAACACAAGTGCGTGGTCTGGTGGTTGCGCCAGAAAACGAGCCGATTCATTGGGAATTGTTAGATGAGGCGAAGGGCAAAGTTAGTGTGCCACCAGATGTGAAACTAAAGCTAAAGATATCAGCAGATGCTGATGGTCTGGCAGCATTGGAAGAATTAGATCAGGATGACCTATATGCTTTAGATCTTAGCCACACTTCGGTTAGTGATGCCTCACTTGCACATCTTCGAAATCTAACAGGATTACGTTTTCTTGAGCTTACTTCTACTGCAACTGGTGATAGCGGACTTTCTTTTTTGTCTCCGCTTAAATCCTTGCATTCTATAGGATTAAGTTATAGCAAGGTAAGAACTGAAGGATTGCAATACCTTAAACCCTTGCTTGATCTGCGAGAAATTTGGCTCAGTGGTACAAAAGTAGATGATCTTGGTCTAGAGTATCTAAATAATTTGCAGTCACTTGTGCAATTGGGATTGAGTAGCACGTTAGTTACAGATGCTGGTTTGTTGAGTTTGGTTAAACTGAAAAAATTGTTGAGAATATATCTGTTTAATACTAAAGTAACTCATAATGGCACACAACTACTTAAGAGCATATTGCCAGGTTGCAGAGTGAAATGGCATCCACCCAAAGTTCACACACGTGCAGCTGAAGATCTAGTTCTTTCTGAAGAGCAATTTCATCAAGAGCAAGAAAGTGATGAATCTCATAGATATCCAGAGAGTAATTTTAAAGAAAGTAATTTTTGGAAACTGCTCAGTTCACTAGACTGGCAAGAGCAGGGTAATGATGAAGCCGTCATAGCGCCTGTCATTGATGAATTAGCTAAACTTGATGTTCAAGACATATTACAGTTTGCAGAAATTCTTGCTGATAAGCTATACCTTCTTGATGGTGAATCATTTGCCAGAGAAATTGGTGCGGACGCTTATTCTGGCAATAAGGGGGCTTTTGCTAAAAATTGGTTTTTATATGTGCGCTGTTGCGCAGTAGCAAATGGACATGATTATTACTCAACAGTTCTTGCTGATCCAAAACAAATGCCCAAAGATACAGAATTTCAAGCATTGTTAACTATAGTTCCTCAGGCTTATAAATTAAAAACTGGCAAACGATTTAATTATGCAACTAAATATAATTATGAGACTTTTAGTAATAAGCAACTGTGGGTGAATAGCTAATGAATTTGCGTTTATTATCTGCGTTTTGTTTGTCGCTCAGCATAATGTGTTTCAATTTTCAATTTTCTGCTTGTGCTGATGCTGCCTATAACAAATCGACCCCGAACACGAGTGAACCTAACTTAAGAGGTATTAGCGAGGAAGATAAACATAGTTTTTCTGTATTAGCTTGTATAACTTGGTGGTCTCATGATGCTGTCGGTTATCATCCAGCCATGACCCTTTTTCTTGAAAATATTACGGGATGCCCTATTACTGGTGCTGAGTCCAGCTCAACTAGCAGTACAAGTCTCAATGCTCGATTAGGGGGTGAAATTCCTTTTCAAGGTAGATTTACCGATTTGCGCACTGGCGACGTTACAGTTGCTAGAGAATATAAAAGAGCACCTATTCGCAATCATGAAAGATTTGCTGTAGTGTTGCGCGGACCAAGAAGTTACGAATTACCCATCGACAGTAGTTTATGGCCTGCAATTGAATGTAAGGCAATGTGTCGATTAAGTGATGCCGGAGCAGAAGATTTATATATAGGACACTTAACTCAAGTTACTATGACTGATGAAGAAGCTCAAGCTCAGCTTGTTTCTTTGGCTGGACGCAGTCCTTTGCTTAAGCATGGCGTCAATACAGAAGCACCAAACATGCTAGAGGAATCAGGTGCAGAAGAGCCAGCTCTGCATGGATTAAATAATACCGCAAATGGTGGCAAACCGCATAAGCCTTCAGATAGGCAAAGCAAAAGTAAAATAGTAAAAACGAAACCCGCAGATACTAACTTACCTAAAGATAGCCCTAGTGTTGGCGATGATTTTTATGTTTTCGATAAACTATATGGAGGAGCTGCAGAATTTCAATCACCTAATGGACGGGACGATTTGACCTGGACACACTACAAGTCACATGGTTTGATTGCAGATGTTTATGCTGGTTCACGCAATGCAAATAAAGTGGACGTAATAATAACTGTTTTAACGCCTAATGTAAGTCTTAAAGAGAGGGATATTCTGACATTGGGGAAAATGCTTGCTCGGAGCAAAAAGAGTGATACAGTTACGCCTTTCTCACATTCGGTCCGCTATTTATCCTCGGGGCGATCTGAGTTTATGACTACAGCAATTCGCGATTGCCGAATCATATCTTTCAAAATACCGGAGGACAAGGGATATTGTATTGTCATAGCAGTATCACGTTTACCTGGAGATGTAGAAACTGCTCTTTCTAATTACGGTAAACGAGTCAACTTTCTAAAGTTCATTGATCTAAAGGTGAACACTAGCGATTAGGAAAAACAGTGCTAACAGCTATCGATTTGCTACCAGCCAAACTTATACTCAGTCTTGCCTCCAGATACATGGCTGGTAAAGATGAAATTGAATCCATGTCCCTTGCCCACAATCTTTTTAGAGAAAGTAAATTTACCAGCACTCTGGATATCTTAGGAGAATCAGCCAGCTCTGCTGAACAATGTCAAAACTATGTAGATACGTACATTAGAGTAATTGACATGGTTAGTGAAGATCCTCTTCCGGCACAAGAAAAACAAAAACAATTGACGATCTCTTTTAAACCTTCAATGTTTTGCGTTTGCGAATCGACACAGGCAATGCCATCCGGCAATGGTTTTGAGGATGGATATAAAAGAATTGAACGCGTAGTAAAGTATGCTTTTAAGCGTGGGGTGTCTTTGACTCTAGAAGCAGAAGATTCTCGTTGGACCGATTTTCATCTCGATAGCTACTTTTCTTTGTTGAATTCTGGCTATACTAATCTCGGCACTGTTCTGCAATCACGACTGCTTCGCACAGAAAAAGATCTGAATCGTTTTGATGGTAGAGCCCGTGTGCGTCTTGTTACTGGAATATATCAAGAAAATCCAGAAGTTGCGTATCAAGATAAAAAGCAGATTAAACAATTGCTTATCACATATGGACGACTACTACTTGAAAAAGGTGCTTATTTAGAGCTGGCTACGCACGATGAAACCTATATTAGAAAGTTTTTTTCAGAAGTTGCTATACCTTTGCGTATAAATTCTAGTCGATTTGAGACCCAATTTTTATTCGGCGTCCCAAGAATAAAGCTTCTCAAGGCTTTAGCTTGTGGGCAATATTTTGATCAATGGAAGGCAGTCAATGATAATATGGCAGACCAACTATATTTAGAGTCGCTCGAGCGGTCTGGTGTCATTGTCCGCCTCTATCTTCCCTTTGGCTCAGACGAAGTTGCTGCTCCGTATTGCAAACGTCGTCTGAAAACCAATCCTAACCTATTGCTTTATGGAATAAAAAATCTCATTGGTATTCAATGAGCTCAAACTATTAGCCACCCACCTTTACTAATATCTGTCCAAGCAATTTCTTTTTGATTTCTGCTTTCGGATTTAAGTGGGAGATCTTAATTTGCGCATCGGGTGTGCCTTCTGCTACCAGAGCTTTTCGTAATTCTCTATAGGTACCCGGTTTGAGTAGACTTATAGTAATTGCGCCCAATCTTGAAGAATCTCGTTTTGTTTCGTATTCGCAATTATTTCGAGCGATTGCTCTATCCAGATTGCGGGACAATAGCTGAATCTTTTCGTTAAGAGGATAATGATCGAATTCTATCCATAACTGATAGTGTGGACTTGGACTAAATTCCGGTATAACGGTGAAAAAATTAGCTTTGAGATCTAACATTTTTGTACATGAAAGTACTGCTTGTGTGACCTGTGCTTCAGTTATTTTCTCGCCAGTAAAAGAACAAATATTGCTACCTTTGTGTAAGAATTCGAGAAGCGGTGTGCTGTGATGCCAACCCACCACCTTTACTACATCGCTTAAGTTATAGCGATAGAGTCCGCCTGAAGTAGTGAAGAGAATATAGTACTTCTTATCTGTCTCCAATTCCCAAGCTGCCAAGGTATCTGGATTGTCTTTTTCAATATCATCTTCTTCGATGAACTCATAAAAATGAGAACGGACAGCTAGACACTGGGACTGAGGTCCCAAATATACTGTGCCGCGTCCTTCGCTCGCCCCATAAGTAATGTCACACACTGGTGTATCACCAAAATATAGTGGAAAGTCTTGTAGATAGAACGAAGCTGCAGCTTTGGTCCAGCAAGAAATAACGGCTAGTTCGGGCCATATTTTATGCGGCTTAAATTGTTGTTGCTGCAGCAGTTTTTCGAGAAAATGTGCCCGCTCAAGATTTGGTTTTAAAAAAGGAGCTAGGGCAGTTTTAGTTTGTGCATCAATCTCAACATCTGTAGTGATTTTTCCGCTGGCAATATCATCAATTAACCTGCTAGCTTTATTTTCCAGTGTTTTTGCTAAAAGGATGATAGTGCTTGGATTGAGTGTATATATGCATGAAATCGGCAACATCAGTGCGCAGCGCAAAATAGTGTAATAGCGACTTTCATAGTCGGGAATCAAAAATACTTCATACGGTATGGGAGAAATATGCTTTTTTATCAAACTAGGTTCATCTAAATATAATCTGCCTGAAATTGCTCCATAAGGGATGCCGCCTTTGGTTTGAGCTTCTTGAGCTGTAGAAAAAATGCTAAGCACAACACCCTTGGAAATACCCGGATAATTCTTTAGCAAGTGAAATCCAGACACAACCGAAGCCTGTCGAAATTCTTCCATATACGACTTAGTTATGGGTATATACTTACGGTTTCCTATGGTGCCACTTGTGGTGGCAAACATAAAGGGGGTTTCCTCAGTGAGAATTGCCTCTTCCCCTTCCATGGAACGACTAATATAGGGAAGCAAATTTTCGTAAGTAGTAATCGGAACTGCTTTTTTAAAATCGGAAAAAGTTTTTATTGAAGAAAAACCATGTTCTCTTCCATAGAGACTTTTGCTATTGTCATTTACTATATTTAGCAGTCGCTTTAACTGACTCTTTTCGCAATCCAAAGATGATTCTTCAAATAATTTGGCCTTGCTGCTGCCAAGTAAACCAAAAGCTTTGTAAAGAATATTGCGAAACATTGAGTGCCTTTTATAGGTGGAAATGTGCAGTTTGAAGAACAGACAAGTTTAACACCAAGCTCCTACCTTAACTTGTTGACTTGTTTCAAAGGCAAGATTTCAGTGTCAAATTATTGAAGTATATTCATTTTTACCTTCGCTGATTGCTTTATCTTGTATTTACTTATTCATTTTCGTAGGAGTGCTTTGGGATAAAACTTATGATTATTGCTTCAATCGTTATTTTTATTGTTGCTATTTGTTTTTATCAATCTTTTGCTTACCAACGCATGTATCGTTATGTTAGTGCTCAATTGAGCAATCAAGCTGATCTTTATTGTCCTATGGCGGCGGTCATTTTGCCCTGTAAAGGACTTGATCCGGATTTTGAAAATAATCTACATAAACTTATAAGACAAAATTATGGTGGCAGTCCTCATGCCTTCCAAATAATATTTGCTGTGGCCAGTAAAGACGATCCTGCTTACTCGGTCATAGATAAAGTCATGCGAGAAAATCCTCAAATAAACTCTAAGTTGATAGTTGCCGGCATAGATAATAGGCGTGCCCAAAAAATAACAAATCAATTAGAGGCTTTAAAACATATTTCTCCTCAAACTGAAGTTCTGACTTTTGTAGACTCGGATGTTATTGCCAGAGAAGATTTCTTGGCGCAACTTGTAACACCTTTACAAGATAAAAAGATAGGCATCACAACCGGATATCGCTTTTATTTGCCGTCTAAGTTTAGCTTTCCGGCGCTGATTCGTTCGCTCTGGAATAGATTGTCAGCCTGGGAATTAGCTAGCGAAAAGTTTGCCTTTGCCTGGGGGGGCGCCATGGCAATTAGACGTGAAACCTTTGACGAAGCACATATTATGCAAGTTTGGGATAAAGCAGCTGACGACGATCTATCTATGACAACAGCTGTCAAGAGATTAGGTCTGAGGGTCCATTTTGTACCGCAATGCTTGGTTGTAAGCCATGGCGATGCATCCTGGCCAGAAGTTTTGGAATGGACTAATCGTCAGTTGATTTTGACAAAAGTTTACTACCCGGCCCTTTGGCTTATGGGAGTTATCCGAGCTTTTGTTATGTCTCTTTGGTTAGGAGTAGTTTTGACATTAGCTTTTGGCATAGTCTTTTTACATGTTTACAAGTTTTTACCAGTTTTATTGTCAGCTTCTCTTTTGCTGGTTGTAGAGATTTATTTCTTATTCCAATCGCATTGGCTCTGGCGCGAATTACTTGGGCAGGAAGCCGGGCGAAGCCCAAAACAACAGCTTGAATTTGAAAAAGCTTATAAAAACTTACTGTGGCAATCAGCAATAATTGTGCCCTTGGCGCATATAGTTTTGCCTGTTCTAACGCTATATTCCGTGCTTACTAACCGTATACGTTGGCGAGGAATAAATTATGAATTAAGAAGTCCTGAAGAAACTGTAGTCGTTTAATTGCCCACAGAGCTAGCTGGGACAGAAAAATTCCACAAGTCAACATAAATTTATCAATTTATCCTAAAAACTCTCCAATGGCACAAACGGCCGGCTCTTATATACTTTCTTGAATGTCGTTTGGTTTTCAGACAGTAATGTCTCTGAGCGACCAATTTCTCTCCCGGTAAGGCAAAAGCGGCCTTATAACAACCAATGCTTGATAACCGGCAGTGCCCGCTACCTAAGGTATTGAACTCGATGTCATCATTTGAAATTCTCGCTATTGATTCGTCACCATATGTGGTGCTAGACCGATCTGCCAAAAAAAAGCAGGATTTAAAGGCTAGCTTTCCTATTGCCAGCGCTGCAGCTCAGTCTGGTTATTTAGGCATCATTAACTTAGCTTTTGTAGATTTTCCGGCTAATGTTAATGACCTCATTCTCTGGGCGTTAAAACATAGACAAGGCGTACGTCTTGCTATGGGTCAAATTGATGAATTTCTCAGTAATTTAAAAACTGTCACTGAGCACGAAATTGGTGAAAATAATTCTTTGACGATCATCTTGGTGCCAGATCAATTCAGTCGAATCAAGCAATTGAGTTCGCCGAAAACAGCCCAACTGATCAATGAACTCAAATCTCTTCCTGGCGAAAAACAAAAAAAAGCCAATGTAAGAATATTTATTGAGGCTATATCTATTGCCGAAGCCAGATTAGTGCAAAGTCTTTCGGTCGAGGGGCTGGTTGCTAAAGGACAGGAAGCCTCCGGCTTAATTGGTGAAACTACCGCTTTTGTGCTGATGCAAGAATGTATAAAAGAGAGCAAATTGCCGGTGTATGTGTGGGGTGGAATTGGCCTTCATACAGCCGGTGCGTGCGCTATAGCGGGGGCAGCTGGTGTAGTACTTGATTCTCAATTGCTGTTGACTAAAGAATCTCAACTACCCATTACTTTGAAAGCAAAAATAGAGCAATTTGATGGCACTGAAACGCATATTTTGTCCTTGCCCTCAAGTTCTCATAAAGACGATGACAAAAATAACAGGCAGGACAAGGACAATACAGAGGACAAGCTTGGATTACGAGTCTATTCAAGATCTTTTCACAGCATTCCTTCCAACACTGATCAATTTTCCGGTTTTTATATAGCAAATAAAAATCAGGCTCAGTCTTTGCTGCCGGTGTATGATCAACTCAGTAAACATAATAAAGAAAATGAATTCTCTGACTGGATCATTCCGTTAGGACAAGATGTTGCCTTTGCTCGTACATTAGCGAGCCGATATTTATCTGTAGCAGGAATTTTGCAGGCTATAGATAATTCTGTTCAAGAACATATAGCTCTGTGTCGCAGATTTAAACCTTTAGCTCCCCAGTCAGCGCTTGCTGAGTCGCACGGCACCCTTTATCCTATTGTGCAAGGAGCAATGACACGAGTTAGCGATAAAGCTGAGTTTGCAAAGAATGTAGCAGATGCAGGTGGCTTGCCATTTTTGGCCCTCGCTTTAATGCGTGGATCTGAAGCTGATAGCTTAGTTAACGCCGCAAAAGATTTATTGAAAGAGCAGTCCTGGGGTGTTGGTATTTTAGGATTTGTACCCAACGAACTTAGACTTGAACAAATGGCGGTGTTGGAAAAATATAGACCGCCTTATGTTCTAATTGCCGGCGGTAGACCAGATCAAGCTAAACAGCTCGAAGACCTGGGTATAAAGACATACCTTCATGTGCCATCCCCACTGCTTTTAGATTCATTTATGGAAATGGGTTCAAAACGATTTATTTTTGAAGGTAAAGAATGTGGCGGTCATATCGGACCTAGATCAAGCTTTGTTTTGTGGGAAACAATGATTGAACATTTACTTGAGAATATAAGCGCTCGTGAAAATGCTTCTGCATATCATGTAATTTTTGCTGGCGGTATTCATGATGATCGATCGGCGGCAGCTGTTGCCGTGATGGCGGCTTCTTTAGCTGCTCGAGGAGTACGTATTGGTGTTCTAATGGGCACAGCCTATTTATTCACCAATGAAGTTGTGAATTCTGGTGCAGTAATAGAAAAATTTCAACAAGCTGCACTTGGGTGCGAACAAACAGTTTTATTAGAAACCGGACCCGGTCATGCTATCCGTTGCGTAAATTCTCCCTATAAAGCAGCCTTTGATCAAAAACGTGAGGATTTAGTTCAAAGTGGAACCAGCAAAGAAGAAATCAGAGAAGAACTGGAGTTGATGAATCTTGGGCGGCTGCGTTTAGCCAGCAAGGGCTTGATAAGAAAAGATAGTCTTTCTGAACTAACAGGACCAGCGGAACTACAACAAGTCCGATCTAATAAAGACAAAGTAATTGCCGAGTTGACTCAAGTTGAAGATAGTTCGAGCAACAAGCAAAAGGCGAACGATTTACATCAAGCACCAGAAGAAGTGCAATGGCAGCATGGCATGTATATGATTGGTCAAATAGCCGGCTTGCACAAGAACACTTTTACTATAAGTCAATTGCATGAAAATGTTTCTAAAGGAGGCACCGAACTAATAGATGCTCTGCCTAGTGTTGATCTAGAAGAAAAACAAAATGCGCCAGCGACAATCAAGGCTAGTTCTTCAAGAGAAGAGCGCGAGCCCATAGCTATTGTTGGTATGTCTTGCTTGTTGCCAAAGGCAAATAACATCGAAACCTATTGGTCTAATATACTGAACAAAGTTGATGCAATCGAAGAAGTCCCTCTTTCACAATGGGATTGGCGCAACTATTATGATCCAGATCCTCTGGCTCGCGACAAAATATATTCTAAATGGGGTGGCTTTTTAGAAGATATAGAATTTGATCCGACAAAATATGGAATTCCACCTAGCAGTTTGGCTTCTATCGATCCAATGCAAATTTTGCTGCTGGAAGTAACTGATGCTGCTTTGAAAGATGCAGGTTATGACAAGAAGCCTTTTCCTCGCGAAAAAACTTCAGTAATTTTGGCCAATGCTGGACATGGTCCTATTACCGCACTATATTCTTTGCGCTCAATGCTGGGTTGGAAATTGGCTCATCTTGATCCGACTTTGAAACAAGAGTTGGAGGAAGTATTACCTGAGTGGACAGAAGATTCATTTGCTGGCTATCTAGGTAATGTTACTGCCGGTCGTGTCGCTAACAGATTCGATTTAGGTGGCGTGAACTTCTCTATTGATGCGGCCTGTGCTTCTTCTCTTGCTGCTTTATATACCAGTGTGGCGGAGCTACGTACCGGCAACAGTGATGTTGTATTTTTGGCATCGACTGATACTCATAACCAGCCTGGAGACTATTTGAGTTTTAGCAAGACTCATGCTTTCTCGGCCGACGGTCATTGCAAAACTTTTGACGCCGGTGCAGACGGTATTGTTATCAGTGAAGGCATGGCAATGTTGGTCCTTAAGAGATTGAGCGATGCCGAAAGAGATGGGGATCGCATTTATGCGGTTATTAAAGGTATTGGTGGATCGAGTGATGGTCGCGATCTCAGTTTAACCGCGCCACGACCAGCTGGTCAGATAAAAGCTTTGCGCAGAGCATATGAAGATGCAGGCGTTAGTCCAAGTACAGTTACTTTAGTCGAGGCTCATGGTACTGGTACCGTGGCTGGTGACAGAGCTGAGGTAGAGGCGCTCAAACAAATTTTTGAACATTCAAAAGCATTCCCTCGCTCATGTGCAATTGGATCTGTAAAAACTATGATTGGTCATACCAAGGCTACTGCTGGATTGGCGTCTATGATCAAAGTAGCTAAAGCCCTTCATCACAAGATCCTTCCTCCTACCATAGGAGTAAAAACGCCTAATCCCGCCTGCCATTTTGAAAATGGTCCTTTCTATATTAATACTGAAAGTCGTCCATGGATATTGCCAAACAAGCAAGAGAATAAGGACAATATAAGACGGGCTGGGGTCAGCGCCTTTGGTTTTGGTGGCACGAATTTTCACGCTGTGCTAGAAGAATATGTTCCTTCGACGTCATTATTGACTGAAGTGCAAGAAGATCCTCTTATGCCCGCTGAACTGTTTGTATTTACAGGTGCAAGCGTTAGCGAAATTGTTAGATCTATGAGTGCTTGTGCTGATAAAGTGAAGAAGCTGCAAGACAGTTCAGTGTCGTCTGAAGTATCGTTGGCCAGGCTTGCTTACTGGCAATATTTAAGAGATTGCGAACACCATGGGCAATATTCCAAATCAGGTATAAGCAACAAGTTATCCAACTCTACTAATGAAGAAGAAACAACTGAACAGCAGAAAAGATATTGTATTGCTTTAGTCGCTTCGTCCCTGAGTGATTTGGATGAAAAAATAGCGCGGGCTAAAGAGATTGCTCAAACTGAAACTAAAGATGAATTTAAAGATCCACGCGGTATTTATTATCGTGCACAATCGCTAAATAATCTTGTTCAAAACAAGTTAGCGTTTTTATTTCCAGGACAAGGATCCCAATATCCTGGGATGCTATCCCAGTTGGCAATGAGATTTACAGAGGTGCAGGATACCTTTTCTGAGGCTAATGATGTCCTTGCTAATAAATTAGACAAGTCACTTTCTCATTATATATTTCCCCCGCCTAGCTTTAGTAAGGAAGAAGAATTAGCAGCCAGAGAATCATTAACGGATACTAGAATTGCCCAATCTGCACTTGGTGCTGCTAATATTGCAGCTAAATCACTTTTATCATCCCTGGCCATTAAACCAGACATGGTGGCAGGACATAGTTATGGCGAATATGTTGCACTATGTGCTGCTGGCTATTTTGATTTCGCTAGCCTAATGAATATTTCCAAGCAAAGAGGCGAGATTTTAGGACAATCTAGTAATGGACAGGGATTTGGCGGAGCTATGGCCGCAGTAGCATGTTCAGGTAAAGATCTTGCTTCACTTATGCAGTTCTTGCCTGAAAATGTATCTATTGCAAATTTAAATAGTCCGACACAAACCGTAATTGCTGGTGGGATAGATGATATCGAGCAAGCAATTTCTATGTTGCAAGCAAAACAATTGGCTGCTCGTCGTATTCCTGTATCACAAGCTTTTCATACCAAATCTATGCGATCCGCTTCAGAAAAGCTAAAAGATGTCTTAAAAGAAATACCATTGCATAAAGGGAATTTGGATGTCTATTCTAACGTGCAAGGCGAAAAATACGCATCAGATGCAAAGATAGCCGATATACTCAAAAATCACACTGTAGAACCAGTCGATTTCGTTAGACAAATAAATAATATGTATTCTGCCGGCGCAAGAATTTTTCTCGAAGTTGGTCCCGGAAGTGTTTTAACGAACTTGACTCAGTCGATTTTGGAAGGGACTGATGCAATTTGTATTTCAATGGATAGACAAGGACGCGATGGCATAATAAGCCTCTTGCATGCCCTTGCTCAACTTGTTGTTTCTGGCGTGAGAGTGGATTTTGAAAGACTTTATCGAAATCGTTTTTTTGCTCTCAGGCAAGGGCTTGAGTCCCCTAAAAACGAAATCGGTAAAAAATTGCTTTATTTAGTGAACAGCTCTAAAGCGAGGCTCAAGGGGCAAGCTTCTAAGCCAGAAAAGTCACAAGATCTTACTGTCACGAAGTCAAAAGCTTTTACTATAAATAACAGTTCATTGAGTTCTAATGGGCAGAATCTCGACAATTTAAAGACAGGCAACATGGTACGGAACAACATAACATTGAAAAATAACGGATACAAGCAGACAAACTCGGCTGCAAACGAATACAAAACCAGTTCTCGTTTAAACGCCAACACTACTGAAGTCAGTGAGATAATGTTGCAATTTCAAGAAAGCATGCAACAGATGGCCAATAGTTTCCTTGAAACTCAACAGCGCGTTATGCTTGCCTATTTGGACAGTCAAAGAGGCGAAGCGCTATCGGCTGAACAGGTTATGCTTCCTCCCCAAGTGATTGCTAGCGAGCATACGCAGCCTGCTGCAAATGCGTACCTTCCAAACGAAACAAAAACTTTTACAACTAACAATGAGCCCCCAAATGATACCCCTATCTTGGTCGATGCTGCTCCCTTACCTGAAACAGACACTGAACAATTAGTAGGTACTTTGCTTGAAATTGTTGCTGAGCGTACAGGGTATCCAGTTGATATGATCGATCCCAGCCTGGATTTAGAAGCTGATTTGGGGATTGATTCTATTAAACGTGTCGAGATTTTGAATAAATTTCGTCGTGTCCTGCCTGAAGCAAAACAAAAACAACTTGAGTCCGGGATTGAAGAACTAGCTGGGGCAAAAACACTACAAAGTATTATCGATTGGTTGCGAGCAAATCAAGAACAAACCAATTCTTCTTTGATAGACATCAATAATAATGGTTTTTTTGGAAAAGAACTGACACATATAGAGTCGAGTGGATCTAATGGAAATGGTAAGTACGATAGCGCCCGTCCCCTTGCTCTAGCTGATAGCACGACTGTAACAACCAACGGCAATCACAGTGTAGTTAAACGCGGAGTTGTTTCTAGTATTTCACTTCCTACGCAAAACTTGAGCGACAAAGAAATTGCTATACGTTTAGCAGCCATAAAAATGCTTGGTCCACTTGTTTTGATAACAGCAGATACAGCAACCCTAGCAGAGTCACTAGCGACGCTATTGGTAAAACATGGACTTATGCCTATAGTGCTCAAAAATTCTTTGGAGTCGCGAGCAGTAATTGAGCCAGTAAATGGAGTAGTTGCTCACTATAATCTTGATCTGCAAAACTTTGAAGCGGTGCAAGAATCCCTGGATAGTTTGCAAGAAAAATATGGCAAAATTAGTATGTTATTCCATATGCAATCTTTTGCAGAAAATGAAGCGCAAGCAAATCGTTCTAGTGCGATTAGTTTGCTGCATTTGCTTAAATACCTCGCTCTTAATTCTACTGAAAATAAAACTGAGCAACGAGTCGTTACTGTTACCAATATGGGTGGTAAATTTGGACATGATTTAAGCGCTGCATATGCATATTCACCCACGCAGGCTGCTGTGGTTGGTTTAGCCAAAACCGCCGCCAAAGAATTGCCTGAATCATTCTTTAAGGCAATAGATTTTGATTTTGACAAAACCGATAAGAACAAAAATGCCAATGCTATTAAAGAATTGGCGACAAAAACTTTGCATGAGTCAATAACAAATGATGGAAATATAGAAGTTGGTTATAGTTCCTCCCAAAGATGGGGACTGCAAATAATTGATGGCTCTTTAAAGAGTGACTTTTCCCAAGCACCATTAAATGAGAATTCCGTTGTACTTGTTACTGGTGGCGCTCGTGGTATTACAGCCGATATAGCACTGCAGGTGGCTAAGCTTTACAAACCAAAGCTAATTATTGTTGGCCGCTCCTCTTTACCGTCTGGCGATGAAGATCCGCGTTATGCTGGACTAAATGCCATGAAAGAACTAAAAGCCAAAATTATAGAAACTCTCAAATCAGAGGGTAAATCGGTGAATATACCTGAAGTAGAACACCGCTATCAAGTTGTAGTTAAAGAACGAGAAATAAGAAACAATATTGAGCAGTTAAGGAATAGCGCCAAAGCAGTAGAATACCACAGCTTAGACGTAAGAGATTCTCATTCTTTCACGCAACTAATTGAAAGCATCTATCGTGACCACGGCACTATTGACGCGGTGTTCCACGGCGCTGGTGTAATAGAAGATGCATTGCTAAAAGATAAAGACAAAGCATCTTTCACCCGTGTATTTGATACTAAGGTAAATAGTGCTCTCACCCTAGTTCAATCCCTTAAACTGGAGACTCTAAAATATCTATTTTTATTCTCTTCTGTAGTTGGACGTACGGGTAATGCTGGGCAATCTGACTACGTGGCTGCTAACGAAGTGTTGAACAAATTGGCCTTGGCTACAAACAACAAATTGGCCCAAGGACGTGCAGCGGCAATTATGTGGGGACCGTGGAAGGGTGGTATGGCTCAGCCTGAGCTCGAGTCTATTTTTGCCCAGTACGGATGGGCAATGATCGACGTACAGAAAGGTTGTGAAGCTTTCATAGATGAAATGTTCTGTACGAATAAGAAAGAAGCCGAGGTATTGCTGGTTGCAGAATCTACAACCAAAGAGCAAAGCCAAAGCAGTGGAGCTCGTTTGGCATATAGCGAAGTATTTACCAATAATTCCAATGATAAAGAGTACGTACTAGAGCTAGATACGCAGATAGATGCATTTTTGCTTGATCATGCTTTTGATGGTGTACCTGTACTACCTATGTCCTATGCTCTGGAACTTATGTGTGAAGCAGCGCAGACAACCTATCCTCAGTTACCGTTGAAGAAGATCGAAAGTCTCGATATTCCCGCTGGTATCTTATTTGATGTACCCAAAAAGAAAATATCAATTGTAGTTCACGAGGAAGAAAAACAAGAAGGGGCAGTTACTGCCACAGTATCCATATTATCGGGAGCAAAAACTCGTCGTCTTAATTTTAAGGCGAGTTTTGTACTTGGCGAACAGGTGAAAGTAGATAAGCCAATAGCATTGCCTGCAATATTTGGCAATGGTAATGGCAAATCTGACCATAACAATGGCAATGGGAATGGTAGCGGTTATATCCATGAGAAAAGTCTTGACTTAACACACACAGACTTAGGTACTCCAATAGCACTGCCACCTATAGCTGATATTTATAAGCAATGGCTTTTCCATGGCAAAAGCTTCCATGGGATGAAGAATATTTATATGGTGGGCGAAAAAGGTGTCATTGGGCAGGTGGCTGGCTTGAGTGCTGAAAAATGTCTGCATGTTCAAACGACTGAAGATTGGATCATAGATCCTGTGATGTTCGATTGTGCAATGCAATTAGGTGGTATATGGGCACGCAAATGTCTAGACATTACAGCTTTACCGACTGGTTTTAAATGTTTGCAATTCTATAAGCCGTTTGTTCTAGCTGCTAACGAACGTATTTTTGTACACATCATTATTCGTTCGGGTGGCTCTAAAAACGAATTACGCTGCGACATGGCACTATATAATACCGCTGGTGAGCTATTGATCTTTGTTGAAGAATTAGCCGGCGTGGGTAGTAAGTCGTTGCATCGCCTAGCTAATCAAAATATGACTGTTGAAGCTGGTATTTCAGGATGACATTATCTGGTGCTGGAGACGTGACACAGGAAGCTAATTTCTGTCGTATATCTGTTACTGGCATTTCTTATCTTTTCGACAACGAAAAATCCGAATTTAATTATGATGATTTAAAAGCAAAAATTGTTGCTCTATCAAAAGCAGCAATAAATGATGATCTATACAGTAACGATATAGACAATCAAAACGATACAACGATCATTATATCGAGTATGACAGCTCTTGCTCAAACAACGACAGAGCCGGACTTATCAAAAACAATTGCTTCCCAGCTTGACCTGGATCAAGACAACCATTTTGAAAAACCTGTTTCTAATCCGCTGCAGGCGCTACAAATAACGGCTGATTATTTAAAAGTAAATGAAAACAAATCTGTACTATTAATTGTTATCGATAGCCCAGAGAGCATAGCTGTCTTTTTTATTCGCACTTTAAAAGAGGCAGTAAAAAAAGAAAAACGAGTTTATGCTTCTATCGCACTCCTAACTCAATGCAGCCAATTTGGACAAGTTGGATCTATTTACAAATCCGCTGGAATTTCCCCTCAATCGATTGAAGCAATGATACTGTCAGTAGACCCTTCCTTATCTTTAGGTGAGGAAGTTGCCAAATTGTCTAAGTTCTTTGCCGAAAGCAATACGAACTCTGGAAAAAATTTATCATGGTGCTCATTGAAGATTAATGATGAGCAAGATCAAAATGTCCGCAATGACCTAGCCCATTTAGTTGACTTAATTATAAATATTCAACAAAGGGTCTTTTCACCGCTCTCAGCAGAAGATATTCCACCCCAGATTAGGCTTGAGCACTCACCGTTTTATTTCAATATTGGTCTTCGTCCATGGTTTCATCCTCAAATTCATCCCCAGCTTCGTCAAATGAATCCGCAACCAGGATATATTCCTAGTCTACGCCGCGCGGGAATGCATATCATAGAATCTCAAGAAAAGAGCCATCTTTTGGTGCTGGAAGAGTGCGAAGATATAAGAGAGAGTAAGCAGAAAAATTTATATGCTGATTGGCCATCAGAAATTTTTACATTTGTCGGACGTTCGAGGAACGAACTTGCTCAATATCTTGAGTCTATCAAAACTTATCTTGATAAAACACCAGATCAGCCATCGATGAAAGATCTATCTTTCAGCATCAACAACTATACTTCTCAGTTAAGCAAGAAAACATTAAACAATGGCGAAGCTCTCGAAATGTCTATGGCTTTTGTTTGCTCAGACATCCAGGAGCTCTTTGCAAAAATTAGCACGGCAATAGAAATATGTCTTGAAGCTGAAAACTTAACAGCTAATGTTGGTTTGCACAACCATAAAAACGATATTTTTTGGAGTGAAACTTTCGGTGGTACGGAGGATCTAAACAAGCAAAGCAAATTGGCTTTTGTTTTACCTGGACTAGGTGCGGCTTATCCGAATATGCTTTTAGATCTTTGTTTGCATTTTCCTGAAATTAGAGCAATCTTTGATTTTATTGATGAAATAGCAGTTTTGGCTGGAGATCAGATAAAACCAAGCGATCGCATTTTTGCGCGCTTAGATCCAAATAATAGAACCCCAAAAGAAACACCCGCTTCGTTAGCTATGATGGATTCAGCGGTAGTTGCTGTACTGATGGCAGAGTGGGCAATATTTACTCTTTTGCTCAATTTGGAGATAATCCCTGACATTTTATTAGGATGCAGTACTGGTGAATTTGCTGCTCTTACTATGTCTGGAGCTATAGACATAATGAAGGCGGCGCCATTGTTCTATCATTTAAGTACGGGCATAGTACGTGCTCTCCCTATGAACAAAATAGTGAATCTGCGTTCTTTAAAAATAAATGCATCTCTGGCTGCAGTGAAAAGTGACTTGGAACAGTTTGATGGCAAAGTGCACCTAAGCGCAGATCTATCCTCTAAGCAGCTAATTGTTACTGGTGATAGAGATTCCATAAATGCTTTGGTGAGAATATTTGAGAGCAACAATATTTCAGCCGACTTCTTGCCATTCGCTATACCGTATCACACTTCGCTGGTAGCAGGAGTGGTGGCAGCTAATAATCCAGATATTCAGGCTTTAGAAATTGGCCGTCCGTTGGTGGAATCTTGGTCATGTTCCTTAGCACAACAATATCCGGCAAAGCCCGAACAAATACGACAAATGACCACCGACTTATTCAGTAAACCTATACTGTTTAAGGAAAGTATTGAAGCTCTATACTCGGACAAGGTGAAAATATTTGTTGAAGTAGGACCAAGAGGAAATTTGGCGCCTATGATTTCTGAAACGCTGCAATCTCGTCCACACTTATCTTTAGCAGCAAATTTAGCTGACAGACCGGCTGTCACCCAATTACAAAATATTTTGGCTGCTCTATACGTGAATAATATAGATATGGATCTTGCTTATCTCTACCAAAGACGATCGGCCCAATTGATTTCTTTCCTGGAAAATTCAATTGTTCAAGCAACGAGAGCGAAGAAACTAGCCGACACATTCACCGTGCCAATCGAGCCTTCGCTCAATATTGCTGAAATAACAGAATCATTCAAACAACAGTTAGAAAAATTGGAAGAAGAAGTCATGTTGTATTTGCAGGAAGGGCAAGCACTTATCGATGCCGGCTATCTAAGTCAAGAAGTACCAATATCTCATATCGTTGATCACGTGGAAGACGATCAAGCCATTGTATGCCGAGAGTTGTTGGAAGAATTATTACCTTGTGATGACCCAGCTCTTTTGCTATTTGCGCAATCAAAACTCAACTATTCAGAACTTGAGACTTTTAATTCGTTTGGCAATTTTATCAAACGTAAGCAGTGGCTATCTGGACGTATAGCGACAAAAGACAGCATAAAAGCATTTTTTCGCAGACGATTTAACATCATAATTAATGCTAAAGATATTGAAATTGGTACTCAACCTTCAGGTAAGCCACATATAGTTAGGGTTAGTAACATCCATTTAGCACAATATCCTGTAATATCCATAACTCATAAGAATGGCAGAGCGATAGGGATTGCTGCAGATAATTCGATATTTGCGTCTATAGGAATAGATCTTGAATCGGAAGACATAGATGATCATTTGGACGAATTTATTCTTAGCACTAGTGAACGAAATAAGATTGAACATTACTCACCTGAACAGAGATCATTATTGACAAAGAGGATGTGGTCAGCCAAAGAAGCGGCGGCTAAAATGCTGGGACTGGGACTGCCCGAATTCTTGCGCAAATTGTCTGTAACAAGTATAGATGACAATAATAAAAACTATATTCTTGTCCTAGAACAAACCAATGGACAAGACATGATTAATGCGCCAAAGCGTATCGCAGCAAGCGTAGGACGATTGCAAAATATGATCTTGTCTGTATCCGTGACAAAAGCATAAACTCTATTGCAGCATCACTGCGCTTTGTTCATGAGCATGATAACTACTTCGCACTAGCGGGCCTGAAAATACTTTTTTGAAGCCCATTTGTATGCCAATGGCTGCCAATTTGTTGAATACTTCCGGGTCTACATAGGTGGTTACTTCTAAGTGATTTTTAGTAGGTTGCATGTATTGACCGATGGTAATAATATCGCATTGAACTTCATGCCATTTTTCCATCACTGATATAACTTCTTTTTCTGTTTCCCCTAATCCAAGCATTACCCCAGATTTGGTTGTAAATCCTTTTCTTTTTGCAAGCGCAAGTAATTCAAGACTACGTTCGAAAGTCGCTTGTGGCCGTACATGTTTGTACAGACGTGGCACTGTTTCTATATTGTGGTTTACAACATTGGGCCCTGCTTCAAGCACCGTATATAGTGAATCCCAGTTGCCCGCAAAATCCGGTATTAATATTTCCACTTTAATTGATTTGTTTGCTTTCTTGATTTCTCTAATCGTTTCGGCCCAAATGCTAGCACCACCATCTTTTAGCTCATCGCGATTAACTGATGTAATCACAACATATTTAAGATTCATTTTTTCTACAGCCTGTGCTACCCGTATGGGTTCTCCTAAATCAAGTTCATTCGGTCTGCCCGTCTGTACATTACAAAATCCGCAGCTCCGAGTGCAAATATTTCCTAAAATCATGAATGTTGCTGTGCCAAGATTCCAGCATTCACCGCGATTTGGACATGCCGCTGACTCGCAAACAGTATGCAGATTATTCTTATCAACAATTGTTTTTATAGCTTGATAACGCTCGCCAGTGGGCAACCTCACTTTAAGCCAATCTGGCTTAGCCTTATGCTGAGCTTGTGTATATTGAATATTCAGATTTTTCTTATCCGCAGTCATATTCTATGAAGAGCGATCATTTATAGCGTATGTATATATGATTTGAGCGTGTTTACTTCCTGTTTACTTACCCTTGCTGGTAAAAGCTATATTTCTTCTTTTTGGATTCATTGCTTTGATCAATTATCTGCCAAAGCAATACAATAATAGAGCAATCGACCCTATGGGGCTATTAAATGCCAAGAACGCCAATACAACTTACCGACAAAATTGATTACCTTTCTATATTAGACGAACACAATAAAGTCGATACTAGTCTAGAGCCTAAGTTGAGCCGACAAGACCTGGAAACTCTTTATAGATATATGCTCTATGGCAGACGCTTAGATGAACGGATGTTGATTCTTCAGCGTCAGGGCAGACTGTCCACCTTTGCCCAATGTACTGGACATGAGGCAATCAGCTTAGGTGTGGCTTTTGCCATTGAAAAAAGTGATTGGTTTATTCCCTATTATCGTGAATTAGCAGGAATGCTCTATCGCGGCTGGCCGCCTGAAAAATTTTTGTTGTATTGGAATGGCTATGAAGAAGGCGCCAGTGTTCCTGAAAATATAAATGATTTGCCTTTTTGTGTGCCAATTTCTTCCCAGCTTTTGCATGCTGTGGGTATTGGTATGGCAATTAACATTAAAGATGACAAAAAAGTTGTTTGCGTTTTCTTTGGTGATGGAGCGGCCTCTGAAGGCGATTGTCATGAGGCTATGAATTTTGCCAGTGTATTCAATGCCCCAGTGATTTTTATTTGTGTTAATAATCAGTATGCAATCTCGGTTCCTTTGAGCAAACAGATGAAAGCACAAACTATCGCCCAAAGAGCAATAGCTTATGGAATGCCTGGTATAAGAGTTGACGGAAATGATATTTTGGCAGTGTATTCTTCCGTTAAAGAGGCTGTGTCTCGTGCTCGTGATGGTAGAGGTCCGACACTTATTGAAGCTGTTACTTATCGCTTAACACCACATACAACAGCCGATGATCCTAAACGCTATCGCAGTGAGGAAGAAGTCTCCATTTGGCAAAAACGTGATCCGCTTGTACGCTTTAAACAATATTTGTACGACAATAAAATACTTTCAAAATCAATAGAAGAAGAATTAGAAGAAGATATAGCTACCATAATTAAAGAGTCAGTAGAGAATGAAGAAGCTATAATCAAAAAACCTGAGATTAATGATCCTTTGCATATGTTCGATTATGTTTACTCGGAAATCCCTCCTTGTATCCAGAGACAAAAAGAAGAATTGGCTCAATATTTAGACTATAAAAAAAATCCTCGAAAGCGAGGTGAGAGCTGATATGCCTGAAATGAACATGGCAAAAGCTATTAATCTTGCCTTGCACGAAGCAATGGAATTAGACGAACGTGTCATTGTGATGGGTGAAGATGTTGGTCGTGACGATGGCGTATTCCGTATCACTGAGGGATTAGTCGCTAAATTTGGTGAAAAAAGAGTTCTCGACACACCTTTAGCTGAATCTGGGATTATCGGAACAGCAATCGGTATTGCTATTTATGGATTAAAGCCTGTCTGTGAAATACAATTTGCAGGCTTTGATTATTATGGCTATCAGCAAATGGAAAGTCATGCTGCTCGTTTTCGTAATCGAACAAGAGGCAGAATAACAGTACCATTGGTAATGAGGGCTCCCTATGGTGGCGGCATTAGGGCTCCTGAACATCATTCAGAAAGTAAGGAGGCAATTTATGCCCATACTCCTGGTTTAAAATTGATTATTCCGTCTGGTCCGCGCAATGCCAGAGCCTTGTTGTTATCTGCGATTGCCGATCCGAATCCAGTTATATATTATGAACCTAAAGCTATTTATCGTTTATTTAAGGAAGAAGTACCAAGCGAAAGAGAAACCCTACCGCTTGGACAAGCACAAGTGATTCGTCAAGGAAAGGATATTACTCTTATCTCTTATGGTGCGAGCTTGCAAGCAGTTATTGGGGCAGCAGAACGGTTAGAAGAAGAAAGCATAGATTGCGAAATAATCGATCTGCTCACTTTATCTCCATTAGATACGGATACAATAATTACTTCAGTGAAAAAAACTGGACGCGCAGTAATTATTCATGAAGGACCTCGGACATGCGGAATGGCAGGCGAAATTATTGCTCAAATTAACGATCATGCTCTGCTTTATCTTGAAGGCCCAGTAAAACGTGTGACAGGTTACGATGTCCCTTTTCCTTATTTTTCAAAAGAGCAATACTACTTGCCTGATCCAGACAAAGTTGTTATGGCTTGCTATTCAGTTCTTGATTCTGATGGAGGCAATTAATGCCATTTGAGTTTAAATTACCAGATCTCGGCGAAGGAATTCACGAAGCTGAAGTCCTGAATGTGAAAGTACAAGAAGGGCAATCGATAGTAGAAGATCAACCGCTCTTCGAAGTTGAAACTGATAAAGCTGTGGTAGAAATACCTTCTCCTGTAGCCGGTAAAGTAATCAAAGTAAGCGTACATAACGGACAAATTGTCACCGTTGGTAGTGTCATGATTTCTATCGAGCAAGCTGGTGGCAGTAAAAAAGAACCTGAATCAATATCTGTTAAAGAGTCAATCGCTGAAACAAAATCCCAGAATCAAACAGCTCCCCAGGGCTTTATAAACAAGACTAATGAAGCTGCTCCAGTCATTGCCACACCCGCAACTAGACAGTTAGCTAGAGAATTAAAAGTAGACCTGCACCTAGTTAAAGGAAGTGGTGCAGGTGGAAAAATTTCAAAAGAAGACGTACTTGCTTATGTGGAGAACCAAAAACAATCTTCACAAGCTAGCACCCAAAGCGCTATCGGTGCGACTAAGCTTGAATCATCTCTACCTGATTTTTCGAAATTCGGACAAGTTGAAAGAATACCGGTAAGATCTTTGCGTCGTAAAACCGCTCAGTTAATGGAATTAAGCTGGTCAAAAATTCCTCATGTCACACATTGTGATGAGGCAGATGTGACACAGCTAGAACACTTTAGAAAGAAGCATGCAGAAAGCGTCAAAAAATATGATGCCAAACTTACTATGACTGCTTTTATAATGAAAGCAGCTGCGGTAACATTGCAAAAATATCCAGAATTCAATACTAGTTTTGATGAAAGATCAGAAGAAATAGTTTTTAAGCACTATTATAATATCGGTATGGCAGTAGCTACCGATCGTGGACTAATTGTACCTGTCATACAATCCGTTGACCAAAAGTCAATTTTAGATTTAGCACTTGAGATAAATAAAGTGGCTGAAAAAGCACGTGCAGCTAAAACCGAATTGCGTGAATTGCAAGGCGCTACTTTTACAATTACTAATATAGGTTCCATAGGCGGAACTAGCGCTAGCCCGATAATTCATTATCCAGAAGCAGCGATATTAGCAGTAATGAAAACAAAAGAAAAACCTGTTCTTAGAAACGGTAAAATTGAATCTGGCTCAATTATGCCATTATGTATGGCATTTGATCATCGTATAACAGATGGGGCTCAAGCCGCTTATTTTATTCGAGCTATTGTCCGAATGCTAGAGGAGCCAGCTTCTTTTGAAAAATATTTAGGTATATAAGGTGGAGGAATAATAATGGTTGTTGGTGATATGACTGAACAAACCGATTTAGTTGTAATCGGTGGTGGTCCAGGAGGTTATACCGCTGCTATTCGAGCAGGACAATTAGGTGTCAAAACAATTTTAGTCGAAGCTGAATCCATATTGGGTGGAACTTGCCTAAGAGAAGGATGTATCCCATCAAAAGCACTGTTGCATGCCGCTGAGGTTATCGAATTAACGAATGAAGCTTCTTCTTTCGGCTTGCAATTTACAAAGCCACAAATAGACATTAATAAATTGCGTTCCTGGAAAGACGGAATTATAAGTAAACTTGGGCAAGGGGTATCTGGTCTATGTAGGAGCAATCAAGTCCAGGTAATAAAAGGACAAGCTCGCTTTCTCAACGATCAAACCCTATTTGTTAACCGCGAAGAAGGCGCTATGCAAATAAAATTCAAGCATGCAATTATTGCAACTGGTTCCAGTATCATAAAAATTCCCTCGCTATTTAAAACACCTAAAGATGCAGAAAGTAAGCGAGCACTAGATTCTCGAAGTGTTCTGCAATTGCCAGAAATTCCTAAGACTTTGCTTGTAGTTGGTGGCGGTTATATAGGATTAGAGCTTGGCACAGTTTATGCTGCCCTAGGCAGCACTGTAACTGTAGTAGAAATGACAGAAGGGCTTTTGCCAGATGTAGATCGTGACTTGGTTAAGCCTTTAGCAAATCATTTAGCTTCTACTTTTAAAAATATTTTTTTGAGAAGCAAAGTTTCAAATATAGAAGAAATTGGTGATGCCATGTCTTGTCAAATCACAACTGGAGATGGCAAAACTAATACTGAAAAATTTGACTATGTATTGGTCTCAGTCGGGCGAAAACCTAACACAGCCGATCTTGCTTTAGAAACAACGATGATCCAAGTTGATAAGCCTGGTTTTATTAAAGTAGATGAATATTGTCGTACTAGCAATAAGAGAATTCTTGCTATTGGCGATGCCAGCGGCCAGCCAATGTTAGCCCATAGAGCCATGAGGCAAGGAACAGTAGCAGCTGAAGTGATTGCCGGATTGCCTTCCGCTTTTGACAATATTACTATTCCCGCGGTTGTATATACTGAACCTGAAATTGCTTGGTGTGGCATTACCGAAACTGAAGCAAAAACAAAAGATATAAAAATAGATATTGCTAAATTTCCTTGGTCTGCTTCTGGTCGCGCTATGACATTAGCTAATACAACTGGCTTAACCAAAATTATTTATGATCCAGAAACCATGCTTATAAAAGGAATGGGCATAGTAGGACCAAGAGCGGGCGATTTAATTACAGAAGGTGTTCTTGCCATGGAGGCTGGTTTGGTACTAGATGATCTAGCCAGAACTATTCATCCGCATCCAGGATTAGCAGAAACTATTTCTGAAGCAGCAACGGCCGCCATCCATAGAAAAGCCAGGCGAGCAAGATCATCGTAGTTTAAAAAGAGTTCTGTTATTTTTTCAGCTCTTTCAATGCATTTTTTATGCGATCAACAGTATCGCTAATATCATTCTTGCTAATGCCATGATGAGTAACCGCGCGAATGCCAGCCATGCCCTGGTAGCCCATCAAAATATTTTTCTCTTTTAGATAATCAACGAATTGCTCATTGATTATCTCAGGCAACTTTATCTTGAAGAACACCATATTGGTTCGAATTTCAGCCGGTTCTACCTCAAGCTCCGGAAACTGTGACAGTTTATCGACAAAAAGTTTCGCCAATTCATGATCTTCTTCTAGCCTATCTACCATTTTTTCAAGAGCGACAATACAAGCAGCGGCGAGTATACCTACTTGGCGCATTCCCCCACCCAATACTTTTCTATTTCTTTGGGCTTGTTCTATAAATTCTTTGCTGGCACATATTACTGAACCAGCAGGTGCACAAAGACCTTTAGAAAAGCACATTTGCAAAGAATCGACATTTTTCACGAGTTGATTAACAGATGATTTCAATGCTACTGCTGCATTAAAAATGCGTGAACCGTCGAGGTGTACCTTTAGATCTTTAGATCGAGACAACTGACAAATATCATCAATATAAGCAGCTGGCAAAGGATGACCATTCCAAGTGTTTTCGAGGCAAACCAATTTGGTTCTGGCAAAATGGATATTATCCGGGTTAATGACACTTTCGACTGAGGAAAGACTAAATTTTCCATCAAAAAGGTTAGGAATTGTTCTAAGACTAATCCCGCCCAATGTTGCTGCGCCAGCTTGCTCGAGGATGGCAATGTGGGAAGCAGCCCCAACGATAATCTCGTCGCCTCTTTGACAATGAGTAAGTAAAGAAACAAGATTGCCCATTGTGCCGCTAGCTACAAACAAAGCTGCCTCTTTGCCGGTAATATCAGCCGCCAAATTTTCTAAGCGATTTACAGTTGGATCTTCTCCGTAAACACTGTCGCCGACTTCTGCCTTATACATCGCTTGGCGCATTTCTTCAGTGGGTTGTGTAACAGTATCACTGCGTAAATCTATTGTTTTCATTTGATCGTAGGATAGGCATCTTAACTCTGGATAGATATTGACTGCCCGGAGATCACAACCTCTTGGCTTGTCGGAGCTTCCTATCTAAAATTAACACTAAAGTAACTAATTAGCCATTCAGACTGAATTAATGCGACAATGCTTTGACTGAAAAGTAGATAGAGAGGTCCCATCTTTGGGTCCAAGAAATAATGTTACATACATGGAGTT
Source organism: Candidatus Melainabacteria bacterium (assembly GCA_027451745.1). Classification (GTDB taxonomy): domain Bacteria; phylum Cyanobacteriota; class Vampirovibrionia; order Obscuribacterales; family Obscuribacteraceae; genus JABDBL01. The sequence continues at coordinate 42,685 of DAIDIP010000007.1, forward strand.
TTTATTCCGCTTAAAGCCTCTTTCCTTGGGGCATAAAAACTTGGGATAATAACTGCACAAGTGGTTGGCACTAGAAGATTCCAGGTGCTTTAATTTAGAAGCATCATAAATTAGATAATGGCTGAAGAAACGAGATACAATCTAGAAGAGATCGGTACTGCTGCTCATCTGATGATAGAGGCAGTTGATAAAGCAAGTCAGCAGCTTGAAGCTACTGTTAAGTCTTCAACAGAGCACCTAGAGACTTTTAATAAGACTTTAGCTAAGAATTTTGGTCAACAATTAACCAAATTAGCCGAAAATGCTCTTAGAGTTTCTGATAAAGGTATTGAAGAATTAGAAGCACGTAAGGAAGATTTTGTCGAGCGTCTGCTAGAGCTCGAGCAAACTGAGATTGAGACTCTTGTTAAAGTAGGCAAAGAAATTCGCCAAGAGCTTGACCAGTCTTTGCGCAGCGCAATTGGGAATATATCGCGCCTCGTTGAAGACCAAATAAATACACTCCAGCCTATTGCTATGAATCAGCATGAAAATTTTTCTAGTTTGATTGACAGTGAGTCAGAAACACTAAAACATGCGGCCAAACAAGGCATTGTTAATATCGCTGATAAACAAAGTTTTTTTTCTCAACAGCTTTCTCAAAAAACAGAAGAATTTAAAAATTCGGCAACGAGTATTCTTGAAGAAACCAAAGATAAGCTCTTAGAAAAAGTGAAAAGTAACAAGGCTTTGCTAAGTGAGAAAATCAATGAGGTTAAGAGCGCTCTAAATAATTATGTAGATGACAGTAAAATCGAATTAGAAGAAAAATTGCAAAGCGGGAACGACTCAATTGCATCCGCCAGTAAGAATACTATTAAACGTCTTGGCGATGAAGTGAGTGATTGGCAGGCTGAAATGAATCAAATGTCTGATGATTTCAAACAGATACTTGCCGTTGACAGTGAGTCTTTTAATCAAATCCACAAATCAAAAATTGAAAGACAAGTTGAGGAAGTTAAAGAAGAAATAAAAACTATAGGTAGTGAGGCGCAAGGGCGCCTATTGGCAAGTCATAAACTATTTCAAGGGTCTTTAAGAAGGTTAGAAAAACGATACGATGAAAGGCTGGAAAAATTGTTACAGCAATTCGAAGCCGCTGTTACCCAAGAAACCAAAGTATTAGGAAATGCTTTAAGACCAAATTTACCTATTCAGACAAGCCATGAATTGAAAGAGCTGCTCAATACTCGATTAAAAGCCCGGGGGTTAGAAATAGTGAAAGCTTTTAAGCGTCAAGTCGAGCTTTTCGATTTAGAGCATGCTAGATTTTCAGCCGGCTGTACTGAACGTATTGAAATGGTTCATGCCGCTGCAAAAGATTCGCTTGAGCAGCAGCTAAAATCGATGAATGCAGAAATAGAAAGAATGTTGAGGGGATTTAGGGTAGAGCTTTCTCAATTGCAATTACAATTGCCCCAAGTGAGAGATGCAGGACATGCAGCCGCTTTAGCCGTTATAGCTTATAAACGTGTTCGCTTTGACTAAGAGTTTACTCGGAGATTATTACGGATGGCTTCTGGTGGTAAAAAGTTTAAAGACATATATGATGCGGGGGTCAAAACCCTTTCAGACATAGAAGCACGATCAATTGCTGAAATGCAGACGGCAAAAGATAATCATAGTAAAGTCCATAAAGAATCAGCACAGCAGTCGCTTAAACAACTTGAAGATCGATCAACGCTTCTCCAAGGTGAGCTAAAACAGTCGATAAACGAGAGTTTGAAAAAACTTGAAAACACTCTTTCGCTAGAAAATTCTCAAAGTCAGGTATTTGTGTCGAGTTTAGTAGCTGAACTTAGAACGCTTACCGAACAAATGAAGCTAAAGTTGCAAGCTTTAAAACAGTCTCACCATGAAAATGTAGACTTTGCTCGTACTGTGGCTTCTGAGCATTATTTGACCAACAGTGAAGACCTAACCTTTGAACTTGAACAAAATTTATCGCAAGCCATAAACAGTATAGGAATGCAGAGTAAGTCAAACCTGGACTCATTGCAACAAGATTTAGAAAAACTCTTAGTTCGGATTTACAAAGATGTTGATGAAATATCCGAATCGAATTTGGTATTGTCCAGAGACGAAGTTGAAACGATTGAAGATCATGCTTTTTCTTTGTTGAAATCATTTGCTGGCGATGGTCAAAACAGGTTGAAAGGATTAGAAGCAACAGCTCGCAATGTCAGTCAAGAAGTAGAATCCTCGGCGCGGAATCTGCTAGAAACCATTGCCAATCAAGCTAATATTGTTGAAAAACAAATAAATCAAAACTACGATCAGATAACCGGCACGCATTATCAAAATGCCGACCTTCGATTAAGTAATTGTGCTGACGAGCTAAGTGCTCTGCATGACACAACAACAGAAGAATCGATCAATCTTACAGAGCAACTTTCTGCTGATTTACTTTCTAGATCAACGCAGGTACAAAAAGGATTGCAAACTCGTTGCGATGATGTCGTAAAACAAGTAGAGAGCTCCTTTAAAGGCTTCAAAACCAAACTTGATGATCGTCTTCAATATAGCCGCGGACAAAAGCAAGCTTTAGAAGCTGACAAGAATAAACTCTTAATCTCTGTCCAAAGCGAACTTGTATCGATACAAAAAGCATTCGCTAAAAAGATTGCCAGCGTATTAGATCAATCCAAAACTGATTTAGCTGATGTTACTACATCCATTGAAAAACAGATGGTCGTAGCAATTGAGTCTTTTGATCTGCAAATGCTATCTAGCGCTCAAGGAATTCAAAAACAAATCAATGATGAAGTAGAAAAATTTTTGCAGGAACTATCTTGCGCTCGCGGGGACGCCATTAATGAAATAGCCAATGCAGCTAAAGGAAATATGCCAACTTCAAGAAGCGGACAAGCGCGCTCAGGGGATGCCCCAATATCAGAGGAACCCATTCCGTCTCAAGATGGTAGCGCTACGCTGAGCAGCATACAATTCGAAGTTGACAGCAAACTCAATGGCGATGTTTTGTCAGAAGAGACGGAGCACAACGATAGCCTAATGCCAGACGAAAGTCAAACTCAGTCTCAGTCTAGCATTGAAGACTTATCAGAAAATAAGCCAAGGCGGAATCGTAGACGGAAGGACAATAGAGAATGAATTCAATTCTACGTCAGGCAAACATTCGGGCACATGATGTGCAAAATTATTTGTGTAGTTATGACCCCACCAATACTACAGCTGTATCTATGTGGGCAAAAGCGGCCGCAAAAGATTTGCAACCAGGCACGCTCATTTTCATTCTTGAACCAATTGCTACACCTTTTGGTCTTATATCTTTTGTACGAAAGGAAGAAGAAGAACATTTTAGGGTTTCTGACTTTGCAGTGGTTGTAAGACTTGAAGACAATAAACCAATGGTGGTAAGTATTAACAACAATACTTACGAACTTCGTTTTCTAGAAGCATTAATAGAAGAAAAAGCAAGAAAAGCAGTAATTGACCGCAAACGGTTTAGCTATATAGGGGCCAGACCAACCGCTCTTATGCCCAGTGCATTGAAAGATTTAGATCGTTTAGCAAATTCATATGCTAAGGGTGGCTCTCGACGCAATTATATGGCGGACAATGCTAATCATTATGATGAACCGGCAATGGCTTTGCTTACTGCTTGCGGTATCCACATGCAAAATCCTGCTGGAAGCAAACAGCTCTTAGATATTGGCCTTATCTGCCAAAGTTTATATGTCCCTGAAGGAAAACAGCAAGATGGTAATCGGACACAACTCAAATCAGCTTTTGTGCCAATAGAAAATAAAGATGCTTCAGTTCCAAACCCCTCTCCTGCGAATGAAAAAGAAAGTGAACAGGGTATGAACTTGCTCGAGCAAAACACAGTTCCAGCCCAAGAGGCAACTGGCTTTAACCTTCTCCAAAGCTGGGGAGGGGAAAAGAGTAGTAATTTTGGTGGTAATCCTTCATTGTTTACCCAAATCACAGAAGATCTTTCTAAAGGTAAAAAACCATCATTTTCTGAAGGTGATAACTGGTTAGATATAACGCCAAAGGTAGAGCCTAAGAAAACTGAAATTATTGAAGAGCAGAAAGAACTGGAAATTTCCGAACCTAAGCTTAGTGAGACAGTTCCAGCTATTCCCGACAGTACTCTCAGCGAAGCCGCAGTTGGAGAAGAAGATGTTTATAAACATCTTTCTGATGCTATTACTGATTTATTAGGACCTTCACCAACGCAAGCGGCACCGAGTGGACCAATACTACCATCGGAAAAATTACCTAAGCCAGCCCAAACCAAAACTGGCAAAACCGGTGAAGGAAGCCGTTGGCCAGCAGCAAGATCTTTTGAGAAATTACCGGCGTTCACTAATCCACTTACGCCACCGAGTGAGCCAATTCCTGCTGAAGTCAAAAAAACTTCAGAAGAAAAAGCTTCATTATTTGAAACAGAAGGCGCAGTGAAGGACGCAGGTACATTCGAACCGGAAGTGGTGAACGACGTTGCTAAGCCATTGTTAGAAGAGCCCAAAGAATCACAAGAATTAAGCTCATCATTGGCAAGCGAGCCAGAGTCCTCCAATACTTCAAAGAGTGAAGAGGCTGCTGAAGAAACTTACAGTGCTTTGGAAGAATTTGAAAGGCAAATGAGCGAAAGCAAAGCCCCGAATCTTTTTGAAGAATCGGTCAATTTTGAGATTGAGTCATCAGAGCAAGCAGCAATTTTTTCTGCTGTAGAAAAGCTGCCAGAAAAATTGGCTGATTTCCAGGAGCCTAAAGTCGTAATGAACGAAATGGCTTCTTTAATGAATAGACTAGAATCCCAAGTTTCTCGCGCGGCTAAAAAGCTTGCCATCAAAGCTACCGAAATAGAGCAACGTCTCACTACCAATTTAGACGGATTACTCAATACTGTTGGACAAGAAGATAAAGACGCCTACGCGTCACTTGTTGTAAGAGCCGATTCTTTGGCCAAACAATTTGAAACCCTCTTTGATTCATTGAAAACTGAATTGGCAGAAAAAAGCGCCACCAGTCGTGAAAAAGTCAGAGGTAATCTCGTTGATAATCAGAAAGAAATAGAAGTTAGCGAGAGAGACCTGCGGGAAATCCTGGTTGAAGAATTTAAGCAAAACCAGGAAGATTTTAGGCAGTTAGTCGATACTAATGAAACAGAATTGCGTAAATTGGTCGGACAAGAAATTGAAGTCTTACATAATCGCCTGCAAACGATAGATCAATCATTAGAAGAAACGAGCGGTAAACTGCAAGCAAAACTAGAGAATTATTTTGCTCAGTTCAAATCATGCGTTGACGATAAAGTCACAGTTCTTTCAAAAGCTTTCGATTATCAAATAGAGGTTTTAACCAATGAGACTCAATCTCAGCAGGGCAAAAATACCGAAAAACTCAAAGCATCTAAAGAAGATTTCTTTGATAGTTTGGAGCGTTTGATTAAAATTACTGAGATTGCTTTGTCGCGTCAGATTCGTGCTGCTCAAACAGAATTTTTCTTGCCTCGACTAAAAGAACGTAAGCAAATAATTGAAGCAATGATGCAAGAAATGATACAAACATTTGCTGAACACTCATTTTCACAAGCCAAGGCTCAATCAGAAGCAGCAGAAAATAGTCTTGTTCTGGCAAGGCAGCAACTAAAAGAACTGGTAGAAGAACGTTTGGCCAAGTTGGATACGATTGGACGCAATCAACAAACTGGATTAGAAGACATATTTAAATTGGCAGCTGAGCCACTTGAACAGCACACTAGCGCTGTTCTTCAACTCATTAAACAAGCCGAGCAAGAAGTGATTGAATGCGAGTCAATGTGCAAAAAGCTTGCTGAAGCTTATAACCTTGATAGCGATCCAAAACTGACAATGCTCAGACAAGACGTATATAACAAAGTTGACTCCCTAAAAGCAAAATTGAGAGGAGAGCTGGAGTCTGCTTTAGATGGCAATTGCCTCAAGCTCGAAGATATAGCCAAGCATTACAATGCCAAATTAGGTACAAAGAGAGCTGAATTAGTTCAACAAGTACGACAAACCTCAGAAAAGGGCTTGCAGAGTATCCGTCAGGCCATTCATGATGCCTACGATACAGTGCAATCGCAACGCGAAAAGTATATGGAATAGGGCAGGCACAAAGCGGTCTCTAAGCTGAAATATAATGTTCTTCCAGTTTAATAGTGATAAGTAAGCGGGCATACAGAAGGCAAAGGCTTCCCGATTATATAATTTACTTCCACTATTGAAGGTGTTGCTCTGGATAGCTTTAAATACCATTTTCAAACGCCTCTTGACTTGGCGCAATTTATTGCCGAGCAAGGTGATTTAGATGTGGAAGCTGAAGATGTATTCTTTTATCATGGCACCAATTGTTATCGACGCTGGGAAATTAAGCGCGGTGGCATAATCGAGCCAGGACGCAGCAATTACAGTTTCTTTTGCAGTAAAGCCGGCACTGCTCTAAATTATGCACGGGCGGCGTGTTTACGTGATATGTCCAATTACAGTCCTAATTCTTTAATATGCGAACCTGTAGTTTTGAAAGTATGTTTTAATAAGCGCACATGGCTTCAAGTGGACTTTTGGCAAGCAGATAATCCTGGTAGTCTTGAAGATAAAAGCAATTTGACTCTTGCAGTGCTTGGGCCAATATCCGCTGATTTAATTGTTGATGTTTTACACTGCAATCATGGTCGGCGACTCAATTCCGGCGGCATTAATTCATTAACAAATGATGCTTTATTTAAGAGTCTCCAGCGATTACGGGAAAAATTAACCAAACGTCGGGCAGACGCCTGGGTTCTACGACAATTAGGAAGCCTTGTCCAAAATGTGTCAGTACGAATTGCCGGAGGCGCTGTTCCAGATTTAACCTTGGAAGACAGCCTAAGAAGACTAAGACAAACTAGCGTTCAAATGGGTTCCTAAATTAACATCCCCGGTTAATTTAAGATGACTTACTATGAGCAATTTGGCTTAATTATAAGTACCGGTCGATTCAACTGAAATGCTTTCCAAGGCAACTTCATTTTTTTGCATGCCTAGGCTATTCATTGCCAAATCATTTAAATCATTGATTCTGCTTTTAATACTATCCAATGAGAATTTTGGTGGTCTAATAACTTTGCTTGCTAAGCCAAGCTTTTCTAAAAACCAAATTGTATACCAGGTAACATCGAATTCAAACCAATTCATGCCATGGCGGGCTGATTTTGGAATAGCATGATGATTATTATGCCAGCCTTCACCCAAAGCAAGAATTCCCACCCACCAAACATTTCTACTCAGATCTCTGGTTTCGTGACTACGATAGCCCTGATTGTTCATATGACAAAATACATTCACAAATTGAGTGCTCCAAAAAGTAAATGCTGTAGCAAGAAGATTAGCAACTAAAGCTATTGGACCAAAAGCGAGTAAAATAATGATGCGAAATGCTACACATGATCCCAAACAGAGGAAAGCTTGCTTTGCATCATGATTTGTTCCCATCCAGGTTAACCATTTGTCAGATAACAAATCTTGGGTTTGAGCGTGTAATTCTTCTTCGGTTTGAATGCTGGTCATCTCAAACATCCACCCATAAAGAGCATGCCTAAAGCCATGTTCAGGAGAATGAGGGTCACCAGGCAAATCTGATTTTTGATGGTGTAAACGATGTACGCCTACCCATGTGATCGGGGCACCCATTAAGCCTAAATAGCCGCCTGAAATAATAAAGTACTTCAAAAAGGCAGGTATTTTTAGTGATTTATGTGTTAAAAGACGATGATATCCAAGCGTTGTCCCTAATCCGTGATACAGATAGGAAGCAAAAAACCAGATAGTAAAAGTCATTACTCCCTGCATCATCGGATTATGAAATATGCTCACTCAAGATTCCTCATTGAAACAAATTGCAAAGCTGCGCAAATAGCGACTATCTTGCTGTTTATTTTATAGCATGGCTCTCTTGGTAATTGTTCTGGTTTTTCGTTAGTTTTCACTATCTGATATGGTGAATATGCGATAAGAAACAAAGCTGAGAGTGAAATAGGTATAATACTTGATTACTTGAAGGCATTAAACCCGACTGGGCGCCTATTTGAGGTCTAGGATGGTATTAGAAAGAAAAGAAAAGAAAATTGTTATAAATGCAATAAATAACCTGGGCCGTCGGGTCTCAGCTGCAGATATTGCTTCAAAGACCGGACTTCCACTCGCCTCAGCCACCTTAGCTTTGAATCAAATAGCTGCCGAGACATCTGGACATATGCAAGTAAGCAAGGCTGGGGACATTGCTTATCAATTTCCTATTGCTTATCAAAGTGCATATATTTCTCATGGAGTACGACGATTCTTTGAGCAATTTTTGGTCCGAGCGCTCGAAATAGGCTTTTTCTTATTGCGCATATCTTTCGGCATTATGCTCATATTATCTTTGTTGAGCATTGTATTGATATTCTTTGTCATTATGTCGGCCCGATCCCAGTCCCGTGACAATGACGACTTTGCTATTGACTTGGATTTTTTTGATTGGATGATTTTGCGCGATTTATTGTTTTGGCAATTGGATGACTTATCCTATGGCTATACCGACCAACGCGATAACAAGCCAACCAATTTTCTCTACAATTGTTTTTCTTTTCTATTTGGTGATGGTAATCCCAATCGTGATCTTGATGAACGCCGCTGGCAGATGATTGCAAATTTAATAAGACAAAAAAAAGCAGTTGTTACTACTGAACAACTGGCTCCATATATAGGTAATGATCCAAGCGATGAGGACGCTGTGTTACCTGTTTTGGTACGTTTTGACGGACGTCCTGCAGTCACCGAATCTGGAAATATTGTTTATTTATTTCCGTCCCTGCAAGCTCAAGCGGCAGGTAATATTTCAAATTCCTTACCACCCTATTTAAATATATTTCGCTGGCAATTTTCAAAAGTAGAACAGACTTCTCTTATTTGGGTCGTTCTTTTAGCTGCTGTGAATTTTTTTGGTAGTTGGTATTTATATATTTCAGCAGCGCAATACAGCACATTAGCTTTTTTATCGCCCTTGTTAACGGTGCTTGTAGCGTATGGCACTCTTTTTATTGCTATTCCATTTGCACGCTATATATCCATATGCCTAATCAACCAACGCATAGTTAAAGGCAATCAACTAAGAGAAAGCTATGCTCGCTTACTAAGTCATCCGGAGCAACGTTTAATTAATAAGCTAAATGAAGCCAAAGAAATGGCAGTGGCAGCCCGCCCAATCGATGATGTTGTTTATGACACTAATAAAGACATTCTTGAACAAGAATTTCCTACGATTAGTAATTCATAAAAGAAGAAAGTCCGCCTAAAGCCGGAAAATAGGGTGCACCATAGCCACCCATGCCGTATGGTGACATTCCAGGATATCCATAAGGCATCATGCCTGGATAACCACCACCGTATGGCATGCCATAACCCATTGCATAAGGCGAGCGTGACATAGCTTTTCCATACAGATACATTCCCGCTAAGGGAGCCGCTATCCTTGCACCTGTTAAGGCGGTTTGTGTAACCCCGCCTATTATTTGCTTCAAACCACCTTGAGACTTTTGCACTTGTCCTTGCTGAGGCGGAGTTTGACTAATAGTTTGCCAATTACCCTGACTGTTTTGATTGGAATAATTGTTTGGTTGCGATTGATTTATCTGGTTAGGCTGATTTGCTTGTCCATAATAATAATCAGATCCTTGTTGATTATTCGATTGATTTGTATTGGTCTGAAAAGCGCTCTGAGGTTGTTGCCAACCTGATTGACTAACGTTGTTATTTTGTGCAGGCTGTTGCCAACCTGATTGACTAACGTTGTTATTTTGTGCAGGCTGTTGCCAACCTGATTGACTAACGTTGTTATTTTGTGCAGGTTGTTGCCAACCTGATTGACTAACGTTGTTATTTTGTGCAGGTTGTTGCCAACCTGATTGACTAACGTTGTTATTTTGTGCAGGTTGTTGCCAACCGCTTTGTCCATAATTTTGATCATTGCTTGGAGATGAACCAGCATTTTGATTAGTGTTTTGCCAAGTGTTCGACGGCATCGATTGGTCTGAAGGAGGATTTGTTTGGCTCAAGCCTGGTGTTTGCCAATCGCTTTGTCCTACCCCAGCAGAATTTGTGGGTTGGCTTAATTCTTGGCTTGTTGCTGGTAATTGCAATAAACCAAAACTGATTACTATAAAATCGATATACTTCACTTTAAAAAGCTGATTTAACATTTGGCAAGCGCCATTATCACTGACTTAATAATAATACTGCCAAGCACGTCTAGTAAACAATGTCTATTTAATACAGTTCTAGGACGACAGCTCCCTCCAAAATGGCTGTATCACAGTCGGCAAAAGGCGGCAAACCACTGACAATTTTATAAAAACCCCAGGCTGGACGTGGAAACCCCCTTAATCCAGTGCGACTAACTAAAACACCTTCTATCGGTTTTAATTGAATAAAGTCATTATGAAATTCGTTGCCAGCTTTTGGGGCTGGATTATGAATGATAAAAATGTTGTCTGCTGGTTTATTATTCTCATCGATTCCATAACCAACTAAAGTAACCCAATGTCCACCAATGCGCACATACGTTCTACTTTGGCTATTGAATCGATACCAGCCAATATTAAGCCATACGCCTGATCTGCCTAAAATACCTTGTCTTAGCCATTCTAAGCGAGGACGTCTGGAGCCCATATCAAATTCAGATAAAAGTGAACGAAAACCCTGATAGCCAAGTCTCTTTATACGATAACCTTGCTGAGAAACATAACCCTTTATTCCTAAAAGGACATTATCAACTTCTGTTCCCTCTTCACCTTTGGTATTCATGAAAGCGGTGCTGCCCAAAATTCGCGCCAATTCTATTTGTCTGTTTATCAGATCTTCTTCTTTAGAGAGTATTTTGGCTTGATAAGAATTTACATGACTTTCAGGAAGCAGCTTCGGATAGCCATGCTCTGCCAACCACACAAAGGAATTTGATACTGCAACTGGTGCACAATAATTTTTTCCACCTTGATCAAAGTGCGCTCTTACATCAGTTTGAGTTAGGTCAGGAGTAGAAGATACTTTATCTGTATAGCTGTCCGGTTGTGCCAGAGATGACCGGCAGCTGAATGCCAACATCAATATTAAAAGGAGGGTGCTAGTAATTTGTTTGGTTGACATTATTATTCTTTGTCACTTGTAACCTTATTATATTATGATAACTACATGGCTTAGCGCAAAAACATCCCGCTTATTTTTTGCCCTAAACTAGAAAATTAGCTCATGTCTGGTAGTAAATCGTCAATAGAATATATGCAAGATAAAAACTCACAGCTTCATCTTTTAATGTGCGCTCCTGAATTTTTCGAGGTCACTTATGTGATTAATCAATGGATGCAACCTCAAACCTGGCAAGATAATCCAATAAGATTCAAGCAAAAAGCAGTAGACGAATGGCAGAACTTACATAAAATTTTTAAGTCTTTGGGCGTCGCCATCGAGCTTATGCTTCCTCGCAGAAACGTGCCGGATATGGTATTTACAGCTAATGGTGCTGTTGTTCTTAATAAACGTGCTCTATTAGCTAGATTCCGCTATAAAGAGAGACAACCTGAGGAGAAGTTTTTTGCTGAGTATTTTGAAAGCCTAAAAAGATCTGGCATCATTGAGACCGTGGATCTGCTTCCCGAAAATCTATTTCAAGAAGGTGCAGGAGATTGTATTTGGGATAGTCAAAGACAAATCTTCTGGGCAGGATATGGACCTCGATCCACTAAAGATGCAGCTGAATATATAGAAAGTTATTTTGGCAAACAAGTAATAGCGCTTGAACTTCTTTCTTCGCGCTTCTATCATCTTGATCTAAGTCTGAGTCCGCTGAAATATGGCGACGTTCTTTATTATCCTGGTGCTTTTACCGAATCATCGCAAAAAATAATAAAAGAGCGTGTACCCGCAAATCAGTTGATATCATTGGACGATGAGGATGCTTCTAATTTTGTTTGCAATCTAGTGAACATAGATAACAAAATTGTCATTTCTCATTGCTCGGAAAAGCTCAAAAAAATATTGCAAGAAAGAGGATATACTGTTATTGAGTCGCCAGTAGACACATTTACTTTGGCTGGTGGTGCTGTTTGCTGTTTGACACTTAAGCTTAATTTGTAATCCATTGGAAAATCGCTGCACCAAATATAGTGCTAACTTATCTATAGAAAATAATGATGCTCCGCTATTTTTTGGAAAAATAGACAATACGCTTTTCAACTCCTGTCCCGACAGCATTGTGTAATAATAATGCTGTTTATAGGACCCGATACGGTAGTAAAGAGGAGAGAGGATATGAAAAGAGTATTTGTTTCTTTGGCAATCTTATCTTGTGTATCATTGAACCATCCTGTAGAGGCTCAAACAAGTTCTGATCTGACTGCACCAACAGAAGTAGGCAACACCACTATGCCCCCTGGTCAGTACACAATGATTGAACAAACCACGGGCAAAAAATATTCTCTTATGGTTACCACAAAAGGAACCATGATATGCGGTCCGGCTGCAGCTGTACCTGCATCTACTGCAGTTGCAGTGCCCGCTGCTCAAACTCCTGCAAAAACTGATGGAATTAAGGGACTAGCAGAAACACAAATGCAAAAAGGTGTGTCTACCTTGATTCAAAAAGAAGGCATGAGCGAAATAAAGAAGTTGATGAAATAGCTTGATCCAAATTAATTCTAAAAATTCGACCTTTCATCGTGCTCAACCTGTACCTCTTTCTCACCGCAGATCCCCTCTCACTATGGGACTGCTCTGGCTGACGATGGTTACATCATTTCCTGCGGTATTAGCAGGCTTTGAATGGTATAGGCAAGGAATTACTTTTCACCAGTTACTGTTGTGTGGCAGTATCAGTATTTTATTACTCCTTATTTACTCAATACCAGCTTGCGAACTTGGATCTCGAACAGGGTTGGGTTACTGTTGTATTGGTAAAAGTGTTTTTGGACGCTGGGGGGCCGGGCTGCTCACGGTAAATCTAATCTGGATGTTTATGGCATGGTACGGGCTAACTGCAGTGCTAATGGCTCAAGCAATTATCAATCTTTTTCATTGGCAAACATCTGTAGTATGGTTATCTATTGCTTGTGCCTTCCTTATGTCATTCAACAATTTATTTAGCTTTACAGGTGTAGCTAATTTTGCTCGATTTCTTGGTGGACCAGTTTTGATTATCTGGGTAGCACATGTGTTTTTAAAAGCCCTTACTAGCCCAACATCAACAATTACGGCAGACCCACCTGCACCATCTAACATGTATGCATTAAGCTTAATGTCTTCTTTTATAATAGGCTTTGCTGTATGGGGAAATGAACAAGACTATTGGCGTTACTCAAAACCAGGCATATGGCGATCCGCAATACCACTAGCGGTGGCAGTTGCTGTAGGGCAGATAATTTTCCCAGTTGCAGGATGGCTGATAGCGCGTACTAGTGGCAATATTGACTATGCTTCCACAGCAACATTTATGAGCAATTATTGTTTTGGCAGTATAGCCGTAATTGGTCTTGTAATTTTGATGGCTGATTATTTTTCCACAAACGATTCTAGTTTATTTGGCTGTGCAACAGCAGTAGAAGATATTTGGCCCGAGCATAATATTTCGGTGGCTATTTTTGCAGCTGCAGGAGCTTCAATTGCCGCTCTGCTTTCTTTAACCAACATGACTCAAGCACTGAGTGCTCTTGTTTCTTTGAATTGTATTGTCTTACCAACCCCAACTATTATAATGATCACCGAGTGGTGGATGAGAACGCGATTTTTTAAAATGTCAGATAGCTTTTCGGCAGCAAGCTTGGATGAAGCACCATCCATTCGCATAGCCGCCACAATCGCCTTGTTTGCTGGGATAATTGTTGGTATTTGTACTAGTGGATTATTTCCGGTTTTGGAATTTTGTCATTTTGGTATTGCTGCTTTAAACGCATGGCTTACTAGTACTTTGTTATACATTCCTCTGCGTTTGTATGAAAATTCTAAAAACAATCAACAAAGAGATATTTAACGAATTCCATTGAGCTTTTGAGGCATTTTATAGGAAATGAAGCAGATATGAGCTTATTTAAACCATCCTCTAAAACCTGTAATTCTAGACAGTTTATCTCTAATGTCAAGTATTGAATTAGTATTTAAAACGATGATTTAAAGCGCGTTTTAATGCTTTTCCTGTACACGAATGCGATAATCAAACTCAATAATACATTTGCTCTATTTATGCTTAAATACCAACATAAAAAGTATACTGATATAAGATATCGCTTCCATTCTCGTTATTGTTAGCTGTCCTTATTTTTACGCTATTAATACACGGTATTTCATTGCTACTTTGTTGAGTAGTCTTAAAAAGGAGAGCGTTCTATGTTAGATGTTCGATTTCGATCATGCAGACATGATGATATTGAAAATATTCAATTGCTTGTTGACGAGTTGTTTGAAACTTATCCTGCTGAAGAGGGGCTAAAACCATGCCTTCGTAAGACCTTTGCTGAGTTTTCGCGCTTTCCCTAACAAAGGGCAAATCATAGTTTTTGAGCATAAAGAGAAAATAGTCGGTTATTCAATTATCGTATGGATTTGGACCAACGAATTTGGAAGCGATGTGCTTTGGATTGATGAAATCGTAGTTGATAAAAATTATCGGGGATATGGAATAGGGCAAACATTTTTTTTATGGTTGGAAACTACCTATTCTTCTGCACCTGCGCTGTCACTGCTGGTTGCAGAAAACAATGAGAAAGCCAAAAAGTTCTATTCACAAATAGGCTTTAAGCCAATCCAGAAACAAATGCTAAAAGTGAATAACCTTATAAGAATGGATATCAAAGAAGCTAAAGAATTAGCAGCTGTGAACTAGCAGTTGCTTTGCTCTGAAAATAATTATGCTTTTGATTACTAGTTTTAAGGAAAGCAAAATATATAGATACACATGAGTTCATTTAATGAAATCGTGACTAATAGTTATTAAACTCCATATAATCTATGAACAGTACGTGCTTTAAATGTACACTCAGGTTAATCGGTATTTCCTATTGCAAGAGAATAGTTTTTATAGGGGTGAATAAAATGAGCAAAAGTTACCTGCAAAATCTTTTAACTGTGGGCGGACTAGTCGTTGTTCTTTCTGCTTGCGGGCAAGAGTTTCAACAAGTATCACAGGAGAAACACAATATTGATCAACAAAAAGATGAGCAAAAACAGCTAATTGACGCTCGTGGTAACGAGCTCAAAACAGCAGCAGATGAAACAAAAAAGGAAGCCGATGTGCTAATTGACGCCGAGAAAAAACAACTTGATCTTGATAAAAAAGCACTTGATCAAGACGCAAAAGATGTAGACAAAGCTGACAGTCTAGCTAAAAAAGATATTGATAGACAAGTCGAAGCTGATAAATCTATAGTCGATGCAAATGCAGACAAAATAAAGAAAGAGATCGATAGCTACGCTAAGACTCACAAATAATAAACTGAATGTCAATTCGAATACGATGCCGATCTGATTCTTTGTAGCCTAAATATGTAGAAGCCGCGCAGACTTAATCCGAATTTTTGATCTTTTTAGCAGGCATTTACGTATTCACAAGTAGCGAAAGCTACAAGAGCACTTGCATGGAGTGAAATTTTGTATGACAATTATGTCATACGATAATGATATACCGATCTTTGAATGGGATCTTGTCAAAGCAATCAGCAATTATAAGAAGCACAAAGTTAGTTTTGAGCTCGGACAGTTAGTGTTTGATGATGACCGAATTTAATAGAATTGTCGGTAATGAAGTTCGATACAACACGCTAGGTAATGTAGATGATGTAATTCTATTTGTTTTGCATTGTTATAGGGAAAATGAATATGGTAAAAAAATCATCCGACTCATCTGGGTACGTAAAGCAGCGATACAAGAGTCCCGGCGTTATCACGCCCAAACTGGCCGCTGAATTGAAAGTACTCAAAAAAATGACAGATGATGATATAGATTTTTCTGATATCCCGCTTAAACTTGATTGGAGTAAAGCCGAAGTTGGTAAATTTTATCGCCCAGTAAAAAAGTTAGTAAGTTTGCGAGTGGATGCTGATATTTTAGCCTGGTTCAAAAATCAAGCTAAAGGCAAATTGTACACAGCCATGATGAATAAAGCTTTGCGAATGTATGTATTAGCGCATGAAAAAAGCTAGTGGAGATTAGTAAGCAATTTTTTCATATCTGCTCTAATCATAATCCACTCTTCTATTTCCTCAAATCCAATTCGTTTATACCAACTTAAAGGAAATCCTGCTTCACGAAATGTCCAAGTATCCCAGTAAACGGGAGCATATCTCTCATTAGCAATTTCTATCAAGTGTTGTAAAAGTTTTTTGGCTACGCTTTGTTTTTGGTGTTCAGGATCTACAAAAAACTCACCGTCAATCAAGTGATTACCGTCCCACCAAGGACGGGCTGCTACCATTGCTGCGCCAACTAATTTTTTATTGCATTCTGCTAAGAAGATCAGATCGGGTTGTCGAGTCAACCAATTTGATAGATAAGCATGAGCAGTTTTGTCGCTCCATTTTTCTTCTGTGTGTTGATACGCACGAACGAAGATTGGAGCTAAGAGCGTTAGATCGCTGATTTTCGTCAAAAGAACCAAGTCCAATTGCAGCCGCAATTATTCTTGATTCTCTTAACTATCAGTGAACGCTGATAACTAAATAGCTATTACTAAACGTCTGTCTATCTCCACTTACTTGGTAATTTGAGCAGTTTATATACTGACCAAATAAGTTTCACCGATATCAACCTAGGAGAGCCATTAGCTAAGTCTTTGACTTAGTTAGATACTATCTACTTGTGAGTTCAATAGTATCAGGCAATATTGTCGGAGTTCTACCACACCGAAGTGATATATCCGATTTCTCCCTAGAAAGGAGGTGATCCAGCCGCACCTTCCGGTACGGCTACCTTGTTACGACTTCGTCCCAATCATCGGCCCTGCCTTAGGCGGCTGCTTCCTTACGGTTAGCGCACCGACTTCGGGCTTGACCAACTTTCATGACGTGACGGGCGGTGTGTACAAGGCCCGGGAACGTATTCAACGCCACGTGCTGATTGGCGTTTACTAGCGATTCCGACTTCACGCAGGCGAGTTGCAGCCTGCGATCCGAACTGGGACTAGGTTTGGTGATTCGCTCCACCTCGCGGTCTTGCATCACATTGTCCTAGCCATTGTAACACGTGTGTAGCCCAAGGCATAAAGGGCATGATGACTTGACGTCGTCCCCACCTTCCTCCGGTTTGTCACCGGCAGTTTCGCTAGAGTGCCCAGCTTTACCTGATGGCAACTAACAACAAGGGTTGCGCTCGTTGCGGGACTTAACCCAACATCTCACGACACGAGCTGACGACAGCCATGCACCACCTGTCTCAAGGTTCTCTTGCGAGCACTATCACGTTTCCGTAATATTCCTTGGATGTCAAGCCTTGGTAAGGTTTTTCGCGTTGCTTCGAATTAAACCACATGTTCCACCGCTTGTGCGGGCCCCCGTCAATTCCTTTGAGTTTCAACCTTGCGGCCGTACTACTCAGGCGGGATATTTATCGCGTTAGCTGCGGCACAGCAGGGGTCGATACCCGCTACGCCTAATATCCATCGTTTACAGCCAGGACTACTGGGGTATCTAATCCCATTTGCTCCCCTGGCTTTCGTTCCTCAGCGTCAGTTATGGCCCAGTAAGTCGCCTACGCCACTGGTGTTCTTTCTGATATCTACGCATTTCACCGCTACACCAGAAATTCCACTTACCTCTACCATACTCCAGTCTGCCAGTATCCAATGCAGTCCCAGGGTTGAGCCCTGATATTTAACACTAGACTTAACAAACCGCCTACGAACTCTTTACGCCCAATAAATCCGGACAATGCTTGCATCCTACGTCTTACCGCGGCTGCTGGCACGTAGTTAGCCGATGCTTCCTTTGCTGGTACCGTCATTTTTTTCTTCCCAGCCGACAGAACTTTACACCCCAAAAGGCTTCTTCGTTCACGCGGTGTCGCTACGTCAGGCTTTCGCCCATTGCGTAAAATTCCCCACTGCTGCCTCCCGTAGGAGTATGGACCGTGTCTCAGTTCCATTGTGGGTGATCATCCTCTCGGACCACCTAACGATCGTCGCCTTGGTAGGCTTTTACCCTACCAACTAGCTAATCGTACGCGGGCTCATCTTAAGACGTATTGCTACTTTTATATATAAAACTGTCGCGATATATACATATGCGGTATTAATTAGCCTTTCGGCTAGCTATCCCCCATCTTAAGGCAGATTCCCACGCGTTACTCACCCGTCCGCCACTAGGTATTGCTACCTCGTTCGACTTGCATGTGTGAAGCACACCGCCAGCATTCGTCCTGAGCCAGGATCAAACTCTCCGTTGTCAAAGTCTTGCAATGCGATTAGCTTTCGCTTCTCATACCTTGCTTGACTAAAAACTATCGGAATAGTTATGTCCTACTCAAATTTTCTTGACAGGCGCTGTTCATAGCTATTCAGTTATCAGGGTTCAAATTTAGCTATCTTCTTATTGTAATACGTTGCAAGAAGATTTGCCAGCTACAAATCCTCCCCTAAGGGAGTTGAGCGAAGTTGAATAATAGCAAGTCCTAAGATCAGTGTCAAATGCCAAAAATGCCAACTTTACACAATAAAGTATAAAGGAAAATGGAAGATTGCACTTCGTGCTATCTATGGCATATGTCTGAGATTGGATTTGGCTAAGAATAATCGACTAGAAATAAACTCGATGTACTAAGTCTCCCGGCGAGTCTTTGTGCCGCGCGCCATTCACTAAGATGATTGTTTTATTCCTCAACTGACACAGCAGAAAATAGTCTCCTACTTTAAATAGTGCTGTGGGATATGTGAAAACCTCAACTTCTTTCTCTTTATTATTGCTGCGCAATGTGTCCACATAATTAGTAAATACAGATTTGGCTTGTTCAATTGATGAGTAATCAGCCAATAGTAATTTCAGTCTGTCTCTATCAGGATAATCAACTTTATAATCAGATACAGCTGCTTTTGTAAGCGTAGATAAAATAGTGTTGTAAGGTGCAGGAAAGAATTTTTTCAATGCTACCGGTCCCATAACGAGTTTCTCACTACCAGGCACTCTTTCTAAATTGGGTAAGCGCCTAAATATTTCCGGAAGAGAAGGGGTTTGCGTGGCAGCCGAAGGATTAACCACAATTGGCTTTATATAATTGCTCAGTTTGGTAGCAATTTGATTGATTGTAGATTTAGCCTCATCATCGTCTTGAGCCGTACTATATAAATAAATAAAGTATCGGTCTTTACAAAAGCAGATACTATCTTGATCTTCACTACTAGCATCTCCTTGGGTTAGATAGCTAGTCGAACCGCGATGCACTGCGCCATAAGCCCCAAATGCGCCGTCACTGGTAGCAAACTGGTACGCTTCCATTATTATCTTTCTTTGTCCCCGACTAAGTATTCGTCCGGCTTTCAGCTGGCAGCCATATTCTTTTAAGAGCTCGGCATCTATTATTGGAACGGGACTAAAAGCAGAATTAACAGGTTGATTAATAATCTGTCCGGTTAAAGTGATAGCTGAGGTTACCCAACCTTCGCAGGGCAATGAAAGCGAATATTGGATGACCGTTTTTGCTTGCGTATTATTATTTCCTGTTAGTTCAACAGCAACATTATTATTAGCTGCTGGAGCAGGAAGAGGATCTGTACTATTATTCGATAATACGTCTAAAGACTGAGATTCAAGAAGCAAGAAAAGAAATAATGAAAACTTGAAAGTACCTAATAATCTCAATTTTAGATTCATATAAATACCTGTCTTAAATAATTAGGATGCGCTTAAATGATAAAATCACACAAGCTAATAGCAACATAAATCTATTCTGTAGAGTATTATAGGGTTACGTCGATGGAGTCGCCTTACAATGCTAAACTTTATAAGACGCAAAAATTTACTAATTGCAAGTGTTCTATTCTTGCTTGCTTTGTTGTTATTGCATAGACATGTCCCATCATGTGGCAGTTCTATCGAGCCATACCCAACATTGTCTAAGCAATATGTAGTAGCACAATCAGTTGCTCCTAAAACTAGTCTGTGGCATAGCCAGCATGCTATTAAGTACAAAAATTAGTCATGACAATTCACCTCAAGATAGAGCAAAATTCTTACACTGCTCATCATTATTATTCACCCAATCTGATTTGATATGTAATCAGTATCTTGTGTTCATTAATATAGAACGCAGGCTCTGGTTGTTGAATAGAGTGCTGCTTCTTTGAACGCCTTTTGTGAATAAATCTACCTTCAACATCAGCCCAATTATCTAAAAGTGAAAGCTGATGAATTTGTTTACGAGGAGCTCTATCTATGATTGTTTTTGACGCAAAGAAATTTCTGGGACCAGGCTCATTTCTAGGAATTGATTGGCCATATTTATTGGCAGAATGGCAATCAATGTTTAATAGAGGGTCTATTGTTTCTGATATTTGGGCCGGTATAACAGTAGCTTTAGTTGCACTGCCGTTGAATTTAGCTTTAGCAGTAGCAGCCGGCGTCGAGCCAGGTGTCGGCATTACCACTGCCATCATTGCCAGCGTAATTGCTTCCTTATTTGGTGGACAACGTTATGCTATAACCGGTCCAGCTGCGACTATGGCTGTAGTTTTATTGCAAATTTCACAAACACACGGAATTGCCGCTGTTTGGCTGGTTGGAATAATAGCTGGACTTTTACAGTTTTTTGCTGGTGCTTTGCGTTTTGGCAAATTAATGAGCTTTATTCCCATGCCTGTAATTGTTGGCTTTACCAATGCAATTGGCATACTGATTATATTCAATTCTCTTGCTAATTTTATGGGTATTCCAAAGCAGCCAATCGCCCATGTAGGAGAACTACCGCCATTAGCTGGACATCCGCTTGTGCCAGAATTTATAGAAGATGTAGTAGGACTTTTGTGGCACGTTTTTGTGCGTCACGAATGGAATATCTATGCTGTAATCATAGGCTTCCTGGTGGTTATGGTAGCTTTGCTCAGTCCCAAAATTACAAAAGCTATTCCAGGACAACTCATTGCTATAGTTGTTGTTTCACTTATCGCTACTATTTTTGGTTACGATATTCCGCGCATAATAGACATTAGTCAGATGCCGCGTTCGTTGCCTAGCCCAATTATTCCTAATTTACCCTGGCAAGATATCCAAACTCTATTTACCTCGGCTATAACCATATTTTTATTGGGCTCCATAGAATCTTTGCTTTCAGCCTCAGTAGCCGATGGTATGACTATGTCCAAAAAACATCATTCTGATCAAGAACTCATAGGGCAAGGATTGGCTAACATGATTGTTCCTTTATTTGGCGGCATCCCTGTGACTGGTGTTATTGCTCGTACGGCTATAAATATTCGAGCCGGTGCACGTACTCGCTTGTCGGGAGTAATTCATGCTGCAGTGCTAATGGGACTCAGCATGATCTTCGCCAAGCAAGCAGAACAAATCCCACTTTCAGCATTGTCAGGTATTTTGATTATTGCAGGCGTGCGGTTATTGGAATGGGATAGCACAAAACGAATTTGGTACGCCTCCAAAGCTGAAGGTATGGTAACGATCATCACCACCTTAGTGTCTGTATTTGTGGACTTAACAGCAGGTGTTATGACCGGCTTATTACTTACTTGCGGATTATTCATTCGTCAAATTTCTGCTATAAAAGTGATTCCTCAACAATATGATCCAAACCGTCGTACCAACATTCGCTTACCTATACCCACCTGCAAATTCGTACGCACGTTTTTAGTTGATGGACCGTTATTCTTTGGCGCAGCTGAGCGCTTTGTAGAAACTGTTTCTTATACGCAGAATTTAAAAGTCGTGATTCTCCATATGAAATCAGTTCATATAATGGATTTAACTGGAGCTCAAACAGTATTAGCTATTAACGATCAATTACACCGTGGAAATGTGCGTTTAGTACTAGCAGAACTAAGTGATCAACCTCTGGAAATTCTAGAAAAAATAGGTGCTCTCGATAAAATCGGTAGAGAAAATATATTTACTGATTTTCGCGAAGCTATTTTATCTGTAAATGAATCTTTGTTGGAAACGAGTTGTCGTGGCTGTGCTGCTAAGCTTAAATCGGTTTCTGAGCGCACCGGTAAAGGGCACAAAGATTGTTTATTGAGACGTTCTATTATGCTCAACACAGACAAAATTGCCAATCTCCTTAAAGAGCGTATGAAAAACATGCCTTCACCCACTCTAACTGGATTAGGCATTTATGCTGGCATTGATCTAGAACGTTTACTGCCGGTAAGAACAGTTTCCGATATTCCTCCGCATCTTCAACGAACGCCAGTAGAGGATCTTTTACGTTCGCAGAATATGTACGATATTGGTTATGATATTAGTCCAGCACCCAATCTTATTATATGTATGTGCATTGACCATCGCAAACAATTACATTTGCCAAAAAATGGAGCTTATATAATTCGCAGTCCAGGGGCGAACATGAAAGGACAGGAATATTCTATAGCTCTTGCACTTGGCGCAGGCATAAATTATATGGCTTTGATTGTGCACAATAAGTGTTTAATGAGCAATCCTTTCGAACAAAAGGAACCTTTGCAAAAAGCCTTGCAAACTAAACACGGATGGAATGATCAGCAGTTAGCTGACGCTTTTGGTCATTTTGCCAGTCGGCAAATCGGTGATCCTATATCTTTTGCTCTAAGCGAACGAGACCGTTTGCAGGACTTGTTTAAAGGACTAAAAGTTATACCCTTATTGTACGATGTTTACAGCGATAGACTGTATGTAATCAAACCCGAACTGGGCGAACCTACACAGTCGAACTCACTAGTGCTTCAAACCTAAATTATCTATTTACTACCAGACGTTCTTGATACCAGGCGATAGTTTCTGTTAGACCAGCTATCAAATCTTTTTGTGGTGACCAATTAAGTAATTTTTTGGCTAGAGTAATGTCTGGCAAACGTCTTTTAGGATCATCTATAGGTAATGGTTTAACAATAATCTCACTCTTTGACTCAGTCAAATCTTTAATGAGATGCGCTAATTCTAGAACTGTTTTTTCTTGCGGATTACCTATATTGACAGGCTCATGATATTCAGTGCCCATCAGCCTTACGATACCTTCGACTAAGTCGGAAATATATTGAAAG
Source organism: Candidatus Melainabacteria bacterium (assembly GCA_027451745.1). Classification (GTDB taxonomy): domain Bacteria; phylum Cyanobacteriota; class Vampirovibrionia; order Obscuribacterales; family Obscuribacteraceae; genus JABDBL01. The sequence continues at coordinate 65,948 of DAIDIP010000007.1, forward strand.
CTGCGTGTTTGTGAACCATCCCCGTATACGGTTAAAGGTTCATTGTTTAAGGCTTGGCTTATGAAATTTGATACAACCCGTCCATCTTTAATTCGTAGACGTGGCCCATAGCAATTGAATATGCGAACAATGCGTGTATCAAGGGCGTGCTTGTTATGGTATGCCATAGTCAAAGCCTCAGCAAATCGCTTTGCTTCATCATACACTCCCCGTGGCCCAATAGGATTCACATGACCCCAGTAAGTTTCCGGTTGAGGATGAATCTCAGGATCCCCATATACTTCGGAGGTGCTAGCCAAAAAATATTTCGCGTTCTTTGCCCGTGCTAAGCCCAGCATATTATGTGTGCCGAGCGAATTTACTTTAAGGGTTTCTATAGTGAGCTGTAAATAGTCTACAGGACTGGCTGGTGAAGCAAAATGTACCACCCAATCTATTTCGTCATCTAAAGTAATAGGATTGCTAACATTGTGGTTGATAAATTTGAAATTGGCATTGTCTGAGTGTTGTGAAATGTTAGCCGAATTACCAGTGATCAAATTATCCAAAACAATAACTTGATGATTTTGCGACAATAAGCGGTCAACTAAGTGTGAACCGATAAAGCCTGCACCACCGGTGATTACATACTTCAACGTCCGATACCTCGATAATTAAAACCAGCTTTGGCGAGCTCTTCTTTGTTTAAAATATTGCGGCCATCAATTATCAATGGTGAGCGCATTTCTTTTGCCACATCGTGCCAGTTTACATGTCTGAATTCATCCCATTCTGTAACAAGCAATAATGCATCACAGTTCTTGGACAATTCCAAAACGCTACTGCAATAAGTGAGAGGCAAATCGGGGTTTTGTGCTCGACAAACATCATTACTAACTGGATCGTAGGCTTTTATAAACGCTCCCATTTTTATCAGTTGATTGGCTATGGTTAGACTGGGAGCATCTCTTAAATCATCGGTATCAGGCTTGAAAGACAAGCCCATTAATCCAATTGTTCTGCCTTTTAGAATTTTTAATTCTTCTTGTAATTTGCCTATTAAAACTTTTCTTTGTCTCTCATTGACGCTTATAGATGCTTCTAAAATTGGTGTTGGATAATTGTACTCTCTTGCGCTTTCAATTAATGCTCGAACATCTTTGCCAAAGCAACTACCACCCCAACCTATACCAGCATTTAAAAAATATTGACCAATACGTTTATCTAAACCAATCCCTTTTGATACTTCTCGAATATCAGCACCAGCTCTTTCACATAACCCTGCTATTTCGTTGGCAAAACTAATTTTTAAAGCCAAGAAAGCATTTGCGGCATATTTTATTAGCTCGGCACTTGCTAAGTCTGTGACAACAAATGGTACTGTTGCCGAACTCTCGATATTGTGACTGACAAAAGAAGGACGACTAAAACTTTGTTCAATAATAGGTTGATATAACGCTTTCATAAGATCAGCAGCAAAACTATCATTGCTACCAATAACAATGCGATCAGGATAAAAAGAATCAGCGATTGCTGATCCTTCTCGTAAAAATTCAGGATTACTCACAACAGAAAAAGTTGGAGCCTCGTTTGCTGTGCTGTTAGCGGCACTTTTGCCAGTTGTTAATGCTACCGGTTGTTTCTCTTGCTTTTGTAATAGTCCTTGATTGACTAGCATTTCCACCCAATTCCCCGAACCTACTGGCACGGTGGATTTATTGACAATAATGCGTTTGCAACGAGTATCAAGTGCTCCACCAATTTGCGAGGCTACGGATATTACTTGCGATAAATCCGGCTCCCCGCTAGGCAACGGGGGTGTGCCCACCGCAATATAGATTACTTGAGACTGCTTTACAGCATTAGCTAAATCTTCAGTAAAATCCAATAATTTGTTGCCAACAGTACTCTTTACTAATTCGGCTAATCCGGGTTCAAAAAAAGGAATTTTGCCGTGCTTTAATTCAGAAATACGGGCGGAATTGGAATCGACAACAATTACTTTATTGCCCAAATATGATAGACAAGCGCCTGTGACAAGCCCGACATAACCGGCTCCAATGACACAAATATCTACCATTAATTACCCCACGCAATATTTATATGAATTAATTAGAGGTTACCAGATTGTGGACATTTATAACATTGATTCTATGAAATATTTCCAGTTCTAAATAAGGTATTCTTGGAGAATGACTTCTAACTTTGAACAACTTTGCGAAACTATTGCACGTCTGCGTGATCCGGACGGCTGTCCTTGGGATCGTGAACAAAATCATAAAAGTCTTACTCGTTATCTCCTGGAGGAAACCTATGAGGTTTTAGAAGCCATTAATACTGACGACTTTGATAAACTCAAAGAAGAACTAGGAGATCTTTTGCTGCAAATTGTGTTGCATTCGCAGTTGGCCGCCGAAAATAGCTGTTTTTCAATAGACGATGTGGCAAAAGCTATTAATGACAAAATGATAGCTAGACATCCCCATGTTTTTTCAGAGCAAAAACTAGAAACGAGTGATCAAGTTTTGCGGCAATGGGAAAAGCTTAAAGATGCAGAAAAAGAATATGCTCAAGGACTAAAAACTGATGAGATAGGTGCAAAGGTGAACGGGGAAGAGAAATCTGCTTTGAACGGCGTGCCTGCTGGTATGCCCGCTCTTTTAAAGGCTTTAAAAATCTCAGAAAAAGCCGTAAGGCAAGGTTTTGAATGGGAAAAAGAAGATGATATATGGACACAATTAAAAAGTGAGCTTGAAGAATTTAAACATGAAACGAATAAACTAGATGAAGCTACCGAAAATCTTACTCCAGGCTCATTAAGAAGGTCTTCGGTTGCTCATGAAGAGCTATATTTAGAAATGGGTGATGTTTTATTTACGATGGTCAATATTGCTCGCTGGCATAAAATTGATCCAGAAGAAGCATTACTATTAACCATTGAAAAATTTAAAAGAAGATTCTCATTAATGGAAAGAAGCTCTAGCCGCCCTTTAAATGAGTTAACAGTATCCGAATTGGATGACCTCTGGCGTAAAGCAAAAGAAGACCTAAGACAAGAAAATAGCAAACTTACATAAGGAGTTTTTCTTATGAACAGAGACCAAATAATGATTTATGTTTTTATTGCTTTGACAGCATGCATCTTTTTTTATTTTAGAAACACACAAGAAAACTCGCGTCTTGAAGCCGCCGTAAAGCCTATTAAAGAAAGCATTGCGGCTTCTCATCGTCCAAGGGTAATAACATTCACCGCTAAATGGTGTGGCGCTTGTCAGCAATTTAAGCCAATCTTAAATAAAGTCATGGCCAACTATGTGCAATCCATAGATTGCCAAATTATTGACGTTGACAATAAAGCTTATGCAAAAATGACTCGCGACTTTGGTGTCAGCTCAATTCCCGCTACTTTTATTTTCGATCGCAGCGGTAATCTTATACATAAGCAGGTGGGTCTCATTGAACCAGAAGACCTAGATGAATACTTGCGCAAAACGGTAATTTGATTACCCGTTTTCTATAGCCGTGACACTTTTTCTTCCGATCCATTTTTATCAAGCTTCTTAGCTAATCTAATAGGAATATTACTATTTAAGCCAAGATTGATATATGTGAGTTCACGATGTTGATTGGCTAATACTTGTAATACAGAAGCTAATCTATATAAGCGACGAGTGAGTCCACTATCAGGGTTGCCCAAAGCAATTGTAAATTTACCGGTTTCTACTTGCACATCATGAGGCTGTCTCATGTCAATTGCTAATACTGGGCAATGTGTTTCTTTGCTTATATAACCAATCCAGTTTGCCCACTGTTCTACATCGCTAGGAAGCAGATTGAATTTACTTGGATTGTCACAATAAATTTTTAGAGCTGGTTGGAAGACATTAGGAAAATCGGCAATTAGTATTAATCTTCCAGATTCAGCAACAACGTAGTGAGGACTTAGACCAAAACCTATCTTTGATAAGACAGCTCCATTTTCCAGGACAGACTTCTGAGAGGCAAGGTCGCTGTTTAAGCGTTCGCCAACCGAACGTGGAGGCGAGGCAGCACTATATAAGGTCGCCCAAGGGAATTCTTCTAAAACTTCTACTTTTAGTTTGGGACAAGGGAGAGCATAACGTCTCACAAAAGCGCGTTTAATTATGCCTAAATGTTCAACTCTGTTTTCTAATTCATTAGGATTGAGTAGAAATAAAGGACAATTTACTATTTCTGGCTTCAAATACTGACGAATTTGGCTGTTTTTAGCAACAAAATTACCTGAAATATCAATACCTTGATTGTCATAGTTCTGACATAAGCGCCAACGAACATTAGCAAAAGCCACAATGCCAAGGGCTAATAGAGATACAAGGATTGAATAGCGCAAAAGTTGTCGACGCAGTCTTGCATACTTCGTCAACTTTCTTTGCTCACGGCGACTTTTTATCCATTGTCGTCTTTTTTCTACAGGCAAACTCATAGAGCTGGCACCTTAGGGCAGGAAATATTTTTATCTGTTTTTAATTGCTCAGTAGATATGTTTGTTTGACCCCGAAAAACCATATTGGCACTTCCTGTCATTTTAACAACATTATCGTCAGACCAATCGATTAACAAGCTTCCACCAGGTAATAATACTGATACTTTTCGTTCGGTTCTTTTTTCTAAAACACATGCAACTGCTGCCGCTACTGCTCCGCTTCCGCAAGCTAAAGTTGCACCACAACCTCTTTCCCAAACCAGGACTTCTATATGCTGTCGATCAAGCACGCGAACAAACTCTACATTAGTGCGCTCAGGAAAATGACTGTCTAGTTCAATTGCTTTAGCAATCGGTATAAGAGGACTGGGAAAAAAATCATCTTTATTCGACTTATTTAAGGCATTAAAAAATTCCGGTTTAAGAAAATCGGCTTCAAAAATTACACAATGTGGGTTACCCACATTTAGGCAAGTGATAGCAAATTGACTATTGGCTATTTCAAAAGGCTCTTTGAGAACTTTATTTAAACTGCTTTTGAATGGAATATCTTTACTCGCCAGTTTAGGAGCGCCAAGAGCGACAGTAATGTCATTTTCGTTTTTGTAATCAATGGCAATAGTTCCAAGAGCTGTAGCTGCTTTAATGTGATTGCCAAAGTTTTTTTCTTCTTTTGCCCAAAGAGCTAAACAACGTAAACCATTACCGCACATGTCTGAAACGGAGCCATCACTATTATGGTAAGTCCAGGATATATCGCAATCTTTGCTTGTAGACCCATATAAGACAGAAGCTAAACGAGCTAATTCGGGCACTTGTAATGACATGGCTAGAATGAGCCCGTCTGCACCAATTGATGTTCGTCTTTGGCACAAATTTTGAGCTAAAAGAGGTGCCACCGCGCTCCACTGAGACAATAGAGGACGAGCTGCCGATTCAAGCAAAGATTCTGCGTCAATAAAAATGAAATCATTACCTAATGCCTGCAATTTAATAAAAGGCAGGCTGTAAAAGCTCGGCATAATAGGGGCGGTGTAGTTCAAATTGCTATTTCTCAAAATTTAGTCAAGGCATCCTTGCAGTGACTAATAAAATCGCACTTTAGCATTATAGCTGCTTGTTAAATTTTTAAATTTTCACATTAAGAGAGCAAATTGCTGCCCTGTTCTGGGTATTTATCAGATATAGGATAGAAATTCGAGCTGCTTGACAACATTGAATTTAATCCAAATATGATGGACTTAGACCGCCTAGGGCGGTACCTGAGAACAAGAGCTGGTATTTAAATATGTTCGACCAAAGCTATCAGCAGCTTTATATAGAAAAGCAAGTTATATTGCTCGGGCAAGCTTACCCATGTCCACGTTGTAAAAGTGGCAATTTAGAGCCTTTTGGCGAGACAGAAACTTTTGTTTGTACAGCTTGTAAGCGTAATTTTGTGGCTATAAATGCCGGCAGAGTTTTATATCCTGTTTACAATATGAAAGCCAAGATATCGCCTGTTTTTTGGTGGGATGGTTTGCATTGGCATTTAGCAGGCACCACAGCTTCTACTAAGCAAATATTACTGACTGCTTTATTGTTTGCTACACCTCTTTTAGCCCTTGATGCTGGCGTGTTCTGGCTCAACCATGGGCATGCTAGTGGAGCAGCTGTGCAGGCTTTTTGGCTAAATCTCGGTTTACTAAACCTTTTAATTGGCTTCTTCCTTACCCAACTCTTTTATTTGATGTGTTGGGATCATGCCGGCAGTATTAAAAGAAGCACGCGTCAAGGCAATCGCAGAACCGTATAAATTCAATTTGCATCCCTAACAAATATAGGGTCTGCTATTCTTGTAAGCTGTTTCATTAACCGTGCTCTACAATTAGAGTATTAATTCATCATGACTGAAAAGCAAAGCAAATGGGACGCGGATCTTTCTTTAGCAGGCGGACATATGCCCGTTATGTTGAATGAAACTATTGCTTTGCTAAATGTCCGAGCAGATCATATGTACATAGATGTCACAGCCGGCTCTGGTGGACATTTTAAAAGTATTTGTCAGAAAGCAGGATCAAGTAAAAATATAATTGCTTTTGATCAAGATATAGAAGCCATTGAACGTTTGCATAAATCGCTGGGGCAAGAACATGCAGATGTTAAGCTTATTCATAGCAATTTTGTCCACCTAAAGAGCGAACTGGCTAAATTAAATATCAATACCATAAATGGTGGCATCCTTGCTGATTTGGGGGTTTCTTCTAACCAATTAGATGAGGCTGAAAGAGGCTTTAGTTTTTTACGTGAAGGCCCACTAGATATGAGAATGGATATACGCAGTCCCATATCAGCATACGATTTAGTCAATGATTTAGACGAATCTGAACTAGCCAGTATAATTTATCAATATGGCGAAGAGCGGCACAGCCGCATGATCGCTAGAGCAATTGTTCGCCATCGCCCTATTAAGACTACCCTAGAGTTGGCAAATATTATTGAGAATGCCACTAGAAGCAAAAGAATTTCTAATAGTAAACGGCACAAAAATGCCTCTAAACTGCATCCTGCTACCCGGACATTTCAAGCGCTAAGAATAGCTGTCAACAGCGAGCTTGATAACCTTAAACATTTTCTTGAACAATCAATAGATCTTTTAGCTCCAGGGGCGCGCCTAGTTGTTATTACTTTTCATAGTTTAGAAGATCGTATAGTTAAGCAATTTTTCAAGGAAATGGCGAGTAATTGCATCTGTCCGCCGCGGCAGCCTATCTGTACTTGCAAGCAAAGGGCCAAGGTTCAAATAATTACCCCCAAACCGTTGGTAGCTTTGGAGGAAGAAATACTTGCCAATATACGCAGTCGGAGTGCTAAACTACGAGCAGTAGAAAAACTACCTTTGGGATAGATAACTGCAAAATATAAGATCAGGCATCAGATACAGAGGCGAAGATATATTTAAAACATGGCTCAAGTGGATGTATCCGATAATATATATAAATATCCCGAGATTGAAAGTCATTATATTTCTGGAAATGTGGTGAAAGTGAACGCTGTTAATTTGCCGCTTTTTGTAGATACAAAAAGTACTCCCAGTGTACGACAACCCTTGTCGCCTTCTGAAGCAACAGAGCAACGCCCAAGTTTTAAAATCCCTCTCTTATTTAGAGCTAATAGACTTCTGCAAGTAGGATTGATTGCTTTATCAGCCATTGCTTTGGGAGCATATAGTCTTGATGTGATTATGTCTCACAACCTTATGTTGATGCAGGAAAAGGCCCGTAGACTTAGCGAGCAGAATTGTGAATTATCCGCTAGATTGCTCAAATCAATTTCTTTTCAGGGAATTCAAGAGAGCGTTCTAGGTCATAGAGCTACCCAGTCTAATCTTCGGGTTCCAGAAGAAGTGTTGGTAGCAGCTGAGGTGCCGCCTGCGAAAAATGAGCCTTTTCGCCCAAGCAAGCATCATTTGCCACTAATGTCTGGTTATTAGTTATAAGACTATTTGAGCGGTCTAAAGTAAAACAAAGTAATAGATTGCTCAATTTAAGCTGGGGGCTTAATATTGCTGACTGTTTTAGAATCCGAACATAGCCTTAAGCAAAAACGACTTAATAAGCCACGTTCTCCGCTATGGCGACTTCGTGTCTGGCAAGTTTTATTGCTTATAGGTTTTGTTATTGTGCTTGGAAGACTTTATTACTTACAAGTGATAAAGGGGAAAGAGCTTTCTCATAAAGCAATGATTCAGCGTCAGCAAAGTAATTTGCTTGTGCATAGAGGCACAATCACTGATAGACATGGGCTGCCACTGGCAATCGATACTACTCGTTACGACGTTTATGTTCATCCTGAACTATTGAAAGTTGGACTGAATGAAGCAGTTGATCAATTTGCCCAAATTATTCATGAAGATCGCCACAAAGTGGAGAAGCTTTTCGCTTCTGGTTATCCAGTAGTAACCTTAGCTCGGCATTTGGACAGACAAACAGTTGAGGATCTTCAAGCTCTTAATTGGGCAGGTATGGACATTGTTCCAAGACCATTTAGACATTATCCAGAAGGTCATCTGGCCGCGCATTTACTTGGTTATGTAAATATGGATAGTCGAGGACAGGGTGGTGTAGAGCAAGGGCTAGAAGGCAAGTTAAAAGATACTGGAGAATTAATTAAACCGCAGCTTGATGGTCATGGACGACTTATTCCGATTCCAGCCGGTGCTTCCAAGCCAAATAATGTCACTGGTATAAATCCACCGTTAGGTAGATACATCGAACTTACTATCGATAATTATTTGCAACATTTAGCAGAAAAAGAATTGTTTGCAATGTCCAAGCACGCTCATGCTCAGCGCGGAGCGGTAATCATTGCCGATCCAAAAAATGGCGAAATTCTCGCCTGGGCAAATTATCCATCATTTGATCCCAATCAATACTCGAAATATCCATTTGTAGTAACAAAGAATTGGTCAATGGTTGATGTTTATCAACCTGGTTCTACCTTCAAAATTCTTACAGTAGCTAGTGCATTAGATTTAGGCACTATCTTGCCAAACACCTCTTTTAACGATAGTGGTTCTTTAAAAATCGGCAACCGTACTGTGCATAACCATGATGGAGGACATGGCAGAGTTGACTTATTGCATTTATTTATTCACTCTAGCAATGTCGCAGCTGCTCAGGTTGCTCTAACTATGACGCCTAAACAGTTTCACGATAAATTACAACAGTTTGGGTTAGGTAGTCCCACAGGTATAGATCTGCCTGGCGAATCAGCAGGACTTTTGCTAGCGGCAAAAGACTGGAAACCTATTGATACTGCTACTACCGGTTTTGGACAAGGAGCAATTGCGGTAACACCGTTGCAATTGGTGGCCGGTGTAGGTGCTATTGCCAATAATGGTGTGTGGGTCGAGCCGCACTTAGTAAGAAGAGTTTATGATCCGCATTCTGGAGTTACACAAAATTGGACAACTCCGCAAAGAAGAGAAGTGGTATCACCTGCCACCGCCAAACTTATTTCTAAATTATTAGCCGAAAATATTGCCATGGGTACTCAAATTGCTGGTCAGGTACCTGGATATGCTGTCGCAGGAAAAACAGGTACAGCCCAAAAAGTTGGACAAGGCGGCAGAGGCTATTTAGCCGGACAAACAATAGCTTCATTTATAGGTTTTTTACCAGCTGATAATCCCCAACTCTTATGCTTAGTTGTTGTGGATAGTCCACAAACAGACGGTCGTTGGGGTAATACTGTTGCTGGTCCTGTGTTTAATGCTATTGCAATTGAATCAGCAAGATATCTTGGCATTGTGCCAAATAGCGGTTATTTAGAAGAAACAAAGGGTCACAAACATAATGATGTCATTCCTCCTTCTATAAAATATGCTGCTGAGAGCAAACAAACCGAAACTTTGTAAAAATATCTCGCTCTGTATACATGGAAAATGTTTGAACTTTTTTATGGCAAATTCGTTTAATACTTAAGGACACTTTGTTTACCGCAGTCTTAAACGAATAGAGGCTATATGTCAAAAATAAATTATCTCAGTAAGGCAAAAATCATTTTTCTGCTATTGGTATTTTCTCTGTGCCAAATCTTTCTGTCAGCAAGCCCAGTTTCTAGCGTTAACTACCGCAGAGCACAAGAAACAGAAATAATTATTCTGCATACGAACGATATGCATGCTCATGACTTGCCTTTTAAAGATAAAGGCAAACTTGTAGGAGGGCTGCCCAAAATTGCCTTTCTAGTGTTTTCGATAAAAAAACAATATCCAAATGTTTTGCTTGTAGACGCAGGTGATTTTTTTCAAGGGACACCACTATTTCAACGTTACGGCGGGGGCGTAGAAATTGAAGCCATGAATGAAATGGGCTACGATATGGTAGAACTCGGTAATCATGAATTTGATCGCGGCTCAAAATATTTAGCCGATAAACTAAAACAAGCAAAATTTCCAATTCTTGCTTGCAATCTTGATTGCTCCAAATTACCGGAGTTGGATCGCTACGTTAAGCCGGCTATTGTCAAAGAAATAAATGGTGAAAAAATTGCTTTTATTGGTGTGATAACACCAGACCTCGACAAGAAAGTATTGGGATTAGGAGAAGTAAAAGTAAAAACTCCTGGTGGTGACTGGCTTAAACCTATTGGTCAAGAAATTGAGTATTATCAAAATCAAGGCATAAACAAAATTATTGTTATTAGCCATTGTGGCTTAGAAGCCGACAAAACAATTGCAGAAGCATTCCCTTCTATAGACTTCATTATTGGTGGACATAGTCATACTCGTTTAAATAGACCCTTTTGGGTGCAGCATGCTGATGGTACTTATACCGGTATAGTTCAAACTGGATGTTATGGACGTGCTTTGGGGGAAGCAAAACTCAGATTTGATCAACTAGGGCATATCGACAAACCTAAAACATATTGTCGTCTTATTAGTATTAACAGTAGCATCAAAAATGATCCCATTCTTGAGAATTATTTAGAAGAAAAAGAGAAACCTTTGCTTGCCCTGAGGGAAGAAATTATTGGCTATGCAAACGGTACATTTTGGAATCGCTTTGCATCCATGCAAGCCGACTCTGCTATAGGAGATCTTATATGCGATGCTTTAGCAGACGCTGGGGAAAAAGAAGGGGTGCAGATAACTTTTCAAAATCGCGGTGGTATAAGAGCCAAGTTAGAAAAAGGACCAATTAGCGAAGAAAAAATTCAAGAGATCCTTCCTTTTGATAATAAAGTAGTTTATGCTACTTTGTCTGGTGATGCTCTTAAAGCTGTGCTTGAGTGCAGTTTCTCCGGACCTCTTTATGGTGCTTTTCTTGATGTTCATGGTTTACGAATTAACTACGATCCTCACCAACAGTCAGACAAACGTATAATTTCTGCTTTGGTACAAAATCATTTAAATGAGTGGGTACCCATTGATCCAAAAGCTTCCTACAAAATTGCTGTTAATGACTATACTTTCAAAGGTGGCGATGGTTATGACTTTTCCAAAGCAACTGATGTGCAATCTACGCAAGAAAGCTTAGCAACAGCTTTGCACAACTATATTCTAAAACACAAACGCATCAGTCCTATTAGTGGCAATCGCATCATACCCAGCATGACAAAAATTGACAGTTGACTTTTCTATTTCGTGCTTAGAGCGTTTAAATTGTCCTGAGCTTCTTTGAAATTCGGTTTTATCGATAAAGCTTTGCGATATTGGCTGTCTGCCAAATCATTTTGTCCTAGTTGATGATAGGCAACACCGAGATTGTTAAAAGCTTTGGCATTGTGAGGATCCAATTGCACTGTTGTTTGGTAGCATTTTACTGCTTCGTCTAGTCTATTCAGTTTTTGATAGAGCAAGCCAGCATTGTAATATGCATCAGGATATTGCGGGTCTATCTTTAGCGCTTCTTGATATTCGCCAAATGCTTTTTCGTATTGTCCTTGCCGAAAATAACTGATGCCTAGACTAGTATGGGCTTGAGCATAGCCTAAATTATGTTGAGCTTCTGGATAATTAGCAGCAATTTTTAAGGCCGCCTGAAATTCATTTATCGACTCAGGATAATTACCTAGCTGTGAATAAGCTACCCCCAAATTATTATGTGCTTGTACACAATTGGGGTCGAGTTCTATCGCTTTTTTATACTCAGCAATAGCCTCATTTATTTTGTTTTGTAATTGATAAACTCTTCCCAGCGAATAATGACAAATGCTGTTATTGGGCGCTAATTTGATAGCCTGTTGGAAATATAGTAATGCTTTATCTTTTTTGTCGACTTCTTCATAAGCCACAGCTAAATCGTGAATATAAGCAAAATTATTTGGATTTTGCTTAACAAGCGACTCAAGGATGGCTATTGCTGACTGAATATCACCCTGGTCTAAAAGACCATTAGCTTTTTTATAAAGCTCATCTTCTGATCCCAAACTCATCTGTGTATTGCTACTTTGCGCCAGAAGAAAAGCACCATATATAGTACTGATGTGATTGTCTTTGCCCTTCCCCCACCGTAACTCTTCCGTGATCTGTTTAAGATTTATATCGTCTGTACTTATAAATGTTTTGGCAAATGAACTTTGTGGGAAAAGCACAAAAGTGAGGAAAATGGCGTTTAGTAAATGAAATCGAAGCATCTTCTAGCTCGTATGAATATAGTTCCGTCAACGTAATTAATTAGCAAAGCTCGTAATATTGTGCATGAAAATTGGCAAATTAAGGACAATTTTCGTTGAAAGTCGTAATTTTTTCCATAAAAATAACATTGTCAATGGATGATTGCAGTATGCTTAAATCAGGAGTTTTTAGTTTGATATCCAGGCTCAGCCTAAAGGTAGGATATGGCTACAACATTCTCGACCCATCTTAAATCGATAAATCCGGCTACTCTTGAGGTTTTGGCAGAGGTCCCCATGACTCAGAAAGCGGCTGTGTTAGAGGCATTAGAAGCCTCCAGAATTGCTTTTAAAAAATGGTCCTCCTTGCCCTTATGGCTACGTCTGAGCAAAATCGAAAAATTTAGCCAACTGCTCTTAGATAAGAAAGATGAGATAGCTAATCTAATTAGTCGTGAATCAGGTAAACCTATATTAGAGAGCTATTTGGCGGAGCTTTCTGGACCCTTAGATACATGTGATTGGTTATCGAAAAAAGCGCAAAAGCTCTTGGCTAACAAACGTCTTCATCTCAACAATCCTTTGTTGTTTGGTAAAACACACTATCTCCAATTTGAACCTGTTGGGGTGGTGGGCATTATTTCCCCATGGAATTACCCTTTTTCAATTCCAGTCATGACAATCCTGATGGCTTTAGCAGCTGGCAATACGGTTATTCTTAAACCGTCAGAAAAGACACCTTTAGTTGGACTCAAAATTGCTGAGCTTTTCCAACAAGCTGGCTTTTCGGAAAATGTGGTTACTGTCATTTCAGGGGATGGAGAAATTGGTAAAGAACTGTCTGCTCTGCCTTTGGACAGACTGATTTTTACAGGTTCAGTTGCAACTGGAGAGAAAGTCCTCAATACTGTAGCACCGAATATAACACCGGTGAGTCTGGAACTGGGTGGTAAGGATGCTGCGATAGTCCTCGCGGATGCTCCAGTAGAAAGAACAGCGCGTGCCATAGTATGGGGTGCTTTTACCAACGCTGGGCAAGCTTGCGCATCTATTGAACGACTTTATTTGGTTCGCGGTAAAAATTCAGACGCTTTGCTCAATAGAATTATTGAATTAACTAGTCAACTTAAAGTTGGCAACCCACTATTAGAAACAACAGACGTAGGTCCTCTAATCGATGTGCAACAATTTGACCGTATCGTAGAACAAGTAGAACAGGCAGATAGCGCTGGAGCAGAAATTCTTTGCGGCGGGGAAAATCTTGCTCATCTAGGATCTGCTCTTAAAGAAAAAGGACTAACAGGATACTATTACCAACCCACAGTGCTGACAAATGTTAATCACAATATGAAAATAATGCAGGAAGAAAGCTTTGGTCCTGTGTTACCAGTTATGGTTGTTGATTCGGTGGATGAGGCAATCAAACTCGCTAACGATAGTATTTATGGTCTTAGCGCCAGTATTTGGTCAAAAAATTTGTCACAAGCTGAAAAGATAGCAGGACGGCTTGAAGTTGGGACCGTATTCATTAACGACAGTCTGTATTCGCATGCTGCCACTGATTTACCTTGGGGCGGAATCAAAAAGAGTGGCATAGGACGCAGTCATTCTTATTTTGGCTTACTTGATTTAGTGAATGTAAAAAATATAAATGTAGATTCAGCACTTTGGTTTTCTAGATTATGGTGGTATCCATATCATTCCGCCAAGCTTAAAGTAATATGCTCTGGTTTTGAATTGCTTTATGGCAAAAAGATAAGCAATAAAATGGGTGCATTTTTGGACTTCATAGCTAATCTTTTTCGCTCAAAATAAATGCTGTTTACCAGATAAAATAGTGCAACGGAGGGTGACGGTGAGGCGGCGGCAGTGGAACGAAGGTCGGTACGCGCGTTGAGGCAAGTGAAACGAAGCCGAGGCGGCGCTTTAAAAACTTGATTGTCCTAACTGTAGCTTTAACATTGGTTCTTCTAAGCGCAGAATATTTTCTAAGATTGAAGCCACTTCTTCGCAATCAGCTTCAGTATTGAACCTGCCAAAGCTTAATCGCAAAGCACCAAGAGCCTCATAATCAGGCAAACCTATTGCTCTCAGTACATGAGAAGGTTCAATAGAGCTGTTGTGACAAGCTGAGCCACTCGACAAATAAACACCATGAAGATCACTGCGTAATATTAATGTTTCACCACTTACGCCTGGAACAACAAGACTTACATGTCCAGGTAGTTTTTTGGTCAAATCGCTCGGACCAGTTAATTTTATATTGCTCAATGCTGATAATCTTTCAATCAATTGTTTCTGCAAAGCTCTTAGTGTTTGCTGGTTTTTAGCTAGTTCTTTTTCAGCCAATTCAGCTGCTCTTCCTATGGCGACAATATTGGCTACTGATTCAGTACCAGGGAAAATACCTTGTTCCTGACCGCCACCAAACGTAATCGGCATAACATTACTGCCTGACCTTATAAACAAAGCTCCTATACCTTTTGGAGCATAGAATTTGTGTCCTGAAAGTGACAGAGCTGAAACTGGAATCCTTGCTAAATCCATGGCTAATTTGCCCGGCATTTGTACCGCATCAGTATGAAAAAATATATTTGCTGCCAAGGCTAATTGAGCTATTTCTTCAATTGATTGTATCGTACCAATTTCATTATTAGCCCAGGCAATAGAAATAATACTCGTGTCCTTTCTTATTGCTTTGTGCAAAGATTCAATGCTAATAAACCCTTCTTGATCAGCTGGTAAGTAAGTAATTTTCCAGCCGGTTCCTTCCAAATATTTAACTGGACCAAGGATAGCCGAATGCTCTATTGAAGCAGTGATTAGATGTTTTCCTAATCCATTGGCTTCAGCAAAACGTGCCCGCCCCAGTATGGCTATATTATTAGCAAGAGTGCCACTACCGGTAAAATAAATTTCTTGGTTTTGACAATTGAGTAACCCAGCAATTTGATCTCGGGATCTGGATACAGCATCATTAGCCAAATGCCCTGGTTCATGTAATGAAGATGGGTTTCCGCATAATTCGCCCAAATATGGCAGCATTGCTTCTCGTACTTCGGGGCGTACCGCAGTTGTGGCGCTGTTATCTAAATAGATGCCCATAAAGTTAGCCGTCCGATGCGATGTTTATCAATTCTAAGAGATCAGTGTTGAACAAATGGCATTAAATGAGGAGAAAAAATTATAAGACCAGAAGTAAGAGCAAATACCGATGATACAAGAACAGCGCCAGCCGCAGCATCTTTAGCTGCTTTGGCTAAAGGATGATAAAGACTATTGGCCGCAAGATCTACCAAATGCTCTAGAGCTGTATTAATGAGTTCGGCCGTCAAAACAAAAGCAATAGCCGAAGTCAAAGCAAGCCAGCTAAAAGAGTCTAGTCTAAAAGCAAATCCCAGACACAAGGCTGTAGCGGCACAAAAAGTATGAATTTTAAAATTGCGCTGACAAAGCCAAGTTTCCTTGATGCCGTAAAGCGCATGACTAAAAGATCGAAGCAGGCTAGGGGTAGGGAAATATTTTTCCAGCTTTCTAGCTTGCTCAAACTGAAATCTATCGAATTGTTTTTCTGATTCATTATGAATTGAATCTACGGTTTTCTCTGCTTGTCTCATAAAGTCAGCCCCTAATTAGTCAAAGCCATATTTATTATATGGCAGTATCCTTAAGCAAAGTGCACAAAATGTCGGCTATTTATTCTTCGTTAACCTTTTTTATCTGCGAACATACCCAGCTTTAACAAGTATTTCTTTTTGTCTACCAAACATTTCTTCTTCGTCAGTCTTGGTCTGATGGTCAAAGCCCAATATATGCAGCAAACCATGTACGAATAGAAAGGCCAATTCTCGCTCCAGGCTGTGATTGTATTCCTCGGCTTGCTTTATTGCTTGCTCATAAGAGATAAAAATTTCACCCAATTCAAATCGATAGTCTTGATGTACATTTCTCTGGTGTACTTGTTTACCGCTATGACTAAAAGCCTTTATCTTTGCCAATTCATCAGTATTAGTCACATCTAAGAGAGGAAAGGACAATACATCCGTTGTTTTGTCTTTGTGCAGCCATTCTTTATTTAGTCTACGTATGGTTAGAGGAGAAACAATCAATAAATTGAGAATCGAATTCTCTTCTATGAAGCTTAAATGTCTTTTCCATTTCGGTTTGCGCTTTTTTAGATTACAAAAGACCCCTAGAGCCAATTCTTCAGCCATTGTTTTCATATTTGTCAGTTTGACTTTGTAGCGACGCTGACGATTTTGTATGCTTATTTCCATAAATTAGCTTTGATTAAGAGCTCCCTGTTGTGAAAAACCTTGGTATTCGGTCAGTTTGGGCTGTTTGAAGCTTGTTCTAAGCCCTTACTTATTGCTAGATCTTAAAGCCCATGCTATATTACAGGTGAAAAGTAAAGCTTTGTTAGCTTGAAAGTCGTAAGCCTCCTGCTTGCGGCTCTTTTTATTATTAAGGACTTATTTTGGCGTTTCGCCAATCCTGGTTTAAAAAATGAACTTAGCTATGGCCAATAAGGCGGAGCAAAAATTATCGAGAATTAATAAATTGGCAGAACAAGCGGCTGCTGAACTTGGCTTGGTTTTACTTGATACTCGTTTTGGTCAGCAAGGAAAGAGCAAAAGTTTGATTGTCACTGTGTACCGTAAAAACCCACCGATAAGTTTTTCTGATTGTGAAAAAATGAGCCGTTCATTTGAAAACTTGCTTGAACAAGAAGAAGCAAATGGTTCACCTGCAATTAATGGTGCTTATGTACTGGAAGTGGTAAGCGCTGGTATAGAAAGACAATTGACTACCCCTTTTGAATTCAATCTGTTTGCTGGCGAAAAAGTGCGCATTGTCGCCAAAGAAAAAATAGCTTCTTTTGGTAATGAATTTGTAGGGATTCTGCTTGGAGGAGATGAAAATTCGGTGCTTGTTTTACCGATTATGTCTCTATCGTTGAAGATAAGTCAAAAAACAAAAACAAATTTTAAAGCAGAACCAGAAGACAGGCTAACAATAAGCTTGCAGCAGGTGTATCGGATTTATTTGTGGACAGGCTCTTAATTGGGAGATTTAGTCTGTATCTTATGTTTAAATTGCAAACTAAGAGGCAACAAGGGTAATTATAAATAACAATCGGAGGTTTACTCAGTGATAAAGATTGGTGACAAGCTTCTAGAAGCAGCAGAAGAATTAGAACGCGAACGCAATATTCCTCAAGGAGAATTTATTGCCTATGTTTGCGATGCAATAGTGGCGGCTTATAAAAAGAAAGTTCCAGATCATGATGTAGAAGGTGTTAGAGCAATCTTTGATCAAGAAACCGGAGAAATCGGCATATTTGCGCCTAAAGAAGTTGTGGATAAAGTAAGTAATGCTTATCATGAAATTAGCTTGGGCGATGCACGCGATCTTATACCAGATGTGAGCGTGGGCGAAGTTTTAGAAATTGAAGTTACACCAGCTGATTTTTCTGAGTTTGGCCGTATTGCTGCTCAAACAGCCAAACAGTTAATGACTCAACGTTTGAGAGAAGCAGAAAAAGAGCTTATCAAAAAAGAATTTGAGGCACGCAAAGGCACTTGTACTACTGGTCAAATTGAGCGTATCGAAGTGATTAGCAATACACGTAACAATGTCATCGTGAACTTGGGTCGTGTGGAAGGCTGCATGCCAAGTCGCGAACAATTGCCAGGCGAGACTTATCGTGTGGGCAATCGTATACGTGTATATGTTTTAGAACTGAGAGACACTGGCCGTGTTCCTCAGATTATTGTTTCTCAAGCCCACTTAGAACTAGTACGTGAATTATTCGAGCTTTATGTGCCGGAAATTGAAGATGGCACAGTAGAAATAAAATCTATAGCTCGTGAAGCCGGTTATAGAACCAAAATAGCTGTACATTCAGAAGATCCTAACGTTGATCCTGTAGGCGCTTGCATCGGTACACGTGGGGTCAGAATTCAAAATGTTGTAGCTGAATTGAGAAATGAAAAGATTGACGTGATTCGCTTCTCCTCAGATCCAGTGGATTATATTTCCAATGCTCTCAGCCCAGCCCGTATCACTACAGTGGCTTTATACGATGATATGCCTGAATCTGGTAAAAGAGCGGAAGTTATAGTGCCGGATGATCAATTGAGTTTGGCTATTGGCAGAGGCGGACAAAATGTCAGACTAGCCGCTAAGCTGACTAGTTGGAAAATTGATATCAAGTCGGAAAGTCAGGCAGAAGGTTCATTTCGCTCATCCAGTGAATCGGGTAATCGTCAAGCCCGCAATAATGAAGCCAAGACTGAAATTAGTGAAAGGCATGAATTGAACCAAGAATCCAACGAAGAATCTTCTGAAGAAGGATTTGGTGCTCTTGAAGATTCTAATGCTACGGCATAAAAAATTAATTAACTTCTTCTGTCTATCATATAAAATCTGAGGGGTCGATTTAAATAGAACGTGTTTGTGTAGGTTGTCGCCAGCCTAAGCCCATAGAGGAACTTGTGAGACTTACAGTTGATCCAATCAACTATAGCGTTGTTCTTAATATGCCTGATAAGCAAAAAAGAATTAATGGACGAAGCGCTTACCTGTGTCGTTCGGAAAAATGTGTACAGACTTCAATTAAAACGACACGCTTGAAATTCGCCTTAAATGGTCGTCAATCTAAGCCTGAACTGTCTAAATTCAGAATAAACTGGCCTCTTGAGTCACAACTTATCAAGGATATTCTAACGATATGCACAGAACCCGGAAAAACGTGCCAAAATACTAGGAATAAGGAGGCATGATGCTGAAATGCAACCTGAATTAGGCAGCATGTAAGGTGGAGTAGCGCAAAAGAATGGAAGACAGAATTCGTATTTATGAGCTAGCTAAACGTATGAATATCCCTAACCAGGATATTATTACTGCCTTGCGTGAATTGGGCTACGATGTCAAAAGCCACTCAAGCACCATTGATGCTGCAGCGATGAATCTTCTCATTGCTAAACTTAGCAAGAAAAAAGAAAAAGAGAAGGATAAAAAAGCCAAACCCAAAGTAGAAAAGGAGTTAAGTCAGATTAAGACTGCCCCAATTAAACAAGTTGTCGAAACAAATAAAACACAAACCAAGCAAGATAAAGCGACTGCTAAAGTTCAGGTAATAGAAGTACCACCGCCCCCCTCTGTTAAGCCGCGTGTATTGTCGCGTTACAAAAAGGTCATTGTCCCCTCAGAAACTCCTGGTGAAACAGCTGAACCAGTCGTTATAAAGGAAATACTTCCTCTTGAGCCGGTAGTTGAAGTAGCACCGCCACCAGCTGAGCCAGTGCAAGAAATTATCGAGCCAGCCAAAATTGCTAAAGAAATACCAATAGAAAATATACCTGCAGCGCCTGTGCTTAAGGCAGAACCTGTACTTGAAATAAAAGCTCCAGAAGAAAAGGTAAAAACTATCCTACCGTCAATAGACGAAGAGCTTCCCAAAATACCAGCAGAGGTTGCTTACGAAGAGAACGTAGATACCGCTACAGATAGTAGTCTGGTCGCTAAAGTAACTTCATCTGAGCCTATTCGTCCTTTAACACCGTCAGTGCCAATTCGTATTGCTGCGCCATCCATACGTGCTACGCCCCCAAGACCACCCAAAACTCATAGGCATACCGCTGGAGGTGATAAGGGCAAAAAAGACGATAGACAAAAAACGGCTTCTGTTGCTTCAGCCGGAGCGACAATTATCACTGAACAATTGCCCAAAACAATAAGTCTAACAAGACCACTCACAGTAAATGAACTGTCCGATAAAATGAATGTGCCAATTGGCGAAATCATTACCCGTCTAATTATGAAAGGCGTTGGTCGCACAGTTAATCAATCTCTAGAACTAGAACTGGCTATCGAGTTGGCTGGTGAAATGGGCTATGAAGTTTCTACTGCTGAAGTCCAGACTGAAGAGGTAGAGGAAAAAAGCGAAGAACAACTATTAGAAGAAATGGAATTAGCTGAAAGCGAACAGGCTAATTTGATTCAAAGACCGCCAGTGGTCACCATAATGGGACACGTCGATCACGGTAAAACCAGTTTGTTAGATGCTATTCGACAAACCAAGTTTCTTCTTACTGATGCTGAGGCGGGCGGTATTACTCAACACATAGGTGCTTATCATGTAGAAGTTCCACATGAAGATGGAACTATGCGTCAGATTGTATTTTTGGACACACCAGGTCATGAAGCATTTACGGCTATGCGTGCCCGCGGTGCCAAAGCAACTGATATTGCGATTCTTGTTGTAGCTGCTGATGACGGTATTATGCCGCAAACTATAGAAGCTATAGATCATGCCAAAGCAGCTGGTGTTCCTATAATTGTGGCTGTCAATAAAATCGACAAACCAGGAGCTGATCCTGAAAGAGTATTAACACAGCTAATGGAACATGAATTGGTGCCCGAACAATTTGGTGGAGACACAGTCACAGTCAATGTCTCAGCCAAAAAGAAAACTGGACTTGATGATTTACTTGAAATGATTCTTCTTGTTGCTGAAGTTCAAGATTTAAAAGCGAACCCTGATAAACCAGCTAGTGGAGTTATCATTGAAGCAGAGCTTTCTAGAGGCAAAGGGGCCGTTGCTACAGCATTAGTAGCTTCTGGAACATTGCGAGAAGGCGATTTCTTAGTTGTTGGAAGTAAGTCTGGAAAAGTACGAGCCTTATTTGACGACAGAGGACAGCGTGTAAAAGCTGCTGGACCTTCTATGCCTGTTGAAGTATTGGGTCTTGATGAAGTTCCTCAGGCTGGCGACAAGTTCGAAGTGGTTAATGATAATCAAGCCTTAAGAGTCTTGGTTGAAAAACGAAAACTTGCTGAAAGCGCAAATCGTGGTTATCACGTAACCTTAGAATCATTCCACGATATGTTAGCTAAAGGTGAAGTTAAAGAGCTTGATGTAATTATCAAAGCCGATGTACAAGGAACTGCTGAAGCC
Source organism: Candidatus Melainabacteria bacterium (assembly GCA_027451745.1). Taxonomy (GTDB): domain Bacteria; phylum Cyanobacteriota; class Vampirovibrionia; order Obscuribacterales; family Obscuribacteraceae; genus JABDBL01. The sequence goes on from DAIDIP010000007.1 coordinate 87,454, forward strand.
ATTGCTGATTCAGTAAGACGTCTTTCTAGTAACGAGGTGCAAGTTAGAGTATTGCGCACCGCATCTGGTGATATATCAGAAAACGACGTCAATCTTGCTGCCTCTTCTAATGCCATTGTAATTGGCTTTAATGTTCAACCAGATCATAATGCATCTAGAGTCAGTGAATTAGCTGGTGTCGATATAAGAACATACAGCATCATCTATCAAATCACTGAAGATTTACAGAAAGCCATTGAAGGACTTATTGAGCCAGTTAAACATGAAGTTCTTTCAGGCACTGCCGAAGTGAGACAAATATTTAAGTTTGGCAAAAATCTCATGATTGCCGGTTGCATGGTCACGAGTGGAAAAATTATTCGCAACGCCAAAGCACAAATAGAGCGTAATGGACAAATAATATATGATGGCAAAATCGATACCCTAAAACGATTCAAAGACGATGCTAGAGAAGTAGCACAAGGCTTTGAATGTGGTATCAGTTTTGAGAAATTCTCCGACATACAAGAAGGAGATAAAATTAGCGTGTTTATCATACAGGATGTAAGCAAGACAGCCTAAATCAAGCATTTGCTTGTAGGTTTAAGTCCCTACCTTTAATAAGGGACTAAAATCTGGAGATTAATTATGTCAACACAAAGACCTCTAAGAGTTTCGCAATCAATCAAAAGAGAATTATCCGACATTATTAAACGCGATCTCGAAGATAGCAGAATTGCTGGTATCGTGTCTATTACTGATGTTGAATGTGCTCCAGATTGTCGATCGGCCCGTATATTTATTTCGGTATTTGGCGGTTCTGAGGAGCAGGAAAATACTCTGCAAGCTCTAACCGATCACACTGGTTTTATTAGAGGTGAGATTTGCAGACGTTTGCAATTACGTTTTGCTCCCGAGCTTCATTTTAAACTAGACGACTCTCTTGAGCGTGGGGCAAGGGTCTCTGAATTGATAAATAAAATATCTCGCGGTGATGTCTGAAGTAAAAACTACTGTAACACCGGCCGGTTTTCTTAATGTCAATAAACCCGCTGGTATAACATCCCATGATGTCGTGGCGCGTCTAAGAAAATGGACTCGTATAAAACGAATAGGCCATGCGGGCACTCTAGATCCTGATGCTACTGGGGTTCTTCCAATAGCAATAGGAAGTGCATGTCGATTGATTTCGCATCTCCCACAAGGCAATAAGATTTATCTGGCAGAAATTCTTCTGGGCACAAAAACAAGTACCGATGATATATCGGGAATTGTTTTAGAGCAAAAAAAATTAACTGGTTGCATAACTCAGGAAAACATAAGCACCACTATTAAAGACTTTATTGGCACTTCTGAGCAAACGCCCCCACTATATAGTGCTATTAAATATAAAGGACAGCGCTTATATCAATTGGCTCGGGCAAAGGATTTTGCCAGTAATGATTCGGATGTGCAGTTGGTAAGCAAGTTAAGTGGAAAGCTAACAGAAATGCTCTCCGCAATTAAACAGCGCACTATAAACATAGATAGAATCGATCTTCTCAATGTGCAATTGCCGGTAATAACCTTGCGTATTGTATGCTCTGCGGGAACTTATATAAGATCATTGGCAAGAGATTTAGGTGAGGCATTGGGATGCGGTGCATGCCTTAAATCATTATGTCGAGAACAGTCTAATTCTTTTACTATCGATCAATCCACAGACATAGCCATCATCGAAAGTAGGATAAAGGCTGGAGAATTGTCAGAACTACTCATTAGTCTGGACAAAGCGCTTGACCTGGAAAAAATAGAGTTAGGAAGGGATGCTGCTATAACTATTTCCAAAGGACAATATGCAGAATTGGATACTGTCTTAAAAGCAGACCAAATAGATGATTTTTCCTCAACACAGAAATGGCTAGCAGTCTACAAAAACGAAGTAGATGGAAGGACCGCTATTATTCCAATCGCATTAGTCGAAATTCAAGAGAACGAACAAATCAAACCGTTCATGGTGTTCATGCATGCCAACGAATTGCTCATCTAAAACTCCCAGCAGTTTTAGCGCTGTCCTTGAGCTAATTGTCTTGCGATGCAAAATTGGCTATAAGTAACAATGGCTAATTGGATATTTGCTTATCCGCTAGGACCAAGCGAGTCACCAGACATAATGCTGTTGAGGTTGTTGAAGGTTGAACCGCCACTAGTACTGCCAAATCCGCTGCCGCTGCCACTGCCGCTACCACTTCCGCTGCCACTTCCACTTCCGCTGCCACTTCCACTTCCGCTGCCACTGCCGCTACCACTTCCACTGCCACTTCCACTTCCACTGCCACTTCCGCTGCCACTGCCACTTCCACCACTGCTGCCGCTTCCACTTCCACTGCCACTGCTTTTAGAGCCGCTACTGGTACTGGTGCTTGTAGCGCTACTAGTACCGCTACTGCTGGCAGTCGAGCTGCTTTGAGAACTTGAGGCACTGCCACTGCTGCTTGCACTAGCGGAGCTTGAGCTGCTGACACTGGAGCTACCATAACCGCTTGCTGTAGCTGGCGGTGTACTTATCGTAGAAATAGTAGCAATAACCGTTGGTGCATATGTATTAACAATGGGAAAAGAATAGACGCTTGCAAAAAGCATTTGATTATCTTTAGGACTAAATTGAGAGCCCATAAAAGCTATAGGAACTGGAATAGTTGCTTTTACCGTGGTACGCACAACTACATATGGACCAGGACTATAAGCAGTTCTAGAACCTGAATTATTTAAATAAACACTGACTGGCGAATTTGCACCCGGTACTGTTCCTCCAGTGGTGCTGCTAGTACTAGTTGAAGTCGTAGGTACGTTGCTTCCAGTGGTTGTAACCCAGGGCCCATTGGTGCCACCACTGTTGGTGTTAGGGGTGGTGCTAGAGTAATCTTCGTAAACCATCATCTGTGCCTGTAAATTTGAAAAAATAAGATCATTCATGGCGTTTGCATGTGTAGCCAATGCAGCGTTCATCGCATCAATAGCTTGTCCGGGTGTACGTCCGGTCCCTGCTGCTTTGGCGCAGTCTCGACATGTTTTATCGCATGTATCAGCAGCAAAAATAACAATACCCATATCCACCCCGAGTAAGGCAATTACCAAAAGCAGAAACACCATCGCGGACAATTCCATCAAAGTAAACCCTTTAATGTGGACCTTGTCCACATTATTTGTATTTGATCGCTTCTTATATGATCTCATTGCCTTTACCAAATTTGATTCTTAGGAATTTAATGCTGTTGCATTTTCAATTTGTTGGTCACTGGTTATTGTTACTGGGAACGAAGTGTTAAGCCCGGGTACACTCATAAACCAAGGTATTATCATAAAAGGCTGGATAGTTCCCTTTACAGTAACTCGCAATATAGGAACATATTGTGAAGTATCTACAGCCGGTGGCGTAGAGTTAGATGTAAGGGGTAGCTGTGAACCAGTCAATGTTACAGTCGAAGCATCAGCTTGATTATTAGCCGTATCTGAATGCTGTATGGCAGTTAAAATCACACTTAATTGTGGGTAGCCGCTAGTAACTGATATTCCGGAGAACATATTTACAGCTGATGTAAATGTATTAGTTGCCTGAGTTTGGATAGACGAGTAGTAATCACTGCCGCTAGATACCCCAGTTGCATTACCTGTTGTCCATTGAGTTCCTTTAGAGCCGGCCATTGCTGCTTGATTGCAGGAATACCAAAGAAAAAATGTTCTTAATCCCATTGCTGATAAATCTAGTAAAGGAAAGAAAATTAGAAAGAAAAGCACATAGAGTACGCTAGCATTCTCGGCTATGATAGAACCGCTTGCAGACCTTTTTGTGATTTTTCTGTTTGTATTTTTTTTGTATAACATTAGATGCATTACCATGAATATTATATAATATGTTGAATCAAAAAACCTGTCTCATTTAGTAGTTCACTATTCAGTTAATTGTAAGCCTTGCATGTAAAAAACTATTGAAATATCAGTTTTAAAAATCACATCCTTGCCACTGTTGGTGTAAATAAACCAATTAATAAACTCACTCCTTAACGTTGTCCTTGAGCCAATTGTCTGGCTATACCAGTAAATGTACTGGTTAAATTGGTACTAGACGTTATTTGGAAAAATTGTGAGCCACATGATCCATAATTAGTTAAAGTCTGTAAGAATTGTGATTGCGTATATTTGACATTGCTATTCAAAGCCAGGCCTATTGAATATATAGCTACACCATTATTTTTAGCTGGTGTAACTACATTACTGACATAATTGGAGAATGCACCGCTATCATCAGTCGGCACGCCATCGGTAAAAAATACAATCGCCTTTTTAGTGCCAGGTCCTAAGGTCGGCTGAGTTAATTTAGTCGTGCCAGCGCCGGTTAGAGTGTATAGCTGAGTAACATTAGTGAGGTTATATAATGCCACTTCCAAAGGCTCTAGCGCATCTGTGTCGTAGAGAGGACGGCAATGAAACAAACCATCAGTGCCCTGAAGTATTCCATTCCAATTACCTATAGCACCAGGACTGAAGCCGAACCAGTTGGCGCCAGCTACGCCGGAATAAGAATTAAGCTGTGCACTACTACCATGATAACTATCGTTACTGACATTTAAACAATATCTTGGTATTTGAAAGCCGGGATTATTGAAGGCCCACAATGTATTAGAGTTTGAAGGTGCAACAGAAGTTGTAACTGCTGAATACAACCAGGTAGATAAAGATGGTCCAGTTGAATTATAGGTGCTGCTATAAGGTATGCCGGTTGGACTGCCAGCTGGACCACCAATTAAATAACTGCCATTGCCTTGGCAAGCCATTGGATTACTTATCCAGAAGTTTGTGTTGACCCCGCTTATGTGCGGCTGATAGACATAACTCGAGTAAACCGGATATTGATTAGTAAGTCCTGGACCGGTATTTGCAGGAGCAGCTAAAGTTGCACTATAATATCCCGCATTGCCATTTCGACTAACATAAGAACAGACATAACTATTGGCCGTAGCAGGAGCTACTGAAAAACCAATAAAGCCAAAAACACAGTCACTAGTGGCAGCTAAGTTTTGGAAAAATCGATGTGCTCCGTCGAGGGCGGTAGCATATGGCTGCGAACAATACATGGCCAAGCGTTGATAAGCTTTTTGATAACCAAAGTGACAATCACTACTAGATGGCTGTGTGAGTCCATTGGCATTACCAAAACTAAGAAGAGCATTTACATAATTGGTTGGGTTTCCATTATTATCTAGATCCAGATTGCCTCTAGAAGCCTCAACCAAATAAGCAAGACTGGTGAATTTAAAAGTCGTGTTGCTCAAGCCGTTAGTCCCTGTGTCGTCTTCATAGCGGTACCAGGCTGAGGAACTGCCTGTAGATGAATTTGTTTCAGCAAATGCCACATGATACGAAGATTTTGAAAAAGTATAACTGAATCCACTGAATGTCGAAGGAGCAGACATTGGCTGGGCTTGAGGTGTAGCGATAGAAGTGATATTGGCAACCAAATCAGTAAAAGCCGTGTAACCAGTGTTTGTATTTATATCTGGCATTGAATAAGGATCATAGTAATAATAGAGTCCGTCATTATTGCTGCTTGTGCCATTAGTTGTTGTTTGTCCATTTGGTCCATAATAGTAATAACCTGGAGACGAACTAGGTCCTGGTGCTTGGTTGGATTGTCCGTACCAAATATTCATATTTTGAGTAACATTGCCACTAGAAATCCCATAAGCCCAGCCCAGTGATCCTGGTGTTGCATTGCCATCCGTCCAGCCAGGCAACGCAGGACCGTATTTGATACGACAATTTCCAGGCGGCGTACCAAAATCATTATCGTACAAAGGACCCTGGAAGCCAGAGCCGCTTACAGGGTAAGAAGTCTTAGTGGAATTCGGGGTGCTCAAGGCAGTAATTCCTGCTGGCCAAGCAACATATGCTCTCATAGCGAAATCGAAGGCTAAAGGAGTTTTGGCAGAATCAAAATTAGTACTTGAACTGGCATTGGCTGTATAATTATTGCCATATAGATAGCCTAAATAATCCAAATTTTGTGGTGGCAAAACATTTAATGCGGTGCCATTTGGTTGATTTGTGTAGTCTAGACCACTATATTCCCACAATTCTCCCGTGGTACCAGGATTACCAACTATGTCATAACTGTATTGTCCTCGGCCATTGTTCGTTGAATCAACCGCTCCGTCACTAGAACGAGTCCAGCGACGATAAACAAAAGTTACTGTTGTGTTATCATCCATGGATCCTGAGCAATCAAAAACCATAATCAATAGTAGCTTTTGTAAGCCACCAATTGACGAGCTAGGCAAGCAAACATTATTCAAGCCAAGTATGTGCAATACAGGAATATAACCGTAATTAGCTTGAACAAGAACGGCTCTGGCAGCACTATTACCAGGAGCCAGTACAGCATAATTATTAATCGGAGAGCATAATTGGATTAGTAAGTTTACGGTTCCTGGAACAGGATTAGCCAGTGCAGTAGTACTACCAACGGTATTAATTGGGATGCCATTTGCAGGCGGACTGGATGCACTTGGATCATATAGTTGTTGACCTAAAATATTCCCCATAGCAAACATGTTTTTTGCATAAGCTTCAGCAGCAAGTTGAACATTATAGAGAATTTGGAAGTTGTAGTTGTCAAAACTTACGTCTTTAGAAGTCATCATAGCTGAGCCCGCTAGAGCAGCCGCATCTGATATAGCAGTCAATTGTCTTTGAGACATTTGTAAGCGATTCATGTCAAAAACGAAACCTGAAACAAACAAGAGCAGCATACTCAGGGCTAAGCAAAGCCCAATTACCGCTGCTCCACGATTATCTCGCAAAGGAATATTTCGCATTTTGGCCTACCACTCACTCCGGAAAAATATTAAGTATGAGCAATTGCTTTCTTAAGTATTCCCATTTATCACGGCTTATTTACCCAACCACAAGTTAAATTTGTACGAATAGCCACTAATCACAAAGATAAAGGTATATTGACAACTTATCATGCCTGGCAAAGTATTGTCAAACAGTTAATATTATAATCAAAAAGGGCTTCAAAATGACTAAAAATGTCAGTGTACAAACTTTTATTCGGGCGCTTTTAGTAGGTATCTCCATAATCTCGATTATTACTTTTGCTTATATTGTTTCGTATAGCTCATTACCATTAGTCTATGACTATGAAAGTGAATTGCGAATTAAAGAACAAAATATCGAAGAAGAAGCCGACTTGGCAAAAAAAAATAGTGACCGTTGTTCTCTAATGAACATAGCTTATAATCTTTGTGAACTTAAGCTGTGTGAAAAAGACCATTTTTTAGCCACGCATTATTTGGTTGATCTATTTAAAATTATTGACGGGCAATACAGTGAATCGCAAAGAGTACAGTTGTTTTTATTTGCTGGCAACATTTATCGAGATTGCGGACAATACAATAATTCTGTGCGCTCTTATCAAAGGGCTTTAGCAGACCTAAACACATTACAAAATCAAGCTCTTTCCAGTCAAAATAAAAAAAACAAGGCAATAGTCCTCAACAATCTTGGCACAACCTATTATTTAATGGCTAAGAGTGCTCCAACAAAAAATGAGCGCATAAATAATTTTTATGCTGCTAAAGATTTTTTTGAAATGGCAAACAATTTTCTAGCCAAAAATGAAACCACATATCTCAACAAAACAATAGAAAAGAATATTCAACAATGCTTAATTGAGCTGAGATTTATTGACTGACTTCTTAAGGACCTGCTTGTTGACCAGACTAAGAAACCGTTCTAAGTCCGGCGGGTCTATAAATAAAACATAGCTGTATATCATGATCCATTCAAATTGTGGGATATTCATTGTCCAGTCAATTGTAAGATGCATGATAGTGCCTAATGCAAGAACATAATAGCGGAGCGGCTTAACCCATACGAGTGTAAAAAGAGCAAATTCAATTCCAAGTGTGCACCACGTCAATAATTTACAGGTCCACAAATGATCGAACAAATACACAAATGGGAAGCGATGCATGTCCTCCATATGCGAACTGTAATAAACAGCACTTCCATCTTGCCACAGCTTGCCGCCAATTTTTTTATAAAAAGCTTGAGCGTATAATAATGCCATATTAATTTGCATCATACGTTGAGCCCACGGCTCTGCTTTGTTATCTATCGTTTGACTGTTTTGCCGTTTGATATTATTTCGTTTTGTCAACCAATTATCTATAGAAAAGCTTTGTCCAGCAGGAGAAAAAATAAGCCAAAAAGATAATAACCTCATAAAATTGTCGCCACTGTTAATGATTAGATAATCACGAGCATGAAAACTAATCAAACAAAGAAAGACAACAATAGAACTGAACCTTGTCAAAAATCCTATAGTCAGACAAATTGCAGCAATTATAAAAAAAGCGAATACTGTAATTAGCCATAAGTCGCTATTAGGAAAAAGATTTAGAATATTGAAGCGTAAGTAGGGCTGCCAGCTATTGATTGTATTGCTAGCAACAATGCCATTCTTTCCAAACCATACAAAAAAATCCGGCATCAATAGAACGACGAATTGAATCAATAAAAGACCAAATAGTATACGAAAAGCAGCAAGTATCCTCGTCGATATTGGTCTGTACCAAAAATTATTCCAAATCGCAACAACGCATTCCATTTTTGTTCTAAATCTATTCGTCATTGTTGAGATCATTTGCCTGTATTTTGTACGTGAATAAATTTGTTACTATAGGATGTGTTTCTTCCTGGTGCCCATCCTTTGTTGGAGGTGGTATATTTTTTTCGACCAAATATATGCTAATCAAATTGGGTTCGTTACCAGGGCATTGATGGAGTCGAGCGATATACTTTACAAAATCAGGCAAAAACATTTTAAAGCAGGAGGTAACAATGTTATCGTTACCAAATTTGCGATAACGCTCTTTAAACATAGATTCTAAGGCATTTAATCTCTCCATACGCGGATATGACCATATAACTGTTGACTGATCCTGAAAAGTAATAAGAGCAAATACATGACGATTAGTAGTTCTTGGATAAGGAGCAAACATAGAATAGTCTTGATCTAGCCCAAGAAATATCACGTATTTTTTAAATACGTTCATTATGTCCAAGAGTTGAGAATTGAGTGGAAATAACCAAACAGTAATTACAAACAGATGAAAAATGATGAAGGCATTAGTCAATAAGCGCATCATTTATCCGTTATTTATCAATGTATGTAATTAATAATGTCGGTCATTATATTTACTTCGTCTATCTTATTTTCATTTTCCAAAATTGCTCGAAGTAAAACATAGCTTTTGTTCATATCAGCCGGTGGGGCACATCCTGGGAAAGCAATTCCATAAGCAATAGCTCTCCTTGCCACTGGCTCAGCTTGACTAAATTTATGAATTTTTGAAAGAGCGGCTGCCATTGCTGATAAGCCCTGAAACATAGCTCTTTGTTGACGTAGATTGGATGGTTTTTTGCTGATTATTCCTATTGCCTCATTAAGGCAAGGAATTGCTTGCGCAAATTTCTGCTGAGCAAATAAAGCAATGCCATAGCGTAAGAGCGAAATTCCTAATTCTAGGCTGTTCGGTGCGTCTTCTCTTGCTAGAGGTAAAATGTCCTTTAATATACTTTCAGCCTGTGCATATTTTCCTTCATGTATCAACTTGGCTGCTGCTTTTGATTGAACCCACCAATTGGCATTCTCGTTTTCTTTTCTTGCTGTAGCCTGATTTTTTTTGACTTTTGGATCTGATTTGGCTTTCGATTGAGGTTTCGTTTTTGTTTTTTCTTTTGTTTGAACATTTGCAGCCAAACAAGATGGTCCATAATTGACATAAACCTTAGCTGGTAGACAGTTTAAAACTGTTAGCGCAATCATAGCCGCCCCGGTATATCTATCTAACTGTCTCATCTTATTTTCCTTAGCTTTGACACTCATCTTGCTTAGTTCTGCGACTAGAAAACATATTAACAAACTACTATGGCAAGTACTAGCCAAGAACGAACACCTATTCAACAAAATATCTAATAAATGAATTAAGCTCTTGATTATTACTTTTACTATATAGACCCGCCTACGGTTGGTGCTTGCCCAAGTATAATGGTAACTTGCGAGCTTGTATTGGTATTTTCAAGGGTGAATGCCTGGAATAATGCCAAATTGACAAAAAGTTGCTAGCTTAACCGCCCTAATATTGGCAGCAAATCGTAGTTGGCTTTCATATTGGACAAGGAGTAAAAATAGGATGGTCGTTAAAGAACTTACAAGAATTGAAAAAGACTCTATGGGTGAGATGAATGTACCAATAAGTGCTTACTATGGTGCTAGTACCCAAAGAGCAGTTCTGAACTTTCCTATTAGCAACTTGAGATTTCAGCGTTCTTTTATTCGTGCCTTAGCATTAATTAAATACTGTACGGCAATGATAAATGAAGAAAATGGGGATTTACCAGCCAGTATAGCAAAAGCTGTAAAAGAAGCAGCTTTAGAAGTAGCGGAAGGAAAATTTGACGAACACTTTGTGGTGGATATTTTCCAAACTGGTTCAGGTACATCGACCAACATGAACGCCAATGAAGTAATTGCTAACCGTGCCATAGAAATTTTAGGTGGAACACGAGGTGACCGTAAGCTGGTTCACCCTAATGATCACATAAATTTAGGCATGTCTTCTAATGATGCTATACCTAGTGCTATTCATATTGCTGCTCTAATAGAAATTAAGGATAAACTCCTGCCAGCGTTAAAATATTTGCACGACGAGTTGGACAAAAAATCCAAAGAGTTTATGTCGGTCATAAAAACTGGACGCACACATTTACAAGACGCCACACCGATAAGATTAGGACAAGAGTTTTTAGGCTACAAGGGACAAATAGAAAGAGCAATAGAGCGGTTAAAAACAGCTCAAAATAGATTGTCCTCAGTTGCTTTGGGCGGAACAGCTGTTGGCACAGGCATCAATACTGCGCCAGGACACGCTAAGAATGTTTTAGAAAAGCTATCTAAGCATATTGGTTTTACTGTAACTGAAACTACTAATCATTTTCAAGCCCAAAATACGCTTGATGAGATAGTGGAGAGTTCTGGAATTCTTAAAACAATAGCTGTCAGTTTGCTAAAGATTGGCAATGATATACGCTGGTTGGGTTCTGGACCGCGTGCAGGAATTGGCGAATTAGACTTGCCCGAAGTTCAGCCAGGCAGTTCGATTATGCCTGGAAAAGTTAACCCCGTAATAGCTGAATCACTATGCATGGTGGCAGCACAGATAATTGGTAACGATGCTACTATCACAATTGCAGGGCAATCAGGAAATTTTGAATTGAATGTGATGATGCCTGTAGCTGCCTATAATCTTTTGCAATCGATTGAACTGCTCGCTACCGCTTGCGATAATTTTGCCAAACAATGTGTAGCCGGACTCAAGGCAACAAAAAAAGGACCAGAGCTTGTGGAGCAAGGCTTGGCGCTTTGCACAGCTCTAGCTCCAGTCATAGGCTACGATTTGGCAGCCCAAATTTCACATGAAGCCAGCAAAAGCGGTGCTACTATAAGAGAGGTGGCACGCAAAAGTACAAAACTTAGCGAGGATGAACTCAACAAGCTACTTGATCCTTTTAAGATGACAGAGCCGGGCGGGCTTGGTTCTTCCAGCTCCTAAGCCGGAGAATGCACGAGTTTTAATGTTTCTATGAGGGCAAGAGAAAAAATAAAAGAATCTATTGTCTAGTATTTCTGTTTCTCTTTTTTTTGTATGGACAGCTTTTTTGCAAAAATTTTTGGAGCTAATGAGGAGATGCGCCAGCCGCGATTTGCTGGTACATGGTATCCCTCTCAATCAAAAAAACTAGATGATGATTTGAGTCACTACTTACAATTGGCCAAGGCTAAATCCAACCAGCACCCAAAATCACCTTCTGATCCTCATCATGTTTTAGCCATAATATGTCCTCATGCTGGCTATATGTTCTCCGGACAAACGGCTGCTTTCGCTTATGAAAGACTAAAAACCGGTAAATACAAACGTGTTTTTCTTCTAGGACCCAGCCATCATATTGCTTTTAAAGGTATAGCTTTACCGAGTGAAAATGCCTTTGCTACACCATTAGGGGATTTGCAAATCGATCGCACAGTTTTGCAGGAATTCTTAAGACAGCCCTATTTTCATGAAATGGATAATGTTTTTGATTGCGAACATTCTTTAGAAATGCAATTGCCATGGATACGAAAAACCTTGGGTGAAATAAAGCTTGTGCCCTTAGCTGTTGGCATGGTGAATAATGACGAAATAACTCAAATTGCCGATACGATAAAAACAGAGCTTGCTGAGGGAGACCTCATAGTAGTAAGCTCCGATTTTACTCATTATGGGCCGCGCTTTGATTATCAGCCTTTTGGACAGCCAAGGTCTCAAGAAGAATTGCAAGCCCAAATAAAAGATCTTGACCTGAAGGCTCTAAACAGCCTACAAACATTAGACTCTGGATCGTTGCTTGATTTTTACGAAAGTACACGTGATACTATATGTGGTATCTATCCCTGCGCGATTCTTTTGTCCTTGCTTCCTCGCAATACTAATATTGATTTGCTTGACTATGCCACCTCTCAAGATATGCAAAGAGACTTTGATGGTAATTCGGTCAGTTATATGGCGATAGTCTGCACTTCTACAGATAAAAAAGTTGGGACGATAGAAAAAGGAGAAAACCAGCAACGATCGAGTAATTTGTCACAAGCCGATGGCCAGGCTTTACTAAAAATTGCCAAATTATCACTCAGAGATTATTTGTTGGGCCATAAAAAAGACCCCGTTGAATATGCTCAACTATTAACTTCAGATGAGCGCCTAAGATTTATGGATAAGCGTGGGGTTTTTGTTACTCTCTACAAAAAATCATCAACCAAAACCGATCATGGTCGTTATCACAAAGAATTGAGAGGTTGTATCGGTTACATTTATCCAAACAAGCCATTGCTCCTAGCAGTATCGCAAAATACCATTAATGCTGCTTGTAGCGATCCCCGTTTTAATCCAGTGAGCTTAAATGAAGCAGACCATCTTACTATAGAAATAAGTGTGCTTACCAAACCCAGAACTATTGCTAATTGGCAGGAAATAAAATTAGGGCAGGATGGCATTGTTTTGCGCAAAGGCAGATCTCAGTCCGTATTTTTACCCAAGGTTGCTATCGAATTTGGTTGGGATCTGCCCCAAACTTTATCGCAGCTCTCACTCAAGGCCGGTCTATCTGTTTATGATTGGCAGGAGAATGCTCAGTTTGAAATATTTCAGAGCCAGTCTTTTTCAGAATGATATAGGAAATTCATATTTACATTAGGCTGGTCATTATGGCAGCCAAAGCTGTTTTTGGAGGACGCAGTTTATTTTCTTGTAGACTTACCAGGGGTTCATCTACCGTGTCCATGATAGTTTTAAAATCCTTTTTCTTTTCGTCAATATACATGAGTCCAGTAAGAAATTGCCCATCTGTATTTGCTTTCTGAATAGTATTTATGGCCATTAACCTATTGGTTGGGTCATAATCAGTGTGCAATTTTTTCAAGCGTAAATGAGAGCCGTCGTGAAGTTCAACTTCTTGTACTGAGCCAGGCTCATAGTCGACTGTGATTTGCTCGAAGAAAGGAATATAACCGAGTTCATGCAATGGCACATCCATTTCTTTGGCATATTTATAGCTCTTAGTTGATCCTTCATGATTATTGAAAGTTACACATGGGCTGATTATGTCTAACAGAGCTGTTCCTCTATAAGAAGCAGCTGCTTTGAGTAATGCTACTACTTGTTTTGGATCACCGGCAAATGATCGTGCCACAAATCCGCAGCCTAGCTCGATAGCTAAACCACATAAATCAATTGGTGATAATTCGTTGACCACGCCGCTTTTTAATTTAGAACCATAGTCAGCAGTGGCTGAGAATTGTCCTTTGGTTAAACCATAAACACCGTTATTTTCTACAATATAAATCATGGATAAATTACGTCGAAGCAAATGACAAAATTGTCCAAGTCCGATACTGGCGGTATCGCCATCACCACTAACACCAATTAAATGCAAACTGCTATTGGCCATACCAGCACCGGTAGCAACTGAAGGCATGCGCCCATGCACAGTGTTAATGCCGTGTGAGCGACTGAGAAAATAAGCAGGGGTTTTACTGGAGCAACCAATACCGCTAAGTTTAGCGACCATATGGGGCTCTACGCCTAATTCATAAAACGCTCTGACAATCTGGCTGCTAATAGCATCATGTCCGCAGCCATCGCAAAGGGTAGAAGCAGACCCTTTATAATCGGCTTGTGTCAGACCTATCCTGTTTGTCGTAGGCTTTGGAGCTCCTGCAGGGGGTGAAACCGATTGGACCATAATTACCTCTTAATGTCTAAATTGCTTGTTTTTTACTGGAAGATTTTTCTTGCTCTAATACAGCATCAGTTATCGACCGCGCATCGATAGGTAGTCCATTAAAGTGAAGAATAGATTTTATTCTGGTTGCATATTCAGGCAATTCAAGACGTACCAGATCGCGTAGTTGTGCATCACGATTCTGCTCTACTACATAAACGCGTTCGTATTTTTCTACAAAAGATTTTAATTCAGTAGTGAAAGGCAAAGCTTTTAATCTAAAATATGCAGTAGGTACCTTCTGTTTAGCCAATTGATCCCGGCTTTCCTTGACTGCAACATCACTAGAACCAAAAGCGATAATTCCTATTTTGGCATTATCATGAGAACTTACTTCTGGTTTTGGTACATATGTTCTTGCTGTATTAAACTTACGCTCCAGACGATTCATCAAATTGATGTAATCCTCAGGCTTTTCAGTGTAAGTAGCTTTGTCTGTGTGTCCTGAACCACGAGTGAAGTATGCTGCTAACGGATGATCTGTGCCTGGCAATGTTCGATATGGAATACCGTCGCCGTCCACATCTTTGTAGCGCTCAAATTTTCCAATTTTTTCTATTTGCTCCGCACTTAGAACCTTGCCGCGATCAAGTGGTTTATCAGGATATACAAATGGATCAGCCATCCAATTATTCATACCTAGGTCCAGATCGGTTAAAACAAAAACTGGTGTTTGGAAACGTTCAGCTAGGTCGAAAGATTGCACTGCCATGCTATAGCATTCCTCAACTGAACCAGGGAACAGTACAATATGCTTAGTGTCACCATGAGATAAATAGTATGCACTAGTCACATCACCTTGTGCTGTTCTAGTTGGCATGCCAGTAGAAGGTCCTACTCTTTGCACATCAAAAACAACAACCGGAATTTCAGTGAAATAAGCAAAGCCTGTCAACTCGGCCATAAGCGAAATACCAGGACCCGAGGTGGAAGTCATAGATCTTGCTCCAGCCCAACCTGCACCAATAGCCATTCCCAGCGCTGCCAGTTCATCTTCGGCTTGAATAACAGCAAAAGTAGCTTTGCCGGTTTCAGGATCAATTCTATATTCTTTTAGATAATCAATTAATTGTTCACATAAGCTAGAGGATGGCGTGATTGGATACCAGGTAACAACACTAGCTCCTGCAAACATAGCCCCCACAGCACAGGCTGCATTTCCATCAATAATAATTTTGCCTTGGGTCTTATTCAGTGCTTCAATAAAAAACGGATCTTGTTTTTTTACGTTTTCTTTTGTCCATGCTCTAGCTAATCTAACGGCGTTCTGATTGAGGTCGATGGCCTTTGTTTTGCCTTCAAATTGTTTGTGAATGCTGCGTTCTATTTCTTTTTCACTAATTTCCAATAATTCAGCTAATATTCCAACATAAAGCATGTTGGTAAGCAATTTGCGTAATTTGATATTTTCTGTGGTTTTTGCAGCTAGTTCAGTAAAGGGGACAAGATAATGAATTACATCATTGCGTACTTCATTGAGTTTGAACTCAATTGGGGATATAGATACAGCACCTGGTTCTAAAGCCAGAACATCTTCGCGAGCCGTCTGGGGATTCATGGCCACTAAAATATCAATTTCTTTCTTCCTGCCCACATAGCCATCTTTATTTACCCGAATGGTAAACCAGGTTGGTAAACCAGCTATATTAGAGGGGAAAAGATTTTTACCGCTAACCGGAACTCCCATTTGAAAGATTGAACGCATCAAAATATTATTTGATGATTGGCTACCAGAGCCATTGACTGTTGCTACTTGAATTGAAAAATCATTGACAATGCGACTTTTACTAGAAGCTTGAGCGGAATCTAAGGTGGCTGTACTGACCATTTGTTTACCTGATATATATTTCTGCACTCACTATTATGAATCCAAATGTTGCATAGCACAGCAAGTCTTTATAAATATTACATCTATTCAACATTTTTTTATTTTTCAAAAGCCCAGCAAAGGCTCATGCATTTACAATCCTATCATTTACAACCTTGCTATTTACAATCTAAAAATAGTCAAACTCTAGTACTGGGCATGGCCGTTGTTTGGTCATTGTTTCTAGATCTGAATTTAGCGAAAAACACATTGGTTGGCTCCAAAAACGCTGGTAACACTGAATACCAGATACTCGAATAGGAGGAGATACCCCTAGAATATCGCAGTCTAGTTTAGTTGATGGAATGAAATCTCCAACACCGGATTCGTAACCAGTAATGTGAATTAAGTTCTTCTTTTGTGCTTCTTTGATTAAACTGTGCCATAAATAAGCACGTCCCTCTTCAGTGCCGATCAATTCGAGAATGCGTATACCAGTGCCACTGTATTCGGTGATTGCATAGCCAATCATGTCCCCCTTTTTTCTTGCAATAGTCAAGAATAAGGTGCATTGATTATTCTTTGAGTAAGAGGAAAAATATAGAAATTTTGCTAATTGAAAAGCATAGTGTTCGTAAGTACGTATAATTCCATACGGTTGTTTTATCAGCCAACGGCTATAACAACGTACAATTTCCTCTAAGTCATTTTCTTTTATCCATGGATAAAAGGACGAAAAGTGAAATCTTGGATTTTGCTCATCTATTTTTTGTTCTCTGTCCAGTTTGCATAATTGTTCAGAGCTTCTTGTTTCTATGAATATTTCTGCTTCTAGAAGTCCAGGCTTATTGTCATTTATTACTTTACTATTCAAAGAATAGATATACGTGCGAATTTGAAAATCTAAACTGCCGAGATTCCTAAAACCACAGGAAGAGTAAAAATTGCTGTCGATCGCCGAAAAAAGTAAAACCCCATCAATATTTTCTTCTTTTGCTTTTTGCAGTACAGATTCTATTAATTCGCTTCCTAGTCCTTTATTGCGCCAATTAATAGCCGTAAAGACTGAACCTAAGCCCCAAATTTCATATTCCTTACCTTTCATTAAAAAAGGCAGGCTTACAACTTTGCAGCTGCTTATTACCTCGTCTTTAATCTTATGCACCAGGCGATAACTATTTCGTCTTGCCCAGGGATGATAGCAGGTGCTCCATAACAGGTGTCGATAATCATCCCTGGTTAAACCGCCTGACCATAAACTATATGTTTGTCGGGCAATTTGTATAAAATCACTTCTTTGCGCTACGGTCAATTGCATATCAATTCTCACTTTAATTAATACGCTAATATTAAGCTATAGTTTGTAGTGTAATTCATATTGTCGTGATATCTTTGCCATTAGGGAAGTTTAGTTCTTGGAGAAGTATGACCGAAATCAAAGAAATTTATTCTGCTCAACAAATAAATCGACGCGTTGCTGAATTAGGAGCTCAAATTTCAGAAGATTATAAAACCCTTGAATGCCCTGTGGTAATAGGGGTACTTAAAGGAGCTTTCTGTTTTTTAGCTGATCTTGTTCGTCATATTGATTTGCCCGAGTCGATACAATTAGAATTTGTGCATTTATCTAGCTACGGTTCTGCCACTGAAAGCAGTGGCAGAATCCAAGCGCCATATTTAAATCTTCCCAATATAAGTAATCGACACATTTTAGTGGTGGAGGACATTGTAGATTCAGGGCGCACAGCTCATTTTTTTCTGGAATATTTAAAAGATCAATTCAGCCCAGCATCTTTAAAATTAGCCGTCTTGTTAGACAAAAACACTAATAGAGTTGTGACAGTGAAACCAGACTATATCGGTTTTTCAGTAGGGGATACATTTATAGTTGGCTTTGGCTTTGACTATGCTGAAAAACACCGTGAACTTCCTTATTTAGGCGAACTGATTAGAAAAGGTTCAAAATAATGCCTGGCTCAAGTACAAGCAGGAAAAGATCTGGCAATTTATTACAACTTGCTTTATCGGTTGGTATTCTTGCCATATTGGCTTTACTGGTAGGCAATGTAGTCCTTATATTCATGGCCCTCAATTTCAATAATTCTATATGTAACCAGGCCGCTCAGGCTGGTGCTGAAATATACGCCAATGGCGGAGAGCAAAGAGATTTACAACTTGCTGTAGTCCATGTTCTTAATCAAAATAATACCGGAGGATTTTTTATTAGTCATCCGATATTGACCGAACTGAGATGCTATGCAGACATTGACAATGGAATTCGCCAGCGTAAGCTTTTGGTGAAAACCATAACAGCAGTTTATGTTCCTGCTCCGTTCTTACTATTTTTTGCTCACCCAAACGAAGGTCGCTTGTATCTCAGTTCAAAATGTACTGTTAATCTGAAGCACAATCCATTGTCTAGCTAGAGATTATTTTTGAGATTTGCTGATTCGGTAATCGGGTGACCAGCAATATCATAGACATCAACATTAGCGAAATATTGCAGATCTGGCTTAATTTTATTGGCATCACCGACAACACAAATTACTAGATTGTCAAAATCTATATGATTTCTTGCTTCTTCTCTTACTTGATCAGCATTAACAGCCATAATCTTATCTACATATGTTTCTAGGTAGTCTTCTGATAGATTGTATATCTTACGCTCCAATAATCTATTAGCAAGACCTGATTGTGTTTCAAGACCCAATTGGAATGAACCTGCTAAATATGATTTGGCTTGGGACAATTCTTTATCGCTTACTTTTACTTTACGCAAACGATCTAATTCATACAAAAATTCTTGCAAAGATGGTCCAGTAACTTCTGTACGTACCTCGGCT
Source organism: Candidatus Melainabacteria bacterium (assembly GCA_027451745.1). GTDB lineage: Bacteria > Cyanobacteriota > Vampirovibrionia > Obscuribacterales > Obscuribacteraceae > JABDBL01. The sequence continues at coordinate 106,507 of DAIDIP010000007.1, forward strand.
TCGGCTGCAAATGCACCGGGCTCTCTGCGTGCTCCTATACCGCTGTAAGCTCCATAAGTGTAGCCTTTCTGCTCTCTTATATTTAAAAACAATCGAGAATTTGTGGCTCCGCCAAGAATTTGATTAGCTACCAAAAAAGGAAAATAATCGGGATCGGTTTTTTTAATTGAAATATTTCCTAATTTGATAGAAGCCTGCACAGAACCGGGACGGTCTACTAAATATATTGTTCTACCTTTTTGTTTTGGTGCTGAAGGCAATTGTGTTTCTTCTATAGAACGATTTTGCCACTGCTTATCCAGTTTGTCTTCAATAAGAGTTTTGATCTTATCCATATCAAAATCACCAACAATGACCAAATAAGCAGCGTTGGGACGATAGTATTGATTGTGAAAATTTTGCAAATCATCTTTAGTCATTACTTTTACTGTTTCTTCAGTAGGCGCAACAACTGCATAAGGGTGATCGCCAAAAGTTACTTTGTTAAAACGTTCTTCGACTAAAAATTCTGGATCACTGCGTTTGATCGCAAGTTCTTGAATAAGATTTGTTTTTTTCAGTTTTAACTCGTCTTCAGGAAAATTAGGATGCAATATCACATCAGAAAAAATATCAATTAGTCTGGGTGTGTATTTAGCTAATGCAGAGGCATTGATAATTACATTATCTGGTCCTGCTGTTGCCCCAAGCGCACCACCAATAAAATCTACTTCATCAGCGATTGCTTTACTGCTTCTAGTAGACGTGCCCTCAGTCAACATTTCGGCTGTCATATCAGAAAGCCCAAGTAGTTTTTTTGGATCCAATGTAGAGCCGGCTTTAATACCTAGTTCAACTGTTACAAAAGGCACGCGATGGTCCGGCAGCAATTGCACTGATAAACCATTGGGTAATGTGTAGGTAGTTACATCCGCTAATTTAAAAGGGCGAGGTGCTGGAAGACGTGGAGCCTGATGTCGAAAGGACTCAGTGGGATTTCCTCCGACAGCCGTCTGAGTTATAGAAAGTGAATTTTTTGCTAGCGGAACCTTTACTTTGTTTGCAGCACATGCGGAATAAGCAATCCCGCTGGTCGCGAAGGCTAATACCAATGTATAGCTGAGCATATTTTTTATTTTGCTATTTGTTTTCATTGTTCTTCTCTAACTCGTTTTGTCCCACTTATTCCCGGATTATGATGTTATTTGCTGTCTTTTTCGTCAGGGAATACATCGACAGTAGTTGTCCCCGCTTTGTTGAATATTGTTTGTGCCACTCTCTGAATGTCGGTGACTTTGACATTTTGATATGCTTCAATATCTTTATCTAATAAAGCCGGGTTGCCGAAAAATGAGACATATTCGGCAAGTAGTTCTGCTTTGCCTAAACTCCTTTGTAGTGAGATATGTGAAGCCGAAGAAAAAAGATCACGCAAGACCTGATTTTTTGCCTTTTCTAATTCTTGAGCAGAGACCGGTGTGGTTTTTAATTTTTCAATTTCATCAAATAAACTGGTTCGTACTTTTTCAGGCGTTGAGTCCGGTTTAACAATGGCAAAAACTTCAAATGCACCAGGACCTCTTCGCTCGTCATAACCAGCATCAACGCGTAGACTGTTTTGATCTCCTTTAACCATTCTTTGATAAAGTCTAGATGAATCACCAGCAGAAAGCAGTTTTTCAATAATGCCTAAAGCATAATAGTCTGACTCTCTTTTAGCCGGTGCTTTCCAGGCTACCCAAAAGGCAGGTGCTTTGGCGTGCTGATCTAAAACTTTCAAATATTTTTCCTTTGTTTGCCTTGGCTCAACAACATTTGGTTTGCTTGGAGAATCTGCACTTGGTATTGAAGAAAAATATTTTTCGACTAGTTTTTGCATCTCATTTGCATCAAAGTCGCCAACAATGGACATAACAGCATTATTCGGCGCATAATAAATGCCAAAAAACTTTTTCACATCCTGGATTGTGGATGCCTCTAAATCAGCGAAGCTGCCAATAATTGGATGAGCATTTGTCCAATTGTCGAATATCAATTCATCAAGTTTGACAGAAGCTGGTCCGTAGGGCTGATTATCAACGCGCAGGCGTTTTTCTTCTTTGACTGTTTCGAGTTGATTTTGAAAATTTTCTGGGGTGATTTTTAAAGATCGCATCCGATCTGATTCCAACCACAAAGCTAATTCAACTTGATTGCTTGGCAATTTTTCAAAGTAGTTCGTAAAATCAGAATGAGTCGAAGCATTTAAGCTTCCTCCAGCGCTTTCTATATATTTAAAATATTCAGTTTTGGCGACATTCTCTGAACCTTCAAACATCATATGTTCAAATAAATGAGCAAATCCTGAATGTCCTTTTTCTTCGTTCCTGGCTCCTACGTCATAAACAATGACGACAGCAGCTACTGGTACTGTGTGGTCTTCAGATAGTAAAACTCTTAGTCCATTTTTCAATTTGAAATCTTTGGTCACTGGAATTAATGACGCTTTTTTGGCAGTTGTTTCAGCTAAACAATATCCTGCAGTTCCGCTTAGCAAATTTGCACAAATGCCAGCCATTAAAAACATTGACTTTATAGTTTTACTCTTCATCATCTCCTCCGAGAGCCAGGCTTGCAGTAGACCACACCACAGCTACAAAAATTATCGACAATATGGATGCTCCATAGATGATTTTATCTGGAAAACCATATTTGTGCAGAATAAAAAATACACTAATTGCCAGAATAAGACCAATTAATGCCACAAGCTGGTTTAATCGCATGAATATTTCCTCTTCGCAGACTTGGCTCTTGGTAGCGAACCTTGGCAAGTCTGTCGTTCGTATATCTAATTTCTAGAAGCGTGCATATACCAAAGCGTCCCGGCAAGAGCATTTCTTTTCTGCTGGGATATTCTTGATCAATAACGCTAGCATATTTTTTAGTTTATCTAGATTGTTATTGAACACAGTTACTACTTGAGCGTGCGAAACAGGCTCTACCTCACCTACTAAACCTGAATCATAGTCAGTAGCCAAACTAATATTAACCACACACATACAAAGCTCGCGCGCTAAATGAGCTTCTGGATATTGGGTCATGTTTACAACTGTCCAGCCCTGGGAGCTAAACCATTTTGATTCTGATTTGGTAGAAAAACGTGGACCTTGAATAACCACTACTGTGCCTTCAGAATGCATTTTAATTTTAGCTTCTGTCCCAGCTTTATAAGCTATTTCTCTTAATTGCGGACAATATGGTTCAGCTGCTGAAACATGAGTACTAATTGGCCCATCATAAAATGTATCTTTGCGCCCAGACGTGCGATCTATATATTGATCACAAATAACAAAATCTCCTGGCGCCACCTCTTTTTTTAAGCTACCAGCAGCGCATGGTGATATAAGTCTTTCCACGCCTAAAGACTTCATTGCCCATAAATTGGCGCGATAGTTAATCATATGCGGAGGATATTGATGGTTAGATCCATGACGGGGCATGAAAGCTACTTTTTTGCCTTCAATAGTGCCGATTACAACTTTATTACTGGCAGGACCATAAGGAGTTTCAACAACCCTTTCTTCAGCGTCAGTAAATAATGAATAAAATCCTGAACCGCCAAAAACACCGATACTAATTTTTTCTTGACTCAAGCGCAAACCCTCTTTTTAGCTGCCTGCTGACATCTGTGCTGATGTTCATATACATTAACCAGTTTACGATCTTGAATATTGCCTCAGCTCTATTCATTGAGCCAGTGTTACAGTATTATTTTGCTATATTCTTAATATTTTATTTGCAGAGCAATCCGAACAGTATTAAGTATGGTGGCACACCTGACGCACATATAAAGCAATTAACAAGAAACGATTAATTTAATAGGAGACAGTATGTCCTTCGATCAAACTAAAGAGTCGCTTCTTGTTTTTACGCTTTCTGATTCAAGCGGGGAAACAGCAGAAGCTGTTACGAGGGCTGCTCTAGCCCAATTTTCAAATGATCATGTGGGGCATTATCGCTTAGCTATGGTAACCACTGTTGAAGAATTGAAAGATATTATGCAAAGAGTGGCCAGGCAACAAGGGTTAATAGCTTACACCCTTGTTAGGGCTGATTTGAAAGAGACACTAGAAGCTGAGGCTGATCAATATGGCATACCAATTATTGACTTGATGGGACCCCTTATTAATAAAATTTCTCAGCTTACTGGAACCTCTCCCCTTTCGGAAGCAGGACGCTTACACCTTCTAGACGAATCATATTTTCGACGTATTGCGGCAATAGATTTTGCTATACGCTATGACGATGGCAAAAACCCTGATGGCTTGAAAGAAGCAGATGCCGTTTTAATCGGGGTATCGCGGACAAGCAAAACACCAAACTGCATGTATTTGGCCCAACATTGGGGACTTAAGGCCGCAAATATACCTCTTATTGGAGGTATAGAGCCGCCAGAAAAATTATTTATTTTGCCGAAAGAAAAGATTATAGGTTTAAATATTGATCCAAATGTCCTATTAGATATTCGCTGTACAAGAGCAAATATTCTTGGACTAACACAAAACAGTAATTATATTGATCCTCACCATATTGACCAAGAAGTTGCTTTTGCACGAAATCTTTTTCGCAAATTGGGTTGTCACGTCATAGACGTTTCTAAAAAGGCTATTGAAGAAACTTCAAGCGAAATTTATCTCTATTTACGAAAACAGTCTACAAAGTGAATTACTTAAAAATGCAAAATTAATTAGATCAAATCATTTAAGACAGAACGTGCTGAATTGGCTAGACTCTGTTTATTAACAACGGGGACAAATTATGTCAGGTAAAGAAAGCGGTCAAGTAATTACTGAAAGCAATGTAGCAAAAGTTTTGTTGTTTGCTGATGCGTATAAATATTTCCAAGGAAATGGCAGTTTGATGCGTGAAGCTCTTGGTGGCAAGGGCGCTGGACTAGCTGAAATGACAGCTACTGGTGTTAATGTACCTCCTGGACTTACACTAACTACTGCCTGTTGTCGTGCTTATCATAATAATGGTGGTACTTTACCTCAAGGGCTTTTAGATCAAGTTTTGCTTTTGCTTAAAGATGTTGAGAAACAGGTAGGTAGACAGCTAGGAGATAAAGAAAATCCTCTACTACTGTCTGTCAGATCCGGGGCAAAGTTTTCAATGCCCGGTATGATGGACACTGTTTTAAATTTAGGTTTAAACGATGAGACAGTACTATCGCTAGGGAAAATGACTAATAATGAGCGATTCGCATTAGATAGTTATAGACGCCTAATTCAGATGTTCGGCAACGTTGTGTTGGGAATAAGCAAAGATGAATTTGAACATGCCTTTGTGGAATTGAAGAAAAAAGTAAAAGTTGAAAACGATTATGAAATGAGCGTGGACCATCTAAAAGAGCTCATAGCTCAATTTAAAAACATTGTACTAAAAGCAACAAATAAACCGTTTGCTCAAGATGCCCACGAACAGCTAAAACAAGCTATCGAAGCTGTTTTTAAATCCTGGAATAATGCTCGTGCGATTTATTACAGAAACCTGAACAAAATAGATCATAACATTGGTACGGCTGTAAATATTCAAGCAATGGTATTCGGCAACCTTAATGATCGTTCGGCAACCGGTGTTTGCTTTACTCGTGATCCCAGCACAGGTGAAAATCAAATTTATGGTGAGTATTTGACTAATGCCCAAGGCGAAGATGTTGTTGCTGGCATACGCACACCCAAAAAAATTGCCATGCTTGCTAAAGAACTGCCAGATTGCTATAAGCAATTAGTGTCCACGATTGGTAAATTGGAAAAACATTATGCCGACATGCAAGACATTGAATTCACTATCGAAAATGCTGAATTGTTTATTCTGCAAACGCGCACCGGCAAGCGAACGGCAAAAGCAGCTCTGCAGGTGGCAGTAGATCTTGTAAAAGAAGGTACGATAAACAAAGAAGAGGCGCTTCTTCGAATTGAACCTGCCCAATTAAATCAATTATTATTGCCTAGTTTTAGTTCTGAGCAAAAAGAAAAGTCTAAAGCAGCCGGTAAATTACTGGCTGTCGGATTAAATGCATCACCGGGCGCTGCACTTGGGAAAATCGTTTTTGATCCTGACCAGGCTGAAATGTGGGCTAATAAGGGTGAGAAAGTCATTTTAGTTCGTATAGAAACTTGTCCAGATGACATTCATGGAATTGTTTCTGCTCAAGGAGTAGTCACTAGCCGCGGTGGCATGACCAGTCATGCTGCTGTAGTTGCTCGTGGCATGGGTAAACCGTGCGTGGCGGGATGTGATTCTTTAGTTGTTGACATAAATGCTAAAGAAATGAGAGTAGGCTCAAAGATATTTAAAGAAGGAGAAATCATATCTATCGACGGTGCTACAGGTGAAGTCTTTGCCGGACCCATAGAGACGGTGAGTCCTCAAATGTCTGCTTCATTCGAGACTTTGCTTGGTTGGGCGGATGACAAACGTAGATTGAAAGTGCGTGCTAATGCTGACACACCTGATGATGCTAAGGTGGCTCGTCAATTTGGTGCTCAGGGTATTGGTCTTTGCCGCACCGAACATATGTTCATGAGCCAAGATAGATTGCCTGTTATGCAGGCCATGATTATGGCAGAGAGTAAAGATGAGCGTGAAAGTGCACTTGCTAAATTATTACCAATGCAAAGACATGATTTTACTGAGATTTTTAAAGTCATGGATGGACTGCCGGTGACTATCCGTTTATTAGATCCGCCATTGCATGAATTCTTACCTAAACAAGAAGAATTGCTAATAGAAATTAGCCAATCACAAAATAAAGCCACTGAGCAAATTAGACAAAAGCGATTGCTTCTAGAAAAAGTACAAGAATTGAAAGAGGCGAATCCTATGATGGGCTTGCGTGGTTGTCGCCTTGGACTTGTATATCCAGAAATAAATGAGATGCAAGTCCGCGCCATTTTTGAAGCAGCCGCAGCTGTCAAGAAGCAGGGAATCGTTGTTTTGCCTGAAATTATGATCCCTTTAGTTGGCGAAGTTCAAGAATTGATTGTGGCAAGAAAGCATCTTGAAGCAGTCGCGCTTGCAGTCATGGAAGAACAAAAAGAAAAGATTGATTATTTGTTTGGCACCATGATAGAAATACCTCGAGCCTGTCTCACTGCTGATGAAATAGCTCGTTATGCCGATTTCTTTAGCTTTGGTACCAATGATTTAACGCAAATGACTTACGGATTCAGCCGTGATGATGCCGAAGGTAAATTCTTAAACCGCTATCTTGAAGGCATTGAGGTTGGTACGGAGAAAATAAAAATACTTTCTAACAATCCCTTTGAGATTTTGGATAGAAAAGGTGTTGGTAAATTGATGAAACTTGCTATTGAGTATGGTTTGCAAACTAATCCGGCTTTAAAAATTGGTATTTGTGGTGAACATGGAGGAGAAGCTTCATCAATAGGCTTTGTGGAGCAAATTGGTCTAACTTACGTTAGTTGCTCTCCGTTCCGTGTGCCACTAGCCAGGCTTGCTGCTGCTCAAGCACGCATAAGAGCTGAATCAAATATTGAAAGGCTAATAGATAAATAGAATCTATTGACAACGGTTTAAATAATCATTTCTCCAATTTTTAAATAAAGATGTTTTGCTAAAATATATTTTGGTCAAAGGATTGAGCTTGGCACGATTTTATGAAAGCAACAAAATTATTTAGAGCGAATTGGGCATTTATTTTTTGCTCGGTGCTTATCTCCTTTCTTTCTAATAATTCTGCTTTTGCCATTTGGACCAGCCACAATCAGTTGTCCTTTCGTTGTCCTATTGAAAGCAAAGAAGTAATTGTTAGCGAACAAGACAGGGTAGCCATAAGAAAAACAATAGCCGGACAACTCCAAGCCTTTCGTTCTGGCGACAAAGAGATTGCTTTCTCCTATGCTAGTCCTGGTATAAAACAGCAGTTTGAGACGGCTGCTGAATTTTTTGCTTCGGTAAAATCAGCTTACGATATTGTTCTTGTACCACGTTCCGTAGTCTTCGAAGACGTAAAAGAAGTTATGGGTGTAATCACACAGCCTGTACTGTTTTTGGCATCTGATGGAGATGCTATTATAGGTTCATATATTATGGAAAAACAGGATAATGGCGACTGGAAGATTAGCGGTTGTTATCTTGCCCCAATAAAATAGTACTATTTATGGTGCTTAATAATTTTTGGAAAATATTAGTTGCGGCCCATCGAAACTAATCGTGTGACTAAATTTGGACAAATCGCATTTACTCTTTCAGCAACAATCCCTGGAGCAGTTAGAATAATTTCTTGCCCGCCCCCTTTTTCCATAGCTCGGAGAGTTTCTAAAGCGCATGTTTCGCTGCTTATGCTTAAAACATTGCGCATTATCCATCCCTTAAAGCCGCTTGTTTCAGCAATTTTTGTCGGGTTATTATCATCGCTCATTTTGTTTTTAGAGAAAAAATCACTGCGCACCCAACCAGGACATACAGTTATTACATCTATATTTCGGTTTGCCAGTTCTGCAGCCATTCCTTCTGACATACCAGTAAGAGCAAACTTGCTTGCTGCATAACAAACACTCCCCGGGAAAGCTATTTTCCCAGCTACTGAAGCAATATTAACGATTTTGCCGCCCCCTGATTTGAGCATATGTGGAAGGGCTTGATATATAGATTGCAACGGGGCAAAAAAGTTCACTGCGAAAACATCTTGCCAGTCTTTTAAATTTAAGGAAGTTACTTTACCGGGTTTAGCAAATCCAGCATTATTAATCAATAAATCTACTGAACCATATTTTTCAAGACATGTATCCACTATGCTGGAAGCAAGATTATCTTTAGCTATGTCACCAATTACACAAATAGCCTTTCCGCCAGCACCTTCTACTAGTTCGGCAGTTTCTTGAAGGCTCGCTTCATTTCGTCCATTAAGAACTAGCTTTGCTTTGTATCTTTGTGCTAAAGCTACAGCTATAGCGCTTCCGATGCCTGATGAAGCACCAGTCACGATACCAGTTGTGTATTCCTTTAATTTCTGCTGATTTTGCATCGTAAACTTACCTGTTAGCTTTCCTAATATCCACAATATTTTACCAATATTGTTGTGCCAGGATATGTTCGGGTAAGTCCTTTGCTTTTACCCAGCTTTTATAGCTGGTGTTTTGTTAGCATATTTGTAAGAAAGTAATCTAGTTATTTCTCGATAGCAATCTTTTAAGGAATCAGTCATCAAAAGTTGAGCATCACTTTCTCTCAACAGCTGGTGACTCATTTGCGTAGTTGTATTGTTTGTTTGCCCTTCATTTAGACAATTAGTAAGTAAAATTACAGCCGGTGCATAAGCTTTTGATTTTACTTTACGCACAAGAGATAGCGACATAGCTAACTCTAAGGGGACTTCCTCACTGTTACCTATTTCTAGTCCGTAAATAATCAAATCATATTCTAAAGTCAGATTTTTATCAATTGACTGCTTCAATTCAGTGACTGACATAGAACCAACTACATCTAGTTCAGGAAATTGTTGCAACCAAACTGTCAATGCGATAAGTTGCGCGCAGTTCTTTTCCAATATCAAAACTTTAGCAATATCATCCATAGATGTATAAATATCTTGATAAGTCTATTTGCTCAACCCTGATAACCTGAATCTTAGTCTAAATACTTGACCATAAAAAACAAAATAAAATATTGCCATTGCTTATGTGATGCATATAGCCAATTCTCCGACAGCCTGGCACAAACGTCTGTTGTCATGCCCTTGGTGAATAAAAAGTTAATGTCTTAATGCGCCGATGCTTTGATATCTCTAACATCTACCCAAGAGTAGCTGTCTTTGCAGACCACTTGTCGGCGAGCAAACTGGCTAGAGTTTTCCGGAAAATCTTTTCTAAAATGAGAACCGCGGGATTCGGTTCTGCGCAATGCAGTATTTGCTATTAGCTTTGCTAAAAGAAGAATATTTGCTCCTTCTATATTTTCGGTCGAATAAGCACTGGTAACTAAGGTGTTAGTCAATAAGTCTAATGCTCTGCCCAATGATTCTTCACTTCTACATATGCCAATGTTTTCTGTCATGTACCAGCGCAAGTTTGGAAGATTTGACGGCTTTACGGAAGAAGGCATCAAAGCCGAGTCAATTTGGTTACTAAGTTTAGTTAGATTTGCTCCGGTCTTTTGTTCGCCAATAAACTTGGATAGTTTTAATGCCATGACACCTGCCTCTAGCAATGAATTGCTAGCTAATCTATTTGCGCCATGCAAACCGGTCGATGCACATTCACCGACTGCATATAGAAATGGCACAGAAGTTCTGCCATTGCTTTCAGCTTTTATGCCACCCATAAAATAATGGGCTGCTGGACTGACTGGAACAGGTTCACTGAGGGCATCAATACCATAGTCTCGCAATCGATGAAGTATATTAGGAAATTTTTCTTCGAGCGTCATTTTTCCTATTGGTCTTAAATCAATAAAGACAGAACTATGTTTTGTGTCTTGGATTGTCTGAAAAATAGCTTGAGAAACAATATCGCGAGTCGCTAATTCCTCATCTTTGTGAAAGTTGATCATGAAACGTTGATGATTTTTATCAAGTAAGATTGCCCCTGCTCCTCTGACGGCCTCTGAAATTAAAAAAGCGGGATAACCGTGTTCATCTGGCAAATGCAAGGCGGTAGGATGAAATTGTACAAATTCCATATCAATAAGTTCTGCACCTAATTGATAAGCAAGAGCGATACCATCGCCAGTGGCAACAGGAGGGTTAGTTGTTCGGCTGAAAACTTGCCCTAGTCCACCGGTGGCTAAAACCGTATGTTTTGCATGGATTGTGGTTATGCTGTCATTTTCAGTAGAAGAGCCCTGTCTTGTTTCGTTGGGTATAAATTTAGCACCACAGCATGTACCGTTTGACATAATCAGGCTATAAGCTGCTCTATGCTCATAAATTTTCAGAGCACTTTTACCTTGTTCGGAGGACCCTAAGTCTTTTAGGTGTCTTACTAAGCCGCTACTAATTGATTTACCAGTAATGTCTTGATAGTGGTAAACTCTTGCTTTCTGATGCCCACCTTCCTTCGCTAGCGCATAATTTCCATCGGCTAAATGATCGAAGAGCACTCCATAGTTTGTCAGCGTATCAATTAACAAGCTCCCCTCTTGTATGATTTCTTGAGCGACCACTGTATCGACCAGTCCAGCCCCGGCTTTTACTGTATCGTCTAATTGAGAATTAACATCTGTTTTGCTAGCGCTGGATGGTGCTGCAATGCCACCTTGAGCATAATTTGTATTGGAGTCAAACAAACTAGTTTTGCATGCCAAAGCTACATCGAAACCCTTCTCTACCAATTTTATTGCGCTTAAAAGACCAGCTAAACCCGAACCAATAATTAGAACATCTGTTTCAGTTATTTTGTTCATAGTCCTTGACCATAAAACACAAGAAAACGACTCCTAGACAGATCAAAAAATTGATACCATTCGTTCAATAGGAAGCCGAGCCCGATGGGCGATATCTTCGTCTACTGTGACATGATAAACATCATCACGTAAGCTCTTATATAGCTTTTCTAGAGTAATCATTTTCATAAACTGACAAGTCATTTCAGGTGCAATTGGAATGAAGGTCTTTTCTGGATTTTGTTTTTGTAGACGGTGTAAGATGCCTTCTTCTGTTGCGACAACAAATTCTTTGGCAGTTGATTGCTTAGCCTCTCTAATCATACCTTCTGTAGAGGCGACTTTTACCGGTTGCAATTTTGGATCATCAGCTAAGTGATCAAGAAAAGGAGTCAGACAGCCACATTCAGGGTGAATGAGTAATTCAGCTTGAGGGTATTGTTTGAGCTTTTCTGTAACCATTTCTGGACGCATTGCCGCATGAACATGGCATTCGCCCATCCAAATTTGCATGTTTTGTCTACCCGTGACTTTCTTAACCCACGAACCTAAAAACATGTCAGGCAGGAACAAAATTTCTTTTTCAACTGGTATAGCTTGTACAATTTTTACAGCATTACCTGAGGTGCAACAGTAATCGGACTCCGCTTTAACTTCAGCAGTGGTATTAACGTAAGAGACGACAACAGCTCCTGGATGTTCTTTTTTCCATTGACGTAATTGGTGAGCGTTGATAGAGGCAGCCAATGAACAGCCTGCATCTAAATCTGGAATCAATACTCTTTTATCTGGACACAAAATAGCGGCAGTCTCAGCCATGAAATGCACGCCACAAAAGACCACTGTTTTGGACACTGTTTTTGCGGCTTGCTGCGCTAATCCAAGAGAATCGCCAACGAAATCGGCAATGTCTTGAATTTCGGCTATTTGATAATTATGAGCAAGAATAACAGCATTACGCTTTTTCCTAAGCTCTTTTATTTCTTCGATCATTGCTGCGTGATCGCTTACTGGGACATTTTCTAAATCTTTGGTATTCATGATTGATTTTCGACCTCGAGACTGAGATCTATGCTGCCAGCTGAGTGGGTTAATGCACCAACTGATATGGCATTTACTCCTGGTTGCAAATAACTTTCTATATTGTCTAGATTGATTCCTCCAGAAACCTCGATAAAACACCGTCTATCTATAAGGCTAACTGCCTTTTGTATCAACTCAGCAGTCATATTATCCAGCAAAATTCTATCAACCTGCAAATTAAGACTTTCCTTTACTTCATCAAGGTTGGTACATTCCACTATTAATGACTTATCTGGATATTGCGCACGTAACATAGTAATGGCTTTCGCTATAGTACCGGCTAGTTGGACATGATTATCCTTGATTAATATGGCGTCATTTAGACCAAATCTATGATTTTCGCCGCCCCCAACTTTAACAGCATATTTTTCGAACAATCTAAGTCCAGGCGTTGTTTTTCTTGTATCTAAAATACTGATGCCTAAATCTTTTGCTTTCTGAACAAATAGACTAGTTTTAGTGGCCACTGCGCACATGCGCTGTAACAGATTAAGAGCAATACGTTCGCCTGTTAAAATTGCCCCAACTCTGGCTTGGACTTGCCCTATAGCGATAGGCGTACTGTCTATTTTGTGTCCCTCGGCTACTAATGCATGTACTTTCGCTTCCGGATCAAGTCTTTGAAAAACAGGTTCAATTACTGGCATTCCAGCTATAACTGCTGGTGAACTTTTGCAATAAATAGTGGCTACTATACGGGGATTGTCTCTAACAAGAGCGCTTGTAGTCAAATCGGAGCCCAAATCACCCAGATCTTCTAAAAATGCCAAATCGATGATTTCATTGAATAAAACTTGTTTGAAATCGTCAAAAGCCAAACGCTCTGCTGTTTGCCCGGTAAATCTTGGAGTGAATGTTTCTGGCTTAGGCATGGATACCCTATTTTCAGCGCTGATTGATGACGTTTTTATAAGGAATTTTATAAAACTAGTCTTCTTAGATAGGTTATAGCATTCAGATTTCAATATAGACCTAATCTAAGGCTTTCGTTAATTTTGCTACTTCATAGCTACTATTGCTTTCCATTCATTCTCACTTACCGGCTGGACCGATAAACGACTACCTTTTTGTAAAAGGACCATATTTTTGAGTTTCGGATTCTTCTTCAGGTCGACAAGCGAAATTGGCTTTTTGAACGTCTCGACATGTTTTATGTCAACTGCATACCAGGTTGGATTATCGAGCTTGCTTTTCTCATCAAAATGGTCACTTTTTGAATCAAAAGCTGACAGATCGGGATAGCCAGCTTTAACCACCTGGGCAATACCGACAATAGCAGATGGATCGGAATTGCTATGGTAGAAAAAAATCTCATCGCCTACCGAAATTTTTTGACTCAAAAAATTTCTTGCTTGATAGTTGCGAACACCATCCCAGCAAGTAGTTCGATCCTTGGACTTTTCTAGGTCTGTTATTGAAAAAACACCAGGTTCGGACTTAAAGAGCCAATATTGTTTAGTCATTGTGATGGGGTCCTAATTTGAATTTTTCCGTCTTGTAAACAACTTTTCTTTGATATAAATAATTATTTGCTTATTGCAAACTAATTCTTAGTATTGCTTAGTCTATATGTTACTAATAGTTTACTGCCCAACGTTTTAGGCGTTCTCAAGCGCAAGCCTGCCTTGCTTCACAAAACAATATTGTGGAATATTTTCGACTATGACAATTAGCTTAAGTGTCTATAGTGTAACAAGTGTTTTTGCGAATTTATTAATTGGCAACCGAAAGATCAAGCACGAAGGTCTAAACTATATTCTTCGCTTATTTGTTTTGGGGACTGGGCTTTATGCTTTTGGCTCTAGCACCAAATGTAGTGCTTGCTGCAACAGGATTAGCGATCACTGCTCTAGCAGGACCAATAGTTTTTATTACCATAGTCACTATGGTTCAACGCGAGATTGACCCCAGCGATATTGGTAAAATACTGGACTTTGGCAAAAGTCTAAGCACCCAGTTGCCATGATGGCCATTTACTAGCATACATGCTATTCTTTCGTGAT
>DAIDIP010000008.1 GCA_027451745.1 Candidatus Melainabacteria bacterium
TTAGTCAGTTTTATGAAATATGACCTTGGTTATATTGATTTAGAGGAAAAAGCATTGCAACCCTTAGAAAATCCTTTCGGTTTTAAAGTGTAAACTATGTGTCCGGAACAATGTGTATACTATCTATCGGAACGTTCACTGATCCAATCGCCAAATCTAATTTATAAGAATGTCGCTCTGCTCTATGATGTTCTGCAATTATTCGCAAACCAAGAATTTGTGTATAGAAATGCTTCGAAACCTCGTAATCAGAACAAATAATAGCCACATGATGAATTTGCTTTAGATCTAAACTCATAACACATCTATCTCTAACATTCTATTACCACTGCTATTTTTCTTTGATTTTCCGTCCATAAATCTACTCCCCAAATCAATGGTTCTATTAGACAAAGAACTTTCGACACCAAGTTCAAGAATTTCCATCACAGTAATAGCATGTCCTATGAAGTCGCAAATGGCTTATCTGCAATTACGTGGTTACCATGCTTTAATGCATTTACTGCTAGCTGAAAATGTGTTGTATTTGGTGTAGCAATTACCACGGCAAAACATCTTTCAATAATATTTCGCCAGGGTGAGCAGGCTTTCTATTTTTATCTCGCAAAGATTTCATTAGCCTGCCTTCTGTTTAGTCGGCAATCGAAATTTTTTGATATCTGCATACTCGCTGAAATCACTATGTTCCAGTAGCCATAAATCAACTGCTTGTTGCATTCTTAACCAAAAACCAGGTGAGTTACCTATCAAACATGACAATCTTATAGCCATATCTTGAGTAACCGGCCTATGCTTGTTCAGGAGCTCGTTAACTGTTCGTCTGGAAACACCAAGTTTCTCAGCAAGCTCTAATTTTCAACTCAGGTAATATTATTGTTTTCATTAGCACGCCTGGATGGCTTGGCTTCATTTTTATTTCTCACAAATAAAATACTTTTTGGGCCCGGCAAAGCTGCCAATGCTGGCGGTGTTTCTATTTCAGGCTTAGAAATGTTACAAAATAGTTTACGTCTTTCTTGGACACGCGAAGAAGTTGATGAACGCCTACACAATATTATGAAAAGTATTCATAATATTGTGTAGATACCGCTAATGAATATGGACAACCAGGAAATTATGTCCTGGGAGCTAATATAGGCGGTTTTGTTAAAGTAGCTGATGCAATGATAGATCAAGGTATTGTCTAAGATCTGGACACAGGCTCTATCATTAGCAAACTTTCAGTTTGCATAATTTTTATAGCATTTTAAAGAGCTGAAGACAGAGTATAATTTATGACTTATCCTTTTATTCAAATAATATTGGCCTGAAGTATATATAAAATAATAAATACATGAATCAAACCAATTTAGCCAATATAGCCCTTCCTTCAACAGAAAGTCTAAGCAACTCAGCAGTATTATCTGTAGTACCAGCAGATCGTAATGCAACAATTATTGATCAAAGGCTGCCTTTGTTAAAAAAATATGGCAGCACTTTTCTTTCTTATTCGTCCTTGCAAAAGGGACTTGATTATTACATGCAATCGGATTGTGGTTACATTCCTTATTCTCTAGTGAATAAAGGGGGAGTACCAATTTGTCTTGGTGATCCAATATGTGCTGAAGATCGCAGCCACGAATTAATCAAAAATTTTTTAGCAAAATATAGTCACCCTATTTTCTTTCATGTATCAAAAAATTTAGCAGATATTCTAGACAGTATGGGTTTTTCAATAAACGAAATAGGTACTGAAGTCATATTAGACATGCAGCGTTTTTCACTTGTAGGCAATAAAATGCGTTTTCTGCGCAAACAAGTCAATAAAAGTAAAAAAGATGGATTGGTCGTAAAAGAACAATTATGCTCGGAAGTAGGAGCAGATACCTTAAGGGCAATATCACAACGTTGGTTACGTAAAAAAATTGTGCGCAGCCATGAATTGTCTTTCATCGTTCGCCCAGTAGTGTATACCGATGAAATGGACGTGCGTATATTTGTCGCTTACAAAAACGACGAGCCAGTTGGCTTTAATGTCTTTGATCCAATATATAGAAGTGGCCAAATAATTGGCTATGTTCCAAACCATTTAAGAGCTAATAACGAAGGCAACAATTACAGCATTCAAGATATTATTATTTTTGAAGCCATACATAAATTCAAAGAAGAAGGCAAAGAAATAATGTCACTAGGATTTTGTCCCTTACATAAAGTAAATGACTCAGGAGAATTTAGACATAGCCGCTTACTTAAAGGTCTTCTGCAATTTGCTTATGAACATGCTAATTATCTTTATAAATTCAAAGCATTGGCATTCCACAAAAGCCGCTATCGTCCCGGTTCAGATGGATGTAAGGAAGAAAAAGTTTATTGTGCTTATAAAGATCCAATTCCGCTAGGGTTGCTACCAGAAATTATCAATTTAATGGGCATCAACTTATTTGAACAAATAGCTGGAGCGTGCCGGCAGTTAGATTGATTATTGTGCACTAACAGTTATACAGTCCTTAAGCGAAGGCGACACAGCTAAATCTATAGCTGCCATAACCTCACGCTGACAGCTAAATTGTAACTCGTGACCTGCATTGTGTACTACCACCAAATGTGACTGCGAGATAGCTTTGTGTAAAGGATAAGAATGTTTTTCTGGTGAAACAATTTTGTCATGATCACCTGTGACTATGATAACGGGTACATGAATATCAGGATATTCAGAGCTCATTTGTTTTAGAGCTGGATTAAGGGTTATCTCATCGTATGCCGCAGCTCTAATTTGACTTAGTCTGCATAATGAGGAGAGAAAATTGTGCACATAAAGTTCAGGCGCCACATCTGGAAAGAAAGCTTTTGCCAATTCTTTTTTTACTTCTTCTTTGCCTATTGCTATAAAAGCAAAGGCAGCAGCAGTGCGAATTATTGGCAATCGAGACATATAATAAAATGGTTTTGGCTCCAATTCTTTGGTATCATATGCAACACTACCAAGCAGAACTAGACCAGATAAGTCATTAGGAAATTGCAAAGCATAACTCAATGCTAATGCGCCACTCCAAGAATGGGCTACCAGCAGTGGGCGATTAACCCCTAGTTTATTTATAGCACTGTGCAAAATACGAGCTTGTGCTTGTGGTGGAAGCAATCTATACCAATGCGCCTCACTATCTCCATGTCCGGGTCTGTCAAAAGCTATAGTTTTATACTTAACAGACAGATTATTAAATATCGACATAGTAAAGTCTTGCAAAGTCCCATCATTACCGTGCAAGAGGATCAATGGTTGTCCTTGTCCACTAACTACATAGTGTAATCTTAGCCCATCAGCAAGCACATAATGATTTTCAGGGGCCCGTTCCGCTTGTTTGGCCAAATTTGGGCAAGCAAATATTAATTGCAAGAGCAAGGCAAGGATTATAAATCTCGCACCGTGTATACACATAGAAATCACCCTATATCTATATACCCGGGGTTGTTTCTTTATCAAACGCTATCAAAAACAAAAGATGTTTCTAAATAAAAACATTCCGTTTAATGATAATGATTAATTCGGTGCTAGTAGTTATGTGCTTCTTGGAACTCTTTATAAGAAACTTGACGATAACCTTTTAAATCAAATAATTTGGAATCTGGTTTGGTGTTTTCGTACTTCGCTAGATTTTTACTATAGCTACCCAAAAAATCGGAATTTATATCGCATTTAACACAACAACTAAGTTGCGGACTATACCAATATTCTGCTTGATCACGAAAAGGCGAACACCAATAATGCCGACACTCATAACCTTCCACCGTTGTATTTCCCAGGAAAAAACAAAACGGCAACCGCTGTATTGAGGATTCGTCAAGACATATCGTACGCAGCAAAATTAGCTAAGGACAACATCTTTGGGTGTATACCGTAACCACTTAGACAATAATTCGGTTTCGGTCTTATGAGCCTTAAGCTCAGCAATATTGTAGTCTTAAAGCTTACGTAGATTTGTGTATATGCACAAATGCGAGAGCGCCAACGGCCGTTTGTGTTCGTCAATCACCAATGGTACCTAAATGAAAAACAGATTCCCTTTGCTTGTTCTCATAGCTTCTGTCATATTAACTGCTCTTACTTTTCTTGTTGCTCAACCAGTTGAGGCAAGAAAGCCACATACTAGCTTCTTACGTATTTCAGTATTTTTTATTACCGATAGAAATCTCGTACTAATACCAATAAGCCTTGCAAGGGACTTAAATTAATTCCAGAAGAGTCAGGACAAAGAAGCAGATTGAGTGAAAAATTAAGCCGTTTGACTGAGCTAAGTAATGAACAAGAACTTTCAGTTAAAGGTACTTATTTGCGAGTAGTAAAAGCGGGTGTTCCGATCGACAAAAAACTGGCAAAAGTATTAGTACAAGAGCAGACCAACTGACCCACTAGCCCCGCTAATACGTCAAGTCCATACTGCTCTTGCAACAATTGCTTTGCAAAAGAACTAAAGCCCTTGCTAGTCTTGGTAAAAAGTATATACTGGCAACTCAACAAACTTTTGGTGCTTCCACATTCAAAAGTGGGTAATGCAAGCACTGTTCAGGAATCCCATGCTCAGATTAGAAAACATTAGCAAAATCTATCCTCACGCCAAAGTACTGCAAGATGTTACTTGGGAGCTGAAGCTAGGGGACCGTATTGGCTTAGTTGGACCTAATGGTAGCGGCAAGTCAACACAATTCAAAATAATTACCGGCGAATTAGAAGCAACTTCTGGCACTGTTATGCGCGCGCCTGAACTAAAAATCGGTTATTTAAATCAAGAATTTGATATTACACCTTCTAATACTGTTAGACAGGAGCTCGAACATTCTTTTACTGAATTAATAAAAATTCAATTAGCACTAAATATAGTGCATGAAAAAATGGAACATAGCACTGGTAGTGAGCTCGATAAGCTCATTCATGAAATGGACCGTCTCCAAAGAGAATTTGAGCATAAGGGTGGCTATCTGCAAGATGGCAAAATAGATAAAATGCTTTTGGATATGGATTTTGCTCCAGAAGATGCCGATCGCTTAGTTAGCGAATTCAGTGGCGGTTGGCAAATGAGAATGAATCTTGCCAAAGTACTTTTGCACAATCCTGATATTCTACTTTTAGATGAACCTACTAATCATATAGATTTAGCTACAATCGAATGGCTAGAATCATTTTTGATCAAACAAAGCAGACCAATGGCTATCATTTCTCACGATCGTCATTTTCTTGACAAAGTTTGCACTGGCATTGTTGAAATGAAGCGCGGTGTGGCTAGTTTTTATTTAGGCAATTATTCTGCTTACCTTACTGCTAAAGAAGCTAATGAAATTGCCCAATTAGCTGCTTACGAACGTCAACAAAAAGAATTAGAAAAACAACAAGTTTTTATTGATCGTTTTCGTGCCAGTGCTAATCGCAGTACACAAGCAAAAAGCCGTGAAAAACAACTTGAAAAAATCGAATTAATCGAAGCTCCTGAAAGTGATGAAAGAACGCTTGTTTTTCATTTTCCTGAAGCCCCACGCGGTGGTCTAGAAGTGGCTAATATAAAAGGTGTCACTCATGTTTATGATGACAAAGTTATTTTTATGGACGCCAATCTGCACATTAAACGTGGCGATCGGATTGCTATTCTTGGTCCAAATGGCGCAGGTAAATCTACTCTTTTGCGTCTTATAACTGGCAAAGAAAAACCTTTTGATGGCGAAGTTATACTGGGGGCACACAATATACGTTTTGCTTATTTTGAACAAAATCAAGCTGAGGCTTTAGACTTAGATAAAACTGTTTTGGACACAATTACTGACGAAGTTCCGCAATGGAAAACAGAAGAAATTAGAGCATTGTTAGGACGATTTCTTTTCACTGGTGACTCAGTATACAAAAAAGTTATTAGCTTGAGTGGCGGTGAGAAAGCTCGTCTTGCTTTAGCAAAAATGCTGCTGGGTGCCAATAATTTTCTTATTTTGGATGAGCCAACCAATCACCTGGACATACCCGCCAAAGAAACATTGGAAACCGCACTACAAAAATTTGCTGGAACAGTAATTGTCGTTTCTCACGACCGTTATTTTTTATCTCAAATAGCGACCAAAATAGTTGAGATTCGGGACGGTCAATTATGTCTTTATCACGGCAATTACCAATACTATCTAGACCGAGTTAATGAAGAGAAAGAAAAAACATTGAATGCTAAACTCGCAGCCGAAGCAGCTGAAAAAGCAGCAGCTAAACGCGACAAAAACAGATTAAAAGAAAAAACAAAAAAAGAAAAAGTAATAAATTAATCCGAATCACTCTTCTAAATAATGTAGCAGCATATTGTATTTGCTAAAATCCTTCAGTAAGTTTTAGTCGGAGGTGCTAGTATGCCATTGGACCACTTTGTAACTCTTGGGCATTCTGGTCTGCGTGTCAGCCCACTGTGTTTAGGGACAATGACTTTCGGTAAAGATTGGGGATGGGGTTCCACCGAAGAAGAATCTTATAGCATTCTGCAGCGCTATATAGAATTGGGTGGTAATTTTTTAGATACCGCTAATTTATATACTCATGGACATTCCGAAGCCATTATTGGTGACTTTTTAAGCAGGAAAAAAGTTCGTCGCGACCAATTGGCTATCGCTACAAAATTTTTCTTTTCTCTGCATAACGGTGATCCAAATGCTGGCGGAGCCAGTCGCAAATCAATAATGTCCGCATGCGAAAACTCATTACGTAGATTGCAGACTGATTATATTGATTTATATTGGATGCATTGTTGGGATAAATTTACTCCCATTGAAGAAACAATGAGTGCACTCAATGATTTAGTACATCAAGGAAAAGTACGCTATATTGGTTTTTCTGATACACCAGCATGGAAATGTACTGAAGCACAAATGATTAGCAAATTTCGTGGCTGGGCTCCATTGATTGCTTTGCAAATAGAATATTCACTATTAGAAAGAACAGTAGAAGGTGAACTAACACCAATGGCTTTAGAAATGGGTCTTGGTGTTACACCATGGTCGCCTCTAAAAGGTGGTGTGCTGACTGGAAAATACACTCGTGAAAATGCTGGCAAGCAAGAAATTGGTCGTGGTGAATGGGTAACGACATTCTTAAACGAAAACACTTATAGGCTGGTTGACGAATTAAACACTGTTGCTAAAGAACTTAATTCATCGGCAGCTCGTGTTGCATTAGCATGGGTACAAGCCCAGCCTGGAGTCACTTCATCAATATTTGGCGCTCGAACACTTAAACAATTAGACGATAATATTGCTGCTTTGGACTTAAAATTAAAACCTGAACATTTTAAGCGTTTAGATGAATTATCTAAACCTCAATTGAATTTCCCCTATGACTTTGTCAAGACTACTGCTGGACCATTCAGTATGAGTGGCACTACTGTAAATGGACAAACTGCTGCTGTAAATCCGTTAGCACCTAAGTCTGATTCTGAACGCTATGAAGGCATTCTAACCACAGCTCGATAAATTAACACACTGGTTGACTATGCGCAGCACCTTTTAAGTTTAGTACTGGATGTCTTTACCAACTATAATCTCAACTGTCCCTAAAATCACGCCAATCATGTCAAGAATACTTTTCAGCTTTGAATCTGGAAGCTTTTAGCCTCTTTCGTCCGTATATTTAATCAGTTACTATGCTATTCAGTTGTAAACTATTACCATTACCAATAATTGTCGAAATAGGAGGAGAGATGAAGCAAATATTGATTATGGCAATATGCTTTAGCATTACAATAAACCTCAACGCCAATGCTGGTGTAGTCAAAAAGTGCGAAGAAGGCACCAAAAAGGGCGTTGATACAGCAGTTGGTGGAACAAAAAAAGGCGTGAGAACAGCTGTCGGTGGAACAAAAAAAGGTGTAAAAACTGCCGTAAATGGTACAAAAAAGGGCTTCAGATCAACTATCCACGGTATAAAAAAGGTTTTTTAAAATGACAAAGCTGATATCCCTAATAAGTTTATTCCTTCTTCCTATAGTAAATGCTGGACCTGCTTTATCTGCTCAACCCACAAGTCTTGCCTCGGTACAAAGCGAGACCATTCAAAACCAGGACAATAAAACTAATGATGAGTCCTTGCAATTGGCTCTCAAAAATGTCTCTGCCTCTGCTCATCATTTACAGCAAACTGTCCACGAAATAATTTTTGAAATTACTCGACAAGAAGAAGTAGTTGTTGGACAGCCAAACGTTGTTGGATCAACTGTTATACCCGCTATTCCAGCTCCCACTGGAGCGATTGCTGTCGGAGGATATTTTCCACCACGCGAAAAATATATGAGACATTTTGCCCAACAAGCCCATGATTTATTAGTTATGCTCAGTGAAGAAAGTCTATCTTTGCCTTTCGGTAGCGAAAGTGATAACAATTTGAGCGCCAACCTCATTAATATCAAAAACAGTCTCAACAATTTAAGATCACAAAATGATGAGTTGCAAAAGCTGATGGCTGGACCAACTTACAGCAACCTTCTCATTGGCAAACAAGCCCTATCAATGTCCGACGAACTTGATAAGCTTAAAAAGCTTTTGAAAGATAGTGAGTCTCGTCTACACAAAGACATCAAACAACTTAAATAATAATTGGCACACTGACAATAAATATCAATGCCAGGAATTTTATACTTAGTAGCTACGCCAATTGGTAATTTAAATGACATAAGTCCCAGAGTTAGGTCTACTCTAGATTCTGTGGACCTTATTCTGGCTGAAGATACAAGAGTAACTATTAAACTACTCAATCATTTGGACATTAAAAAGCGCATGCTTAGCTGCCATGATTTTAATGAGAAATCTCGCCTTAGCTTAATAAAGCAATTTGCTGATTCAGCTCAAAAGATTGCCTTAGTTTCTGATGCCGGTACGCCTTTAATTAGCGACCCTGGCAGCCAAATAGTTCAAGAAGCAATTAGTTGCGATATGAATATAATTCCAATCCCTGGACCTAGCGCTTGTTTATTAGCACTTATTGTCAGCGGACTCCCTTGCGATCGCTTCGTTTTTGAAGGTTTTTTACCTGTTAAGCCTAAATTATTACAAGAACGATTAGAGAAGCTCAAAAATGAGGAACGCACAATTGTTCTATATGAGGCGCCCCATAGAATACTCAAAACTCTGCAAGCTCTAAGTAATCAACTAGGTGACAGAGATATCTCTATCGTCCGAGAACTAACCAAAAAACATGAAGAAACGGTGCGGGGTAAAATCTCAGCTGTAATTAACAAATTAAGCGATGATACTACTCTCGGTGCTAAAGCAATAAAAAAATCTGCCGACGCAAATAGAAACAACAAAAAGATTCTGGGCGAGTATGTTCTGGTAATCGCAGGTAATAAAACAGCAAGCGATTTGGACAGAATTAGTCAAACAGAACTAAAAAATGCTATAAAACAAATGTTGAAACAAGGCAAAACTTTAAAAACCGCCGTGCAAGACATTACTCAAGCTTATAAACTAAAGCGCTCAGAAGTATATACTCTAGCGCTAGGTATACAAAAACAACTGAACGAATAATACTCGGAGCCAAAAATGAAAACATTAGAAGCCATAACCTTAGGTGCTGTTCAAGGATTCTCCGAATTTTTACCAATCAGTAGTACTGCGCATTTGCGAGCCGTTCCAGCACTTTTAGGCTGGCAAGATCCAGGCGCTGCGTTCTCTGCCGTTATTCAGCTGGGATCCATTCTCGCTGTCATAACTTATTTTGCCCGTGATATTTTTTCGTTGCTAAAAGGCTCTATTTTGGCTTTAAGAGCCCAGGACTATATGAACCAAGACTTGAAAGTTGTCATAGGCATACTGATAGGTACTGTGCCAATTTGCATTTTTGGACTTTTATTTAAACATTTACTGGAGCAAGATAATAGCCCCATCAGAAGCCTTACCGTAATCGCTTGTGCATCAATTGTAATGGGATTGCTATTATTTCTTGCTGAACATCAGGACAAGCAATTTCGCGCTTTATCTATGCTTGGTATACAAGACGGGTTTCTAGTAGGACTTGCCCAGGCATTAGCCCTTATACCAGGCTGCTCACGCAGTGGCTCAACTTTAACAGCCGCTTTATTCCTCAATATAAAACGAGCAGATGCAGCTCGATTTAGTTTTTTATTGGGTATCCCCGCCATTACTTTGAGTGGACTTTTAGAGTTTAAAAAACTCGCTGACGATGGGCTCAATAGTGAAAATACCAGCGCCCTATTTTGGGGCTTTCTAGCTTCTGCTGTAGTAAGTTATCTTGCCATAGCTTGGTTTATCAAATTTTTACAAATGCATTCTTTAAAAGTATTCGTCATTTATAGACTCATTTTCGGTATAGGCATATTAGCACTTAGCAAATTGTCAATTATCAAATGAGTCTTATGGCAATCGAAGTCTTTTTAAAAGCCTGGAACGTTTATTAGGTTGCTCGCTTGCCAGTCCCTCTGGATCAGTAATAGCCTCTTCATTATTAGCCATGCTTGCTAATTCAAATGGCACTTGCCACGAAGCTGTGCTCTTTTCTCGCATATGCTTGTGTCCAGCTGCAATTAACGGCACTTTTTTATTCATCTGAAACTCTTTATTGGTAACAGTAAAGAAAATAAATGCAGCGCTAATAACAGATATTGCTGCCAGTACTGCCGTGATTAATACATATGGTGGTGGACTGTTTTTTTGTATCTTTTTTTCTGGTAGCTCTATTAGAGCTTGCCGCATTTCTATTGGTGTTTGATAACGCAACCATATATCTTGCGCTGTGGCTCGCTGTATAACCTTGTCTATATACTCCGATATTTGTCTATTACGCTGACGCGTAGAACAGGTCTGTAATGCCGTTGGTTCTTTCCCTGTAAGTAAATAATACATAGTAGCGCCAAGCGCATAAATATCTGAGCGAGGATCAGCTGCGCCCCAGTATTGCTCAGGCGGGGAATAGCCTCCAGATACAACATGTGTATTTTCAGTATTTTCAGTATACGGTCTGGCAATCCCAAAGTCTACCAATTTGATACCATCTACAGTACCAAGCATTATATTGCTAGGTTTGATATCCCTATAAATTACAGGCGGATTATGGCTATGCAAATAATGTAAAACGTCCAGTATTGCTAATGTCCATAATACTACTTGTTTTTCACTAAAGGGACCGCCCCGCTTCTTCAGGAGCTGCTGCAAATTATCTCCTTTAACATACTCCATTACTAGAAAATAATTACCATGCTCCTGAAAGTAGTCCTGTACCGCTACTACATTCGGATGTTTTAATTTGCTAAGCACATCAGCTTCTCTTTTGAAAAAAGTGGTGGCTTTTTGCTTATCTTCATCTGCCAAACCGTCTAAACGTAGTTTTTTGACCACACAAAAACGATCAGATAAATTTTTATCTAAAGCCAGGAATACCGTTCCCATACCACCTTGTCCAAGCGGCTTTACGATAGTATAACGATTTCTTAGAATTAAAGATTTTTCTGGTGGCGCAAAGCTCGTGTCGCCAGACTGAGAGGCATTTGCACCAACAGGGTCCCTCGCGGATGGCTCCGCCGGTTCAAGATTAGAAAACGTAGGCATGGACGGTATCGCTCATGCAAATGAGTAAGAAATACTAAGTAGGAACAGAATCAACTATCAAGTATAACAATAACCTAATTTTAAGCAAGTATTTTTTTGTTTTGCAAAGTCAATAATCCTTTATTCTGGCAGAGTTCCTTATACTTCGTAAGAGACTGCTCATGGGCGTCACTCCAGTCAAACCTCAATTGAGATTTAAAATACTTCTCCAACCTTTTCCGAGGCAACGCCGTCCGTTTTTCTGCCTCATCCAAAACAGTTGGAAAAAACTGATTCAGGCCAAATTCTGTCGCTTTTAATAGTCTTTCCCCAATCTTGATAAATTCCCGATCTAGTTGACCTTTTACAGCAAAAACGGCAAAAACCATAGGTAAAGAAAACTTGTCAAACCACCATTGTCCCAAATCATAGCGATAATACTTCTGCGTCCAAAGATCATCTACTAACAGTGCTCTATCACCAATTACCAGGGCTCCATCTATTTCAGGACTATCAAGCTCCGGTTTATCCAAGGTAAGCAAATCTGGCAATGGCTCTTGTTCTAACAAAAGAAGCAAAGCGTTTATTGATGTAGCTGAAGCCCTTGGAACAGCAATTTTCTTTGCGGGTTCTTTTTGGAGATCTTTCTTGGAAAAAAACAATACACTACCTACCGTGCCATAGCTAGAAATTGAAATGCCAGGCATCAGTTGTAAATTATGCTGTTGCAAGAAAGCGAATGCGCTCATAGCACCACAGTCCAGTTTATTAGCAGCATATAAAGCATTTAAATCTGCTGGTTCAGCCAAAACCACTTGGGCGTCCATATCAATTTGATTTTTTATAATAGGTAAAACAGTCGGCAGTGAATTAACATAATTGATCAAACCCAGCCGTGGTTTATTCTCTAAATGAAAATGCATATTTGCTACTTTGAGCATAAATAACAGCCCCGATAGGAAGCTAAAACTAATGTCAGAAGCTAATGATAGATTATTGCTATCATTAATAGCTCGATATAATAACGAACTAACCAAACATTTTTCAAAACGAAAGCTCTAATATTCAGGGAAGCAACTTTTTCTAAGGAACAAAATTATATGTTACGCATGGTTGACTTGATTTTAAAAAAACGCGCCGGCAGTGCTCATACCGAAGACGAAATTTCATTCATTATCGGTGGCACGATGAATGACTCAATTCCTGATTATCAGCTTTCGGCATGGCTAATGGCTGTTTGCCTGAAAGGAATGAACATAGATGAAACTGCTTATATGACCAATGCTTTACTGCATTCAGGACAAGTACTGGATCTAAGCAGTATTGGCCCTATTGTTGGTGATAAACATAGCACTGGTGGAGTGGGAGACAAAACTACATTAGTTTTAATTCCTTTATTGTCCGCGGCAGGCTTACCTATGGCTAAATTATCAGGGCGCGCCCTTGGACATACCGGCGGAACTATCGATAAATTGGAAGCTATTCCAGGCTTTCGAACTGAATTATCCACTCAAGAATTTGTCGCTCAGATAAAAAAAATAGGTCTAGCTATTTGTGGACAAACCGCTGATCTAGCCCCGGCTGATGGCAGGTTATACGCTTTGCGAGATGTCACTGGCACAGTTGAATCAGTGCCTCTTATTGCTTCGTCGATATTATCCAAAAAATTTGCAGCTGGAACTAATTTAATCATCCTAGATGTCAAATGCGGCAGTGGGGCTTTTATGAAAAGCGAGAGCGAAGCAAAAGCATTAGCTCAAACAATGGAAGAAGTAGGAAAACGATTGAAAAGACCAGTTACAGCTCTGGTTACCAATATGGATCAGCCTCTAGGTAATGCCATAGGCAATACTCTAGAAATAATCGAATCTATAGAAACCCTACAAGGAAAAGGACCAAAAGATCTGCTCGAATTATGTCTCACTTTTGGCTCTTTAGCTTTAGTAAAAGCAGATATATGCAAAACTGATAAAGAAGCTCATAGTAAATTACTAGATGTTATAAAAAACGGTCAGGCACTCAAATCTTTATCTCAAATGATTGAGGCTCAAGGAGGCAATTGCGAAGTCATCAACGATTTTAGTCTAATGCCTACTGCAAAGCAGCAAACTGATTATTATGATAGCACCATATCTGGTGAACAATGGTTGAAAACTCTCGATGCAAAAACTGTTGCTGAGGCTTGTAAAATTATGGGGGCTGGTCGCACTCGTAAGGGTGAATCAATAAATTTAGCAGTGGGTATTAAGCTCAAAGCAAAAGTCGGTGATAAAGTAAGCAGTCAAAAACCGCTAGCAACAATCTACTATGATACAACTGAACAATTTGCTGCTGCTAGCCAAATTCTAGAAAAAGCATTTCAATTCAGTAAGACTGAAATCATTCCTTTACCAGTAGTTAATAGTCCTATATTTGCTTAACTGTCCCCACTCTTCAATTTTACAAGAAGCAAAGAAAATGACTATTATCCAGAGACCATCTTGCCGTTTAATTCAATACAGTGAAAATGATGCAGCAACAAATATGGCTACAGATGAGGCAATATTAGAGGCCCATTTGAAATCAATTGTTCCGCCTACCTTACGCATCTATAAATTCACACCACCAGCAGTGTCATTTGGTTATGCCCAAAATATAGACGAGGTGCTCTGTCAGAAAATACAATCCAAGGGATTTAATATAGTCCGCAGACCTACAGGCGGCCGGGCAGTTTTGCATTTCGGTGACTTAACCTATGCTTTCATTTGCTCAGCAAAGGGGGCCCCCTTATCCCAGTACGCCTTAGTTGATGACTCCGTGGCATTAGCCTATAAAGAGATTTCTCAAGCTCTTATAGTATTCTTAGAGTCTCTTGGTATGAGTGTTGAATTTGGCAGCAACAAAGCTAATTATAAAGATAAAAATGATTGTTTTTTGGCGACAACAATTGGTGATCTGCAACATAAGGGGCATAAAATAGTTGGCAGCGCACAGCTGCGCAGACGGCACGCAGTTTTGCAACATGGTTCGATAATTTTAGATCAACCATTAACACTCATGCATGATTTGCTTGAAAATGAGAATAAAGAGACACGCCACGCTAACCTATTCGAAATAACAAGAATGGAACATTCCATAGCAACGCTAGAAAGAGAAATCGTCAAAGGTTTTCAACAAACTTTTAATTGCCGCTTTTTGCCAAAAGATCTAACAAGTTATGAGCAAGGACTGATAAAAAAGCTCAAAAACAAGTATACACAAATGGCTAGAGCTGAGGCTTAATTTGCACCTTCAACTGCGGTTTTCAATTCAGTTAAAATTAGAGGCATATCGTTACGCAATTCCTTTTTCACAATAAACTGCGGAAATGGAAAT
This sequence comes from Candidatus Melainabacteria bacterium, assembly GCA_027451745.1. Lineage (GTDB taxonomy): Bacteria > Cyanobacteriota > Vampirovibrionia > Obscuribacterales > Obscuribacteraceae > JABDBL01. The sequence goes on from DAIDIP010000008.1 coordinate 14,884, forward strand.
CCTGCATCAACATATTTGCTGTAAGTCACTAAAGTTGATTTACCACCTTCAGCAGGATCAAATTTCCAATAACCTTCATTAGCCTTAAAAGCTCCGCTAACACGATGCCACTCTACTAACTTAGGTCTATGTTCTCGAAATTCAAGCACATAATCAAATTTGAATAGACCTCCTGCCAAAGCAGCTTCAAACAATATTCTTTTATCAGGACCAACTGCTGAAATAATTCGACAATGCTTGCAATATGAAAATATCGTCGGCGCCCGTTTATAGTCAGTAAATGTATCAAACACAAGCTCCGGGCTGGCTTTAATCATGATCGTGGCAACTTGATAAGTTTTGCGCCCCCTTGTCTCTTCGGAGATTTTTATCTTTTCTTGCGGTCCTTCAAGCGTTCTAATATATTCCACCTTTGGCAAACTTGGGCTATTGGCAGGTGAAGAATTATCCGCAGCTTTCGCTCTCAGTCCGCTAGCTAAAAGAAGAAAATATATGCAAATCAGGGTACGTAGCATCGATTTTAACTGCATCCAAACCAGACAAATTTAGTATTGTCCCAGTTTCAATCTTACCCTGATACTTAATCATTTGTCATGAGTCCTCGGCAAGTATAGGGAAAAGTGTTAAACAATTGTATAATTTTCATTAACAAGCCTAATTTAGAACTCTGCATATGAATCCCGTTGCTAAGTCCCGTGAGGACAAACTTTTCGATATCTTAAAACAGCAGGGCAGACCTGCTGAAGATATAAACTTAGTCAAAAGTGCCTACCAATTTGCTGCTAAAGCTCACGAAGGTCAATTTCGCAAATCAGAAGAGCCTTATATTATTCATCCGGTTGAAGTAGCAATTATTCTTTCTGAATTAAATGCTGATGTTCAAACTATCATAGCTGCTTTATGCCATGACGTTCTAGAAGACTGTAATGTAGCCGGCGAAGAAATAGAAAACAAATTCGGTGCTGATGTCCGCAAGATTGTCGAAGGCGTAACCAAATTAGGCAAATTTAGCTTCAGCTCCAAACAAGAAAGACAAGCCGAAAATTTCCGCAAGCTTATTGTGGCTATTGCTGAAGATATACGCGTAGTCCTTGTCAAGCTAGCGGACCGCTTGCATAATATGCGCACCCTAGACTTTATGCCTGCGCATAAACAAGCTGAAATTGCTAAAGAAACTCTAGAAATCTATGCCCCTTTAGCCAACCGTTTTGGTCTTGGGAGAATGAAATGGGAGCTAGAGGACATGGGCCTCAAATTTTTGCATCCCGACGAATATTATGAGATTCAACAACTCGTTATAGATAGCCGTTCTGCTAGAGAGCACCTTATCACTCTCATAGTAGATAAGTTAAAAACAGAACTAGAAACTCGCCATATTCATGCAGAATTAGTGGGTCGTGCTAAACATTTTTTTGGTATCTGGAAAAAAATGAAGACCCAAGAAAAAACTTTTGAAGAACTTTATGACGTTCTTGCCATACGCGTCATTATCGATAGCAGCGAAGACAAGAATTATTGCGAACTACAATCAGATCCAGATACGCAAAAATGTTATGAAGTAATGGGACTTGTACACTCACTATTTAGACCCATTCCCGGACGCTTTAAAGACTATATTGCTATGCCTAAGTTCAATAGCTATCAGTCTCTACATACCGCAGTGGTAGGACCAGAAGGTAAGCCTGTAGAAATACAAATACGCACCCGCCGCATGCATCATATAGCTGAGTACGGAATTGCGGCCCACTGGAAATACAAAGAAGCTGGAACTGCAACAAAGGCCGACAGCAGCGTAGATCAAAAACTAGCATGGTTACGACAGCTTGTTGACTGGCAGCACGATTTAGAAGACGCGCAAGAATACCTCGATACAGTGAAGATGAATCTATTTACTGACGAGGTATTTGTTTTTAGCCCCCGTGGTGATGTATTCGATCTTCCGAGCGGTTCCACACCAATTGATTTTGCTTATCGTGTGCATACTGATATTGGTCATCGTTGTATCGGCGCACGTATTAACGATCGAATTATGCCTTTAAACTCAGTCTTAAAAAACGGCGACATTGTAGAAATTATTACCAGCAAAGCGGCACACCCAACTTTAGACTGGTTGAATTTTGCAAAAACCCACTCTGCTAAACAGCGGATTCGTGGATGGTTCAAGAAACATCATCGTGATGAGCACATCCAGCAAGGACGCCAAATGTTGGAATCTGAACTTGGCAGATCTACTCTGGAAGAATTTCTCAAAGCAGAACGAACAAAAGAAATCTTCAAACGATTGCATTGCAATGATGCTAATGACTTGCTAGCTGCGGTTGGTTACGGAGATATAACAGTCCATCAGATTGTAAGCCGAATTCGTGAACAAGAACAGCAGGAAAAAGTCTCACGTAAAAGTATTGCTGGTGTGAGCACACCAGAAGCCAAAGAAATTAAACCTGCTTCTGTTAGTAGCTTAGGGGGCTTACATCACCATTTAGCAAAATGTTGTCAACCTGTACCTGGTGAAGAAATAGAAGGGATAGTCACCAGAGGTAGTGGCATAGCGGTGCATCGCAAAGACTGTGTCAATTTGGCCAAAGCCGAAAAAGAAAGACGCATATCCATTGATTGGGCTGAGGATACTCAGAACACTTATCCTGCCTATTTACAGATCGATACTTTAGATCGAGTAGGAATTGCTGGTGATGTCTTAAAGAAAATATCCGATTCCAAAATCAATTTACGTGACCTGCGTGTTGAGACCAACAGTGAAAAGAGAGTAGCCACAATTAGTGTCATCATAGACGTTGCTAATATTGGTCAATTAAATAGACTTTCTCAATCTATTGGCAGTATCAGCGATGTTTTAAGAGTTCGTCGAAGAGATTATCGTCCACAAAACAATACTCCTGAATCAGATAGCAATGTTACGCCCTTGCCACCTCGCAAGCGCGGTGGCGATGACAACACTACCAATCTTAGATCTAGACGTGAAGCCAAGTCCGAATGAAATTGATATTGGCTACTAACAATCAAGGCAAATTGAGAGAAATGAGAACTCTTGTCTGCCAAAATGATAAGCTAGACTGGCTCGACATAGAATTAGCCCCATCTGGCTTTAATCCAGAAGAAACTGGTTCTACTTTTGCCGAAAATGCTTTAATCAAAGCTCAGGCAGCCGCTAAACTCACCAATTACTATGCTTTAGCCGATGATTCAGGTATTTGTGTGGATGCTTTAAATGGCGGACCTGGTGTCTACTCGGCTCGCTATGCTTCAGACGAATATTTGGCCTGCCTTAAATTAATAAATGAACTTAAAGATATCCCAGAGAACAAACGAGGCGCTGCATATCATTGCGTTATAACCCTTGTTTCACCTGAAGGTAAGTTGCTCTGCCAAGGAGAAGGCGTTTGGCGCGGCTCTATCATCAACGAAATGCGAGGTACAGGGGGCTTTGGCTACGATCCCCTTTTCTATCTGGATAGCCATTATAAAACAGTGGCAGAAATAAGTCTGGCAGAAAAAAACAAATTATCTCACCGCGCCCAAGCTTGGCAGCAAATCGAAAACTATTTGGTCAACAATTATAAAAAATGAACGATAACAAGACAGCTAATGGGCTCTAGTGATTATTCTCCAAAGTGAGCTGTTTACCATTATATTCACCAGTAAGAGTATTTAAGAACTTCGTAACAAGTTGAGCTTCTTGATCGGAGAATAGTTGACCAACTTGATATTCACCCATGATTTTCACTGCTACATTTAAATCATTCACACTACCATCATGAAAATATGGAGCAGTAAGAGCCACATTACGTAAAGTGGGCACTTTAAATTCAAAGCGATCCTTTTCTTCATGAGTCACGTTATAACGTCCATTATCAGCATTGGTTAGATGTCCACGCCAAGCAAAATAGTTCTTTTTGACACCCATCTTTTCAAACGATTCGCTACCAAAATTAATACCAGTATGACAAGATACACAATTGTGAGAAACAAAAAGTTTATAGCCAGCTTCTTCATCACTATTTATGGCTTGTTTGTCTCCTTGTAAATAGCGATCAAAACGACAATTGGGTGTAATGAGCGTCTGCTCGTACGTACTAATAGCATCAGAAATGTTTCTTACCGTGATTGAATGTTTGCTAGTTGATGATTCTGATGGCGGATATGATTTAGCAAAATCAGCAACATATTGTTCATCTTTTGCCAGCTTATCAATTACTTGACTCCACATTGAGCCCATTTCAACTGGATTTGTAACTGGTCCTGTTACTTGCTCTTTTAGACTAGCTGCACGTCCATCCCAAAACTGCACAAAGTTGAAAGCAGAATTGAAAACTGTAGGAGCATTTATAACTCCCTTCTGTCCTTTTACTCCAGCTGACACTATAGCCCCGTCAGCGCCACCTCTATCAAAAGAGTGACAGCTAGAACAAGATATTGTGTCGTTCACTGAAAGTCTGTTATCAAAGTATAAGTGTTTGCCTAATTGTACTTTTTCAGCATCAGAATGAAAAGGATCTTCTTTTGGTATGGGTTTTAGACCGTAGTTAGGACTGGCTTTATCAATCCATTTAAGCATTGTATTTTTACTAGAACCAACTCCTCCATTCCAGTGCATAGCTAAATAAAGCACTGGGGGCATAGAATTTTGCTCTAGAACCATTTTGATTTTGTTGAGTTGAACAGAATCAAATGGCGCCTCGCCCGACAGATTCTCCCGCGAGATAATAAAAGCCCCCTGCGCATTAGCTATATCGCTATAAATAATGTCACTGGCTATAGGCATGTTTGCATACCAAGGCAAAATCGTAGCGCCTGGAGTATGGCAATCCATGCAAGAGTTTTGCAAGCAAGTGCTCACTGCGAGAAAATCTTTGTCAGGTGATATCACCTTGACAGTTAAACGATTAGGCAAAAAATTGAAAACCGGGCCTAAGATAAGTCCCACAAGAATCAAAAATCCCAGCAGTAACCAAGCTCTTAGATAATTCATAACCGAAAATTTAGTAAACTCACTGGCAATAAGTTAGCACAAAAGCCAACAAACCAAAACAGTTATCTTTACTATCTTTCATAAGCATAAGACAAGAATATATAGTTAACATCTGATACTTACTAGGAAATCAGCCCTCAATTCTTATACAATTTAATTCCCCAGGATTGAGTAAATAAAATGGCTTACGCTGATTTGCGTCAATTTATAAAAGCACTTGAAGACGCTGGTGAATTAAAAACAATTACGGCTCCTGTTTCAACTGAGCTTGAGATTGCCGAAATTACTGATCGCATAAGTAAAAGTAAGGACGATAAGAATAAAGCTCTTCTTTTTACTAATGTTCAAGGTTATGACATGCCTGTGCTCATTAATGCATTTGGATCAATGAAGCGGATCTGTATGGCATTAGAAGTAGATAAACTGGACGATATTGCTGCACGAATCAAACATCTCATCAAGCCAAAAGTTCCCGAAACATTTTTAGAAAAGCTGGCTTTACTTCCAACTTTAGTCGAATTGGGTAAATTTCCACCTAAATTGACACATGCTGATGCGCCGTGCCAGGAAATTGTCATTACCGACCCCAGCACTGCCATGCTCAATAAAATCCCCATTATTACTTGCTGGCCCGAAGATGCTGGCCCCTTTGTGACATTAGGCACAATAATTACAAGAGATCCCAAAACTGGCATTCGAAACCTTGGCATTTATCGTCTCCAAAAATATGGTAATAACCTTACAGGGATGCATTGGCATAAACATCATGACGGCGCTAGACATTTTGAGGAGCAGCGTAGACAAGCTGAAGAGATAAGTAGAGAGTCTAAAAGTGGCAAGGTAAGTGAACCACCAAATTACGGTACCTTTTTTGCTGATCCCAACCCAAAACATCAACCGCATCTGATTAACCCGGCTCCTGCCCAACACAATTTTGCTGTTCAAGAAAAATCTATCAGTAAATTAGAAGTGGCAGTTGCATTAGGCTGCGATCCTGCAGTTACTTATGCAGCCTCTGCCCCATTACCTCCTGATATAGATGAATTCTTATTTGCTGGTTTTTTAAGACAAAGTCCTGTTCGTTTAGTTAAATGCAAAACAATTGATTTAGAAGTTCCAGCCAATGCTGAAATTATTCTTGAAGGTTATGTAGATCAAAATGAATTAAAAGAAGAAGGCCCATTTGGTGATCACACAGGTTTTTACAGTTTAGCTGGGTTATTTCCTGTATTTCACATAACCGCTGTAACTCACAGACGCAATCCTATATATCAAACAACTATTGTCGGCAAATCACCACAAGAAGATTGTTATTTAGGTAAGGCTACTGAAAGAATATTTTTGCCTATGGTGCAAATGCTGGTTCCGGAAATTGTCGATATGAATTTACCCTGGGAAGGCGTGTTCCATAATTGCGCCATCATATCTATAGATAAGCGTTTTCCTGGCCATGCACGCAAAGTAATGAGTGCCGTTTGGGGACTGGGGCAACTTATGTTCACCAAATTTATTATTGTTGTTGATAAAGAGATAGATGTACACAATTTATCAGAAGTCGCTTTAAATGTATTTGGTAATACAGATCCACAAAGAGACATGATGTTTACTCAAGGACCTTTAGATATTTTGGACCACAGTTGCCCAATTCTTGGTTACGGTTCGAAGGTTGGCATTGATGCTACAAGAAAATGGAAAGCTGAAGGCTTCAATCGTGATTGGCCAAAGCCTCTTGAGATGTCTGAAAATATAAAAGAGAGAGTTGCTCATCGCTGGCACGAATACGAATTAGAATAGGCAACTTATATATTTAGTTTTTCAACTAACTCGCTATTTAGGGTGATTTTTATCAGTCATTCTTAGGCTTAAATCGCAAAACAAAAATTATCGATAGCCGTTATTTCAACCCGGACGGCATTCTTCACCCTTTTTAAAATCGATGCCGAAGACGTACTTGCCTTCTTTGGGATCATCCTAAAGAATGAAATTTAATCTAAAGAATGTATAAAACCCTTATCCATCAGGGCATAAGAGGACTATGAGACCGAACTAATGTTGGTGTGTCGGTGTTTGGGGGAGTCGGTTCTCGCGTATTGGGCTTATTGAAACGGAATCTTTTATATGAGTTTCAACAAAATGACCGCGTGGGTCTTAGCCACGCTTTTTCTAATAATATCTGCTACTTTTCAACCAGCTTATGCTCATCACGCTGATGCAAAAGAGATTTATCACAGAGCTTGGGAATTAGTAAGAGAAAATTACTACGATGCTAGTTTTCATGGAGTCAATTGGGCTGAACTCGAGCACAAATATGACAGCAAAATTGAAAACACCGACGATGCCTACAAAGCAATCAAAGCTATGCTAGACGGCCTTAAAGATCCTTACACAAGATTTTTAGATCCAAGAGCCTTCCAAGACGAAAATGATGCTATCGATGCTCATATAGTAGGTATTGGTATCAACCTTCAACAATCTAAAGACCAAACACATTTAATTATCACAAGAACAATTGAAAACAGTCCGGCTGAACGAGCTGGTATTGCCCCTGGCGACGAAGTTCTTGCGATCGACAATAATTCCGCTCTAGGAATTACTCCTGAACAAGCTGCTGAACACATTCGCGGCAAAGCAGGAACTAATGTAATGCTTGCCATTAAACATGAAGGCAACCAACAAGTAGTAAACATTACTAGACAAGAAATTGAAATCCGAGCAGTGACAGCCAAAATGTTTGATTCAGGCATCGGCTACATCCAACTTAGTACTTTTATATCAAGCGATGCAGCCCGAGAATTTCGCCATGCGCTTACTAGATTATCAGGAGCCAAAGGCTTAATTATTGATTTAAGAGATAACCCTGGCGGTTTATTGGCTAATGCACTAGAGATGGCTGACATGCTTTTAGATGGTGGCACAATCGTGAGTACTATTAGCCGCTATGGCAGGCACACTGACATGTCATCAGGACAGCCAGTGACGAGACAACCAATCGTTGTTTTAGTTGACGAAGAAAGCGCCAGCGCGAGTGAAATTTTAGCAAGTGCTATTAAAGATAATGGTCGAGGGATTGTCCTTGGTACTCGCACATACGGCAAAGGCTTAGTGCAAGAAATCAACCGCTTACCATCTGGAGCAGCATTGCACATTACAGTATCTCGATACCTTACTGCTAACGGCTCAGACATTAACAAAGTTGGCATCGAGCCTGATATTCTAATTGAAAATAAGGCTGACCAAGTTAATGTAGCTTACGCTTATCTCAAAGAAAAAATTGCTTGTGGCAAACCAGCTAAGAAAATGCAATTGTTATCCGCTTTAGCTAACTAATCTTTCTTGCTGTGCATTAGCTAGTAATCTTATTGCCTGGCAATCTTATCGAGTCGTTAACTATTCATGCCTATGTATAGCAGCTAATGCATGCATAACCTGGGGCAGTAACATCCAACAAACAGTATGTCGAAAGCGCTTTATCTTTTTACGTACTCTATAACGTCTTTAGGGCAATTATAATTGCCAAGCAATTTAATGCGCACTTCTGGCAATGGATCTTTTGCTAATCGCCAAAATATCTCTGGCGTTATATTAGGATTAGTGGCAACAAGAGAGCGTATAGTGCTGTCTGGATGCATAGCCAATTCGGCCAATCGGCGAGCTGGTGTTGTAGATCTTTCTGCAATTACTGCCAAGAACTCTCTTTCTATTAGCTTAGACTCTTGGTCGTTAATCTTTTCTGTTTTTGCTTGCTGAGCAATCTCTACTTTAACACTAGGAACTAAGATCGGGTTTTGACCGCTTTTTAATAAATGCTTCGTTTTTTCATACAAAATATTTTTGGCTTTTTCTGCTACAAGTGGACTGTTATCATCACAGAGTCTAACTAATAGATCATGAGACAATTTTGCATTATCAAGAACACTTGTTCTGACAATGTCTTCTCCGTCTCGTGATAAAACGTCTAATATTTCAATATCAATATTTTCATTCAAAGCTACTGATTGACGCACTTCCACTCTATAGTGTGCGGCCAACCATTTTAATGTACTCATCGGAGTATTTGGATTTTTGGCAACTACCTGTAATGCTGAAGGCGAAAAATTCGCAAATCCGCAAATGGTTTTATTAGCCTCTTTATTGTCTCTACTATTATTAAAAAGCTGTTCGCGATATTGATTTTGCTTATCTATAAATTGTTGATGTGCTTGTTGATTACGCAAAACCCAATCAGCAAAGTTTTCATTTCGCTTTGCCACAGTTGACTGTTCGGAACTTATCGAATCTTGTTGAGATGGACTATTTGCAAAGTCCATTTCGGTATCTAATACAAGCTCGCGCTTCATTTCTCTTAGCCGGCGTAATCTTGTACAAGTTATACGGGGACTAATGGATTCTTTAGGTTTTGTCTGTTGCTTGGCAGATAATTCTTCAAAAAGTTTGCCAATTTGTTTAATAAAAGGAGTGCTGTCTTGGGCTTCCGGTTTCATTGGAGATTCCTATAGTGGCTATGGGTTTTCTTAATACCATTCTAGATAATTAAAAACAATCATACTTATGGATGAAACCATACTTCAGTATAGGCTAGCCCTAAAAAAGCACAGATTAAGTGTTAATCTAAGACTTTACGACCGATAATTAAGCCTAAAACTTATTATCTTCACTTGTAAGGTATGGCTGCCCTATAAATTTCACATTGAATGGATATAAGAAATTGGTTGGGCAAATATTATTCAAGGATTGGAAACTAACCGATATGACTTATTTCCGACAGGAGTTATATAAGCCTAAATCTGGAGTCTATCTGCGCATTGCCTTACCTTATAAAAGCTAGAATAGATTTAGTTGTTCCTCATTAGGTATCATTTAGATCCGTTCTGCTGTTACACAATTTAAGTTAGATAAAACTTTTACTTGCTTATTCAAATAAACTCTGTTAACGTCAAACCATTATGATTTATAATAACTCCCAGCCATATTATTACTATTCTTACCCTCAAGGGGTCGGCTAGTTGGCGTTGTTATAGAAGATCTAAGATCAATCTACAAAAGCCGTCTTGCTGATCAAGACGGCTTTTTATTTGCATGGAGATATATATGTATGAAAAAGAAGATTCCGCTTGAAATTTTTCGCGGCGAAGTAATGGCACTAATCAATAATCATCCCATTGTGCAAGCAAATGCGTATACGCAATGGTTTAGCCATGGTGATATTAGTTTGGAACAATTACGACACTTCACCAAACAATTCTCAGTATTTAGTCATCTCTTTGTAGAAGCTCAATTGCGCAAATGTTTGAACGCCTTGGATCTTGAAAGCTATAGAGCTAGTAAAGAAATTCTTCTCAACGAACTAGGTGTAAGTTTTTCAAAAAACGGTTCTGTTGAAGGAGGACGTTTTCGATTTAGTGCTGCCCTTTTTGAATGGCTAGCTGACTTTGCCAAACCTCTAGATCTCCGTTTTGAACAATTAGGAAAACGCGCATACGGCACTCGATCAACACTTTGCTTCTGCGACGCTTTATTATTTTGGTATAGTTCAGACAATCCTTCTACCGCTGCTGGAGCCTCTCATGCTATAGAACATTGGGCTGCGGCAGGATTTTGGAAAGAATTAATTAGTGGTTTGAAAAAGGTTAAAGCAAACCGATTACCTGATCTTCCTCTTGGATTTTGGATCTGGCATGATCAACTGGAAGATCAACATGCTACTCATACCGATGATGAATTAGCAAAAGTATTTTCCAAAGAAGGTTTTTCGGAAGATAATTTCTTAGAGGGCGCTAAAGCAATGCTTGATGCAGTGGCCATTTTTTGGGACGGTTTAGAAACAGACAAGAAAAAGATGAATGCGGCTTAGGTAAAGTACAAAAGAATTAAGTACAGGAGTATACGAATGGTCTTAAAAACAACAAGCCTAAATTTGCTCAATCAGGCAACTGCGGTCATGGAACAAGGGTTCGAAACATTACCGCCGTTTTCTGCCAATATTGATATCGACAAAATAAAAGACATACTCACAGAAGTAGCAACAAGGATGCAAGATAATTTCCCTTATCAGCATCCGCTATATGCTGGCCAGATGCAAAAACCACCCCACACTATTGCTCGTCTTGCTTATGCCTTATCCCTTTGGATTAACCCCAATAACCATTCTTTAGACGGAGGGCGGGTCAGTTCAATTATGGAAAAAGAAGCGGTAGCGAATATAGCAAAAATGTTTGGCTTTGAGGATTCTCTTGGTCATTTATGCGGTGGCGGAACAATGGCAAATCTAGAAGCTCTCTGGATATCTAGCAAATTAGCTCCAAACAAATTAATTGTTGCTTCTCAACAGGCCCATTATACCCATACGAGACTTTGCGATGTTTTGCAGATTCCATTTAAATCAATACCGACTGATCAATTTGGACGCATGAGTATAAGTCATTTAGAAGATGTTCTAAAAGAGAATAATGTTGGAACAGTTGTAGTTACTTTAGGAACAACTGCTATAGGATCGATAGATCCACTAGCAAATATTCTCAAATTACAATCGAAATATAAATTTCGTATTCATATAGATACTGCTTACGGCGGCTATTTTAAGCTAGCTAAAAACCTAGACTCTAACGCTACGGAAGCTTTTAAGCTTATCAATCAAGCTGATTCGATAGTTGTAGATCCGCATAAACACGGGTTGCAACCATATGGTTGCGGTTGTGTACTATTTAAAGATCCATCTGTTGGCGCATTCTATAAACATGATTCTCCATATACTTATTTTTCTTCGGAAGAATTACACTTAGGGGAAATAAGCCTGGAATGTTCGCGTTCTGGTTCAGCAGCTGTAGCATTATGGGCAACCCAAAAACTTCTGCCACTCATGCCTGGTGGAGAATTCGCAACTGATTTGGAAAAATCCAGAGAAGCAGCCTTGCAATTTCATACAAAACTTTCTCAAGACAAAAGATTTATTTGTCCGTTCGTACCTGAGCTAGATATTATTGTTTATGCTGTGAAAGGTAGCACAGCTAGTGAGTCTTCTAAATTAGCGAAGGCAGTTTTTGATGCTGCTGCTAAAAAGAGCTTGCATCTTGCCGTAGCTAATCTTCCCAAACACTTTTTTGAATCGAAATGGAAAGATCTCAAATGGGATCAAGATCATATTTCTTGCCTACGCTCTTGTTTAATGAAGCCAGAACATCTAGATTGGCTTGAAAAAATCTGGCAAATTTTAGATGAAACAACATCAGTTGTTCTGGAGCAACACAAAGTAGCTGTCAAAAAGTAAGATCAATTATTTTTTGATCTTACTCAATAACTTGCACATATCATCATAACGTCCAAAAGAAGGAACAAGATAAACGCCCTGACATAAAGAACGAATCTCTTCAAGCAATTCCATTGCCAGTTCAAGTCCAACTTCGGCACCTTGTTCTTGTGCTTTTTCCATTTGCTTTCTCAATTTTTCAGGTATTGAAATGCCTGGCACTTCATTATGAAGATATTCAGCATGTCTAAAACTGTGCAAAGGCATAATGCCAATCAATAATGGTTTAGGACATTCACCAAATGCATCTAAAAAATTAGTTAAATCAGATTTTTCATATATTGGCTGAGTCATAACAAAGTCGGCCCCAGCATCCAGTTTGCGTTTAAAGCGCTCAATTTCTCCTTTTCGATCCTGCGCATTAGCATTCAAGGCACAGGCTACTGTAAGTCGAGTAGATGAACCAATAGAACTACCGCTAATATCAAGTCCTTTGTTCAATTGATTGATTATTTTAATTAGTCCAACAGAGTCAACATCATATACAGCTGTGGCATGCACATAATTACCCAAGGCTGGTGGATCGCCTGTTAAAGCAAGAATATTATTGATACCTAAAGCCTGACAGCCAAGCAAATCTGCCTGAATACCCATTAAATTACGGTCGCGGGTTGTGAAATGAATTATTGTTTCCGCACCAATAGCTTGATTTATCAATTGGCAAGTAGCCATAGAAGACATGCGCACTCTTGCCATAGGACTATCGCCAACATTTATTGCATCAGCGCCAGCTTTAACAAGTTGCTCAGCAGCATGCACTAGCTTTTTTGCCACCGGTCCTTTGGGTGGATCTAATTCAACACTAACAAAAAATTTGCTGCCTTTATCTTTGTTTGATCCATCTTTGATAGTCTGCAATCTTTGCGCTAAAGTTCGCTCTTCTGTCTTACTTTCTTTTTGTTCTTTAACTTTAACAGTACTGCCTTTTTCTCCAGCAACAGCATAATTGCCACTTGTAAAAATAGGTTCTCTAGCCCGTTCTAATATTTTAGATTTTTGTTTTTTTTCTACTGGAGATTTTTCATGTTCTCTAATATGGTAATCCAACGCGCTACGCATCGCTTTTATATGCTCAGGAGTTGTACCGCAACAACCTCCAATTAACCGTGCCCCAGCATGAATATATGGCTCAACATAAGAAGCACAATATTCTGGCTTGCTCAAAAATTGATAGCGTCCTCCCATTAGACTAGGCTGACCAGCATTAGGCAAACAAGAAAAGCTTAGTTTATCGGGCGACAATCCTTGTACTTTTGCTGCTTCGCTTATCCGAAGTAAGCTATCAAATAATGGTCCAGGACCAGCACCGCAATTGATACCAATAATATCGGGGGCATGTTTGCCCATTTCCACAACTAACTTTATTGCGTCTTCTGGAGTAGCGCCGAACAATGTATGTCCTTCAACTGAAAAACTTAGCTGAGCAACAACTGGCAATTTTGATACCGATCTAGCTGCTAAAATAGCAAGCTTTAATTCCTCCAGAGAAGACATTGTTTCAATAATAAATAAATCGACTCCACCAGCTAAAAGCCCTTCCATTTGTTCTTTATAAGCTTCGAGAATTTTTTGAGCCGGTATATTGCCTAAAGGCATCAGTAATTGTCCTGTTGGACCAATAGCACCAGCTATAAAAGCAGGTTGTCCAACTATTTCTCTAGCATTTCTGGCTATTTTTGCAGCCGCGATATTGAGGTCTGAAACTTGTTCGTCCAGTCCACAATTGGCTAGCCTAAACCGATTTCCAGAGAACGAATTAGTTTCAATTACATCTGCCCCAGCATTTAAATAGTCAATATGGGCTTGAAGGACAATATCTGAACGGGTTTCATTTAATTGTTCAAAAACAATTTCTGTTGACGCTCCACGTGCATACAATAATGTTCCCAATCCGCCGTCTGCCAATAGAGGCTTATTGTGAATAGTCTGTAAGAATGGATGAGTCATACAAAAATTGACCTTAAACAAAACGAACTTTGAAAGCGTGACTTTAAATAAATAAGTATAGATTTGGCTTAGGGCTTACTGCCTGGTAATATACCAGAAGTAAAGGTCTTACTGGTAATCTTGCCAGCAAGAGCAGTTAAACTTGGTACAAGCGCCAGCACGGCTTCTTTAGGGCTAATGAGCAAACTAGATCCCAAATATATCCGCAATTTTTCCATTATTGCCCATATTGACCACGGCAAATCCACCCTTGCAGACCGGCTATTGGAAACCACCGCCACTTTATCCAAGCGGGAAATGCAAGAACAAGTATTGGACACTATGGATTTAGAGCGCGAACGAGGCATTACTATTAAAGCCCAGCCCGCTCGCATGCAATATAAAGCTCAGGATGGCAATTGGTATGTTTTAAATCTTATAGACACACCAGGGCATGTGGACTTTGGCTATGAAGTTTCGCGAAGCTTAGCTGCTTGTGAAGGTGCTTTATTGATTGTTGACGCTACTCAAGGCGTAGAAGCTCAAACTTTAGCCAATGTACATTTGGCAGTTGAAAATAATCTAGAAATAGTACCTGTCATAAACAAAATTGATTTGCCCAGTGCTGACCCAGAACGTATTCGTCACGAGATAGAAGAATTAATTGGGCTTGATGCTAGTCATGCAGTATTAGCCAGTGCAAAAAATAATATTGGCATTACTGAAGTATTAGAGTCCATCGTTAATCTCATACCTCCACCAGAAAACACTGCTGACAAGCCACTTAGAGCGCTAATATTTGATAGCTTTTTTGATAGTTATCGCGGCATCATTGTTTATTTCCGCATTAAAGATGGTCAATTGAAAGTCGGTGACAAAATCAAATTCATGGCTAATGAAAAAAGCTTTGATGTAACCGAGCTTGGTGTTTTAAAACCCCATCAAGTAAAAGTAGATAATCTTGGTCCAGGAGAAGTGGGTTATTTAGCCGCTGCCATTAAAGACGTATCCACACTCGTTGGCGACACTATAACTTTAAGCAATAATTCGGCTTCAGAAGCATTACCAGGTTATAGACCAGCCAAGCCAATGGTTTATGCCGGTATTTATCCTGTTGATAGCGACCAATATCCAGATTTACGTGAAGCTTTAGACAAATTAAAACTAAACGATGCTTCTATATTTTTTGAACCAGAAACTTCAGAAGCTTTAGGCTTTGGCTTCCGCTGTGGTTTTCTTGGTCTATTACATATGGAAATCATTCAAGAACGTTTAGAGAGAGAATACAATCTGACTCTGATTACTACCGCACCATCTGTAGTGTATCGTGTCACTAAAACTGATGGCACTGTATTAATGGTTGAAAATCCATCAAAATTGCCTGAAACAACTTATCGCGAAATGATTGAAGAACCATATGTTGACGCTAACATTATGGTTCCTAATGAATTTGTTGGTCCGTTGATGGAATTGTGTCAAGGTAGACGTGGCATATTCTTAGACATGAAATACCTTGACCCCCGCCGCGCAATGCTTCATTACGAGCTACCACTAGGTGAAATTATTACCGACTTTTTTGATCAGCTAAAATCACGTTCAAAGGGCTACGCCAGTTTAGATTATCATTTCAAAGAATATCGCTCTTCCAAACTAGTAAAGCTTGATATTCTAATTGGTGGCGAAGCGTGCGATGCACTATCAGCTATAGTTCACCAAGATAAGGCGGCTAGTTATGGACGAGTATTAGCAGAAAAGCTAAAAGGCATAATTCCGCGGCAAATGTTTGAAGTTCCTATTCAAGCTGCTATTGGAGGCAAAATTGTTGCTCGTGAAACTATTTCTGCTCAGCGTAAAAACGTTTTATCTAAATGCTATGGTGGCGATATTAGCCGTAAAAGAAAACTATTAGAGAAACAAAAAGAAGGTAAAAAGAGGATGAAATCCATTGGTAAAGTGGAAATCCCGCAAGAAGCTTTTATGGCAGTTCTCAAAATAGAAAGTTAGTGAAAGCTACTTTTTCAGTCCTTTGACCAAACCTACAATATGGTTTTCTAACTTTATCCCACCGTCTATATTTAAATGCGCTGAATCATCAAAATCATTGTCGTTAAATTGTCCGGTTTGTTCCAAATCAAAAAACTGTGCTACTGAATTTTGAGCAATCAACTGCATTTGATTTATTATAATCACTCAGCCATTAGCAATCCTTACTGGAAGCTTGTCAACATAACCACAGATTGCTAATATCGGATTAATCAAAAAGTATTCAGCCCAATTCAAATAACAATGAGCCATAAAAAAGACAAAAGTCCAGCTAAACGTAAAAAGCCTCGTATTAAAGGCGCTCAGCATAGCAAAGACGAAGCAGCAAGATATAACCATGACCTATTAGCGCAAAGCTGGCAAGCTAGAGACGAGCTATATATGCAGCTGTTTGGACAGCATCAATATATATCCCCTAGCAATTACGCACCCCCTGCAAAGCTGAAATCTAAAACCAAAGGTAATGGGCTTAAAGACAATAATCTAAACCAGCAAGAACTTGCCGTGTTTACTTATGCTCCTGACCCACTAAGACCATATTGGACACATATAACGGCTGGCTTAAGTACACCTTGGTTGCAAGATGATGCCCAAGAAGTATCAGGCTTTGGCTTAGAACTGATGATTAAGTCACCGACAGAAGCAGAATGGCCAGCGCAAATCTTGCGAACAATGGCATATTATATTTTCAATCATATGGGCACATTGAGTCCCAGCAAACGTTTAGCCCTCAATTCTCCAATAATTGCTGGCAGTGATTCGCTATTACGCAATTTACTAATTTGGTACGCTGATGAAGCACCAGATTGCTGGTACCAACTCCCATCGGGTGGCTTTGGTATTTTTGCAGCAGTCGGCATTACAGATGACGAAATGCGTTTAACCGAGTCTATTCATGAAGAATACGGCACCTGGTGTATGTTGCAAATACTAAAACGATTAGGGCTCGACCAAACCACAGATCCCTCTCGTAAAAGTATTATGGAACGCGAAAATATATCTTCAATCATAGACTCGGTTCAAGAATATGCTCAATACTTTCACAATACTTTCCCGGCTGCTAATCGTTTAAGTACTGGCGAAGAAGAAGGTCAGAACTAGGGTCTGGCAGTGTTAGCTAACAGCTGCATGTCTGTATTGATTTATTTGATCTCTTGTTTGCTCAGCCATTTTACGTGCTACTGATGCATAATCTTTTTCTTTGCTAGCATAAATAATACCTCTGCTAGAATTGATAATCAAGCCACCGCCTGCAGTATCAACACCATTTTTTACTGCTGCTTCAACATCCCCGCCTTGAGCGCCAATGCCAGGCACAAGAAAAACCATATCACCAGTTATTGCCCTGATTTCTGCTAGCTCTTTTGGATATGTAGCCCCCACAACCAGAAGCACATTGTTATTCTTGTTCCATTCTTTAGCTGCTTTTGTTGCCACATGCTGATACAAAGGCTTTCCAGCTATTTTTAGATTTTGTAGATCTTTTGCTCCTGGATTAGATGTACGACAAAGAATAATAATACCTTTGTCCTTTTGATCTAAAAATGGTTGCAGGCTATCAAAACCCATATAAGGGTTAACTGTTAATGCGTCAGCTTTATAACGCTTAAAAGCTTCTTTGACATAACACTCTGCTGTATTACCTATATCACCACGCTTAGCGTCTAGAACTACTGGCACAGTCGGATAATTTTTGTGTATATAATCCACTGTTAAAACTAAGTCTTCTTCTTTGCCGCAGGCTGAATAAAAAGCAATTTGTATTTTATAGGCGCAAACCAAATCATGAGTTTGATCAATAATATTTTTATTGAATTCAAATAACGGATGAGTGCTAGACATTAAATGCGCAGGAGTCTTTTCTAAATCAGAGTCCAAACCAACACAAAGTAAAGAATTATTTTTCTTCGTTATCTCTTTTAACTGATTCAAAAAGTTCATTTGCTCTCTACAGCCTGGCTTTTGATTGTACTTGTTGAAAGTGGCTGATTTAGCTCATCTTGCCCTGCGGTCTGCTTGCACCCATTATCACTATTGGCATATTTTTCTTGATATTTCATTGGCCAATACTGATTGCCGTAATGCGAATAATAATCAATAGTTTTTGCCAAACCTTCTTCTAGACTTGTACTTGGTCGCCAACCAATAAATTTATTTATTTTGGAAATATCAGAATAGAAATCGCCTGGCTCTTGTGCTTTACGTTCTGCTGAAAATTCAGCAAAACCCCAGCTTCCTCGACCGGCAACTTTAATAATGGTGTCGGCCAGTTCCTGAAAGTTTACTGGAATATCAGAACCAACATTGAAGATTTCGCCATATGCTTTTTCATTTACAGCCAATCGCAAAATTGCCTCTACACAATCATCCACATAGCAAAAATCACGCAAAATACTACCATCACCGAAAACTTGGATTTTTTGATTGTCCATAGCCAAACGCACAAACCAATTAACCACCCCAAAACGCGAATGCATCATTTGACTACGTGGACCATAAACATTAGTAAGTCTGGTCAAAACAGACTTTATTCCGTGAACATCGTTATAAACTTTGATAATTTTCTCAGCCGTTAAATTAGAGATTTCATATATCCCTTTTGGATTTGTAGGAGCTTCTTCGTTTACAGGCAATGAAACCGAAGGTCCATATTGTCCTCTTGTGCCAGTGTAAACAACAGTGGCAGCAGGATTGTTTTTTCGGCAAGCTTCCATCAATACAGCAGTGCCAGTAATATTCATTTCGATATCTGGAAAAGGGTTAGATAGGCTCATCAAATGACAAACTTGTCCAGCCAGATGGAAAATAAAATCCTTTTCCTTAACCAAATAGCTAACAGCCATTTCGTCGCGTATATCACAATAATTGACCCTAACTTGATCAACAATCGGAGCAACATTGAATTCATTACCGCCATAATCTGGAATCATTGCATCCAGGATAGTTACTTTTGCGCCCGCCTTGGCAAGTCTGATGGCCAAATTAGAGCCTATAAAGCCCATACCGCCAGTGACCAATACGGTTTTGCCTGCAAATTCTTTGTCTATCATTGATTAATTGCTTTTAAGAGATGGAGCCAAATCAAACTATATTTCCAGGATTCACTCCAAATATATAGCTCCTATTAGTTTATAAGATGAGCCGCCTTCTTTGTCCACTTTACTGCTCTAATGTACTTTCTTTAAAGAAATAAAGAGGCCTTAATTTGAGATTGCTCGATTTCTTCTAGTATGTTCAGGTAACATTGAATTCCCTATATAAACAATAAAAATATGAAAGTACCATTTGGCGACCTGAAGCTTCATTATCAACAATACAAAACAGAAATTGACCAGGCTGTTTCTAGAGTTTTGCATAGTGGTCATTTTATTTTAGGACCCGAACTGGAAGCTTTCGAAAAAGAATTTGCTGCCCTACACGGACAAGGCCATGCAATAGGCTGTGCTTCGGGCACAGAAGCTATTTATTTAGCCCTAGCTGCTTGTGATGTTGGTCCTGGCGACAATGTAATTGTTGTTGCTCATACAGCTGTTCCTACTATTTCAGCTATTTCAATGACTGGTGCTATGCCTGTTTTTGTTGATATTGACACTGAAACTTATGTTATGGACGTCAAACAAATCGAAGATCTTATTACTCTAAGAACAAAAGCTATAGTCCCCGTGCATTTGTACGGTCAAATGGTTGATATGGAATCTCTTCTGAAAATAGCAGCTAAGCATAAGCTAAGCGTTATTGAAGACGTTGCTCAAGCAACAGGAGCCACCTACAGAAATGTTATTGCGGGCACGCTAGGAGATTTTGGTGCTTTTAGTTTTTATCCTAGTAAAAACATAGGCGCTTTTGGTGATGGTGGGGCGGTATTTAGTAAGAGCAAAGAAAAAGCACAAAAACTCTCTATGCTGCGCAATTATGGCCAATCCAAGCGTTATCATCATAATGTTATTGGCATTAATAGCCGCTTTGACGAAATACAAGCAGCCATCATGCAATGCCGTTTGCCCTATTTAAAAGAATGGAATGAAAGGCGTAAACAGATTGCTGACCGTTACACAAAAGGCTTAGCAAATTTATCTGGACTAGTAAAAACACCATTTACCCATCCAGATAATGATCATGTATTTCATCTCTATGTTATTCAAATAGAAGAACGCGAAGAACTGCAGTCTTATCTTTCAGATAAAGGTATCCAAGCATTGATTCATTATCCAATTCCCGCTCACTTACAAGAGGCTTATTCCTACCTGGGTTATAGAAAGGGCACTCTGCCAGTGACTGAACATATAACTAAGCGCATTTTGAGCTTACCTATGTATCCAGAATTAAGTGATGAACAAATAGATTTTGTGATAAACACCATTCAAAACTTTTTCAGTGAAAGAAAAACAGGTCTAAGTTCTATAAAAGACGCTGAAATTAAGACGGTAATGCACTCAAATTCAGTTGCGGTGACACGTTAATGACATTAGCTACAGAAAACCCCCCTAAAAAGGCAACAATGCATCCATTACTAAAATCAGTTTCGGTTATTATTCCTGCTTATAATGATGAATCAACAGTTGGCAAATTAATAGGTGATTGCGCTGCTTTACTGAACGATATTTGTCCTGATTACGAAATAGTAGTCACTAATGACGGCAGCAAAGATAATACATTGCAAGTTCTTGAAGAATACGCCAATAAAGATAGCCATATTCGTATAATCAATCACGAAACAAACAAAGGCTTTGGCTTTACCATTAAAGAGCTTTATTATGCTGCTCAAAAGGATGTTGTTTTATCTCTTCCTGGTGATTATCAATATTCACCAAAAGAATTGCTGAAAATGGCTGAAGGGCTAAACAAACATGACTTTATTATTGGTCTGCGTGTGCATCGCAATGACCCCTGGCGTCGTAAGTTTCAATCAGCTGTTTATAATCTCATGCTGCGTCTTACGTATGGACACAAGCATAAAGACGTAAATTCTATAAAATTATTCAGACGCAAAATTCTCAATGACATTCAATTACAGTCAACCACCGCTTTTGTAGATGCTGAGTTTTGCATACGAGCGGAAAAAGCTGGCTATAAAGTTATAGAAATACCTATTGATCATTTACCTAGATTGTCTCAAGGTGCTTCTGGCGGCAAAATATCGGTTATTGCTCAAACTTTCGGCGACTTGCTTAATATGAAGTCAACATTTTAAACAAGTCATGGATACAGACTTTTTAATATGCATAGGTGTTAACACCGGCAATTCTTTGGATGCAGCTGATGTTGTCTTAACAAAGTTTGGCAGTGATGCCTCTATTGTTGATTTAAATGCTCTGAGTGTGCCTATGCCTGAGAGTCTTGCTAATAAACTTCGCCTTTTTAGAAGTGTCGTCGTCGACTCTCTTGGAAATATGGATACGTCCTGCCAGCGTTACGAGCAGCGCGCAATTGAGACAAATCTCTCCAGAACCTCAGTAGATGAACTTATCGTTGATTATACTTTATATGTATCTGATGCAATAAAAGAATTGATAGAACAAACAAAAGACAAAAATGGAAACAAGTATAAAATAGACCTGATCGGATTTCATGGACAGACATGTGCTCACCAACCGCCTTCGATTGCCGGAAAAATAGAAGCAGCATACACGCTTCAAATAGGTAATGGGCAATTACTAGCTAATGAAACAGGAATTCCAGTTGTTTTTGATTTTCGCTCAGATGATCTTATGAATGGGGGTGAAGCAGCCCCATTGGCCCCAGTTCATCATGAACATCTTGCCCAGCATTTAAAAGCAAGCGGTAAATTTCCAATTGCCTTCTGTAACGCTGGCAATACCGGCAATATTAGTATCATAACGGAACATTCTAATAAGGAAATTATCTTATTAGGTTGGGACGTTGGTCCATTCAATGATTATCCCGATAAGCTAATGCAGTGGGAACGTGCTCAATCTTGCGATTTTGAAGGGAAAATTGGTTCTCAGGGACAAGTAAACGAAAATCTTTTAAGATTACTCTTCGATAAAGGCGCTGTCACCGTCAATGGTGCTAATTACTTTCTTCAGTCTCCGCCAAAATCATCGGATCCTCAATGGTATCGTCTGCTACCTGAATTACTAGGCAAAGCTTGTGTTGGTAATAGCCCTCTCTCCTTTGAAGACAGATTACGAACCGCAGAATATTTCGCTGCCTACGTCTATTTCTATTCATTGAAATGGATTGCAGATGACGTACTAATGCCAACATGTTTTGCTCTTTGTGGTGGCGGTTGGAACAATCCCGTTTCTCGCAATCATTTTGAAAAACTATTGCATGGTCAATTTGACCAGTATCCTGTTCTGCCAGAGCACATAGATATATTTACTAACATCGTTGAGCGTCTATGTAGCACAGGACGCAAACCGGAAATTGCCATGTCCGATGAATTTGGTTTTAGTGGCCAATACATGGAAGCAAGACTCTTTGCAGATGCAGCAGCATGTCGCATCAAAGGAGAGCCTTTCAGCCGTCCAGAAACAACCGGTTGTTTGACTCCAACAGTACTTGGAATTATTCGTTTTCCACATTCAAAGCCCGCATTAATGCCTAACAATTTGAAACGATGGTTCTCCAAATATCATAGTGAAGATCTTACTTTAGATAAACCTCAAATATTTGATGAGCGTTGGAGCAGAGCAGCCCACGGTTGGAATGATCGTTGCAAGCTTGCGGTTAAGATAAAATAGATTTTCTAAATCCTTCCACACACACTTCTACAGAATAATCTATTTCTTCTTCTGTATGAGCTGCAGAAATAAAGGCAGCATCAATTGATGATGGCGGTAAATAAATTCCTCTTTCAAGAATGTAGTGAAAGAATTCAGCAAATTGCTTGCTGTTAATAGTCAGCGAGTCTTGATAATTGCGTACCGGCTTTTCAGCAAAAAGAATAGCGAACATTGAACCTGCACGTTGCAATTGCACTGGCATATGCAATTTATCAATTTCTTTTTGCATGCCATCAAAAAATCTTTTACTCACCTTCTCTAAGCGTACAAAAACTTCTGGATTAGATAATAATTTCATTGTTTCAATTCCACCAGCCATAGTGACCGGGTTGCCAGAAAAAGTACCAGCTTGGTAAACTTTTCCGTATGGCAGTAATTCGCTCATTATTTTTTTCGGTCCACCATAGGCTCCTACCGCCATACCGCCAGCTAAGGCCTTACCATAACAAACCAGATCAGGTATTACCCCATACACTTCTTGTGCACCAGCAAAAGCAATTCTAAAACCTGTTAGCACTTCATCAAAAATAAGCAAAGCACCATAAGTAGTGCACAATTCTCTTACACCTTTTAAATAGCCCGGCTCGGGCAGTATAACCCCCATAGATCCAGCCACTGGTTCTATAAGAACAGCAGCAATTTCATCTTTGTTTTCAGCCAAACATTTTTCTAAAGCGTCGAGATTATTATAATCAACCAATAAGGTGCCTTCAGCACTTCCTGCAGTTATACCAGCACTTGCTGGCGGTATTCTGGATGCTAAAACTGAATCACTATGCCCATGATAACTGCCATGGAAAATGATAATTTTGTCCTTATCTGTTACTCCTCGAGCAAGCCGAATAGCGCTCATTACTGCTTCAGTACCCGAATTGACAAAACGTATTTGCTCGATACAAGGAATATTTTCGACTAATAATTCAGCAAATTGGATTTCCAATTCATGAGGAGCACCAAAAACCGGTCCACGAGCCACTGCTTCCTGACAAGCTTTTGTTATTTGAGGGTGACAATATCCTAAAATTGCCGGTCCCCAGGCGCCTAAATAATCTATATAAGTATTGCCGTCAATATCAAATATTTTTGATCCCTGAGCATGCGAGAAAAAAATGGTATGCCCGCCTACTTCAATAAATGAACGAAACGAACTGTTTACACCACCGGGCGTAAGTTCTTCGAGTCTTTGGGCGCATTTAGCTGAACGAATAGCAGGTTTTGTTATAGATTTTATAGTACTCACTTTAGTCTCCTGATTATTTTTTGCCCGAAGCAAAAATATCTTCGAACAAAGACATTGTCTCTGGAGGCGTCAGTCCGTACCCTAGATATTTTCCATCAAGCCATGTTTCAAAATGCAAATGAGGATAGCGTGCTCGTCCTGGTAAATTCTCACCCGTACCGGACACGCCAACATTGCCAATATAATCGCCTTGCCGTACATTCATACCCACATGCAAATTGTGGTTTGCTTTATCTAAATGGGCATATTTTGTTAGTAAGCCATTTCCGCTGTCAATCCAAACCTGGCACCCACGCAACAAGTCTTCGTTTTTAGGGGAAGTTTGATGAGCCATAAAACATTCTCTAATCACTCGATTGTAAGTGGCACAATTCATATCTCTATAGTTTAAATCTGCTCTCACCACTTCCCCAGCACATGCTGCTCGAACAGGTGTGCCGGTTGTAACATGTACTTTTGCGCCAGGTTGATGGAACATATCCAAACCAGCATGAACACCAAAACGATAAAGCCTACGAGCACCAGGGTATACACCTGCATGTCCTGGTAAAACTTGTCCTGCTATGGGCAAAATCAATTTTTGCAAACGGGGATCCGAATTGCGTGGGTTTGCTTTAGCTGCAATTGTTTCTTCCATCTTATTCCATTTATAAACAAGATGATCGCCGTCAATAATCCAAAAGCCATCCCCAGCCTTTATCATTCCTCTTAAATTAGATGTTGCCGGAAAGATAAATGAACTGCTCTGAGAACCGGATATTCTAACAACCCGATTATTTTCTCTTTCCACTACATAGACTTCACCATCACCACTAACATACAGTCTTGTTGGTTTAAGCTTTGTTGGGCGTTTATATGATATCTGTCCTAATGCATAACAACGAACACTGCCGTGATGTTTTGCATCATGATTAATATTGTATTTTATCAAAAGCCCGCTTTTGCGTAAAACAAATATTTGATCTTTTGCATTGGCAATCGCAATTCCATCTGTCAAATTGGTATCGCCTGCTTTCAATTTCCAAGACAAAACACCTGCAGTTAACGGTTGCAAATTTTGAGTGTTGGCCGATTGCAGCCAAATCTGATTACGCTCAGGATCTAATAATAAAAGATTATTATCCGCTTCACAAAGTGAAATGTACTCGGGATCTGGTGGCCCCAATTTGCTGCCATTTGCTCTCAATACACTCCAACGCTTCTCAGTTGATGCGGTAAGAGAATATTCAAATAAATCTCCTGATTTATCTAAAACAGCAATAACCTGTCTTTGAGGTAAATAAACAAAATCATTTGCTTCCTGCCAAGATACGCGTAATTCGTTATTAGCCGGTGCCTTAATTTGTCTGAGAATAAGAATATCCTCTCCTTGAACAGGTGTTTTTGCACCCAAACACCACCACAAACACTGAGGACCAAGAAAATAGAGATCATTTCCGGCTCTTATTACTGAACTAGCAAAAACAGATTGTCCGCCTTCGTCTTGCAGTTTATATACAGAATGATTATTCGTAGTTTTCTGAACTGCTTCTTGTGGCTTTGCAGCACTCGCCTCAAAAGCAAAGGCTGACCAACCATTATCAGCTAAACTTTTTACGTTCAAAGAAACAAATAGGGCTGCGAAAAAACATAACCCTTTGAATAAAACAATTGCCCAACTACCCATCTTTTCCCTTGTGCCAAAAGACATTATTTAATGCGATTTTTAGCCGTTGTTTTAGGAGTTTTATCGGCGCTCGATTTCTCAGCAGATGTTTTAACTAATGCTGAATCTATAATTAACCAGTGCTCACCGATCTTTTCAATTGTGTAATTAACTTTATAGATGTCATCACTTTCTTTGCCTATTTGCCCTGAAGTTTCGTTCATATACTTTGTTTTTTCTTTCACTTCAGCGAAAACAACAAATTTCTTTCCTGGTGTTAGCGCAGTTACTTTCTCAATCTTTGCCCCACCCGGGGTCATATCATAATATTTGTGATTAGCAACTAACCACTTAATAGCATCAGATTGTCTAATGAGAGCCTTACCAGCCAATGCTTGCCCAAGTATTTTGACATCACGCTCTTTGACTGCAGTTTTTTTCAAACGTTGCCAATTTTGAATCACGTCTTGAAAATCCTTCTTTTGTTGCTCAGCAGGACTCAATGTTTTATTTGCCGCTTTATTTATTTCTTTTTCTGCATGTGCAGTTTCATCAGCATTCTCTACAGGTTCTCCTAAGCTAGCTTGGGTATTCTGTTCTGTTACCTGAGAGCCTCTAACTACTTCTACCTTATTTGTACTGGGTGCAGAAGTAGATTTATTCTTTTCTACTTGGAACCATTGTTTTCCGCTCGGATTTGCTTTTGCTACAACAGGAGCAGCCTTACTTGCTTCCTCACTAGGAGGTACAGTTGTTATTTCTATATTCTCTTCTTTTGTTGTTTCTTCAGAGGCTTTACTCTCTTTAGCAGTCTCAGAATTGACCACGTTTGGATTACTGGTTAATTCATTGCCAGCATTATCAGAAGGCATATCTTTATTTGCAACAACAATTCTGTATTGTGAATTTTCTGTACCCTCATTAATACCTAAATTTTGTAGTGATACCACTAATGGTGCAATAGTTGCTTGCACAGGATTATAATTGTTACCAGTAAGCAATTTATTGTTTTTGCTTACTTCTGTATTTACAGTGTGAATTTGTCCTGGCTTCACGCCTAGACTTTCTAGCAGAAAGTCTACTGCCATTTGTAAGTTGAGCATTGATTGGGCTTCATTTGAACCACCATGAAGCTCCAATTGGCAAGTATTTATACGCTTGCCAAGTGTTGAATATGTTAGTTGATTTCCGGCTGGATCCACAAAGTGATTATCATTAGCTTTGCTTTGAAATGGACCAACGCCTGGCCAAACACTCGCCTTAACAAAATCGCTCTCTAGGAAAGTATTTATCAAGCCAATTTCTTCGCAATTGCCATTATCAGCACTATTCATCTGTATAGCCAAAGCAGCATTATTAATAGCAAGCGCAGACAGGGTAATAACAAGAGCTCTTTTTAAATACAACATGCGTATAAAACCTTTATTCAATAGTTTAAAGACTTAAGTTATGAACTTAGCATATTCCTCGGCTAAAACACCATATTCTATCTATTATTGTCCCAAAACCTGTACACCGACATCTCTTAGCATTTTTACTATTTTGGGCATCGGCAAACCAATAACATTTGTATAACAACCGTCAATTTTTGCCACCAAACATCCACCAACGCCTTGTAAGGCATATGCACCAGCTTTGTCCATAGGCTCCCCAGTATTAATATACGCATCAATTTCTGCATCATCATATTTACGAAAACTGACTAAAGAATTTTCACTTTCTGTAAGACAATGCATTTTATTTTCAATAAAGTTATAAAGCAATATTGCTATCCCGGTACATACTTGATGAGTTTTCCCACAAAGAGATTGCAACATAGCCTTAGCCTCAGCTGCAGAATTAGGCTTTCCATAAAGTTTATTATCAAGCATCACTATAGTATCGGCAGCAATAATTATTACCTCCTGGGCAGAGTTATTACCGTTTTGGCGCAGCCCTTTGCCTACTGCAAAAGCTTTTTGTCTTGCCAGTTCAGTAGCTATTTGCGCAGCGCTGGAATTTTGCCTGATAAATTCAGGCAACGTTTCATCTATGTTACTAACTATAATGTCGTACTCAAACCCTAATAGATCTAATAGTTGCTTGCGTCTGGGAGATTGGGAAGCAAGGATAATTCTTTTTTGCATCTATTCAACAACAAATATAAGTTCAGTTTTGCCAAATGTAATTCTATCGCCCGCCGTCAATTGCATACGAATAGTAATAGGACGACCGTTAAGTAAAGTACCATTCGTAGAGCCAATATCTTCAAGCCAGAATTTACCTTTATTTTGCAAAACCCATGCATGGTATCGAGAAATATAATGATCGGCTGGCAATGAAATATTATTACTGCGGTCGCGTCCTATTTTACTTACAGCTGGTGACAGCTGAAAACGCTCCTTAGTAGTTTTATTGAATAAAAAAGCTGGACTGATGGCTTTTTTCCCACTATTTGCTACTTGAAATTCGCTTGCAGCTGATACAGATTTATTTCTATGACTGTCTAAGTCCACTATTGCAGCTGATTGTTTTTCTACTTTAAAAGCGTCACAAGAAGGACACTGTCCATTGCTGGTCAGTGGTGTATTACAAACTAAACAGTGTTCGTCAATACTATAAGCTGCCATTGCTTATCATTTAGTGCCGTTATCTGACTCCAGATAATGAATAGCTACTACTGTAACATTATCAGGCGCTCCGCCGTCTATAGTTTGTTTGACTAATTCATCACAAACGCTGTCCGGCTCGTCTTTCTTTGTCACCACATCACATATTTGATCGTCCAATAAAACTGTTGGTAAACCGTCAGAACATAAAACAATCCAGTCTTTTGGCTCTAATTCAACCGGAATTTGATCAATTTCGACTTTTTCTTCATGTCCCAAGCATCTGGTAATTAAGTTTTTGTAAGGATTTGTTCTGGCTTGAGCTTCTGTCAAGCGCCCAGCTCTCACCATTTCATGTACAACCGAATGATCATTAGTCAATAGGACTGACTTGCCTTCTCGCATCAAATAAGCGCGTGAATCGCCTACATGAGCTATTTGCAACACATTATTATCTGCTTGTATAGCAGCAACTATAGTGGTACCCATCCCTTTGAGAGCAACATTAGACTCTCTTTCTTCAAAAATAGCTTTATTAGCCTTGCCAACTGCATTGATAAGCCATTTACACATTCCTTCTGGATCGTCTTGTGGACCAGGATTTGCTTTCCATTCGTTCTCAATTGTATCCACAGCAATCTTGCTAGCCTTCGCCCCGCCAGCTGCACCGCCCATACCGTCTGCTACTACAAATAACCGGTTATCAGGACTTACATAGTAATTGTCTTCATTGCGCTGCCGCTGACAACCCGCGTCTGTTTTTGCAGCCACGTGCCACGTCAGCATCGTCTTTTCTCCGTTGCCATTATTATCATTGATAGTCAATTTATTCGAATTCGGTACCACAAGAATGTTTGGAGGAGATTAAGAGTGAAATAACAGTCTGCATCAACCGCCATACTAATATTGCCCTAATTAGACCATTTCCAATCAGGAAATGCTTGGGCTCAGCCCAGAATTTTGCACTCTCTTATAAGATCTTCAATTTTACTTTCAAAACTACAGGCTAAATCCAATTAAATTATATCTTAGGTACTAATAATTCTTTTAAAATAGGGGGAAGCAACTCTGGCAAAGTTGAAGTCTGGATTTAGAGCATGAACAATGGCATCTAGAGAAACAACCATCCGAATCAAATAGGCTAAATTGGCAGGCAGTCTGAAATACTGATGCGCAAGAAGCAAATCAATTTCCTTTTCGATTATCGATAAATCAATATCTGAAATTGGATAGCGCCGAAATTGTGTCCACACCGGCTCAATTACTTTTTCCAGTCTGTCTCTATCAGCTTGCGAAATCGGTCGTATTATGCCGATTTCGGTAAAAGACTCTATAAATCGAGAAAGATTGTTGTCCATTATGCTTAGCACCAATCTGAGCATGCCCTCTCGTTGCGAATCAGTTATATAGCCCATCATGCCAAAATCATAAATAATCAGCTGTCCAGTCTCAGAAACAGCCAAATTACCAGCATGCGGATCAGCGTGAAAATAGCCATGGATAACTATTTGCTCTAAGTAAGCCTGAACCATTTGTTTGGCTAGTCGCTTAGTATCGATATCTGCAAACGAAGATATTTTATCAATCTTAGTACCTTCGCAAAGTTGTTCAATCAGAACACGCTTAGTACTATACCGCCAAACTACCCGGGGAATAATGATAGCTGGAAAGTTTCTCAATATTTGTCGTAACTTGTCGGCGTTAAGTCCTTCTTGCAAATAGTCCATTTCTATAAATATGCTTCGCTCAAATTCATCGACCAGAGCAAACCAACCTTGCCAATCTCCCTTGAATCTTAAAACTTTGGCTAGTCCAATAAAAAACCGCATATATACCAGATCTTCATGCACTGTCCTGGCAAGATTTGTTCTTTGTACCTTTACTGCTACAGACCTTCCGTTTTTTAGAATAGCCCTGTGGACCTGCCCAATACTTGCTGAAGCCATTGGATAGCTTTCAAAAAATTGGAAGATATGGCTTAGGGGCGCAGCTAATTCTTTTTCAACAATTGTCTGTACTTCTTCAAAAGAAAAAGATGGCACCTGATCTTGTAAAAGTGACAATTCTTGTGCCAATTCCAAAGGCAAGATATCTCTGCGCACTGATAAAAACTGTCCCAATTTGATAAAAGTCACACCCAGTTCTGTCAATGCGACTCGTAATTCGCATGCCATTTTATGGCACTCTTTGCTGAACGTTGATCTATCCTTGTATCGCCGCTGGTGCAAGGCAAAAGCCAGCATTGTCCAAACAGTGAAAACAATGTAGAAAAAACGTCTTATATTTCTTTCTCTTTAATTAGAACAGAGTTTAAACGACAACACGCATTGACGACTTCAACTCAGCAATTTCAGCCCGTAAAGTTGCAATCTCGGCCCGTAATTCGTTAATTTCTGTGGTATCACCCAAAGCACCAAGCGAAAAATCAGCTATTTGTCGGCGGATTTTTTCTTTCATTTCATTCTCTAATGACTCAGAGCGTTGCCAAACTTTATGAGACACTTCAATAGCTGCATTTTTTAATTGTTCTTTGGCTTCTTCTAAGCGGTCATTGCCACTGGTTTTGCATTCATCGGCGCGGGCTGTGAACGTATCAATATAATCTTCCACTCGTTCCCGACCTACTTCTATAGCGGCCTTGCTAAGAAAGAAAAATTTGATCAAAGGCTTAAACACCTGCATAACCTCCATAAGGACCTAATGAAGTAATAACCAGAACTATACTAAGCTACTCTCTTTACATCAAAATTTGACCTAAAGAACTCTCAGAATTTACTTGCCCACTGGACAAGACTTATTAGCGATACTATACTTACGTATGTACCCTACATTTTTATGATTTAAAACATGCCAATATCAATTGACGACTTACCCCTCCGACAAAAAGACGTTGTCTGTCTCATTCTTGAGTTAACCCGAGAACATGGTTATCCCCCAACATTAGCTGAATTAGCCACAGGGCTTGGGCTAAAAAACAGAATGACTGTTCATCAACATGTAGTGGCATTAAAGAAAAAAGGGATAGTGCAATGGGAACCAGGACTCAACCGTTCTTTACGCGTCCTCAACAATGTAGAAATAGACTCCGAATTTGCCAAAAATAAGTCAAATTCAGACAAAATAGTTAAATTTGAGCGTAGTCAAGTGGAAATTGCAAAAGCAAATACAGGTATTCCACTAGCTGGCAAAATTGCCGCGGGTTATCCAATTGAAGCAATAAGCACTGATGAACGCCTTACCATTGATAAACAATATTCTGATACAGGTTGTTACGCCTTGAAAGTCAAGGGGGATTCAATGCTTGAAGAAGGTATTTTCGATGGCGATTATGTCATCGTCAAGCCGGAACCAGCTCCTCGCAACGGTGAATTAGTAGTCGCTTTGCTTGGTGATGGCAATGCTACGTTGAAACGCTTTTATAAAGAAAACAACAAATTCCGTCTTCAGCCTGCTAACAAAGACTATCAGCCCATTTATGTTGGCAGCAATGAAGATTTACAGATTCAAGGCATAGTAGTTGGTCTCTATCGTCGCTTCTAATTTGTTTAAAACGACATAGCTAAAATAGTCTATAGCTGCAATAATTTAGCTTTCGTATCCATTTTTTGTAGACATTCCTTTGGCTAGTCATCGTCTTGGTCATTTATTTGTTGTTAGCGGGCCATCTGGGGTCGGCAAGGGTACAGTTATTGCTCGCATACTTGAACAGATAAGTGGCATCGAAAAATCAATATCAGTCACTACGCGGAAACCTCGTCCAGGTGAAATAAATGGCAAAGACTATTTTTTTACTTCGGTAGAAGAATTTAAAGAAATGGTTAAACAAGGACAATTTATGGAATGGGCTGAATTTACCGGCAATCTTTATGGCACTCCAGTTAAATGGGTTAAAGACAGACTTTCAAAAAGTATTGATGTCATTCTAGAAATTGAAATTCAGGGAGCAAAGCAAATCCACAGCCAATATCCTGAAGCCTGCCTTATCTTTATTTCACCTCCTTCCATTGATACACTTGAAAAAAGGCTAAAAAACAGGGCTACCGAATCAGCCGAAAAGCTTGCCCTGCGCCTGAGCAAAGCCAACCAGGAAATGTCTGAAAAACATATGTTCCAGTATGAAGTTCTTAACGATAATCTGGACGAAGCAGTGAAAAGTCTAGCCGATATAGTGTATTCTAAGAGGCAGGTAGACAAGTAATGCCTCCGGAGTCAAAATCTGGGGCGGCTCGATTACGGTTATTTTCAAGGACGCAAAATGAACACTACAAGAATTCTTGACCAGCTATTAGATAAAGACACTAACCGTTACGAATTAGTGCTAAAAGTAGCTCAAAAAGCCAAACAAATTAAAAATGAAACATCCGAAGCTCATAAAACAACCAATGCTGTTATTCAAGCTTTGCAAATGGTTGCTGCTGAAGATGACGGCATGATCCTAATCTCACCTTCGAACTACTACAGCTATTAATAAGTGCTTGGTATTATTTAGCCATAGACACTAACTGGTTTTCCAAATTAGTATCTTGTAGCCTCATTTGGTCTACAGCGGTTCTAAATATTTCTTCGCCTTTAGTGCCGCCAACTTTATTGGCCAATTCAGCCAGAATAGTCTCTAATTCGTCAGCACTATTTATTTGAGTTAGTCGGGCACGAAATGGTGCTGCTCCAGAAATACCTTTGGTGTAATGAGTCAAATGACGCCTGGACTCATTAATGCCAATACGCAAGCCCTTATATTTTGCCAAACCTATAGCGTGCTTATAAGCACATATAAGCCGTTCTGTATCAGCGGGAGCTTCACTTATAGAGCCGGTTTCAAGATATTTGCTAATACGACTGATGAGCCAGGGATTGCCTAAAGTACCCCGAGCTACAGCCACTCCGTCACAACCAGTTTCTTCTAATAATCGCGCTGCATCTTCTGGTTCAAATACATCTCCATTGCCAAAAACCGGTATAGTAAGAGCCCGTTTAACTTGCCTAATAAAACCCCAATCGGCTTTTCCTGAATACAATTGTGCTCTTGTTCTGCCATGCACAGTCACAGCCGAAGCCCCTGCTTCTTCAAGCATTGTGCCAAATTCAACTGCATTACGCGATTTATCATCCCAACCAAGACGAAATTTTACTGTCACCGGAATTGATACCGCATCTTTTACTGTGCGTACTATTTCTCTAGCTAATTCAGGTTCACGCATTAAAGCACAGCCATCTTTCCCCTTAGTGATCTTCGGAACTGGACAACCCATATTTATATCAACCCAATTGGCGCCTTTAGCCTCAGCCATTTGAGCTGCTTTAGCCATTACATCTGGCTCATGTCCAAATACTTGTATTGCAATTGGATCCTCGCCAGGACTTAAATCCATAATTCTTGAATCTGGCTTATGCATTAATGCCCTGGAAGAAACCATTTCTGTAGCCAATAGACAATGTGGATCTATTTCTCTCATAATGCCGCGAAAGACTATATCGGTCACACCAGCCATTGGCGGTACGTATACCCGACTTTTCATTGTTAAATTGCCAATTTTGATAGACATAAACAACTAATAGCCTTCGCAGTGCTAAAATCTCCTGAGCTGCTAATTATAAAGGAGCAGATAGCAAATGAAAGAAGATCGTTCTAATAATGTTACCCACAGCACTCGTTTTCGTCGTGAAACACTGTTGGTCATAGAAACTGTTTTAGATGATTTTTCCCCACAAACTTTAGCCTACACAACCGAGCAATTATTAAAATTAGGCGCATTTGATGCCTACACTACACCTGTCACAGCAAAAAAAGGACGTAGTGGACATCTTCTTACTGTTCTTTGTCAACCGTCAGATACCAGCAGAATTGAAGAATACATTTTTGATCACACTTCTACTTTAGGGCTTAGGACTTACTTATCTGAGCGTCTTTTCTTAGAGAGAGAATGGGTGCAGGTTGATTTAGTTAATCATTTACCAAATGCTAAAAAAGCAAAATTACCTCCAATAAGAATTAAAATAGCTCGCGATCTCAATGGCAAAATTGTTCATGCTCAACCTGAGTATGAGGACTGTGTAACCTATGCCCAATCTACTTATTTACCACTCAAAATGGTTTTAGCACGCGCCTTGGATAAGTATAATCAGACCGCTAACAACTCATTTATTGTCCAAGATTGAAGACGGATAATACACATTATTGCTCTTTACTTTGCTTTTGCTAGGGACTGGCTTCTTATGTGTATCCTTCATATCTGTTGTTGTTACGCCAATCGATCCTGTAGCATAGGAACTGGGACTATAGTTGCTTGGTAAGCCTGAATTGCTGGTGTTGCTGCTTGGAACGATATTTCTGCCGCCACCGCCACCGCCATCACTGCTACCGCCACCACTGCCTCCGCTTGAACCTCTAATAGGGGCATTTTTTCCTGTACTTTGATATATAGCAGCAGGAGAATTAGTACTGGAAGATACATTTGAACCGCTACGACCTCCTGAACTGCCGCTGCCTCCTGAACTGCCACGGCCTCCTGAACTGCTGTTGCTTCTTGAACTGCCATGACCTCCTGAACTACCGCTGCCTCCTGAACTGCTGTTGCTTCTTGAACTGCCATGACCTCCTGAACTACCGCTGCCTCCTGAACTGCTGTTGCTTCCTGAACTGCTGTTGCTTCCTGAACTGCTGTTGCTTCCTGAACTGCTGTTGCTTCCTGAACTGCTGTTGCTTCCTGAACTGCCGCTGCTTCCTGAACTGCTGTTGCTTCCTGAACTGCTGCTGCTTCCTGAACTGCCGCTGCTTCCTGAACTGCTGGCATAAAAACATGTTCTGATCCAGCTATTTACTGCTGAAGCCGTGAAACGAGCATCAAAGTTTTGTCTGGATAAATTTCTAGCACCTAAACGCTGTCCGTCTCCTGAACCATACATAAAGTCATAAAATGTTCCTGGTCCTCCCAGTACCATTTGATCATAAGCCTCTATTGTTGCTTGATCAGGATGAGGGAAAGATATAGATTGAAAGGTTGCTGTTGGCTCAAGATTATTTTTCCAGGTGGCATTACTTTGTACAGTGCCACCAAAACGAAACCAAGCAGAGCCATATCCAGCATACGGCGAAGCTTCAAAATAATGATTATTCATAAACACTGATGTACTAAGTGGCGGCACATTACTAACCGAATTTCCATAATCAACCAAGAATTGATTGAAATTACTGATCGTGTTCATAAAATAGTTGTTACTAACAGAAAACAGACCATAATTATTTGCGTTTGAAAATATATAAGCACTATTGCCCCAATTATAGATAATATTATTATTAAAAGTAGTGTGATCGCCGGATGGATTAGAAGAAACAAATTGGGGATATAGCTCAAATACTTGGGACGGTTCTGTATCTAGCCTAAAAGCAGGGTCAGATCCTACACTAATTGATTTATTAGCAATAATATTATGCTGAAACAACGCATTTGGCGAACTAGCCGATGCCAACCCATCGCCGCGCAGCAATGGGTTGGCACCATGGATAATGTCTTTGCCTTCTAAAACTACATTGTTAGTAATTGTGCCCGGATTATTAAAACCAGTAAACATGGCTAATGAATCATACATAAACAAATTATTGTCACACAAACCACCTGAGCGCATCTGAGCACCATGACTTGAGGCATAACTGCTTATATTCCCCTCCAGCACTGCTGGTCCGTTATCAACTTGTATGTATACATTATGGTTAAACATTGTCGGCTCGGCACCAGTCACATAGTTTTCAGATCCAAGTCCGTATTCACAATAACCATTGTGATCTATAACATTCTCGCGCAGAACGATCTTGTTTATCCCATTTAAATACAATCCTTGGGCATGGGCGCCACTGTTTGCATAATTGTTTGCAATAATACAGCGATAAATTAATACATTATCAAAAGAAATTTGCCCTGTGGCTATCCCTGGCTCAACCACTATGCCTGTTGAAAAATAAGAAATCTTGCAATCCTGCATGTACAAAGCACCACCGGGCACAAGCAAAAAAATTGCACAACCACCAGATTGATTATTGAAATTGGGTGAATTAGGATCAGCTGTATAACAATAAAACTCTATGCCATCTATAGCTATATTGCCAATTGAATTTGGAGATCCGCTACCACCATCACTATATAATCCATTCGCTGAGCCACCAATTTTAATCAAAGGTCTTGAACCACTGCCATAACTGGTAATTAATAAAGGGTGCTGTTCATCTGGACCAGATATTACCCAACGTCCAAAAGTATCATCCTGCCATACATCTCCTGCTTTAAGAAATAATGCTCCAAAAAGCGTGCAAGCAGCCATATGTGTGGAAGTGTAGTGAGCAGCCTGCTGGAGCAGAACCATAGCTTTGGCAATTGTTTTAACAGGCTGACTCTGCGTACCAGGATTATTATCATTGCCACTACTGCTGCTTACATATATTTGCGTTGTCCCAACAGGAAAATTCATATAGCCATTTCTGTCAGTGGGGAAAGGCAAACTTGGTAAAGATTGAGCATTACATGGCGCGATGCTAGTAGTAATAAAGAAAATAAATGAAACAAGTGCTTTAAATAAACTGTTTGGACTAATCCATATTTTCATATAGCCTCTTAGGGGACCCGCAGTTGCTAATTTGTCAGCTCAGAGATAGCCACAAACTTTATTCCTAATGTTTTCATAATACCCAGGCTTCTTGTAAAATAAACCAATAAAATAAACCAAAATAAAATAAAGTAATTCATTAATGCATGAATTAATGAATTACTAGTGAGCATTGACTATCTTTGCAAAAAAGTCTTTTGCCGAGCAATAGAGGAGAAGCTTTCTTTCATCTCTTTAGCACTTGTACAAGCAAAATATTTGCTGCCATAATGCGCAAGAGCTGCTAAACCATTATTATTTTCACCTAGAAATTTATCTAGATTCTCGTGTAGTTTTTTATCATTATCTAGATTCAGTCCAATTGTATAAACAGCGATACCATCGCTGTGGCAAGTTCCGGGTCCTGGACCTACAACAGCAGCAGCAGCTTTTGCTTCAACGCCCTCAATGCCATCGGTTGGTTCACTAGCCATTATTAAAACTATTGCTTTATGCGCTGTTGGTCTGTTATGTAAATCAATTACAGTATCAGCAATGGAAACATCATAATTTTTAGAATGAAACATTGCATAAGCTGTTTTCATAGCTTCCGAAACATCGCAGACAGATAAAGGTCGACAATTATATAAGCCATTAGCTCCTGCTCCTGTATAAGACCAGCTATTAGTAGTGGTTTTGCTTACAGAATTTTGACTCAGACATTCAAAATAATTTTCATGATTAACATCCAGTGCTGTTCTTGGTATACGAAAACCACTGGTGTCCATTTGACTTGTACTTTTTTCAGTAACTTTGTTATCATTCAACCCTTGTTCTGTTGGTTTGCCACAAAAAAAGACTGGATTGCTGTAACTAGGTTCGCAGTATGCTGGGCAAAAAACATAGAAACTACGTTTATTAGGTGGATTAACAGAAGCATCAGGCATGGTACCTTCTGTCGTATCATAAGGATAGCGCCCTTTATCAAAAGAATTTTTGCTAGAAAATCCTACGAAACCAAATCTACAATTAGCCTCTTGGTGCAACAGTTGAAAAAATGCCTGATCAGTAGTACTAAGAACGGTAGCAATAGGTTGAGAAAACATCATGGCTAATCGTTGATAAGCTTTTTGATATCCGTCTTGCAAACTATGTGGATCAATAGCGTAAACTTGTCCATCCACTAAAACAGGTCTGTCCAAAAGAGCCATTTGAAAATTACTTACCCCTGTAGGTAAAACTGGTGTTCGCTCTAAATTACCTCTAGCAGCCTCCACTACTACAGCAATATTAGGGAAGCTAAATGTTTTACCTCGTATATCCACGTCTGGTTCTTCTTGAGGAAAAGTATAAGTAAACGCAGAAAATTTGTCTGGTCCTTGCAAAGCCTGTTCGTACGGATATCTAATGAGTTGATGATCAGGGACAGCAGTAGCTGGATTAGCTATATTCACAACTAAATCAGTAAAAGTTTGCTCATCTACTCCTGGATCATTACTAAAAATATCTTGCGATCCTCTTGGAGCAGCACACTGAGCATTGAGCATGATATTGTTGTCTTTTTGCCATGTTGTATCTGTGAAAGCGCATGGCAAAATAGAGCCCTGTGGAGGATTATTACCTAGCATATCCGTAACACCATCACCATTGCCACCTAAAGCAACACTTAAATCACAATTGCCAGGTGGCGTAGCATAATCCAGCGCTCTGTAATACGGTGGTTGTGCCGCTGGCCACAATTGATATTGCACTGATCCATCATAATGAGCATAATGAGAACGCAAGTAAGGAGCAAAACTAAGAGGATGCTTTATGCAGCCATTAGATTCATTAAACGCTTGATCAAGATTTTGTGGTGGCAAAGCATTAACAAAACAAGACATTTTTGTTTTGTTTTTATTTTCGCCGCCTTTTAGATAATTATAGATTGTATGTGGACTGGTGCGACAAGGCAAACTAATGTATTGAATTATCCCGCAACCAGGCGTGGTTTTATTTATTTTGTTTGTCGCCCCTCGTGGATCATGTATCCATTCTCGACGAATAAATGTCACCACTGTTTGATCGTCCATAGCACAAGATAAATCCATAGCAACAACTACATCTATTTTTGCTAGACCAGAAACCGAGCTTCCTGTAATCACTACCCCGGGCACATGTATCATTTTCAATATTGAAGCTTGATAGTTATAGGTAAGATAACAAATCATTTTTTTACAAGCTGGGTCAGGAACATCCAAATCAACACAATCACCTTGCTCATTTAGTAATGCAATAAGATAACGTGTTTCACCACCTTTTAAATTTGCGCTTAATGAATCCATAGTTAATGCTTTACTAGCATCATTTATCAGGTTTCCAAGCACATAATTGTTATTAATCATATTGCGCGCATAATCTGCCGCCTCATGGCGAGCTGCTATAAGCTTGCTGCATTTATTATCATCATCAGCGATATCCATACAAGAAAGCATAGTTGTGCCAGTTAATGCCGCTGAATCACTAATAGCCATCAGCTGCCTTTGGGCTATCTGCATTCTGTTTATCTCAAAAATAAATATAGTAAAATAAAGAAGCACACCTGCTAGTGCCAGAACAAGTCCTATCACAGCCTGTCCACGTTTGCGAAATTTTAATTTCATAGCACCTGTAATATCTATACAGCCAAGTTAAATCTATTATAACGACCGGTTAATGATCTTGCTAGTAGTTAGTTGCACTGATACTGCATCATTATTTTGAACGTAGTGAACCATTAATGCCATATTTCCAATTGAACACAACCGGATCCTCATTGAGTTCAGTCACATATTGTTTTATGCGTGAGGTCAGCTCTGTCTTTGAGTTAACACGGATATGGCGCAAAACTGTGAGGACCATTTTTGAGAAGAAAACCTCAATAAGGTTAAGCCATGAGCAATGCTTAGGCGTAAAAGCGAACTCGAATTGATCTGGAACAGTGTTTAGAAAATCCTGCGTTTCCTTAGAGATGTGAGCAGAATGGTTATCCAGGATAATTCGGATTTTTGCGAGCTTTGGATACGCCTTGTCGACTTGTTTAAGGATTTTCACTTGCCTTCGCAGGTAAACTTTAAACTATCATCAGGACATCCTGTTTTTTAAAAACCAGCCTCTCTCCGTCAGAATCTACGGCAATATTATCTCCGTCTCTAAACTCACCTTCCAGCAGTTTTAAGGCCAAAGGATTTTCTATGTCCTTGGTGATTAATCTTTTTAATGGACGTGCACCAAATACAGGGTCATAACCTGTACGTGCCAAATAATCACGTGCCGCTTCTGTAGGCAATAAAACGATCTTGCGCTCTTCCAAGCGACGATTTAAATAACTGAGTTGTACATCAACTATTTTCTTCAATTGTTCAGCAGTTAAAGCATGGAACACTACTGTTTCATCAATACGATTGAGAAATTCCGGTCTGAAATGTTCTCGCAATGCAGATAGCACTTTTTCTTTCATTACCGGATAACCAGAGTCTCCATCAACAGTCGACTTTACTTGATAATCCAAAATATATTGACTGCCAATATTGGAGGTCATGATTAATACAGTATTTTTGAAATCAACAGTTCTACCTTTTGAATCAGTCAAATGTCCTTCATCTAGTACTTGCAAAAGTACGTTGAAAACGTCGCTATGCGCCTTTTCAATTTCATCAAATAGTACACACGAATATGCTCGTCTGCGAACAGCTTCAGTTAATTGTCCGCCTTCATCATAACCAATATATCCAGGTGGGGCACCTATTAAGCGGGCCACAGTATGACGTTCTTGATATTCAGACATGTCAATTCGAATAATAGCTTGTTCATCATCAAATAAAAATTCAGCTAATGCTTTTGCTAATTCTGTCTTTCCTACACCAGTAGGTCCTAAGAATAAGAAGCTTCCTATAGGTCTATTTGGATCTTTTAACCCAGCACGAGCTCTGCGTACAGCACTAGAAACAACTTCAATAGCTTCATCTTGACCAATCACACGTTGATGCAAATGTTCTTCTAAATGCAATAACTTTTGCACTTCGCCTTCTAGAAGCTTAGTCACTGGAATATGTGTCCATTTGGAGACTATTTCTGCTATATCTTGTTCATCAACTTCTTCTTTTATCAATCTAGAAACATTCTTTTTACCGTTTTTTGAAAGAAAAGATTCTTCTTCTTTTGTTAGCTTTTTTTCTAATTCAATCAACTTGCCATATTTAAGCTCAGCGGCTTTTTGCAAATCAGTAGCCCGTTCTGCTTGTTCAATTTGATGTTTTGTTGCTTCAATTTCAGCTTTTATTGTTTGTACATGACCCAAAACTTCCTTTTCTGATTGCCATTGAGCCCGCAAAATATCAGCTTGTTCTTTTATGTCAGCTATTTCTTTTTCCAGTCTTTGCAAGCGCTCTTTAGAAGCAGGATCTGTTTCTTTGCGCAGGGCTTCTCTTTCAATCTCTAATTGAATGCGGCGTCTTTCTAATTCATCCAAATCTGATGGCATAGAATCAATTTCAATACGCATTTTTGCTGCCGCTTCATCAACTAAGTCAATTGCTTTATCTGGCAAAAAACGATCGGTTATATACCTATGTGAAAGAACGGCTGCACTAACCAATGCAGCATCTTTAATTCTCACACCATGATGGACTTCATATCTTTCTTTCAATCCACGCAAAATAGAAATTGTATCTTCTACTGTTGGTTCTTCTACTAAAACAGTTTGAAAACGACGTTCCAAAGCCGGGTCTTTTTCAATATGCTTACGATATTCATCCAAAGTGGTGGCGCCAATACAATGCA
Organism: Candidatus Melainabacteria bacterium; assembly: GCA_027451745.1. Classification (GTDB taxonomy): domain Bacteria; phylum Cyanobacteriota; class Vampirovibrionia; order Obscuribacterales; family Obscuribacteraceae; genus JABDBL01. The sequence goes on from DAIDIP010000008.1 coordinate 56,739, forward strand.
ATTCGCCGCGTGCTAATGGCGGCTTAAGTAAATTGCCAGCATCCATTGCCCCTTCACCACCAGAACCAGCACCCACAACTGTGTGCAATTCATCTATAAATAAAATGATATTTCCTTGGGCTTCAATTACTTCTTTAAGAACTGCTTTTAGTCGTTCTTCAAATTCACCACGATATTTTGCCCCGGCAATCAAAGAACCCATATCAAGAGTAATTAATCGCTTGTCTTTAAGTCCTTCTGGAACGTCCCCGCGTGTAATTCTAGAAGCCAACCCTTCTACAATAGCTGTTTTTCCAACACCTGGTTCACCAACTAAAACAGGGTTGTTTTTTGTTCGACGACTAAGAACTTGCATTACCCGTCTAATTTCTTCGTCTCGTCCAATAACCGGATCTAATTTACCTTGTTGTGCTAATTGAGTTAAATCACGCCCGTATCGAGCTAAGGCTTCATATGTTGCTTCTGGATCCTGGCTTGTCACGCGCTGATTACCTCTAATAGCTGTAAGAGCTTGCAAAATACGCTCACGATTAACACCGAATTGTTTAAGTATTGTGCCAGCATGACTTTTGCTTTCATCACAAAGGGCCATCATAAGATGTTCAACACTTATATACTGATCTTTTAGTCTGTCGGCTTCTTGTTTAGCTGTTTCAAAAGCTGACATCAATTTATTAGAAACAAGTATTTCGTCTTTATTCGATGCCATACTTGAACTTTTTGGCTGGCGAGCCAAATATTTTTCTATTTCTTCAATTACTAAATTGGTATCTACATCCAGTTTTTTTAGAATACGTGTAGCCATACCATCGCTTTGTTCAAGCAATGCCAAAAGTAAATGCTCAGGTGTTACTTCTCTTTGACCATAACGAGAAGTAATCTCACGACAACTCGTAATTGCTTCTTGTGCTTTACTAGTAAATTTTTCTAGATTCATTTTGCAACCTCGAGTTGTCCAATAAAAATTATCCCAAGCTCTTAAACTATTATCAGCACGAATGTTATAGCGCCCTAATTTTTATACATTTTGTTAACGACTATCTTAGAGCATATACTTTTCTTGCAAAGATTTTTTTGCTATGGCATACGTCGTTTGCCAATAGACTGTTTATACCTGGTTACAAAGAAGCTGTATCTAATTGAACTTTATAGCTTCTTTGCTATCGTAATAGCCCAACAGGAAGCGAACATATGCTCAAAAGAGCGACAATTACCCTTTCCGCCTCATTAATGCTCAGCAGTTTGCTGGGCTTGCCTATAAGTGCCGCCAGCAACATTAAAAATGAACCCAAAGCAGCAAAAAATACTGCTTCTCCAACAATTCAGCTTCCAAATCAACTTTCCACCAATAAATCGCCTTCTACAGCAAATGCAAGTACTCATTTGCTACAAGGTTCTGTAATTGAAACAGTTAAACCGTCTCCTCTACTGTACGGAAATCTTCAAACTATGCCCAAAGGGAGCAAATTAAATCTCTCAGTCATGGGCAGTTTAAACTCACAATTAAGCAAAGTTGGCGACGATGTTTTTGCCAAAGTAATGTTGGACGTCAATAGCGGGGATAAAGTACTTCTGCCTGGCGGTTGGTTTATGCACGGTACGGTAACTGAAATGGCTACCCAAAAACGATTAGGACGGGACGGTTATGTGACGGTCGAATTCGATAAATTAATTAGCCCAGATGGAGATATAGATTTACCCTTCAAAACCAAATTTTCCACTAAGGATAACGAGCTTAAAGCCATTACTAAAACAGTACTTATTGACAGTGGATACATGGCTTTAGGAGCTACAGGGGGCAGTATACTTTCAGTTCAATTAACCGGTATTCCCATGGCTATAGCTACTCATGGCATTTCTGTAGGAGCAGGAGCAGCCTTAGGTGGTGGCTTAGGATTAATTGGTGCTCTCAAGCGCAAAGGTAAAATAGCCTCTTTTTTACCAGGCGATGAGCTTAGCATTACTACAGCTGAACCCATTGTTTTACCCGGCTTTGATGCCCGTTTTATTCCATCAGGACAAAGTCCAAAGACTCTCCCCAATCTAAAGTTAAAAGCAAACACCTATACTTTCACTAAAGATCCCTTCGGTGACAAGCTCTCTAAGCAACTACTTTTGTCTATAACAGTAAACAATGATACCGATAAAGAAATTAGCCTTTTTGACCTAGCAGTAATTTCAGATCGGGGACAACGGTACTATCCTTCTTTAACAGTTGATGGCTTACAAACGTTAAAAACCAAGGCCAAACCTCATTCTTCTATCACTGCAAACCTTGCATTTAATGTAGGAAATAGCAAACACAAATACTGTCTTATTCTTTTAGACAAGTTAAATCGTGAAGAAATAGCTCGTTGCCAGATAAATTAAACTTGCGGATATTCCCATGAAGTACCTAGTATAAATTGCTAATTCGCGTTAATATACTCAGGACAAAGTAATTAAACATTTAAGCAGGCTTGGCACCGGGCGAGCTTCTTATGAGTTAATCAATGTTTCGGTAGGATCTCTGGAAAAACTATGAAGGCGCATATATTTCACGTTCTTGAAAGTATTCATGGACAGCATCGTGCGCGCCAGGGTGAAGTACATCTTAGAACTCTTCAAGCTCAGAATGTACAACTGGAGCGTTCTTTGAAAGATAAAGACGCTGAAATAGATCTTTTGCAGAACAAAATAAAAGATCTGGAAGCTCAGTTAGACGAGATGATGGACACTGATAGCTTAACTGGATTACCTAATCGTGAGTCTTTTAAACACCATTTGCTTCATTCAATTAAAAGAGCTTTGAGACTTGGTTATTCGCTTTCTGTCTTAGTTCTAGACATCGATCATTTGCGCGATATCAACAAAGAGTATGGACAAGAAAGTGGCGATTTAGTGCTTACCAAAGCAGCTAAAATTCTCCGTACTTCTGTACGCGAAGTAGATATGGCTGCGCGTTGGGACGGGGATGAATTAATTGCCGTTCTGCACGAAACTGATGCTGAAGGAGCAAGTCTCGTAGCACAACGAATTCAGAAAAGAGTTTTAAACTTAGATCTTACTGATAAGAAAACTGGACGAAAATTAAAAGCAAGTGTTTCAGTAGGCGTAGCAGGTTACACACCCTGTTGCGGAGAAGCACACGATTTGATTGCCGAAGCAAGAGAAGCTCTTGCTTCAGTAAAAAAAAGCAGCCCCAGCTCCGTTAGTTAAATTACATTTGCCGCACAAAAGGTTTTCTTCAGCTTAGATTCGCACAATAACTTTTTCTTTTGGAAAGCGCACCTTTGGCAAATTAGCTTTTTGATCTTCTGCTGAACGATAACCCATCGCACACACAACAACGCTATGGCATCCGGATTTATCTAAACCCAAAATACGATCGTAGTCTTTTTTAGAAAAACCTTCCATTGGGCACGTGTCTATATCTAGCATTGAAGCAGCTGTCATTAAATTACCCAGAGCTATATAACACTGCATAGACATCCATTCGGCTGTTTGTGCTTCATTCATGCCTTTTTGCATTCTCAACATCATTTCGTGTTCGCGCGCAAATTCTTTTGCCGAAAGTCCGTGAACTGAAGCTGTAAAGTCAACAAATTCATTTATATATTCAGCAGTTAATTTATCCGGTCTACAAATAACTACTACATGCGAACAGTCTTTGACTTGTTTTTGCCCATACGAAGCTGCCACTAATTCTTCTTTGATTTTTGCATCTGTAACTACAACAAATTTCCACGTTTGCAGTCCCCAGCTTGATGGGGTAAGAATCAAAGCCTTTTCAACAGTATCCCAAGTAGCGCTATCAATTTTTTTATTAGTATCAAATTTTTGGGTTGCGTAACGCCACTCCAGTTTTGACAAAACCGCCAAATTTTTATCTGTAAGCATCATGATTACCCACCCTTTGCCAAATCAAAAACAATATATAGCCCCGAATTATACAATAAAAATACTGGCAACCATCCAGCTTTTATTATTTCTTTTCTGTATGAACCGGTTCTACTCTGGACCAAGGGTCGCTATATAAGGGCCGTAAGCTATTTAGTGCACAGAGAATCGCCGAACCATTATTTAAAAGAGTTGCCCCCGCTGGACCAATCATGCCAAAAGCAGCCATTCCTAAACCAACACTATTAGGAATAATAGCCAAAGTTAGATTCTCTTTGACCAAATTTATCGCACCGCGAGCTATACGTATCGACTCTGGCAAATGTCGTAGATCACCATCGGTAAGAACAATGTCCGCGCCTTCACGAGCGGCATCGGTTGAACCATGCAAAGAAAAACCAATATCAGCATGAGCTAAAGCAGGAGAGTCATTAATACCATCACCAATGACTGCAACAGTATATCCTTGCGATTTTAACTCCTGCACCAATTCAGCTTTTTGCTCCGGGAAAGCTCGAGCAATATAATCAGTAATACCGCACTGATGTGCTACTTGTTTGGCAGCAATTTCTCCATCCCCAGTAGCCATATAGATCTTTTTTATGCCCAGTTTTTTTAGTTGTTTTATTGCCTGGGCGGTTTCTGGGCGTATTTGATCTTTATATGTAATCAATCCAGCTAATTTTCCATTAATAGCAACATAAGCTATTGACTCACCACTATTGACTACTTGGGCTTCGTAATCACGACTTTTCTCAATATCAATTTCTTCGCTTTCCATTAAGCGACGACTTCCAACCATAACAACTTTATCTTGAATAATTGCTTTGACACCCATGCCTCGCATTTGGGCAGATTCACTGCGTTCGTCTATCGCGATTTTTTTATGTGCAGCATATCTAACAATAGCTCTTGAGGCAGGATGATGATGTCTTTGCTCTACAGCTGCTGCTAAGCCTATAATTTCGTTTTCATCATAAGAGTGACCATTGCCTAATGGTATGACTTTTGTAATTCTTGGCTCTCCAGAAGTTAAGGTGCCTGTTTTATCAAAGATTACTGCCGATACCTGAGCTAGTCGCTCTAAAGAAGCACCATTTTTAACTAGAATACCTTTTCGTCCAGCATTGTACATAGACGATAGCACCGCAGTTGGTGCAGCAATTCTTATCCCTGTACTGAAGTCAAAAATAAGAATACTCATCATACTGATTAAATTGCGCGTAAATGCAAAACATAATCCTGCACCTAAAATTATAGGCAGCACTAGTTTATCCGCCATTGCTGCGGCATAGTTTTGAATTTTAGTTTCATGAATTGGGGCAAGTTTTAAGGTTTGCAAAATTGCTCCAGCTCTAGTGTCGTTGCCAATTGATGAGCAACGAATATAAATTTTACCTTCTAGCAAAACTGTAGCTGCATAAACATGCTGCTCTGTGCTTACTTCTACAGGAAGAGATTCCCCAGTAAGTTTCGATTGATCTATATCAGCTTGTCCATCAATCACTACACCATCAACCGGTATAAGTTCGCCAGGATAAACAACCAATATGTCGCCAACTTTTACTTGATCAATTGGTACAAAAAGTCTTTTCCGTCCTTTAACTAACCAAGCTGAACGTCCCGAAAGACTCAACAGGTCATCAACCATTCTTCTGCATTGCTGAGAAGTTCGCTCGCGTATATATTCTCCCAAACTAATTAGAGCTGTCATAAAACAAGCTTCTTTCAATTTGCCATTCGCAAACATAAGACTTGCTGCAATTCCGTCTAATGAATCTACACTAAGCCTGCCCTCTATGAGCAAAGTATTTGTTGCTCGCATACCAATTGGCACAATAGAAGCAAACAACAATATTTTAGTTATAGTTGTAGAAGCACCAAAAATAGAACACGCCAATGCAGCACTTCCAACTATTAACTGTACTGCTGGCAAAAAAAGATCTTCTATAAATTGCAAAACCGGTGCCACAACAGCATATATGCTGCGCAATAATTGCGGAGGAGGAGGAATATTTGGCATATTGCTAGCATCACAGTTGAGCACCATCTGCCCAAGTATTGTTATAAGCTGTTCCCGAGATAGTAGTCCAGTATCTAGATCAACAATAAGAGCGCCGCACCATGTATTTACACGCGCACTGTGAATACCATTTTGCTTAACTAATTCTTGACAGAGAACCAGCGATAATTGCGATTCATCGCGCAAATTTTCACAATAAAATCTAAGCCTGCTCCAATTTCCTTCATGTATTTCATGACGCAATACAATCGAACCAAGAATTCGCAAATTACTCGACTGAGAACTTTCGCCCTCATCTTTATTTGCATTCTGCTGACTTATTGCACTGACGGTTAATTTTGCTCTCACTAAGCTCTCACCAGACACTAACTATGTTAATACAGAACACTCTCGGTCTAATTGAACTGATGCCCATTCCCATGGAGAGATTTATCAACGCTGGGACCATGAAATTTCAAATAAGAGTCATAAGCATAATAGAAAAGCACCAAAGGCGGTACCGATTCAAATAACATACGTCTTTTAGAAACTTGATAAAGCCCGGCTCCCAAAAATATTAAAGGCAATAAGGTTTTTAAGTCTACATAATTATTAGTTATGCGTGCTAAGTATCGATCAACTCTAGAAAAACGATTTTTAACCAAGTGTGCCGCCAAAGAAACACCAGGAATAATTGCCATTTCTTCTGAGGCGATTTCTTCAAATAGATCAGAACCCAAAGCAGTTAATGCTTCGGACAATGCACCAAGTATTTCTGGCACTTCATCGTGATGAACAAGCACACTTCCAGTTCGTTCGTTAAACTCCACCTTTTTAACACCAGGTACTTTGTTTAATAACTCGTGGACACGATTTTTAGTTTCGGCATTTCGATGGTGGGTTGCTAAGCGATACCTCGTGCGATGAGGAATATGATGTGCCACTCCGTGCATGCGACCATTCGGCTTGGCTGGTAACTTTTTTTCCATATTTATGCGCTGCCTCTAGTTAAGCCCAGGACCGACGATATTTATCGGCCGCCTCACTCACTTTTAATTCCTGGAATTGATTCTCAGCTAGGATTTATGAGACACATGCTTTTCATGTTGTCCATGCTGTTTACGTTCAGCTTTGACTTCAGCAACCATATCGCTTGCTTCTTCTTTAACTTCAGCAACCATATCTTTCATGCCTTCTGAAACAATCAGTCCTGCACGTACGGCTTCTTTAGCAACCGATTTAAGTGCTTTACGACCATCTGGAATAGCTAATAAAACTAATGCTGCTATACCCCAACGACCAGTAACGGCTTCCCATAGTTTGTCCAACATTTATATAATCCTCCTAAGTGGCTCGCGGTTTCTTTTATCGAGAAATTTGAGCAATGCCACGAAAATGCTTTTTCGTTTTCAGCATTATGCCCAAATTGCCAGGGGAAATTTCATAAACAAAGTATATAAACAATGCAAGGCGAAGGACAGTGATTGTTTATATACTTTGCAATCTATTAGGTTAATTCTTAGAGCTTAACTGTGCTAATTACTTGACGCCCAATAATTGGACTTCAAAAATAAGTTCAGCATTTGGTGGGATAACACCACCGGCACCTCTGGGTCCATACGCTAAATCTGGTGGAATAGTCAGTTTGCGTTTTCCACCAACTTTCATACTGGAAACACCCTCATCCCAACCCCTGATTACCTGTCCGGTTCCAATAACAAATTCAAATGGCTGTCCCCTATCTAACGAACTATCGAATTTTTGACCATTTGTAAGCCAGCCTGTGTAATGAACGACTACTGTTTGACCCTGTTGTGGCGAAGGACCGTTGCCTACAACCTCATCTACATAAGCTAAACCACTTGGAGTTGTTACTTGACTCATTTTTCTTGAACCTTTTCCTTCTTGGGGACCAGCCGATGCGATTTGACCAAAACTTGTGGAAAGAAAAACTAGACTAGATAAAAGCACTAGTTGACGACTACTCGTTCTCATTGCTTATTTCCCCTTATCACCAAACCGCACGATTATATCCGCTTTAAGACTTGCCTTAGCTAAATTTTTCTGGACAAGCTGGCAACAGGTTGTTATGTGGACTACCAAATGTCTGAAAAACGTTTCCCTTCTTAGGTTTTTGAATTATTTGCAATTAAAGAAAAGCTTTATTTTTCATCTTAGAGCTATAGTGTTGAGATGATCCGTGTTTTAGTAGTCGATGATCATAGCGAAAGCCGTCAGCAAATTACTGAGGAATTGAAAACCGGTAATTTGATAAATGTTATTGGTGATGCAGAAACATCTAATGAGGCTATGCAAAAAGCCGAAAAGCTTCTCCCTGATGTTGTTCTTTTAGATTTGCACTTACCTGGACTTCTAACTTCGATAAATCTAATCAAAAAACTTTCTGCCCTGCGCAATGTCAAAGTGCTAGTTGTATCCCCTATTGCCAAAGGAGCTGAAGTCCAAGACATTTTAGACGCAGGTGCATTTGGATATATATTGAAAACAGATCCAGCCGTGCTTATGCGTATGTCAATTCTTATGGTCGCACGTGGCTCCAATAACATCATTTCTCCTTCTTTGCCACGACAAATAAACCGCTTAACGGTCCAAGAACGCACCATATTGCGAGAAGTTAGTCGCACCAGCAAAACTGACAAAGCCGCCAATGGGCTTGGTATAAGCGAACATCAATTGCATGATGCTCTTATTCATCTAGCCGAAAAATTAGATCTGGGCACTGTTGCCAATTTAAAAAAATGGGCGAAGAAAAACGGCTTTTAGTAAGCTATAATTTGCAAGTTGAAGTTGCCGATAATAATAATGGCAACCATTAAATCATTGCCGAGGTGCGCTATGGTCAATTCAGTCGTTTTAGTTGGTAGAGCTGGTCGTGATCCAGAAATGAGATATTTCGAATCAGGACGAGTTAAAACAAGTTTTTCTGTTGCCGTTAATAGACCAACCAAAGAGAAAGAAACCGACTGGTTTGATGTTGAATTATGGGGTAGACAGGCCGAGATAGCCGGCGAATATGTACGCAAGGGCAGCCTCATTGGTGTTGAAGGCAGACTTGATTTTAATAAATGGACTGACGACACTGGCAATAAAAATGTGCGTCCAATTATTCAAGCAAGCAATATAAGATTGCTTGGCAGCAAAAAAGACAGCGGTGGCAGCTCTGATATGCCATTAGGAGATTCTGGAACTTCCTTCTAAACAAGTTTGTTAAATGACCTTGATATACTGGGTAGTATTAACTAGGCAGTTTAAAAAGGAATAAGCAAATGAGAACCAAATTAAGCCTGTTGGTTGCATGCTTTTCTGTTGTTGAATTTACAAAACCAGTAGTTGCTGAAATCACTCAGGCTGATAAGCATACTCAGTCAACAGCTAAGGTTTCATCCACAGCAACTTCTCAGACTGCAGCAGGCACTTGTTGGGCAGCAAAAGCACAAAGTTTAGAAATCGCGATTACCAAATCTAAGCTATGCAAGAATTATCCTAGCCTAGTAAAGGTTCTCGATAATAATAAAATTTGGGTGGCTAGCTATGCTGATAGAAGATTATCTGACAAAGAAATTAAAGTTTTAGCTCTCAATATCGCTAAGCTTATTTGTGCTAATGCTGACAATGTTTCCGAAGTAAAAGTTAGACTTTATGATCCAGCCAGTGATCAATATTGGCGAGACACTCTCCTAAATGCAGATCAAATACAAAATGGTTTAGGCACCAGTCCAGTTCAACAACAATCATTCAATTCTATCGAAGTACTAAATAATCTAGGACTTACTGATAGCCCTACTTTAGAATCCAGAGTATCAATTTATAAGCGTATTCTCAAATTAAAGCACGATGGTTTGGCTGTGCAACCATACCTTTTACAGTTAGGCGAAATTGAAATAGCAGTAAGAAAGAAACAAGATGTAGACAAACAAATATCAGAGCTCAATGCCATCCTTCCTAATACAGACTCAAGCCTTACCAGACTTGTTTCTGTTAGTCCTGGACAAAGTGACCTCACTGATTCTCTAGAACAAACATGGAAGGACGCCTGTGAGCGCGAAAAGTCGGACTTGCAAGCTGTAGAACAAGCAGAACAAGAACAAAATTCTTCACGAGGTCAGGTTGCTATAGCTGGGGATCTCGATGCCCAATCGCGTTATGATAGTGACTCTCAAGCTCAACAAAGTAATATGAATAAAGCTTTGGCCAAATGGCACGAAGCAACTCAAAATCGTGACCTTGCGTACGCTGAGTATATGAGAGCTAAAAACGGTACTTAATCACTTATTGCTTTGACAAATATTTAAATAATAATCTCGCACTTCAATAGTACGCGGGTGAATAGCTTTACTGCTTTGTTCAAGAAATTGCAAACTGCTTTCGCACGCTATTAAAACTGCTTTATCTAAAGGATGTATGATATCACCCGGAGTACCGATCCTTAAAGGTTCCCTAATTGGATCAGCATATTCAGCTGGGCGCCCTGGTTCAATAGCGTCTGCTAAAAAAACTATTTTGGATAATAATGACATATTGATTGCTCCTAAAGTATGTTCAGAAATAGCATTGAGAATTTCTGTATCTTCCAAACCAAATTCTTGTTTCACCAATTGTGCTGCCACAGGTCCGTGCAACAAGTGACCATGCTGTTCCTCAACAGGATCTAATAGCAAACCATATTCTTTTGCTTTTTCAACTAAAAGAAAATCCTTCATTTCTTTACAGGCATCATGCAGCCACCCAGCTAATTCAGCATAATGAGCAAGTTCCAAGCTTTCGCCATATCTAGTTGCCAAATCTCTTGCTGTTTCAGCAACCCCAACACTGTGACCATATCTTTTAGGTGAAATTCGTAGCTTGAGCCATTCTCTGACAAAGTCAAGATCGTTAAGCGGTGCAGGTATCTTTTTCATTTAAAATACTGCTCTCTCTCTATGGTTTGCCATACTTTTTCAGGCACCAGATAACGCACCGATCTGCCTTCTTTAATTCTTTGTCTAATATAAGAACTCGATATGTCAATTAAAGGAAAATCAATTACTGCATAATTTGTTTTAGAAAGCACCGTTAATTCATCTGCTGTAAAAACATCAATGTCCTTTTGGGCTCTATCTTCGTTTAAATGTCTTGGGGCCACCAATAACTTTGCCAGTTTAGCAATTTCTTCAAATTGATACCACGTTGGAAGATGAATAATATTATCTGCACCTATCAATAAATTAACGGTGTTACTCTTTGCAAAATATTTTATAGTATCCACAGTATAAGATGGACCAGACCTTTCCAGTTCAATTGGTGATGATTCAAACAAATCGTTATTTGCCACCGCTTGTGACGCCAACTCAAAGCGCTTCTCTCCAGATAATTGCACATCTTGCCGATGCGGAGGACGAGGGCTGGTAACAAAATAAATCTTTTTCAATTTAAATTGTTCGCAAGCAAACTGAGCCAATAACAAATGAGCATTATGGATCGGATTGAAAGTACCGCAAAAAAGACCTATTTCAATAGCACTTTTCAAAATGCCTTACCTTCTTGTTGGAACAAACGATTGGTTGTGTATCTGCTTATTTAACTCTTTGCGTGTATAAATGCGAGGTAATCTAGCTTTAAGCCTGCATGCCAATTCACGGCTCATAGTACCAAGTTGATTTGCCCAATCGGTTAAATATAAAGTATTTATCTGATCGGATTTTTCAGATTCGTTTTGCAAAGCATATTCATCTGAACCTATCAGTGTTATTACATCTCCTTCTTTTGCGTGCGGCAAATCGGTTATGTCAAATAGCATTTGATCCATGCTAATACGCCCTACTTGATTAATCGAAGAATTATGCAATAAAGCCTTCATTTTGTTTGACAATTTTCTATCAACACCGTCAGCATAACCTACAGGTATATTTGCCAGTCGGGACGGTCTTTTGGCTTCCCATGTAAGTCCATAGCCTACCGCTTCGCCTTTATTTATCTCACTGGTTTGATTTATTCTCCCCCTCACTGACATTATCGGCATAAGTTTATTAGAAACAATATTTTCTTCTAAACCGTACAGGTGCATACCAATACGCACCATATCGTAGTAAGTTTCTGGAAATAAATCAGCTGCTTCAGAACATGCTAAATGCAAAATTTCTGGTTCATAGTTTGCGCTCTTAAACAAATCAATAAAAGTATCAAATTTTTTCTTCTGCCAAATAGTTGTTCCATGATTGCTTGCTTTTGCTAGGTGACTAAATACACTCACCAGTTTGAATTTTTTGTTTTCTTTGAGTATAGCGATTGCTTTTTGCGTATCCTCAGCATTCATGCCCAAACGGTGCATCCCCGTATTCACCTTAAGGTGAATACGGATAGCTTGCTGAGAGCCTTTCGCTAATTGAGTAAGCGCTTGCAATTGTTGCAATGAACTCACAGTTAAATCCAATTTTTGCTCTATAGCTTTCTTTGCCGCCCATGATGGCGTGGGACCAAGAATAAGAATCGGTAATTTGCAATTAGATTCTCTCAGTTCAGCAGCTTCGTCAGCGGATGCAACACCTAACCAAGAAACACCGCAAGCAGCTAATACTTCAGCAATGCGTACTGCACCATGTCCATAAGCATCTGCTTTAACCACGCCCATAATTTGTGGCATCGCTAATTTTGCAATTTCAGCCTGTTCAGCCAAATGAGCCTTTATAATTCGCAAATTAGATTCTAATTTGTTTAAATCAATTTCAACCCAAGCATCTCTGCCTATAGATTCACTGTTTTTAAGTGCTGAAGGCTGTCGAATCTGGGAAGTCATTGGCGTTTCCTGTAAATCAAGTGTCCAATAAATTAATTTAAGATAGATAAATCCTAGCATTATCCAGATTTAATTGCCCCTCAAACAGGGCATGCTTCCTGTTGGTAAAACATATGGGACTCAAGCGTTTTCAAATTTTCTTAAGCTTTATCAATGCGTCATTTTTAGGCACAGGCGCCAGATAAGAAAACTATACAAATGAAAAAAACGGTCGCCAATACAGTTAAATAATTACCGAGATACACGTATAACAGGCAGCCGACTATCCATAATTCGAGTATTTACGAACTATAATCAATACAAAGCTGTTCAAACTATATGCGAGTGTCTTATCGTCGAAACCTGAAGGAGTACTGACCTTGAACAAAGCTGAATTAGTAGAAGTCATATCCAAAGATACCAGTACAACAAAAAAAGACGTAGAGCTGGTGATTAACAAAATTATGGAAACAATCATTAAGCATGTGGCAGAGGGAGACAAAGTGACTTTAGTAGGCTTTGGTACTTTTGAAGCAAGACAGCGCAAGGCCCGCACTGGTCGCAATCCTAAAACAAATCAGCCTTTGCAAATTCCAGCAAAACGTGTGCCCGGATTTAAAGTTGGTAAAGAATTTGGTGATGCGGTAAACGGCAATCACAATAATAAAAAGCGATAGAATCCGTCTGGTAAAATAGATCGCAATAAAAAGCTGAAGCAACCAAAGCACCAGCTTAGTGTTGGAAATCGATGCGTCAATAATATGCAAGGTTGCACCTGCATTTAAGCGCAATTGGGGGTCTATTGAAATTACCGAAGGTAGCGGTCGTTGGTAGCGGTAATTGGGGCAAAAACCTAGTGCGCAATTTTGCTCAACTTGGTGCCTTAGCTGCTGTTTGTGATAACGATGAACAAAGACTAGCTTTAGCTAAACATGAATATCGCGATCTGCTGACAACGACACAATATCAATCCTTACTAGACGATCCGCAAATATCAGCAATTGTAGTTGCCACTCCCAGTGACACACATTTTGATCTCGCTAAACGAGCATTATTAGCTAATAAACATGTATATGTAGAAAAGCCCCTTGCTCGCGATGTTAACCATGCTAAAGAGCTAGATGCCCTGGCTACTGAGCGCAATTTAGTCCTAATGGTAGGCCATTTGTTGCTCTATCATCCTGCTGTCAATTGTTTAAAAGAACTTATTGCTTCAGGTGAATTGGGAGATCTACTATTTGTCCGTTCTGACCGACTCAATTTCAATACATCAAGACGCGATTGGAGCGTTTTATGGGATCTGGCTCCTCATGACATTTCTATGATGAGCTATTTGCTTGATTGTGACAATGTCGATGTTAGCCGTGTTGGTGGCTGGGATACTTTGCAAGATGGACTTATTGACGTGGCATATCTTGATCTTGCTTTTACAGTGAATGGTCGTAATATCCCTGGTCAAGTGCGCAATAGCTGGATCGATCCCCAAAAGGTGGTTCGACTAACAGTAAATGGTTCTTTAAAAAGTGCTGTTTTAAATGACACGCAAGCAGAAAACAAATTGGCTCTGCACAGCCTTACTCCAGAAGGACGCATGGTTGTCGAATATCCAAATTATCCACCTTCAGAACCATTACACCTTGAATGCGAACATTTTTTAGAATGTCTTGTAACTGGTGAACGCCCTCGTACAGATGCTAATAATGCCTATCAAGTCGTTAGTATTTTGTCTGAAGTAGAACAACGTCTCAAACGTCGCCCCATGAACGTTTCCGCTGTTCAATCAAGATAATTAAAGAAACTAACTTTATTGAAGTTGTTCTATTGACTCCAGATGAGCTAAATTGCATGATATAGACTCTTCTACCTGCGGGAGTAATTCAGTGGTAGAATGCCTCCTTGCCAAGGAGGATGTCGCGAGTTCGAGCCTCGTCTCCCGCTCCATTTTTATTAACTGCGGTCTATAATTTGTTCTCAATTTCTGGGAATAATCCTTTAGTAATTTGCAGAATTATACTCGGCTAATACCATGCCCGTTTTAGAACCAGACGAACCACCATTTGAACCTGAGTTACAGACAGAATCTGACTCCAGCGGATTTGGTGATCCTCCACGGCGCACAGCAATTGGAATGATAGATCCTGAAGCCGAACCTTTATCTTTCTTATCTTGGTGGCAAAAGATTTTAACAAGATGTTTAATGTTTTTATTGGGCCGTCCATGAGGGAATTAAGTCAAAATGACTATTTTTCCAATTCATTGACTTCTTTCTACTAGGCCATTAAGCTAAACTTATGAGTTACAAAGATATAATTACCATTGAATCAGGCAAAAGGAGCGGTAAGCCCTGCATTAAAGGCATGCGCATAATTGTTTCTGATGTGCTAGGTTATTTGGCATCGGGAATGTCTTATGATGAAGTCATATCCGACTTTCCAGAGTTAACTTTGGAAGATATTAGGGCATGTCTGGCTTTTGCGGCTGACCGAGAGAAAATTGTGAGGCTTGACCATGGCATTACCTAAACGAAAATCAGACAATAGCTCCTTAGAGCGCGCCTTAAAACTAATAAGCAAATTCTCTCCTGAGGAACGAGAGCGGATATCGCAGCAATTGAAAATTGAAGAATTGCGCTACGAGATACAAAAGGGCATCGATGCAGCTAATCGCGGTGAGCTGGTTTCCGGAGAAGAAGTATTTGCAGCTTTAAAGCAGCGCGTTGCTCAGCGCAAGACAAATAGCAAAAAGTAGATGCATTTCAAACTAACTCTACCTGCAGTAGCCGATCTCTGTGAAATAGAAGACTATATAAACAAAAACAATATTTTCGCAGCTCAAAATTTAATTCACCGACTGGAATTGCGTTGCAAGTCTCTTACAAGAAATCCCCATCTTGGATCTAAGCGCGACTATCTTAAACCTGGTCTTCGCACCATAACTGAGTCCAAGAATTATCTGATCTGCTATAGAATCCGAAAAGACTCAATTGAAGTATTGCGCATTTTGCATGGCGCTCGTGATGTAGAAAAAATTCTTAGAAAAATGCAAAGCGATTAAAAACGTTCGCTCAAAGTGAACAGTTCCTCCAATAGTTACAACCGTCCAGGGTAGTTTTAGGACAGAGTAAAATCCGTAAACGTTTTATCTTCGTAAAGCCAATATCCAGGCTTTATTCAAACAATATCTCAAAACGCTTCTCTATCAAAATTTTACAGTTTATCAGTCGTCAAACGTGGTAGAATGCCTCCTTGCCAAGGAGGATGTTGCGAGTTCGAGCCCCGTCTCCCGCTCCATTTTTATAATTCAGACATCTATATTATTTGTAATTTGCTAGCTTTTGCTTTTTACCGAAACTGGTATAGTAAATAATTAGGAATTACTAACCTTACCTTGAAAGCGATATACAGTGTCTGAAGAAACCCAAAGTAATAAACCTAATACAGACAAAGCTAGTGTCAGCTTTCCTAACCGCCGCAGCACTTGGCGCGCCAGCATGGATGCTCTAACTTATCTTCACGGACTTAGTAAAAAGCCGGAATTAAAAATAAGACAAAGCGATCGAATTACTGGTGCTGCCTTGATTGTGGCCACAACAGCTAGCATATCTTGCCTTTTGCTACACAAGCTCGATGGTTTCAATTTGCAACTTATGGGGCTATGCGACTTTTTCTTAGGCGTATCGCTAATTGTTTATGTTTGTAACCGCCTAGGTGTACTTACTGCTTTACCACCCAGACAGGCTGTTCTTACATGGCAATTAATACAAGCTTTTACTTTTGTCGGCGTGTTTATAACTGTCAATGCGGCAATTTTCCTATCTTTACTGCTTTCCTTACTGGCGATAAGTCATATCCATATTCCTTACCGCCTACCTTAAAGGTAGATTTAGACAGTATTTAGCCATGATAAGATAGTCCTTTGTCTTACGTACTTTGGGGTGCCAGCTTTTATTAGGCAGGCTAGCCGATAGCCGAGAAATTTAGAATAGGTAAATAAAATGAAAGTTACTCTTGATCGTGAAGGAAAAAATTTAGTCAAATTGGGTGTAGAGCTTGAATCTGACAAGGCAATGCGCGCTTATGAACATGCTTGTCGCCAATTAAGCCACAAAGTGAATATACCTGGTTTTCGTAAAGGCAAAGTTCCCCGCACTGTTCTAGAGAAAACTATTGGCGTCGATTATATAAAACAAGAGACTTTGGAGCATTTATTGCCTGAAGTTTTAAATGAAGCTATAGCTCAAGAAAGTCTTGATATTATCACTCAGCCACAAATCGACTCATATCAATTTGATTTAGGGGAACCATTAAAATTACAAGCCAAGTTTGAAGTTCGTCCTCAGGTAACATTAGGACAATACAAAGGACTGACAGTTGAAGTGCCAGAAAATGCATTCGATGAAAGCAGCGTTGATACAGCATTGCAAAGACTCGCAGAAGCTCAATCTCAATTAGCGGCCATTTCTCCTAGACCAGTTAAAATGGGCGACACAGTCTTACTCGACTTTGAATGTTTTGTAGATGACAAAGCAGTTGAAGGCGGCAAAGCAGAAGGGATGCTTCTCGAAGTCAAAGAAAATGGATTTATTCCTGGCTATTGCGAACAATTAGTTGGCAAGGAACCTGGTACTGAGCTTGAGATAAAAGCTACGTTCCCAGCCGATTACCGCAATAAACAACTAGCGTCCAAAGAAGGTGTATTCAAAACCAGAATTAAAGAACTAAGAGAAAAAGTTGTGCCACCTATAGACGATGCTTTGGCACAAAAGTTTTCTGTTGAATCACTCGAAAAGCTCAAAGAAAATCTTAAAACAAATCTAAAAGACGAATTTGAGATGACTAATGAATCTCGCAAGCAGAAGCTCATCGTCGAAGCAATCGTAAAAATGTCTACAGTAGATTTGCCAGAAACTATGGTTGAGCGTGAACAAAAGCTATTGCTCGATCAATTAAAATATTATGTAGAACAAAGCAAACAATCTTTTGCTGAATTTGAGCAATCACCTGAATTTGAAGCAATCAAAACAAGCAAATACGAAGAAGCAAAATTGCGCGTTTTGACTAGCTTAGTTTTAGGCGCCATCATTAAAGAAGAAGGCATTACTGTAAACAATGAAGAATTAGAGCTTTATCTACAAGAGTTTATTGCTCGTATGGGTTTACCGCCAGAAAAAGCTATGCGCAACGAAGCTGTTCATAGACAAGCTTTGGAAGAATTGCTAACCGGCAAAGTAATGGAATTGCTCATGGAACACACTAAAGTAGAGCATGTTGCTATGCCGGCGATTACTGAAGACGAAAAGTCGTCAAGCACATAAAATTAATGTCGCCCAACCGCATATAAGTTAGTATGTAAGCCATGTTAGTCTGTTTATTGGATATGGCTTCTACTGCTTTAATGGCTAATGATAGTTCTATAAAAAAATCTAGATATATTGGAGTTCCACATTGATGAATAGCTCGTCTTCAACACCTTCTCGCAAATCTGTTTTTGACATTTGGAGCATGACTCCGATGGCTTCTCCAGAGTTCTACTATCCACCAACTGTTATTGAAACAACCGCTAGAGGCGAACGGGCATTTGACATCTTTTCACGTCTTCTTAGAGAACGCATTGTTTTTCTTGGGACACCAGTTGATGACACTGTTGCCAACATGGTCGTAGCTCAGCTTTTGCTTTTAGAAGGCGAAGATCCAGAAAAAGATATTAGACTTTATATCAATTCCCCTGGCGGTTCAGTAACGGCTGGTTTTGCCATTTATGACACAATTCAGCATATCCGTTCCGATGTCTCAACTATATGTCTTGGACAGGCCGCTAGTATGGGTGCTTTCATTTTAGCCGCCGGCAAAAAAGGTAAAAGGCTTGCTTTGCCCCATTCACGCATCCTTATTCACCAACCTTTAGGCGGTGCCCAAGGACAGGCAACAGATATAGAAATTCAAGCTCGCGAGATTTTACGCATTAAACGACAATTGAATGAATTAATGGCTGAGCATACTGGTCAGTCAGTTAAGCAGATAGAAAAAGACACTGATAGAGACAATATTATGACTGCTGAAGAAGCCAAAGAATATGGGCTTGTGGATGAAGTCATTATCCGATTGGAAAATCCACCTAGTTTGTCGGCTGTATAAGTAAAATAGCCTACAAAATTGCCGACTATAGACCGAATTTAGAAAAGAAAGCAAAAGTAGGATAAATTATTAAGAAAATAGTTGATATAAATGGATAATAGGGATAGATTGCTACTTATATATAGACCATTGCTAGATCTAGCACTAACGATAGTCCATAAAAGAAATAGATAGGAAAAATCAATGTCAAAAACCAACGACACCCGCCTTAGATGTTCTTTCTGTACGAAGAGTCAGGATCAAGTCAAAAAATTGATAGTTGGTGCAGGTGTATATATATGTGATGAGTGTGTTGATCTTTGCAATGAAATTCTTGATGAAGAATTACTAGAAGGTTCTCCACCAGCGGTAGCTACTGATTCTTCAACACCACAAATAGCTGACATTCCTAAACCACAAGAAATTAAAGCTTATCTAGATCAACATATTGTTGGCCAAAACACAGCCAAAAAAATTCTTTCAGTTGCTGTCTATAATCACTATAAACGTATTACTCACAATTCAAAATTAGCTGACAAAGTCGAGATTCAAAAATCCAATATCATGCTGATTGGACCTACCGGTTGCGGTAAAACTTTGCTGGCGCAAACATTAGCAAAATTATTAGATGTACCATTTGCTGTTGCTGATGCCACAACTCTCACTGAAGCCGGTTATGTCGGTGAAGATGTAGAAAATATTTTATTGCGCTTGTATCAAGCTTCTGACTATGATGTCAAAAAAGCAGAACGCGGCATCATTTATATTGACGAAATAGATAAAATCTCTCGCAAATCTGAAAACACAAGTATTACGCGTGATGTAAGCGGTGAAGGTGTACAACAAGCTCTTTTAAAAATGATTGAGGGCACTCTTGCTAATGTGCCTCCACAAGGCGGACGCAAGCATCCACATCAAGAATTTATTCAAATCAATACTGCCAACATCCTCTTTATTTGCGGTGGCGCTTTCGTGGGCTTAGACAAAATTGTCGAAAGTCGTATTTCTTCCAACCGCAGTATTGGCTTTGGCAGCGATAGACCATTGACTGCTTTTGAACGTGAACAAAAGGCTAGTCGGATACTAAAAGAAACAGCTCCAGATGATCTTTTGAAATTTGGACTTATTCCAGAATTCGTTGGTCGTATGCCAGTAATTGCTGTACTGGAAGCTCTAGATGTAGAAGCTTTAGTGCGAATACTAATCGAACCCAAAAATGCCATTATCAAACAATATCAACAACTACTGGCTCTTGATGGAGTTGAACTAGATTTCGATCAAATGTCAGTCAGGGCAATAGCTGAAGAAGCTATTAAACGCAAAACTGGTGCTCGTGCATTACGCTCCATTGTAGAAGAAATTATGCTAGACATAATGTATGAAGTACCATCGCGTTCGGATATCAAAGTTTGCAATATAACAAAAGAATTGGTAGACAAACGTTCAACTGCGGAACTTCTGGAATTACCAAAGGCTAAACTTAAAGGTGAAATTGCCTAAACGTGCCCGACTTGAATAATACTGTTTTTCCTGTCATTCCTTTGCGAGACGTCGTTGTCTTTCCGCAAATGGTGCAAGCTTTGTTTGTCAGTCGGCCTAAGTCTATCGCTGCACTTGAACAAGCTCTTTTGCGAGATGACCGTTTGGTTGTACTGGTAGCTCAAAAAGATCCTGAAACCGAAGAGCCAAAAGTGGGCGATATGTACCAAATTGGTACTCTAGCTGAAGTAATGCAAATGCTAAAGCTACCCGATGGTACGGTCAAAGCACTGGTGGAAGGTTCTAGTCGAGTTAGTATCGATTTAATAACAGACGATCAAAATGTCTTTAATGCCAAAATTACAGGACAGGAAGAAACGACTGATGAAGAGCTGTCCACTAAAACTTTAGTACGAGTCACAGTCGAAAAATTTGAACAATTTGTCAAAACTACAAAGAAAATAAATCCAGAAAGTTTGCTTGCTGTCTCTGGTATTGGTCAGCCTGGAAGATTAGCAGATATTATTGCCACTTATTTGGGCTTAGACTTAAATGAAAGACAACACTGCTTAGAAATAATAGATAGCACCCAAAGACTTGAATATGTTAGTCATCTTTTATCGCGCGAATTAGAATTAGCTGAGTTAGAACAACAAATTCACGATAGAGTACGCTTTAATTTGGAAAAAACGCAAAGAGAATACTATTTGCGCGAAAAATTACGCATTATCCAAGATGAATTGAATTCAGATGGCGAACAAACAGGCGAAATAGCCGAATACAAACAAAAAATTGCCAAGGCCAAAATAACTGGTATAGCTTTAGATAAAGCTCAAAAAGAATTGCAACGTTTAGAAAAAATGATGCCCCAAAGTGCTGAAGCAGGCGTAATACGAACCTATCTAGATACACTGGTAAGCCTTCCTTGGGGCAAACGTTCACGCGAGGTTATCAACTTAGATCGCGCTGAAAAAATTCTTGAAGAAAAACACTATGGTCTAAATAAAGTAAAAGAACGAATTTTAGAGTACTTAGCTGTACGCAAATTATCCAAACAACCATCAGGAACAATTCTTTGTCTTGTGGGACCACCAGGCGTTGGCAAGACTAGCTTAGTTAAGTCCATAGCTAGCGCCATGAATCGTGAATTTGCTCGCATTAGCCTTGGCGGTGTAAATGACGAAGCAGAAATTCGCGGACACAGACGTACTTATATTGGTTCCATGCCAGGTCGCATTATTCAATCGCTAAAACAAGTTGGCACTAAAAATCCAGTTATTTTGCTTGATGAAATTGAAAAAATGACCCGCAATTATATGGGTGATCCAACTGCAGCCATGTTAGAAGTTCTAGATCCTGATCAAAACGAAAATTTTACTGATCATTATCTAGATGTTCCTTTTAGTTTGCGTGAAGTAGTTTTTGTTGCTACCGCCAACTCGCTAGATAATGTTCCACGCCCACTTTATGACCGTTTGGAGATTTTGCGCATTTCTGGCTATACAGAAGAAGAAAAATTAGCCATTGCCGAACAACATATTGTGCCAAAGACTCTCAAAAAACACGGTCTTACCGAAAAGCAATTAAAAATAAGCGATCAAGCCATACGCAAAATAATTCAAGAATACACGCGAGAAGCTGGTGTACGCTCATTAGAACGCAATATTGCTGCTATATGTCGCAAAGTAGCAAGCGAAATAGTTAGAGACAAAACCACCACTGTGCGCGTAATGCCAAATATGTTGAGCAAATATCTTGGCCCAGCAAAAATACAAAGAGATCTTGAAGTTAAAGGTCCACAAATTGGTGTTGTTACAGGCTTAGCCTGGACAGAAATGGGTGGTGAAACATTAGCTGTTGAAGTTAATACAATGCCTGGTAAAGGCAAACTTCAGCTAACCGGTCAGTTGGGTGACGTGATGAAAGAATCAGCCCAGGCTGCTTTTAGCTATATTAGAAGTCATGCTAGCCAATTTGGTATCAAATCAGATTTTCAAGATAATTTTGATATACATATTCATATTCCTGAAGGTGCCACACCTAAAGATGGGCCATCTGCTGGTATTGCACTAACTATTGCTTTAATTTCTGCTATGACCAAGCGTCCTGTGCGCGCCAGCTTAGCAATGACTGGTGAAATTACTTTACGTGGCAATATTCTAGGTATTGGTGGCTTAAAAGAAAAAGTGCTAGCAGCAATAAGAGCTGGCATTAAAACAGTGATTTATCCACGCGCAAACGAAAAGGATTTACAAGAAATACCTGATTATGTCCATAAACAATTAGACATGATTCCGGTTGGTCATTTAGACGAAGTGCTCAATATTGCCTTCAAAGACAAAACAAAATCTACACGTTCGGGTGCCGGACGCAATACAAGCCGCCAAACTGCTCGCCAAGCAACTAAACGTAGTGCTTTAAGCTCACGATAAATTGCGCTATTGGTCCTCGATCTTAACTAGTGACGTTTTTTGCCAAATCCAGTGTCTGGTTCTGCTTTAGGCAATAAATTAGAAGCTTTAAAAGGAAATCGCATTGGTCAATACAGCGTCCGAATTAATGATCAATGGCGCATTTGTTTCGAATGAAAGAATGACGGTGTGTACAACGTAGAAATAGTCGATTACCACTAAGGAATATAAATGACAAAAGTAAAAAAGTTAGCACCCATTCACCCTGGGGAAATTTTAAGAGAAGATTTTATGACTCCTATGGATCTGAGTATGAATAAACTCGCGCTATGTCTGCGTGTTCCGGTTACTCGTATTGCCGAAATTGTTCACGAGCGACGCTCTATTAGTGTCGATACTGCTATGCGTTTAGCAACTTTCTTTGGCACGACGCCAAAATTTTGGTTGAATTTACAGCAAGCCTATGACTTAGCCATTGCGCAAGACAAGTTTGAAGAAGAAATCCGCAGAGAAGTAAAGCCATTGTGAAAGCTAGTTAGCAGCATTCATTTTGTTCGCTAATTACATGAAAAAGCACACTTTCACTGCTATGATCTTATTAGCTTCATTGTATGGATGATCAGATTAATTAATGAACATCTAGCGATAAAGGAGTGCTTATGCTTGATAACAAAAAAACAAATAATAACAAGTATAAAAGCCCCAATCGCTCAGTCTCAGACAAAACTAAGCACTATCTTGATTTAGATGCCCAATATGTCAATCCTGTACTTGATCGCTATACAGACATTGTCGCTGTCCGTGGTAAAGGCGCCTACGTTTATGATGTAAATGGCGATGCTTTTTTAGATTTAGGTAGTGGCATTGCGGTAAATAGCCTTGGGCACTGCCATCCTGCCGTTGTTTCTGCCATTCAAGAACAAGCCGCTGAACTTATACATACTTCGGTCACAACACATCACGTTCGTTATATTGAATTAGCGCAAAAACTGGCTGAAATTTCTCCTGGCAATTTAGATTCTGTTTTTCTATCCAATAGTGGCGCCGAAGCGCTTGAAGGAGCAGTAAAATTAGCCCGCTATGTTACTGGGCGCCCAGCTCTAATTAATTTCCGAGGTTCTTTTCATGGTCGCACTTTATTGTCCGTTGCTCTTACAACTTCCAAATTATATTTTCGCGAACGCTTAGAACCACTTCCTGGTCCAATATATACGGCTCCTTTTCCTTATACTTTTAGATCGGCTTTTCCAAAAGATCCAAATGCTTGCGTCAAAGATTGTTTGCATCAATTACGCTTATTACTGCATCAATTTGTCGATCCTCAACAAGTAGCGGCAATGATTATTGAGCCAATTCAAGGTGAGGGTGGTTATGTTGTACCACCACCAGGCTTTTTCTCCGAATTGAGAGAAATTACTTCTTCTCACGGCATTTTGCTTATAGTTGATGAAGTGCAATCCGGCTTTTGTCGCACTGGCAAAATGTTTGCTATTGAACATGAAAACATTGTTCCGGATATTATGTTTGCTGCCAAAGGTATAGCTGGCGGGATGCCGCTCTCAGCAATAATCGCGAGCAAAGATTTAACCTCACAATGGAAACCCGCTCGCCACGGCTCCACATTTGGTGGCAATCCGGTTTCTTGTGCAGCTGCCCTAGCAACAATAAAAGTAATGCAAGAAGAAAAACTGGCTCAGCGAGCAGAAAAGCTTGGCAATCAAATGCTTGCCCGTTTAAAGAAATTTGCTGAAGGTCGCCAATATATTGGTGATGTACGCGGACGCGGATTGATGATAGGTATTGAATTTAATAGACCTGATGGTCAACCAAGTAGACCTATCACCAAGCATGTTATGCAAAAATGTCTCGAAAACAAATTGCTCGTCATAAACTGTGGTGAACATGGACAAGTAATAAGGTTGATTCCCCCTTTAACAATTTCAGATTCTGAATTAGAAAAAGCATGTGAAATCCTTGAAAAAAGTATGGACATAAAAGAAGGAGAAATAATTCATGAGTAGCACAGTAAGTAAGGTTTCCGGAGACAAAACTAATACTGGCAACAACGGTGCGGCTCGTACATACGATAATTATATTGACGGCAAATGGCAAAAAGCAGAAGGTGGAAAGACCTTCCCTAGCCTCAATCCTGCTAACAATAATGAAATAATAGGTCATTTTGCTGCATCTATAGAAGCTGATGTAGACAAAGCTGTAAAAGCGGCCGCTAAAGCTTTTCCTGCCTGGAAAAGAACCCCCGCTCCTCACCGTGGCGAGATACTTTTAAAAGCCGCCCATTTGCTTAAAGAACGCAAAGAAGAATTAGCCACATTGATGGTAAAAGAAATGGGCAAAGTTTTAAAAGAAGCACGTGGTGATGTGCAAGAAGCAATTGACATGGCTGAATATATGGCTGGCGAAGGTAGACGCCTTTTAGGACATACTGTTCCATCCGAGTTACGCGATAAATTTGCTATGGCAGTACGTGCTCCAATTGGTGTAGTCGGTCTTATTACTCCTTGGAATTTTCCCATGGCTATACCAAGTTGGAAATTATTTCCTGCTTTAATAGCTGGTAATACAGTCGTCCTAAAACCAGCTTCAGATACTCCTTTATGCGCCCTAAAACTAGTTGAAATCGTCATTGAAGCTGGAATACCTCCAGGCGTAGTTAATTTTATAACCGGACCGGGCGGAAAAATGGGTATGGCATTAGTTGATCATCCACTTGTAAAAGCCATAAGTATTACCGGCTCAACAGAAGTAGGCAAAAAAGTAGCTGGGCGTTGCGGCGAACTTATGAAACGTATTTCTTGTGAACTTGGCGGTAAAAATGCCATATGTGTTATGGAAGATGGTGATGTTGAATTAGCCGCCGAAGGTGCTGTCTGGGGCGCGTTTGGCACAGCTGGTCAACGTTGTACCGCTGCTAGTCGTATCATTATTCATAAAAAACGTTATGAAGAATTCAAAAAAGTATTTTTAGCAAAAGTAAAAGCTCTAAGACTAGGCAGTGGGCTCGACCCAAATGTTGCTGTCGGTCCGGTCATTAACAAGTCTCAGCTAAAAAGCATAAATGATTATGTTGAAATCGGCAAAAAAGAAGGAGCAACCCTACTTTATGGCGGCAATATTGTCGCCGGTGAATTAGAAAGCGGCTGCTTCCATGAACCAACCATATTTGCTGATGTTAAAGCAAATATGCGTATTGCTCAAGAAGAAATTTTTGGACCAGTAACTGCGCTCATTCCAGTAAACGATTATGCTGAGGCGATAGAAGTGGCTAACGGTACTCCGTATGGGCTATCTTTATCCATGTATACACAAGACGTTAATCAAGCATTTAGAGCTATGGATGATCTAGAATCGGGAATTGTTTATATCAATGCACCTACAATTGGCGCAGAAATTCAATTACCGTTTGGCGGTGTTAAACAAACAGGCAATGGGCATCGTGAAGCCGGTATTACTGCCATTGACCAATTTACAGAATGGAAATCAATTTACGTAGATTATTCTGGACGTTTGCAAAAAGCCCAAATTGATCTTCCTTCCAAGTAAAGAATGAAGCGAACGGAGTGCTTATGAATAACGGAACGAATTGCAGCGAAGCGAAGGGCGCCGATAAGTACGAGGCGTCCAAAGCGAAGCGTGTTAACGCACGGAGAGAGCGAAGAATGAAGCGAACGGAGTGCTTATAATATGAACTTTGACTTCACCCCAGAACAAATTGCCATGAGAGACCATGTTAGAGCTTTCGCTCTAAGAGAAATAGCTCCTAAAGTAAGAGAGAATGATCGCAACTGTCACTTTGACTGGGATATAGCAAAAAAGATATTCGCCGAAGGTTTTCTTGGCTGTCCAATTCCTGAACAATATGGCGGTCTTGGTCAAGACTACGTATCCTATGGTCTTCTTACCGAAGAAATCAATCGTGTTTGTTCTTCTACTAGAACTTTATTCTCAGTCCAAACCTCTTTAGTTGCTCTTACAATTCTTCATTGGGGCACTGAAGAACAAAAGAAACATTACTTGCCTAAACTCTGCAATGGAGAATTTATTGGTTGTTATGGACTTACTGAGCCAGAAGCTGGCAGCGATGCTGGTAATCAACAAACACGTGCCAAAAAAGATGGCAATGATTATATATTGTCTGGTCAAAAAGTATGGATATCTTGTGGCACTATTGCTAGCCATGCCATAATTTTTGCCACTGTCGATCCAGAACTAAAACACAAAGGTATAACCTGTTTTATTGTCGATACAAAAACACCTGGTTTCTCTGCCAGAGCCATTAAAGGCAAATTAGGCTTAAGAGCATCTGACACTGCCGAATTATTTTTAGACAACGTCAGAGTGCCAGCCAGCAACATTTTAGGCGAAGTAGGGCAAGGTTTTAAAATAGCCATGTCCGCCTTAGACAATGGTCGCTTTTCAGTCGCTGCCGGTTCCACAGGACTTCTCCATGGCTGCATAGATGCTTGTACTCAATATGCAATGCAAAGAAAAACTTTCGGTAAAGTAATTGGTGAACATCAACAAATACAAGCCATGATTGCTGATATGGTCACTGATTACGAAGCAGGACAATTACTTTATTTGCGCTCTGCCCATTTAAAAAATAAAAGCATTCGCAATACACGTGAAACATCCATTGCTAAATATTTCTGCGCCGAAGCAGTAAACCGCGCTGCTCATAACGCCGTACAAATATTTGGCGGTTACGGCTACTCAGACGAATACCCAGTTGAACGATATTTCCGTGACGCAAAAGTATTGAATATATACGAAGGTACCCGCGAAATTCAACGCTTAATTATTGCCATGGATGCTTTAGGTATAAGAAAAGCCAATGGCTAATCTGGCAAAGCAAAAAAGATCAGTCAAGCACAACCCTTTTAGAAGAGTACCGAAAATGTACCTTTTCGGATCAGTTGTGGCTGTTGCTAATGTTTTATTTCTGCTCAAATCAAGTAAGCATGCCAATTAATAACATTCACTTTATCAAAGCAAAGAGTTCTCCAATATTATTTTCGGTACAGTTTAGAAGCTCTCATGCACTTTTCTCTAATTCGCTAGCCTCTTGTCTTAACCGCTCTACTACCCAAGCTCTACACATAACTCCATAAGGTATTCGCTTATGAGCAGCTATGCGCAGTAACAAATCCATGATCTCTTCATCAGCGCGAAATTGAACGATACCACGATCTATTACCCTTTGTCTGGCTGCCAACTGAGTTTTTTCTGCTCGTTCATGGGTACTAATTTTCTTTTTAGTTGCTTTCATTTTCGTACTCTATTTCTAAAAATTATTCTATTATGATTAGTAGCATCATCAGCATGAAAAACATGCTCAATTTGATTGTCGTCAAAATATTCAACGCCAATCTCAAGCAATCGATCATTTGAAGTAAAACCAATAAACATTAAGCGTTCATTGCCTCTTACGCTTGGTGGTAATTCTTCCCATATCCCTGTTCCTATTACTTCATCAACATTAGCAATAGATACACCATGTCGGTTGAGCGAATCAAAATTATAAGTTAGTCTGTACATTTTTATGATAGCATGAAGTACGCTGTACTACAAGCATCTTATTGAAAAAATTGGGGGTATTCACCGCCCATCAATATGATTAGACTGGTTATTATGACTATGACCAGTGACAATCATGTGACAAAGACGCCAAAACTAACTTTTTTATTGACGATTTAATGGTTTTTGGTTAGGATAATCGCCGTTTCGTCTTCGAAAACAGTTTTCCAGCCCATTTTGCGTAATGCTTTCACTATTGGTCTGGATGGTTTTACAAATACCCAGTCAAAGCCATATCTATTCCAAATTTTTTCCCATTCATACTCACAATTCTCTATGTGTATTGAATCAGGTAGTCTTTGTGGCTCATATTGAGAAAATCTAGTATCAAAAAATACATCTGGATTTTCCAGATACCAAATCATTACACTGCCAAAGCCAGGATCATTTAGAACTTTTCCTGACGGTCGAGATTTTTTTAAAAATTCAATCGCTTTTAGAGGGGCTTTAAAAGAATCAGAATTTTGAGGAATGTTCACCGGATTAGCAATAGAAGCATAAACTGTGCCACTCAGAGTAGTAATCATCAGGACAGCTAACCATAACGGCGTATTTGATAACACTTTATTCAGTTGCTCATCCAAGTCCTGCCAGAACTTTTTTAGCCCCCCTATTGCACTAGAAACTTCTTGCTTTTGTAGCATATTTGCACGAGCATTCAATTCAAGGCAAGCAGCAAAAATGAACAAACTCGTAATGGGCGCTAATTTGCAATGTTGCAAGCTCATATATAAGCCTGCTATGGTCAAAACTGGCGAAACCAGCCCGAGTCTAGTTAATTTATTTGCTCGATAGTAAATACAAAAGAACAAATACACCGCCAGCAATAACCACAAATATTGAGCCAGTGGATCACGCCAGTTGAATATTTGTACTGGCTGCAATTCTGTAATTAAGTCACTATATGTATTTTTTCGAAGCCGTTCAACATACATCCAAATATTTATGCCCCAAGGATTAAATGCAGTTGGCAATACACTTAAAAATGGTACGGCAAATTGCCATACAGAAATTTTGCTGCCCTTATCAATAAGGGATATTTCCATTGAGCGTAAAACTAAAATTAAAGTCAAAAATATAATTCCCAACGGAAAAAATATATGCAGGTTTACCCATAGAAGCATTATTACTAGAGTAGCCAGCACACTCAATAATCGAATATTTTTCAGCTTCGTAGTGATGGGAATATATAACCAAATAAGCAAGGCAATAAACAAATAAGAAAATATTTGGGGGCGCAAATAATAACAAAGACTAGCTAACATAGTCACAGAAAAAATTGTGCCAAACACTATTGCTTTATGGCATTTCTCTTTCACCAATAACAAATAGGGCAAACAAATAAAAGTTAGAAAAGCCAAAACAGACATTAGCAAAAGCAATCCTAATTTACCTGTCCACTTATACAGCCCATAAAAAAGCATTTCCGAAAGCCATTGATATTGCACCAAAGGCGTTCCTGGATAAAGAGTAGCAAAAGTAGAAACACCTGTAGAAAAAGGGTCTGCTAGAGGAAGCGCACGATGCTCAAGCACCCATTTTCCCATAGCTAATAACCAACAAGTATCGCTGTCACAAAAGGCTCTACCAGTTATTACCTGTCCAAAATAAAATAGCCAAACTAAGAAGCCAGCGATTAGCAAATAGGCTAGCCACTTTGACTTGTTATTCATAAAGCATCATAACTTTAAGTGCCAAAAATGCGATCGCCAGCATCGCCTAAACCAGGAACAATATAACCATGCTCGTTTAATTGCTCATCAATTGACGCAGTAATAATTTTTACTTCTGGAAAAGCTTTTTGTACTGTTGCAATGCCCTCAGGAGATGCCACAAAAGAAACCAGCCTTATAGTCTTTACCTTCAATCCAGCAAATAATTTGATAGCTGCTACAGCCGATCCCCCTGTTGCCAACATTGGGTCTAAAATAAATACACTGCTCTCAGAAGGAAGTACATCCGGTAATTTTGAATAATAAGTAATAGCTTGCAAAGTTTGCTCGTCTCTGCGTAAGCCAATATGATAAATACGAGCTGTCGGCAGCAATTCTTGCGCCGCTTCTGAAATAATTAAACCCGCTCGCAATACAGGTGCCAAAATTATATAGTCACTTAACGCAACTCCCTTGGCTGGACCAATCGGAGTTTCAACGCCTGTTTGGCGGTAATTCAAATCAAGTGCAGCTTCATATACAAGATAGCGTCCTAATAATAGAGCTTTCTGTCTGAATTCAACAGTAGGTGTTTGATAATCTCTAAGTCTAGTTAAAGTGCTTTGTGCCAAAGGATGATTGACAACTTTAACGCTTCTATCAGTGGATGTAATTTGTGTAGACATAAATTTCCTTTTGCAAATATCTAAGTGATATCACTTAGACTTTCATTTTAAACTATTGCTTTAAGAATAGCTGTGGCTTCTTGCCTGGCCCATCTATCAGCTTCCAGTATATCCTCCAAATCGGGTTTTGTAATGGGTCTGTGCTTAGATAAAACACGCTTTAAACTATCTGGAATAGCCGAAAACGATACTTTTGAATCCAAGAAGGCACCAACAATTATTTCATTCGCACTATTCAATACACAAGGCAAAGTAGAATTTTCAGCTGCTATATCGTGGGCTAATTTTAAGCAGGGGAAACGTATATAGTCCGGGCTTTCAAATGTTAGATCGCTAAGTTTGCACAAATCAAGAACAGGTCCGTCAACAAAATCAACTCGCTGGGGATAAAACAAAGCATAGTGAATAGGCAGGCGCATATCTGGCAAACCAAGTTGTCCAATTATGGAACCATCACAAAATTCTACTGCTGAATGCAAAATAGACTGAGGATGAATAACAACCTTTATATTTTGCGCAGAACAATCAAACAACCAGCGGGCCTCAATAATTTCCAGCCCTTTATTCATTAGGGTAGCTGAGTCAACTGTAATCTTTTTACCCATCGACCAATTGGGATGCTGTAAGGCATCTTTTACTGTAGCTTTATCAATTTGATCTTTTGTCCACGTTCTAAATGGACCACCCGAAGCAGTCAACCAGATATTGCGCAGACTATCCATGCGATCATTGTTGAGACACTGATGAATAGCCGAATGTTCGCTATCAACCGGTATGATCTTTGCCCCT
The DNA here is from genome assembly GCA_027451745.1 of Candidatus Melainabacteria bacterium. Taxonomy (GTDB): domain Bacteria; phylum Cyanobacteriota; class Vampirovibrionia; order Obscuribacterales; family Obscuribacteraceae; genus JABDBL01. The sequence goes on from DAIDIP010000008.1 coordinate 88,117, forward strand.
TTTTCTTTTGCTAAAGGCATTATAACGCCGCCTGCAGCAACCAAAGTCTCTTTATTAGCTAATGCAATCGTTTTACCTTTATTAATAGCCGCAATGGTCGGCTTTACTCCAGCAAAACCTACTATTGCAGTCAATACTAAATCTACATCGTCATGCGCAGCAACAGCTACTAGTCCTTCTTCTCCTATCAAAATCTCAGTCTTTACTGGGTTTTTTAATAGAGTCTTGAGTTCTATAGCTGATTGACTATCAGGAACTGAAACAGCAACAGGAGAGTATTTATGAATCTGCTGGGCAAATTCATCTAAATTGTTTTTACCAGCCGCTAAAGCAGTTACTTTCAATTTGTCAGGATGAACAGAAATAACTTCAAGCGCCTGGCGTCCGATCGAACCAGTAGAGCCAATTATGGCAATTTTTTTCATATCAGGCTAATATGTCTCCGTAGTGATAAATAAATATTTCACTCGCTATTATTTAATCGCGTCAGCAAGTCGCTTAGTATTTTCCTCTTTGACTCGTTCGATAAATTGCTCAATTGAAAGAGTACCAAGATCACCCTGTCTTCGATGACGAATGGCCACAGAATTATTAGCCATTTCTTTATCGCCAATTACCACCATATATGGTATCTGCTCTTGTTGGGCTTCGCGAATACGATAATTTATTGTTTCTGATCTATCGTCTACTTTTACTCTAAATGAAAGCTGACGCAATTGTTTCTCCAACTCATGCGCACTCTCTTGATGACGTTCAGCTATTGGAATTATGGCTATTTGTGTTGGAGCCAACCATAATGGGAATGCCCCAGCATAATGCTCAATTAATCCGCCTACGAATCTTTCTAAGCTACCTAAAATAGCGCGATGGATCATTACCGGTCTATGCTTGCTTCCATCTTCACCAATATAGGTAATGTCAAAACGCTCAGGCAAATTAGGATCTATTTGAATAGTGGAACACTGCCATTCTCTGCCTATGGCATCATACAATTTAATGTCGATCTTGGGAGCATAAAACGCGCCGCCGCCTTCGTCAACTTGATATTCCAATTTTTGCTTTTCTAAAGCAGATCTAAGAGCATCAGTCATTTTATCCCACTGCTCTATAGTCCCCATATATTTTTCAGGACGTGTCGATAAATAAGCCTTATACGAAAAGCCAAATGCCGACATTAGAACATCAGTTAAATCAAGTATGCCTAATATTTCACTTTCTAATTGTTCAGGGGTACAAAAAATGTGAGTATCATCTTGTGTAAAAGCACGCACTCTAAGCATGCCATGTAAGGTGCCAGAGCGCTCATAACGATACACTGTACCCAATTCAGCCAGTCTAATGGGCAAATTGCGATAACTGTGCAAATTGGATTTGTAAATCATTATGTGTCCAGGACAATTCATCGGTTTAACCCGATAAGGCTGTCCATCTACATCGATTGCCGAAAACATATTTTCAGCATAATTATCTAAATGACCACTAACCGCAAATAATTCTTCGCTAACTACGTGTGGCGTATAGACAAATTCATAGCCACGCTTGCGATGTTCTTCTCGCCAAAAATCCTCAATAGCACCTCGCACCGCAGCCAAATTCGGATGCCAGAAAATAAGACCAGGACCCGCTTCTTCGTGTACTGAAAATAGATCTAATTGCTTAGATAATCTTCTATGATCTCTTTTTTCTGCTTCTTCTAGTCTATGCAAATAATCGTCCAGATCTTTTTTAGACCAAAACGATGTAGCATAAACGCGCTGCAATTGCTCTTGCTTTTCATCACCACGCCAATAAGCTCCAGATAATTTGAGCAATTTGAATGCCTTGATAAAGTCAGTGGAAGGCAGATGCGGTCCTCGGCATAAATCATTCCAAATTACTTTATCCGATTTATCTTTCATCAAATAAAGAGTTGGACATTCGTTTCTGTGTTGTTCCAAAAGCTCAGCTTTAAACTTTTCACCCTGACTTTTGAATTCTGATATTTGCTTATCCACATCTGGTATAACAAAACGCACCAGCTTTTGTCCTGATTCACAGATTTTCTTCATCTCTTCTTCTATTTTTAAAAGATCTTCCGGACTCAATGTATGGTCTGGGATCTCAAAATCGTAATAGAAACCATTCTCAATAGTAGGACCAATAGCAATTTTAGCTTTAGGAAATAATTTTTGCACTGCTTGCGCCATCACATGCGCACTTGAGTGCCTGAGCAATTCAAGTGATTCAGGATCTTTAGCAGTTAGAATGCGGGCTTCGTCACCATCACTAATTACCGTATGCAAATCACTCAATTTGCCATTTATCATTGCACCAACAGACGCTTTGGCTAATGAAGGCGATATAGCGCCGGCCAAATCAGCACATGTCGAACCCCCCGGCAAAGTTCTTGTTGAGCCGTCCGGTAATTTGACTGAAACTTGTACTGCTTCTCCTGCCATAACCATATTTCCTCCCAGTGGCATCTACAAACTGCCACTATTGCTTACAAAACAGAATCTATTATCTTCGATTATCAAGTACTCGACAAGATATTATGACGCATTTAGTGAAGCAAGAGCACCGATTAAAGCGAGGCGTCCGCCGCGAAACGATGCAAGAGCGCGTTGAGGCGAGGAACGCAATGGCAAATAAGTTATGCCATTGAAGCTTCAGAGCGCTTAATAACTTATTTGCCAATACAAAAATTAGCAAAAACTGAGGTGATTACTTCCTCTGATACAGTCGTCCCTGCTATTTCAGACAAATTATCCAAAGCCGTTTTTAGATCTGTAGCCAAACAATCATGTGGCATACCATAGCCGAGCGTCTTTTTTACTAGTTGCAAAGCTTCTATTGCCTTTTCACAAAGTGCTGCTTGGCGAGTATTTAAAGAAGCAGCTTTTTCTTGTACTTTGCCCTCTGCAAATACCTCTTTTTCAACTGCTGCTATTAATTGTTCTATGCCAGCTCCTGTTTTAGCAGATATAGCTAATTGAGCTAATGGTTTCTTGTCCTTATTTTGTTCTTCACCAAGAGCTATATCAGGCGTTTTAGACGTTGAGGCAAGATCGCATTTATTCCAAAGAAGAATCCAATTCTTATTCTTGATAGCGTGCAATATTTCTTTTTCTTCTTCCTGCCAACCACAAATGATATCGCCGACCAGCAATACCAAATGGCTGTCTTGCAAAACTTGCTTTGTTCGATCGATACCCAGTTTTTCAACATGATCATCTGTATTTCTTATACCAGCAGTGTCCACTAAAACTATAGGGATACCATTAAATTCCAACTGTTCTTCAAGTGAGTCTCTCGTTGTACCCGGAATATCAGTTACTATGGCCCGCTCTACCTTGAGCAAGCAATTTAACAAGCTAGATTTACCAGCATTGGGTCTGCCTACAATAGCCAGCCTTAATCCTTCGCGTAAATATTTACCGGCGTTTGCAGTCTTTGCCAATTCTTTTAACTTGCGCAAACTTTTATCAACAATCACCTCTACTTCTTCGTTTGCTAACTGATCAACTTCGTCAGGAAAATCAATAGATGCCACAACAGCAGTAAGCAATTGCTTCAAATCTTCTCGTACTATTTCAACTTGTCTTCCAAGATCGCCTTTTAGAACAGATAAAGCTGCTTGGCTGCTCAATTCAGTCTTAGCCTGAATAAGATCTAATACAGCTTCTGCCTGAGTTAAATCAATTTTGCCGTTTAAAAAAGCTCGGCGAGTAAATTCTCCAGCTTGCGCCAATCTGGCTCCTTGGGCTAAGCAAAGCCCGACAACCTTACGAGCTATAAGCGGATTTCCATGACAACTGATTTCAATTACATCTTCTCCGGTGTACGAATGGGGAGACAGAAATGGTGTCACTACAACTTCGTCTACTGTTTGTTGATCTCTGGAATCAAAAATAAATCCATGTTTAGCCTGATGAGACTTAAAATATGCAGCCCCAGAGCCGCTACCCAAATGGCGAAAAATCGCACTCAATATGGGCAATGCATTTGCGCCTGAAAGTCGCACTACTGCTATTGCTCCCACTCCCGGTGCGGTGGAAATTGCTACTATTGTTTGATCGAAATCCATCCTTACAAGCCTAACATACAGACGATTACTATTATTTAAAGAATTGATGAAATGTCCTGTCACGCCAATCCCCTTGCGCAGAGCCTGAAGTAGTGCTAGTATCGGCCGATCATATGGTCATTGTTCTTTGGCATCCTATCTGGGAATCCCGTTTAACCCTGCCTTTTTAACGTAGGTATAGAAAATGAACAAAGCAGAATTAGTTACAGCAATAGCCCATACAACAGGACAAAGCAAAGTCCAAGTTCATAATGCACTAGCAGCAGCTTTATACGCCCTTACTGGCGCAATGGCAAAGGGTGAACGTGTCACCCTTATTGGTTTTGGCACCTTTGAGCGTCGTCATCGCCAAGCCCGCGTTGGGGTTAATCCACAAAATCCCCAACAGCAGTTAAAGATTCCCGCTGCGCGTGTACCAGCATTTAGAGCTGGTCAAGAGCTGAAAGACATTGTGGATGGAAGAGCTAAACTTCCTACTTTCCACACTCCGTCTCCAGTCAAAAAGTCCGCTTCAACCAAGAAGAAAAGTGGTAGCACCAAAATCACCAAAAAACACAAAACAAAGAAGCGCAGGTAAAATGCTGCTTTGCTTACAATCAAAAAATAGAGCTGCTTTTAACAATGCAGCTCTATTTTTTTGCAAGTTTCTGGCAATTCAATATAACCAGACTAGGATGTAAACAACCTTTGTAGGCTTACAGTCATGAACAGTAAAGCAATCAATCCCAGAATACTTGTAAGTCGACATATTTTTAAATTTGAACTATCAATACCGGGTAAAGAACAAAGACTAAATGCTATAGCAAAAGCTGCTCGCGCCAAAATCAATGATGTATATGCCGGTCCTGCTTTTTGCCAAATCTCATAATCAAAAATACGAAAATTCGCCAAAATAACAGCCAATAATAAAGAACCGAAACAAATGCTAATTGATTGAAAATCTAGAGTGCGCAAACTAATCCTCATTAGCAAATTGGCTCCAGACAATAAGCATGCACCTGCTAACAAATAGGACTCGAAAGTCCCAATTGTTTTTATCTGTTGAGGGAAAAGTATTTGATTAAAGCTAAGTGCCATGGGCACAGAATCAAAGCGACTATTGAGATAAAGACCAAAGCAAAAAGCTAAGAATAAAAGCCACAATACTAAGCTTTTATTTTCTTTGCTACGCAAAAATAAGAAAATTGCCAACAGAATGAAAAAGCTAACCGCTCTGTCTGTAATTTCATTCGCCGAACAAATAGTTGAAGTGCTGTTGAGAATAGCAAATAACACAGCCGACCATATTGCGCAGCCTGCTCCTAGGCGATTACCAAAACGTCCAGTAATTTCAAGCGTAATTAAAGCTGTCAACAAGCAAGAGCCGCAGTAACCAATAAAAGTAATTATTTCCAGCCCATTTAACAATGGGCAGCCAGAGGCACATGTTGGGCTTCCCAAACCAGGCGGCACCAGTAGTCTGGACGTAGGGAAAAAATCAGTCCAACACAAACAAAAAACTGCCAACATACCGGCAATCATTTGTATGCGTACAGATGACCAGTCTAAATATGCTGTTTCTAATTGATAGTCGGTCATCTTCACTTGGTTTTTGGTAACAAAGTCTTAAATCACACAAACACAGATTAGCACTCCCTGGGAAAAGCAGGCAAGTCCTATTTTTAAACAGAAAAAGGACCCTGTTACAAGTGAACCATATTTGGTGACCAGACATGCAAAGTTAATAGACAGAGCGAAGATTGCAGTGGATAATAATTTTATAGTTATCATTGATGATATGAACGTGAAGCCTAGTCAAGAAATTAATTTAAAAGCACATACTCGATCGTTCCCTCATGGATTTCTTTGGGGAGCATCCACTTCACACTTTCAGATTGAAGGTAATCCCTTTGAAATAAATAATCGTCTATCTGACTGGTCGATCTGGGCTAATGACCCCTCGCATATTAATGACCAAAGTAGTGCTGATCAGGCTTGCGAATTTTTTGATCGCTACGCAACCGATCTCGACTTGTTATCCTCTCTTAATTTAAATGCTTTTCGATTGAGCCTTAACTGGGCAGCAATATGCCCACATCCTCCCATAGGCAACGACTTAAAAATCAATAAAGAAATGATCGATTATTATCGAAAAGTCCTGCAAATGTCTAAAGATAAAGATATCAAAACATTCGTCACCCTCTTTCACTTCTGTCTACCTCAATGGTTGGCTCAAGAGGGAGGTTGGCAGAACGAAAAAACAGCCTATGAATTCACCCGATTTGCAAAAATTATTGCTAATGAATTAGGAGATTTAGTTGATTTTTGGCAAACAATAAATGAGCCCTTATCTTATAGTTACGAAGGTTTTATTAAAGGCGTTTGGCCGCCAGGACTTAAAAATGGATATCCACAAGGCTTTATTGCCCTTCGCAATATGCTGATTGGCCACGCTGCCGCCTATAAAGCTATTCATGAAATAAGCAAAGCTGCTCAAGTTAGTTATGCCATGATTTGGAGACCTTTTATTCCTAGACGAATAACTAATCCTCTTGATTTACTTGTTACATATAGTCGCAATAAAATGTTCAATCATTTCTTTCCTATGGCAGTCCAAAGTGGTTATTTACAATGTCCCTTTCCTCTTAACTTATTTAGTGAATTACAAAGCCTAGCCGGACCGATTCCTGATCTTAAAGATAGTGCAGATTATTTAAGCATCAACTACTACACACGCGAAATATGTGAATTTTCGCTCAATGCTCCCTTTTTGCCTTTGGGAATTCGCTCTGATTTAAAAACATTACCCATCAATGCTTTGGGCTGGGAAATTTGTCCTTCCGCTTTGTTAAAACTGCTCACTATCGATACTCGCTCTTATCAAAAAAGTACTACAGGAAAAGATAGACCTATTTATATAACTGAAAATGGGTATGCCTCACGCTTTTCAGCCGACTTATCTATAGGAGATTGGTCTCTCAAGGACGAAGAAAGATGTGATTTTTTACACTCTCACCTGGTCTCGATATACGAAGCAATCGAAGCTGGTATAAATATAAAGGGTTATCTACATTGGTCATTGCTTGATAATTTTGAATGGGCAGAAGGATTACAAATCAGGTTTGGTCTAGTTAGAATTGCCTATCCTACTCAGGAAAGAACATTTAGAGATAGCGCCCGTTTATATGCAAAAATAGCCGGTTCAAACAATTTAATAGATTATAAAAAATGAAAAAAATACTCTCACTACTTCTGTTTACAACTTTGCTTTTATCCGCATCAACAAGAGCACAAGAAGTTCAACTTAATCCTACTTCTACTGAGTCAGTTAGCAATAAAAATTCTGCTGTCACTGCCCGGCTGATTGCTAATACAAAAACGATAATTCCAGGCAAATCTTTTAAATTAGGCGTAGAGCTTATTATGAAACCAGGTTGGCACACTTATTATAAAGAGCCAGGCGATGCTGGTATGCCAACAAAAATAATTTGGCATTTACCCACTGGTTTTAGCAATAGCGAATTGCATTGGCAAAAACCAAGCAAATTCGTTGAAGGTGGTATCACCACATATGGTTACATCAATAACACTATTCTTGTTTCGGAGATTACTGCGCCTTCAAATCTTCATACTGGTGAAAGTCTCGGCTTTTCTGCCAGTGTTAAATGGCTATCCTGCAAGGATATCTGCGTACCAGGACAAGCCGAAGTAAGTCTAACTTTGCCTGTCTCTCAACCTGCATCTCAAAACAACTCTGACAACACAACGCTTTTTGCTGACAAAAATTTTGAGACAAATGCGTCCACTAACACACAAAGTGTCGAAACATTAAAACCAGCCAGTCGCAGTAAGCTATTCACTTATTTTGTTTTTGCCATTATTGGTGGTTTTCTGCTCAATTTCATGCCTTGCGTTTTACCTGTTGTAGCTATTAAAATTTTGAGCCTACTTGAGCAACCAGATAAAGACAGCATTAAGAAAACTGTAATAGCTTTTTCAAGTGGGGTACTGTTTTCTTTCTTGCTTTTGGGTCTGATTGTAGTTGCCCTGCAAGCGGCTGGTCAAAATATTGGCTGGGGCTTCCAGTTTCAACAACCATTGTTCTTAATGGCTATGTCTGCTTTAGTATTACTCTTTGCCCTTAGCTTACTTGGTTTATTTGATTTTTCTGTTCATTTTGGTCAAAAAACAGTTGATAATTTGGCAGAGCGCGAAGGCTTTGTCGGTGACTTTTTTAAAGGCGTTCTAGCGACAATTTTGTCCACTCCTTGTACCGCGCCCTTCTTAGGCACAGCTCTTGGTTTCGCTTTCGTAGAACCATGGTCAATTACATTGTCCATCTTTGCCGCAATCGGTATGGGTATGTGCTCACCTTATTTGGTTCTGCTCATAGCTCCTCGATATCTTAAATTTTTACCAAAACCTGGTGATTGGATGACAAAGCTCAAAGAAGCTTTTGGTTTTGTCCTGCTTGCCACAGTGCTTTGGTTGCTTAGCATTTTGTACTATCAAATACCAGCCGCCGCTGTAATTAATTTCACATACTTCTTATTATCCATTGCTTTTGCCATTTGGTTGCTAAATCGTTTTACCAATCTAGCCAGCTCCAGTAAGCGTTTACTGATTGTTCGATCCATAACTGCTGTTCTTCTAGCTATTTCTGCTTATCTTTTTATTTTTAAAAATAGCAGCTCATTTTTAGACGCCACTAAAAGTAGTACCAATGATAATACTTCCAGTATAAGCAATAAAAACGAGTCCTTTGATTTAGCGACTCTAAACGATGCCTTAAGAAACAGAAAAACCGTCTTTCTAGATTTTGGTGCCCAATGGTGCTTAACCTGCCAACTGAATGAAAATGCAGTTATCAATGCTAAAGCTATTCAAGATAAATTCCGTTCTTTACATGTACTTTTTTTGAAAGCAGATTGGACGAGGCAAGATCCGGTTGTTACTCAGCTCCTCAAAAAATACGAGCGATCTGGCGTGCCTTTTTATATAATCTTTCCTGGTCGTAGCCCAGATAAACCTATTATTCTACCTGAGCTTCTTACACAAGACATAGTGCTACAAAAACTTGATGAAGCAGGACCTAGCCTCGACAAGAAATAAATAAAAAGCGAGCAATCAATCGTGACTGCCCGCTTTAAATAATTCTATTTGCGAATTATTTTAGAGTTTTGATAAAAGATAAAAGAGTCTTATTATCTGGCATACCCTGATAAATATGTCGCACAATTCCCTTTTTATCAATTACAAATAAGACACGATTAGCTGTTGCTTTTTCCGGTGTCACTGTTCCATATAATTTACCAACTTTTCCTTCAGCATCAGCTAGGAGCGCCTGCTTCAAAGTAAACTTGCCAGCAAATTTTTCATGACTACCAACTGAATCGCAAGAGATACCCAATACTTTGGTATCAACCGCTTCAAAATTGCTCAGATCTTCTGAAAAAGCACACATTTCTTTTGTACAACCAGGGGTGTCGTCTTTTGGATAAAAGGCAAGAACAACATTTTTTTTGCCAATAAAATCATCTAGACCAACTGTTCCTGATGGATAGGCAGGTAATTTGAACTTGGGTGCCGGGTCTCCCACTTTTAGGGAAGTGATCATCGATTCTTGCATTGGTGACATAATCTATACCTCATAATGAGAGTCTCCACAACAATGATATGTTGACACTCTTTCGACTATATTTGATCTATATTAAGCTAGAGTTTAAGCTTGAGAACTAACCGTGGGCAATAGTCGTGATAGTTTCGATTAATTGGTCCAAGCCTGCTAATAGTTTAGTATTCAAGAACACAGCAAGCATTCCTACTTCTACATCAGTCAAAACTGTAGTTGCGTATTTCGTTTCATTATTCTCTTTTACTTTACTGACCATAATCATTTGTTCAAGCTTACCGATATCAAGCTTAAGCATAGCCAAATTGGTATTTCCAACCATACCATGTGCCAAAACCCCTGTGCCATCACGATCTCCGGCTGTCGCAAAAGTAGATGAAATAACTAGCCCATCTCCACCTACTAGCATACTTCCTTCAACACCTTGGCAATTGTCAATACTTTCTAATAAGTTTTGAATGCCCTGCCCACGCTGAAGGCTAATCACGCGTGCAGACGGCAAATTAATAGTAATCTTTCCCGACTCTGCTTTTTTAATAATGTTCTCGACTGATTGAGCATCAATCAAAAGCTTACCGATAGTTTTCATTGTTCCGGCCTGAGTAGAGGACTCGTGCTCAGCGCTGGCTCTTGCAGATAATCGCCCGAAATCTTTAAGCTCTGGCACTACACTTTTTTGTTCTTTCGTAGAATCAACATTACTGAGGCTTACAGTTCCACGATCGCCAGTAATTTCATCCGAAGTTTTAGCAACAGCTTGTTGGGACACAGCTCTATCTTTTACTTCTTTTTGAGCTTCTGCTGGTGCCAACCCTGAGAAAATGTCTTCCAATTGATTATCAACTTTTTCTTTAAATACTTTTGGCTCATCTGTAGCCGGTGCACTAACGCTTTCCTTGATCGCCCCCATACTAGATACTTCTTTTTGTGCCTCGGAAGGTGCGATCTTAGCAAAAATATTATCCATATCTTTATTGACAGGTTGCTTGAATACTGTGCTAGCGGCAGCCGAGGACTGCTCAATGCTAGCTTCGTTTAAATCATTTTTGGCAGGAGCGAATTGGAATGGAGCAGCTGGCGTCAATATTTCTGCAGATGCAACTGACTCAATACGGGGTTCTTTGCGCACATTTGTAATTTCTCTTTGTGCTTCTGCTGGCACAATTTTTGCAAACGCATTGTCCATATCTTTATCGACAGACTCTTTAAACAAAGTACTTGCAACCGCAGAACTTTCTACTTGCGGATGTGCACTTGCAGCATCCGCAACATTCGTTGGTATTGCTTCTTCATTGTCTAAACGATCCAAAACCGATCTTAGTCCCGCTTGCTCAGTCCCTTGCAGACTATTACCTGGCTGAAAAAGACCAGCTGCTCCTGTACCGCTTGCAGACAGAGCCTGTAGTTTTGAGATAGCACTGCTAGTAGGCTTATTAGGATCAATAGCTTTGACTTGGGTTTTTGCTGGATTGACCGATGGCAGTCTTCTTATTTCTGGAGGTGATTCCTTTGCTATTTGGTTTTGACCATCTTCTGCCTGTCCTGATGCAGCAATAGCAGGTCTTTCCACAGTGGAAGCATCTGAACTTCTACCGCCTGGCTTTTGTAACCGTTGCATTAATTGTTGAACCGATATGCGTCCTGTTTTCTGATGATTTGTTTGACTTTCTTGCTGGGATTTTGCAGAAATTGGCTGACTTGGCATGTGTGGAGCCGTTTCTCTTGCTGTCATCTGACTAGTATCTATAATTTGCTGATCTGAAGTAGCCTGGCTCTGTGCCGAACCGTCAGCAGGTAATTCTTGGGCTGGCAAACCATCATGGCTTTTGCTTAAAGCCTTTATCCTAATTTGTGTTAGGCGCTTGATTTTTGTACTTGTAGACGCAGCAGCGTCAGAATCCTCACTTCCAATCTCTTCAGCTTTTAATTGCTGCGGACCAGTAAGAGCAATAAGGGAAAACAAAATGCCTAAATTTATTATCGTAAGTTGCGCTAGTCCAATAGAAGCTACTCCATCAGGGCTTAGCCTTGCCACCGGATTAAGTACTATTCCAACAGCGCCAACTAAAAACATAAGACCTACTGAAGCAAAGACCGGAGTGAGCCTGAGATTAAATAACGACTGACGCAGAGCCTGAAGCTGAACGCAGACAGTAATGATACCGGCAAAAACATATTCACTGACAATAAATGCCCATAGTGGAAAATTGCAAGCTTTATCAGGAAAGCGAGGCAAAACCAGAGCCATTAGCCCAAGACAAACTGCCATGACCAATGCTACTGTCCCATAACGTGGTCTCAACAACTTTTCCATTTAAAATAACCGCCAGCTCTGTAAATAATGCATGTACTTTTGCTAAACACTGACTTTCTTAGCCAACTAATTAAATATACCCGGCTTGCCCTTGTATTTAAAGAGAAATAAACCACTCATCAATATAATCGTGCCCACTTGTCAATGCTTAATATCTGCACGAATCAACTAATTTCGCCAAAATTAACCCTAAACTTGGCTCGCGTGCTAGAGTCCATTGGACCAAGTCTTTCTATACATTCAAAACCGTCAAATAAACTTTTAAGCTTAGCTTTCTGGCAAGATTAAAACTGGTACTAAATAGCTTATTTTTAAAAAAGACCTAAAAATCTATATTCAATTTTGCCAAGGAAAACCATCAATATTCAGCAAAAACCAGTGTCCATCGCTAAGTATTATATGTTTGGCAGCTTGCAGTTCGGGTAATTTTAAACAATTTTTGCTGGCTAATAAAAAATGGGGTTTGGGAGTGCTTTGACAAAATTTACTCAATTGTGGCATAGATTCTATTGTCGGTACTTGGCGCTGCAAGTAGAAACTAGTTGAAGGAACGGGTGAAAAAAGGGTAGCCAGGCTGCCATTTTTGGCCTGCACAAATGTAATTGCCCTTTCAAAAACAACTTGATGCACTTCATAAAAATACCTAAAAAATGCAGGCACAAGAATGGCACACGCCAAAATAGAAGAAAGGCCCAAACTAAGCAAAGCATGCCTATATTTCCTTTTCAGGAACCAAAATAAACTTCTGGCACTATATATAGCAATACTCATAAGTCCAGCAGACACTATGGTCAGAAGACCTATTTTCATAGGTCGCATAAACCAAAGAAACAAAAAGGCTCCAATCGATGCAATTAAACATAAGCCTGCTGGAAGCAAGAGCCAAAAACTGGACTTTTTATCTTTAATATTTATCCTTTTTGAGCGGACCACTCTATCTAAATATGAAGCAATCAAAACAGCAAAAGCAGGACTAAAAGGCAATATATATGTGTAAAGCTTGGTGGGAATGGACATAAAAAGACTGGCTACAACAACAAACCAGCAAGCACAAAAAACAACAAATTTTTGTTTTTCGTTCAAATTCAGACGCTTCAAAAATAATTTTTTAAACCAGGGCAGGCTAGGAAACAAATATACAGACCAAGGGAAATAGCCACCAAAAAAAATAGGTATATAATACCATAATGCTTCTTGATGGTTGACGGTGCCCTGCATTCGGCCTAGATTTTGCCGCAAAAAGAACTGTTGAGTAAATACCCCATTTGTACTCACATGAGCGCTGTAAAAATAGGGAATAGAAAGCAAAAGAACGATCAAAAATCCCGAGAAAGGACGCAAGCACAAAAAATTCTTTTTAGCACTTTCCCAGGAATTGTTTACTATCACTAAATAAAGAAAAATAGTCAATAGTGCAAGCACTATTGATATAGGTCCCTTGCACAAAACAGCTAATGCCAGAAAAACATAGCCCAGTAAATTTATTTTTTGCCCAGTCGCAGTCAAAGCCAGCCCTGCATAGAACATAGCTATACCAAATAGCATACTTAAAAACTCATCGGCTAAAGCCACATGCCCCACAATAACAAATAAAGGGCTTGTGCATAGTATTACCGATGCCAGAATGGCCGTACGTCGACCAAATTTAGGCAAAGTAAAAAGATAAGTAGAGATGACTAGAATTATTCCACTTAATGCAGCAGGCAAGCGCCCTGCCCAAGCACTAATACCGAATATTTTATAAAACAATATCATCGACCAGAATGATAGTACTGGCTTTTCGTACCACTCTATATAGTTTGCCAAAGCAATAATGTAATGTTTGCACTGCATCATTTCTCTAGCTGCTTCTATAAAGAAACTATCGGTCGGATCAAGCATGCCATAGTAATTAAGTCCGGGCAAAAAGCAAATCAAGGCCATAACAAACAGCGCCAAAAAGATAAGCCAATCTTTTCCTTTTGCACAATTTTTGCTTTCTGGCATTGCCAGAGATTGATGAACGGCCAAGAATCTTTCCCTATTACCAATCGCCCACTGCTAAAATGGACAGGTCTAACTGACAGCAAACTAAAAGTGTAGCAGGCATAAATTTAGTACTCGCCAAATAGTAATAAACAATGACAACTTTGCTTAGAAATCCCATAAGATCGATACTCAGCTGTAGTACTTTATTGGCATTAAGTTTTTACCTGAATAGCACTTTCAACTCTGTCTCTTGTCAAAATTCGCAATGGCAAAAGCTCATGGATGCTGGTACTGCGGCTTATAAACAGTCCGACTATGCCAGTGCCCAAAAGTACTTTTCAAGTGCCGTGGACGATAGCCAAGCAAATGCCAATAAAACTCACTTAGGAAGCAGCCTAAATGATTTAGGCTTAGTTCTGGAAAGTCAAGGTAAGTACGATGAAGCCGAAGCTGCTTTCAAACAAGCCCTTGAAAATAAAAAAGAAAGTTTCAGTTCCCAAAGCATGGAATTAGTTCCAACATTAAATAATTTGGCGAAACTGTATTGCCAAAAATCCGACTGGGAAAAGGCTGAATCGTATTATCAGCAAGCTCTTGTAATCTCCGAAAAAGCAAATGGTCCTAATCATCCCTCCTTAGCTGTTTGTTTAAATAATTTGGCTTCTGTTTTACGTGAAGAACATAAATTTCCTGAGGCGAAATCTGCTCTTGAACGTTGCTTGGCTATAGTTCAATCTGCCTATGGCTCAAATAGCCCAGCTGTAGCCATCGAACTAAATAATTTAGGGAAAATCTATGAAGATCAAGGCGATACAGGAGAAGCAAATAAATTCTATAACCAGGCTTTGAACATCAGGCAAAATGCCACTATTAGTAATGGCAATGAAATTGCTGATGATCTAAACAAAATGGCCGCTGTTTATCGCAGTCAAGGTAATTTCGAACAAGCAGAAGCTTTACTTCGGAAAGCCCTAAAACTACTTGAAAATGGCAAAAATATTGATAGCAGAAATTTGATCATTGCGCTAAACAACCTAGCCATGGTGGAAAGAGAATTACAAAAATACGATCAAGCAGAATCTTTATACAAACGCAGTATTGATATTGCTCAAAAAGATTTCGGCACAGACAGCAAAGAATATGCTAATTGCCTCGATAATTTAGGCGATCTTTATTTAGAACAACAAAAACTTTCTCAAGCCATTGCTCAATACCAACAGGCATTAGAAATTCGGAAAAAACTATTTGGTGATCATAGCCAAGAGATTACTATTAGTCTGAATAAAATCCTAGAAATACACAGAGAGCAAGGTAATTATTCTCTTGCTGAAAGCGAGGGCAAAGAGATAGTGGATATTTTGGAAAAGAGTCCAAATAAAAACAAAACTGCCCTTGCCACAAGCATAAGTAATCTTGCTCTCCTTTACAGAGAAGAGGGTAAAGGCATTGAAGTAGAGTCGCTGCTAAAAAAATCAATTGCCATTGATGAATCACCTGATTCAGGTTGTGGTCAAGAAATCCTTGCCAATGATTTAAATAACCTTGCTCGTTTTTATCGCGAACAAGGAAATTATTCTCAATCACAAGAGCTCTATATAAGATCTCTTGCAATACGTAAATCAATATTTGGTCCTGATGATTTGCGCGTAGCTGCCAGTCTTAGAAACTATGCCAATCTTTTACATCATATGAACAAGGATAACGAAGCCCAAAAATTAGAACAAGAAGCAGAAATTATTGAAAGCAAAAATAAATCCGATTAGACTATTGAGTTACTTATGCTCAGCATAATTCGATATTATTAAACAATCAACATAGGCTACACCACGATTAAGTGTGCCCAATTCTCTAGCCCCTTCTTTAGCCAAATCCATAACGCGAGTCTTTACGTACGGACCCCGATCATTAACTTTTACAATCACTGTATTACCGGTCTTGGGATCTTCAACTAATACCCGTGTACCAAAAGGCAAAGTAAGGTGAGCTGCTGTCAATTTATTCATATCAAAAATTTCACCAGAAGCAGTTTTTCTTCCATGGAAAGGAATGCCATACCAAGAAACATTTCCTGAAAAGCTTTTTTTCTTTGTATTGTCCCTGTCTGTTGTTTGAGACGGTATAGCTAAAACAATTTGGCTTTCTGCAACATTAAAAGCAAAAATTCTTTGATTCACGCCTAAAAGAAAAGTCAAAAACAGAAACAAATAGGCAAGAAAAAATTTCTTTCTAATTGAGTATGAAATCATCGCAGCTATACCTCTTATACCAGTAAATGATACTAGTTTTTCAGGTATTACGGTATCTCTTTTAAGCTTGTGCTGATGTCAACCATTTGCTTGGCGGTGGCACTTCGAAACTATTTAATCGATTGATCAATCTTTCTGGATTGTCATCAGCCAAGATCAATTGTCTATCAATATTATTGATAAAACCTTCTTTGACAGCATGATCACACATATTTAGTAGTGGATCATAAAAGTTATTCACATTCAAAAGCCCACATGGTTTACGATGTATCCCTAGCTGACACCAGGTTACTACCTCACAGAACTCTTCCAGAGTACCAAAACCACCTGGCAAAGCTAGAAAACCATCAGAAAGATCTGCCATCAAAGCTTTACGCTCATGCATAGAACCAACCACACATAAACGCGGTATAGCCTTATTTGCTATTTCAACGTCAAACAAACCTTTGGTAATTATCCCCACTACCTCTGATCCTGAACGCTGGGCAGCTTCTGCTACTGCCCCCATTAATCCTATGCTTCCCCCACCGTATACAACACCTATACCTTTTCTTCCTAAAAGTTCTCCAATTTCGATGGCCCTTTCTTTATAAATTGGATTATTTCCCTCATTAGACCCACAAAAAACACAAAGTCGTTTCAACATCTGATAACTCACTCTCACAACATTAGGCACATTAAGCTGATAGCCAACAATCACGTGCCTTGGAAATCTCTTCTATATTTACATTAAAGAAAGCAATTTAGCTACTACTCCACTAAATCTATAACCTAATAATATAGATTTCCCCAGACTGTCTCAAGAATATGCATTTCTTCTTGAACTGCTTGTTTTTCTAATGTTCCATTGGCGCAATAAGCTTGCCAGTAAAGCTCCCACCATCTTCTGTATGCTCTTTGCCTACCAAGCTCTGATTCGTTACTTAAAACATCATCGCCTACAAGAAAGTTTTTGGGCGCACAAAAATCACCACATTCAAGGTTTTGAAAATCTTCTGGAGACAATTTGGCCCCTTTTGTACACCATATATTTTCCAATCTAGCTTTCGTCATCGGATTGAAATGATCCAAATCTAGCTTGAAAATGTCAGTTTTTCGCTTTAAACCTTCGGCGTGTATTTCTACCATGGCTGGCTCTGTTATTGCCTGCAATGGCTTTTGTATATTGCCTTCTTCATCATAAACGACCAAATAAGAAGGAAATGAAGTAATCAACAAATCACATAGACTCTCATAAATCCTTTGCCAAAGCCTTTTAGTAAGCTTAAATTGACTGCAATCGTAATGATTTAATGCCTCGTTTAAAGTTGTCAGGCAATGCGCTATTTGATATATATTGGCTTGCTTTTCTTTTTTAATAATTTGACGATATAGTTTGTAGGCTTCATCCAAAGCCAACTTTTGTCTTCTGTCGATGCACCCCATAATCCCCACCTTGATATAGATTTATCCGCCATTTTTAATATACCCAATGAGAAAGACTGCTTTTATAGCCCGTTATAGGGATTAATACCGACAAAATATGGTGATAAAAGGTCTTATATGCGTTACTAAATTGCCTTTAACTTGCGAAGCA
This sequence comes from Candidatus Melainabacteria bacterium, assembly GCA_027451745.1. Classification (GTDB taxonomy): domain Bacteria; phylum Cyanobacteriota; class Vampirovibrionia; order Obscuribacterales; family Obscuribacteraceae; genus JABDBL01. The sequence goes on from DAIDIP010000008.1 coordinate 105,898, forward strand.
AAGTTCTTTTTGTTAAAGTAACATCCTCGCTTTCTAGCCAAGGTATTTTTATATGTTTATATTCAATTCAATACCTAGAATCTCAATTGGTTTTCGTTGAGCAGCACTCAGTCAACCAGGCTATAGCGAACATTTTTTTGAATCATTTATTTTTTTAAAATATCACCGCAATCGTTCTGGCTATTGCATCACGCTATTGAATGCTCTGCTATCAAGAAAGCATACTCGCTTCGGTTCGAAGTCAAGGAAACATTTGTCATGAATAACAATATAGTTGAAGTAATAAATCTAACTAAACAATTTAAAAATACTCCTGTAGTAAATGATCTTAGCTTTAGCGTCAGCAAAGGAGAAATTGTCGGATTGCTCGGAGCTAATGGGGCTGGCAAAACTACAACCATGCATATGATGCTAGGTCTAATTAAGCCTACTTATGGCCAGATAAAAATATTTGGTCATGATTTAGACAGTCAAAAAAATAAAATTTTGAAGCGAATGAATTTTGCCTCTGCTTATCAATCTCTTTCGCACAATTTTACTGTGCAAGAAAATTTGAATATTTTTGCAGATATCTATGAGGTTGAGAAAAGCAAACAACGTATTGAATATTTACTTGAAATTTTTGAAGTCTCTCCTCTAAGAAATAAATTAACAGGCGGATTATCATCTGGAGAAAAAACCAGGGTCAATTTATGCAAGGCTTTGCTTAATAGTCCAGAATTATTGCTTCTAGATGAGCCTACAGCAAGCCTTGATCCTTATATTGCCGATAAAACAAGACAAATTCTTGCCCAAATGCAAGCAGAAAATAATATGACAATTATCAACACTTCGCACAATATGATTGATGTACATGAGCTATGTCATCGCATTTTATTCATGCAAAAGGGCAAAATTGTCGCGCAAGGATCCGTAGGCGAAATCATGGCCAAATTTGGCAGCGAAAGCCTCGATGAGGTCTACATTTCTCTATCTACTAACGATTCTATATACATTGAAGAGGTTAAAACACTAAAATGACTTTGCGTCCTCTAAGAGCTCTTATATACAAGAACAGCATTATCTGGCTTAGGAGCGGTTTTCGTTTGGCCGATTTTGTCTTTTTCCCAATGGTAGATCTGGCCGTGTGGGGCTTTGTTACCATATACATAAGTCAAATTAGTCACGCTTTGCCAAGCGTGTTTATATTCATGTTGTCTGCAATTATTTTGTGGACTGTTCAATTTCGAGCCCAGCAAGCTATTTGTCTATCTTTTTTGGACGATATAGAATCACATAACTTGCTCAATATATTTATTGCCCCTGTTGGTGTAGTTACTCACATTGCTGCCTGCTATTTAGTTGGTTTTTTGCAAGCACTCTTTGTTTTTATTCTCCAAGCCGTAGTTGCTTATTTAGGCTATTCCTTTAGTTTTGCGGTCATAGGTTTGCCGTGCACTTTGCTGTTTTTAAACTTGCTATTTATGGGCTGGTCGATAGGATTATTCTCTACCGGGCTTCTTATTAGATTCGGACATACATCGGCAACACTAATATGGGTTATTCCATTTTTCTTACAACCACTTTCTGCAGTTTTTTATCCTGTCAGTGTTTTACCCCATTGGTTACAAATCATATCTTTATGTTTGCCGCCAACTCACGTTTTTGAAGGGATGAGACAAATATTGGCCACCGGTCGCATGGACTGGTACCACTTGCAATGGGCTTTCTTACTTAATGTCCTTTATATGTTGTTCGCTAGCGCTATTTTTAAATATCTATATGAAGAAGCTCGCAAACACGGTTCTCTAACAAAATATGGCACCTAGAAGCAATAGCTTCAAAGTGCATAGCTATTAAGAATCATGGACATCTGCGTGACCACCAACAGACTGACGTTCTATTATCAGAGAGCCAATTGAAAAAGCTAGTGTTGCCCAAAAGAACGGGCTAAAAACCGTATTCCTAAAAATTCCCAAAGAAAATATCGCTAAATAATCTGGCAAAATCAAAACAGCTAAAATAACAAGCACAAGAATGGCTTTCAAATATTTGCGCCACCCTTGCGGTTGTGAAACGACCACAAGAAGGATTGCCGGGGCTATCAACAATAAATCGTAGGGAAGGATAGAAGAAAACAAACACAGTGTCAGAGGAACTATAAAAGTGAATAGAATAGACAAAGGTAGCTTTTTGGCTTTTATTTCTTTACCTGCAAAAAATGCTATCACCAGTAAAGCGCCATAAAGCACTGTAGTGATTGATCTATATAAATCGAGTTGCCATGCCGAAACAAGAATATGATTAGGGACAGCAAAAGCCTGCAACAAAGATAACAAAGGGGTATCCAATTTTTGAGACAAACAAAGCTGCCAATAATTCCAAAGAATACTAGTGCCGCCTCTTACACAAGAAATAAGTACACCTATTACAGCAAGCAAAAAACTAATAACAACTAGATTGGTTTGTCCTGCGGCCAACTCTGAAATCATAATAGGAAATAAAATATAAGGTTTGAGCCATAACAAAAACTGATAAATACTTGCATATATGAAGCGTCTTTTTTTCAGGGAAATATATAAACCTGTTAGTGCAAAAAGAATAAACGGTAACAGCTGCTCATGCCAGACTGACATAACACAAGGTCCCAATGCCCCAAAAAAAGCAAAGACCCAAAGTTTTTTGCTCCCCTTTATTCCTAGTGATTGGCAGATGACTAAACAAGAAACAAACATAGCTATTATAGCTATCGCAATCCATGCATAAAGAGCCATTTTCAACTTAAGATATGACAGAGGAGAAAAGATCCAACCAATAACAGGAGGCGCAAAAACATTTGCATTGTAAATTAATCGATAAGCGTCGCTATGCATTAAATAACTGGCGGCATAACATTTTGCAAAATCATTTGATTGTTCGAGTTTGCTCCACGGCACCACAACTACCATAGGCGTCAAGAAGCACACAGTAGCTAAAACAAATTCCAACCATTTGTTTGTTTTAATACTGCCAGCCATTTCTTTCCTCGTTAAAGTCGTCCATTATTTGGGGACTCAATCCTAATCAGTTCAATTCTCTAAATTTAGCAGTAAAATGCCTTAGCATCACAGGTTCTTCTACAATTTCTAAGCCGCGAAGCTTATCTCTATTTTTGAATATTTCTACTAAAGCTTCAATTAGATAATCCATATGACTTTGAGTATATACACGTCTAGGGATAGCTAAACGAACAAGCTCCATATATGGTGCTTGATAAAGTGTTTCACTCTTCGAATTATCTTTACGCTTTCCAAACATTACTCTGCCAAGCTCAGTAGCCCTTATTCCTGCCAGTCTGTAAAGAGCGCAAACTATCGATTGCCCAGGATACTGTTGAGATGGAATATGAGGACAAAAGGCCTTAGCATCAATATACACAGCATGTCCTCCACTGGGTTGGATAATTGGAAGATTGGCTTTAATAAGCTGTTCAGCCAGATACTCTATGCTGCGCAAGCGATAGCACAAATAATTTTCATCCAAAACCTCTACAAAGCCTTGAGCCATTGCCTCTAAATCTCGTCCAGCTAAGCCACCATAAGTAGTAAATCCTTCAGTTAATATCAATAAATTAGTAGCCTGTTCGGCAAGTTTTTTATCTCGAAGTAGCAAAACCCCACCAATGTTTACCAAGCCATCTTTTTTGGCACTGATTAATGCTCCATCGGCTAGATCAAATATTCGTCTAGCAATTTCGCGTACACTAAGATGAGAATATTCCTTTTCTCTCTGTTGAATCAAATAAGCATTTTCGGCAAATCGACAAGCATCTATAAAGAAAGGGATATTATATTGCTGGCAAACTCGCTTTATTCCTTTCAAATTAGACAAACTGACCGGTTGTCCACCAATACTATTATTAGTAATTGTTACCATACATAAGGGAATGTTTTGAGCTCCTACCTCTTTAACGAAGTGCTCTAGTTTTTCGATATCTAAATTTCCCTTGAAAGGGTATAGATTATCTGTTTGGTAAGCTTCATCTATTACTAGATCAATAGCCTGTGCTCCAGTGTATTCAATATTTGCTCTAGTGGTATCAAAGTGATTATTGCTAGGAATAAACTTGTCCTTTCCTCCAACCAAAGTAAACAATATTCTTTCACTAGCTCGCCCTTGGTGCGTGGGAAATATATGCGGCATTCCTGTAATTTCCCTCAGAGTTTTTTCGAAACTGTAAAAACTCCGTGCCCCAGCATAAGATTCGTCACCGCGAATCATACCTGCCCATTGCTCTGTACTCATTGCACTTGTGCCGCTATCTGTAAGCAAATCGATAATTACGTTCTCGGCAGCAACTTGAAAAAGATTGAAATGAGCATCCCGTAAAATTTTCTCTCTTTCTTCCGGGGTGGTAAATTTAATTTGCTCAATAACCTTGATTTTAAATGGTTCGATAACTGTTTTCAAGTTGTATTCCTAGTCAATTATTGATACTTACTGCAGATAGCTTACCTCAAAAACGTAAGAGAATTAATTGTCTTAGATGTAAAGAAACAAACAACAAATAGCCATAGGTAGCGCTCAAGGACAAGTATCTCTAGTAAAATTGTTTTTCGGGTAGGAATACTAATTTTGTTTTAGCACAAATTGTTTAATAACGATGATACCTATTTCTTGTGAGGCTATCCTTTTTGATTTGGATGGTACTTTAATTGACTCCTGGAAATGTGTTGAATATGCATGGAAAACCTGGTGTTCTGAGCATAATCTCGAATACCATGATCTAGTGCACCGCTTTAATGGTACACGCGCGGTCGACATAGTCCGAACCCTGAAACCCAACCTAGACCCCGAGCTAGAGAAAGTTAAAATAAATGCTCTTGAATTAGCGCACCCGGAGAACATTTCACCTATTCCAGGCTCATTAGACATACTCAGATTAATACCTAAAAATAAGTGGGGTATTGTTACCTCTGGCACTCAAGAGGTTGTAGACGAAAAGCTAAGATACGCCAAAATAGACAAACCAGATGTATTAATTACTGCTGAAAACATTACCAAGGGAAAACCTAGTCCGCAAGGTTATGCAAAAGCTGCCTCTTTATTAAATATCCACCCATCCAACTGTCTTGTTTTTGAGGACGCGCCGCAGGGCGTAAGGGCAGCACGAGACGCAGGGATGACAGTTATTGCTCTAACTACTACTTTCCCAGCCGGTGCTTTGACGGAAGCCTATGCATGCATCGATAATTATAAATGTCTGTCCGTATCGCTAAATAATTCTGAAATTAAAGTCTCTCTGCGTTAAGCTAATAATCAGAGCGGTGATCAAATGATCTCTAAAGTTAACAACTCAAGTAAAAACTGGCGATTATTAATCGCTAGCGCTACGCTATTTAGTCAACCACCTGTCTTTTCCCAGGAGCTTGAAAAACATAGTTCTGTGGCTTACAAATATGACAATACTGTAGCACCAGAAGCTGGTCCGAAAAAAGATTCGTCCATCAATAATAAGTCATTTATTTTACATGGTAAAGCTGAAGTCACAGAACAACTCGGCAATAATTTGCAAGCCTGGCAAGCTGCACAAATATACAAACAAGGCGTGGCGGCACTATCAGCACAAAGGTATGCTTTAGCAACACGTTATTTTAAAATGGCTGGGGATGGTTTTGCGGCAGCCGGTAGCAATGAAAAATACATGGCAGAGTCAAGATTTGCTGAGGCACAATCTCGTCGTTTATTAGGGCAAAAACAACTGGCAGTACCTCTATATCAGGAGTCTATTGCTTTATTTAGACAATATGACTCGCTCAATCCTTATTTACAGGCAGCACTAGACAATTTAAAAGATTTGACACCACCACTGCAAGGACGTGTTGGCAAAACCGACGCTCGGTTAAAAGCTCTTGCAAGCATGACTAGCATTCAAGCCGTGGATCGAAACATCATTCTCAAAGGCAGAGTAACTGACTTAGATCCCGCTACCGCTTTAGGAGCTGAAAAAAGTAGTTCAGACGTTACTGATCTACACATCAAGAAAACAGTGTTGCAAGCATTTGTCAAAATGACATGTTTAGAAACCGCTGAGCTAGGCTCAACCTATTATAATGCCGCCGATAAATATGTCCCTTTAAAAGCGGATGGCAGAAATGTAACTGTTTCTGCTTCCTCAGGATTTACGGCTCCTATAATAAATATCAAGCTTAATGGTCGCTATTACAATGTTGGCGTTGATTTACCCGAATTAACTGGCAGTCACAAAACTGTTTACTTAGTAACTGATGGAAAAAATATTTTGGCTATAGATCCAGCTACTTACGATGTTTGGAAACTGACTGCCAAACTTGGAAAGCGCTCAGCTGATTTTGACTGGCAAAAACTAACCCATCAAAAAGACATACCCAAAAGGATCAGTCTCTAGCTTTAACATCTTCCGCCATTGAAAGTTGATCAAGATTTGCCAATTGATCTAGGTCTATAGTGCCGCTAAAGTCACCTAACATAACAGCGCCTTTTATGATCTTTTCTAAGACTACTTGATCTTGTTTATTATTAGAAGCAATAAGCTCTTTCAATGGCTGTACTGTTACTATTGCTGAAGCAATAGAGAATTCTGCCACGAATGCTTTCACTTGTTTGTCATTTGTTGATACTTCTTGCGCACCACGATAACTAATCATATGGCATTCAGTATCGATATCTTCAAAATCATTCACATCTTGTCTGGTCAATACCATCATATGTCCTGGATACAACTCAAGCTTATGTTTATTGATCATTACATACAGTTGCTTTGGACCGCTTTGACGTAAATCGTAGATCACAACATCATGTCCAGACTCCATTACAAATGCTATTGCTCCAGATGACATGTGTACATTGCCTTCGTGCGTGCTTACGACAATATCATTGGTAGGCGCTAACAAAATGTTGCCTTTATCTATACTTAGATGGTTCGCATCAGTCGTATTGTACAGCTTCATACCGTCTCTAAGTAACATGCCTAGCTCTTTGCCGGTAAATGTATGATTGTAGCTCTTAGCTCCAGGAATAATGGATGTTTTATTTCTTCGAGTAGCTCTCTTAGAGCGACGCTTTTCATCTTCTTCCATCATATTGACATAACCAGTCAAAGGAGTGTTGTCCAAAGCGGTTCTGGATACATCAGCTCCAAATGTATTTTCACTAGTAGATGGCACTTCAGATATGAGCAAACCTCTACCACCTGATTCTGGTGTTGGTGTGGGTGTAGGCTTAGGTGGTGGAGGAATGAATCCGTTGGTTTCTAAAGCATTACTGATTGATACTCCAGGACTGATAATAATTGTTCCTGATGAAACCGGCAATAGTGCCAATGTATTTGGATCAAGAGCTCCAACTCTTACCGCCTGCCCTGCATGCACTGTTCCTGTGCCACTTATAGTTACATTTTGTCCTTGTCCACCGTTAAAGCCAATGATTCCTGTATCATCATTATCATTTTTAGCTTGTACTAAACCACCAGCAAATTGCGTCGTTAATGCTGCTGATCCTGCTGGTTGTTGTCCTTGGAAGAGTACTGTTCCGCCGCTTCCTGTCGTTCCATTAGCAGTTATGGTTCCATTTACTATTTGATTGGGAACAGGCGTCGGTGATGATTGATCACCGTAGCTGGTTATCGTAATTGCGCCTCCATTCACTCCATTAGCAGATATATTGCCTTGTATGCCATTACCTGTTGCCGATCCACTTCCGATTACAAATGATGTTGGCGAAGTGGTTGTTACTGCTATGCTTCCACCATATCCTGTTCCACCAGCATTTACATCTATACTATTACCACTGCCATTTTGACTCGTTAATACTAAGCTTCCGCCACTAGCTGTTATATTTCCGCCATTGCCTGCTCCGCTTCCTATAGCGCTTATTAGTGTTCCATTTATTGTTTGTCCAGCACTTGTTACACTTACTGTGCCCCCACTTGCTCCTCCACTACCATTGGCATTTATATCTCCTACTGTTATTCCATTAGCCGCAGTTAGTAGTACGTTACCAGCAGTATTTCCTACTCCGCTTACACTGGTTGTTATTGCTCCACTATTAATTGCTCCACCATTAGCTGCTATTGTTACTCCTCCAGTGCTTGTCACTCCTAAGCAGAAGTCTAAATTACCTGTTCCTGTTGTTATTGATACTGATGAGCCATTGGCATTGATACAATCTACTATCTGATTGACATTCGCATTTACTGCTCCACTTCCTCCATTCATTACCACATGGTCTCCAGCTGATATTAATCCATTGCTGCTTCCACCTGTTATTGTTACCGCTCCAGCATTTGTTGCATTGAAGTTAACATTATTAGCCCCATTGCTTGCTACTAATTGCGTGCGGTTACCACTTACATTAGCTCCCATATTTACTGTCAATGCATATCCAGATGCATTGCTTTGTACATTTACATCTCCAATTGTTGCTGTGACCATTCCATTGATATTTTGTGTTGGGGCGGTGAAGCTAATTCCTGTTCCTGCTAATACTGTATTTCCTGTTCCTACGGTTAACGATGCCGAATTTCCAGTAGTGATTGCTACTGTTGTTTCAGCTTTTAAATTGCCCACTGTTGCTACTGTTCCTGTACTATTGTTATTCAATATCGTTATTGAATTACCTGTAGCAAAGTTTCCTATTGTAGCTGGTCCGCTTGCCACTGTTATTGATACGCCTCCAGCTGCCGGAGTGCCAAAATTAGCATTTGGATCTTGTATTGTTCCACTTATCGAATTGGCTGCTATATTCGCATTGCCTGATCCAATGTTTACATTAACCACCCCGCCACCAGCTGTTATGTCTCCTAATGATGTTACCCCACTTATTGGTTGTATCGTCACTGAGCCTGCATTCGTTCCATTGAAATTGACATTGCCTGTTGTTGCTACTACTGTAGAACCGCTAGCTGAATTCATTACTAAAGCATTTCCTGCTCCGTTACTTTGAATACTTACATTGCCATTATTGGCTAATATATTGCTGTTATTAACTAAATTAGCCGTTGTTGCTGTTACTCCATTATTACCTGTTACAGCATTATTTATCGTCAATGTACCTTGGTTGCCACTGGCTAAGCTTATTGTACTGCCTGTAGATGATATTGCTCCACTTGCTGTGACATTGCCGTGGGTCGCTCCAATTCCTACATCATTATTTGCTACTGTAATGCTTCCAGGTGATGTCATTGCACCTAATGCAATATTGCCTGATGTACTAGTTAAGCTGAATGAACTACCTATTAAATTACTTGCTCCGCCACCAATTACTGTTCCAGTAATTGATGTTGGTGTTGCTGTTACTGAATTTGTTCCACCGTTGAATGAAACATTGCCGCCAGCATTTATTGCAATGCCACTTACATTTATTTGCGAGGCATTGTTATAACCGAAATTGATATTTCTTGCTGCTGTTAATGTCAATCCATTAGCTGAACTAATGTTCAAAGCTGTTCCAGAAGTAAAGCTTGATACATCTAAGTCTCTAGATGTACTTAATGTTCCAGTATTGCTCAAATTATCAGCAGAGATTATTAAATCACGATTAGCTGATGCATTACCAGCATTATTGACATTCTTACCGGCCAATGTAATATCAGTTCCACTTCCACTCGTGATAACACTGCCACCAACTAAATTAACTGTTAGTGTGCCATTAGCTCCAGTTGTTATTCCAACTGCTCCACCTGTTGATGATATTGCTCCGCTTACATTGACATTTCCGGTTGTACCGTCATTAGCTGTTACGGTTATTGCTCCAGGTGATGTCATTGCACCTAATGCAATATTGCCTGATGTACTAGTTAAGCTGAATGAACTACCTATTAAATTAC